>JBCCFL010000009.1:0-127646 GCA_039029735.1 Actinomycetota bacterium | reverse complement strand
GTGGGGGCGGGCGAATCCAGGGTGAGCCATCCCGATGACGCACACGAACGGGAGGCTCGCAGCGTCGGTGACGCAGTTGCGGCGTCGAACGCTCCAGCTGCGACCGTCGATCGTGAGGAGGAGGACGAAGAGGTGATGCCCTCGGCGATTGATCGTGAGGAGGAGGACGAAGAGGTGATGCCCTCGGCGGTCGATCGTGAGGAGGAGGACGAAGAGGTGATGCCGTCGGCGGTCGATCGTGAGGAGGAGGACGAAGAGGTGATGCCCTCGGCGGTCGATCGTGAGGAGGAGGACGAAGAGGTGATGCCCTCGGCGATCGATCGTGAGGAGGAGGACGAAGAGGTGATGTAGTGCAGAACGTGGAGGGTGATCTGTGACTCGGACCCGGTCGACACACCCGGCGTCCAGCAATCAGGAGGCTCGTCGTTCTCCTGACAGCACGCACATCGGCGCAGCCGCTGCTCGCGGTCGGGCCGAGGCGGTGTTCGTCATCCAGCGCAGTGCTGGCAACCGTGCGGCGCGGGCGCTCGTCGCCTCTGCGGCGGGCAACGCTGCAGCGCGCCCACCCGGCCCGGCCGAGGGACGAGCAACTCGACCACAACCCGGCCAGCGAGGCGTCCGGGCCGTCCCGCTGATCACGTCAGGCGAGCGGGATCGGTCGACCCCAGGCTCACGCCCCACTCCAGCCGCTGAGGGGGGCTCTGCGGCCGGTGAAGGGGCAGGCCGAACCCAGGACACGAGCAGGGCTGATGGCCGCCGGGAAGCTGACCGGGGCGCGGAACCGGCCCGACCAGGAGCCCGTCGCGCCGCTGGCCAGGCAGATCGACGCTCGCCCCGGGCGACCCCTGGCATCGGCAACGAGTCGACCTCCACAGGCGTTGAGCCCTCACCCCAGCCCAACCCTGTTGCTGCGCTCGAGGCTCGAGCAGCCCGGGCCGGCGCACGCTTGTCGTCAACGGTTCCCGTGGGCACCCACGTCGCGCAGACCAAGGCGGCTGCCGTCGGACCCGCCAACGAGCGGGCGGCCGGGGCCAAGGCGGCGCAGGTCGGCGACATGGACGCGGCGCCGGCTGGGGCATTCGACCGAGGGGCCTTCGTCGCCGCCGTCGAGGCAGCGATCGCCCGCAAGGCTCCGAAGACGCTCGAGGACGCCGACGACATGTCCGGGTCGGGTGCGATGGGTGAGGTTCGCAGCGAGGTTCAGTCGCAGGTCGGATCCAACACCGAGGGCGCATCGGCGGCCGTCTCCCACGCCACCGACGCAGCCCCGGACCCGGCTCGAGGATCGGAGAAAGCCGTGCGGCCGATGCCGCCGGCTGCGACGCCGGCCCCACCGACCAGCGTGGGGGCCGCCCAGGCGATGCCCCCTCGGCGTCCCGCGTCGGCAACCGACATGTCGGCCGAACCGGCCGCGGTCGCCGGCCAGATGAAGAGCGAGGGACTCACTGAACAACAGCTTGCGGCGTCGGAAGAGCCCCAGTTCCTCGACGCGCTCGATGCGAAACGGGCGGGTGACGCCCACTCGCGAACCGCGCCGGGCCCAGTTCGGGCCGCTGAGGCCCAGGTGCTCGCAGGGGCCAGGGCCCAGGCCCGCCAAGCGGAAGGGTCGGGCCTTGCTGCGATGGGCGCCTCGCGGGCGGCCGCCGATGCATCGGTGGTGGCGGCCAAGACGGGATCGAAGGGCCGTGACGAGCACGCTCGTCAACAGGTCGCGTCACGTGTCGAAGCGATTCACGCCACGACCAAGAACGAAACCACTGCGATTCTGAGTGGCCTCGACGGGCTGGTCGACGCCGAGTTCTCCCGAGGCGAGTCCCAGGCCCGCCAGCTGTTCGAGACGACCCACAAACGCGAGATGGCAGCGTGGAAGGACGATCGCTACAGCGGCATCAGCGGCAAGCTGAAGTGGGCGAAAGACAAGATCTTCGATCCTCCACCCGAAGCCAATCGCATCTTCGACCGGGCCCGGCAGCTGTATCTCGTCGAGATGCGAAAGGTGATCGGGCGTGTTGCCGACATCGTGGCCCGCGAACTCACTGCGGCCAAGGCCCGCATCGCCCGGGGGCGGGCAGAGGTCGCAGAGTACGTGGCATCGTTGCCGCGCAACCTTCAGTCCGTGGGCAATGAGCTGCAGAATCAGGTGCAGGCTCGCTTCGACGCCCTCGATCAGGACGTGAACAGCAAGCAGCAGGCCCTGGTCCAGGTCGTGGCCGACAAGTACGCCGCAGCCCGTAGCGAGGTCGACGCCAAGGTCGAGGAGCTGAAGGCCGCCAACCGCGGTCTGTGGGGAGCGGCGAAAGCCAAGATCGCAGCCGTCATCGACACGATCCGCAAGCTGAAGGACGCGCTGCTCGCAGCTCTGGCTGGCGCCGCATCGGCAGTGGCGACCATCATCGCCAATCCGAAACGGTTCTTCTCCAACCTGACGACGGCGATCGGTCAGGGGCTGAAGAACTTCGTGGCCAACATTGGTGGCCACCTCCGCAAGGGCTTGTTCGCATGGCTCACCGGAGCCGCAGGCGAGGCCGGCATCACCATGCCGGAGCGCTTCGATCTCCGAGGAATCATCGGCCTCGTGCTCCAGGTGCTGGGGCTCACATGGGCGAACATCCGCAGTCGGATCGTGAAGAAGCTCGGACCAGCGGGCGAGAAGGTGCTCGGCCGGATCGAATCGGGCGTGGCGATCCTCACATCGCTGGTCCGCGAAGGGCCGATCGCGCTGTGGAAGCTGATTGCGTCGAAGGTCGCGAACCTCTGGGAACTCGTCGTCGGCAAGCTCAAGGAGTTCCTGATCACGCGGGTGATCATGGCCGGCGTCACCTGGCTGATCGGGCTCCTCAACCCGGTGGCCGGCTTCATCAAGATCTGCAAGGCGATCGTCGACCTCGTGCAGTGGTTCTGGAACAACGCAAGTCGCCTCGTCGGGTTGCTGAAGGCAATCACTGGGTCGGTCATGGCCATCGCCAAGGGTGCCCTCGGTCCAGCGGCACAGGCGGTGGAGAACGCGTTGAGCCAGGCGCTGCCTGTCGTGATCGGGTTCCTGGCCAGCCTGCTCGGCATCGGTGGCCTCGGACAGAAGGTCCGAGAGGTGATCACGGCCGTGCGTCGACCCGTCAACAAGGTCGTGGACATGGTGGTCGGCAAGGCACTGTCGTTCGGTCGCAGGCTCTTGAGCTCGGGTGTCGGGCGCAAACTCGTCGGTGGGGTGAAGAAGGGCGTCGCCTACGGTCGCAAGAAGATCAGCCAGGCCAAGGCCTGGGGCGAACGCAAGGTCCAGTCGGCCAAGCGGCGGGTCTACGGCGGTGACGACTCACCGGAGGGCAAACAGAAGCGCCTTCAGCTCGCACTGGACTCCGGGGCCAGGGCGGTCAACGCCTATGCCGGCGAGAAGGTCCGTCGGCTCACCTTGGAACCGAAGCTCAAGGTCATCCAACTACGGCGCGGTGTCGGTTATCTCGGCGTGAAGCCGGCGGGCGAACACTGGGCCGTCGAAGCCCGCATCGACCGCTCGAAGCAGATCACCGACGCAAAGACCCCTGACGGTGAAGAGGGCGCCGAGCCTGATGCTATGGAGTCGACACATGGCCCGACTGGCCATGCCCGACGAGATGGCACGGGCGAGGTGTTGGTTGGTCTCATCAAGCCGTACTCGGCTGATCTCGTGCAAGACCCACGCTCCAAGAAGCACACTGACGACCAGGGAAACGAAATCGCCGGTCGGTCGGAGCTCAAGCTCTTCAGAGAGCATGTGATTCCTCGGGTGTTCGTCGATCGCCTCTTCAGAGCGATGGGTCTCACCGGTGCGCCTGGTGGGGGGGCTTGGTACAACGACTCACCGACGGTTTGGAACTACTTCGGTTCTAAGGCGACGAAGGACCGTTCGGATCCGGGCGAGCAGGAATTGAACGACATGGTGTCACATCCGCGCTGGGTTCTCGACCCGGCGAGCGGCAGCTCTCCTGATCAGAAGACCGAAGCGATGCTCCGCCTGGAGCAACTCGTGGACCACCAAGCCCTCAGGTCCTCGCTGGCAACGAACGAAGCGGTCGTCGGTGAGGCCCAGATGTACGGCACAGTTCGGGGCACCTCGGACGACGTACGTCCAACACTTGGGCGCATCCAAGATGCCGCCGATAGCCAGCGAAAGACGATCAAGGACGAACTCTTCCGTCAGCGATCACGTCAGCACACGCTTGCACAGCAACCAGTCCCTCGTGCTGACGCGGTTGCGAGGGCGTTTCAACGTATGGAGCCGAAAGCCGGGCCATACAAGGGGTCGCCACCATCCGGTGGATACGCAACCCTCCGAGTGGAACTCAAACGGGTTGTTCGTCTGAACGTTCAGCTCTTCCGGGACTACTCGTGGACCTGGACTGACGCGACCGGCAAGGACGTGCTCGCCAAAGGCTCGTCACCCTTGCTGCCACCGGAAGATGTTGCCAAACGGCTGGTGCAACAGGTCACGGAATTGAGGGCCGCTGGCCGGTGACCTTCAGATCACCAAGCCAGCGGTGCCCGATCGGGCAGGTCGAGTTGCCCGATCTTCCAGTCATGCGCCACTGCGCAGACGGGCAGTGTCTTGGGAAGCTCTCGGTGTCGAACCAGAAGTCGAACCGGGAGTGTGAGCGCTCATGCCGAACTACTTGTCGCCGGGTGTCTACATCGAAGAGCTGGAAGCCGGGTCTCGCCCAATCGAAGGGGTGGGAACAGCTGTCGCCGCATTCGTCGGCGTCACTGCGACGGGACCCACCAACCAGCCGACGCTCGTCTCGAACTGGGGCCAATACGTTGCGACCTTCGGTGACTTCGTCCCCGGGGCCTACACGCCGCTGAGCGTCTACAGCTACTTCAACAACGGAGGCGGCGCGTGCTACGTCGTGCGCGTCGGTGCGCCCGACAACAGCGGTAATGGCCAAGCGCCTGTTGCGGCCGCCGACCTCGTCAGCGCGACGAAGCCGGGGGTCGCCGCCTATCGAGTCAAGTCGCTTGAGGCCGGCTCGGCCGGTGACGGAGTGACCGTCGAGGTCGTACGTGATCCGGTGCCCGAAGGCCAAGACGCAGAGAGCGAGACCTTCAGCCTGATCGTGCGTCGAGGCCCCCAGGAACTGGAACGGTGGGAGAACCTCACCACCAAGCGAGGCAAGCAGAACGCCCGCACACTGGTCAACGAACGGTCCGCCGTGATCAACCTGGAGGAGATCGGTTCGGCCACCGGCGCAGAACGGGTCCCGGCCCCGGGCTCGGTCGAGCTGACTGGCGGCGGTGCGCTGGTGCCTGCTGGCAACATCGAGTCGACGGACGAGGTCGTTGGAAGTGCTGCCGACCGGTCGGGCTTGGGAGGCCTCGAAGCCATCGAGGGCATCACGATGGTGCTCGCGCCCGACATCATGGCCGCCTACAAGCAGGAGGCGATCAGCCTCGAAGGCGTCCAGGTCATCCAGCAGGCGATCATCGATCACTGCGAGAACATGGGCGATCGGATGGCGATCCTGGATCCGCCTCCTGGTCTCAACGCGCAAGAAGTGAAGGAGTGGCGCAACGAGAAGGCCGGCTACAGCTCGAAGTTCGCCACCCTCTACTGGCCGTGGGTGAAGATGTTCGACCCCGGAACCGGCGAAGTCGACTTTGTCCCCCCGAGCGGAGCGGTCGCAGGCATGTGGGGCCGCAACGACGACACCCGCGGCGTACACAAGGCTCCTGCCAACGAGGTGCTGCGAGGGGTGGTCGACGTACAGCTCAACGTCACGAGACCCGAGCACGATCAGCTGAATCCCGAGGGCATCAACGTCATTCGCTCGTTCGCCGGCCGCGGAGTACGGGTGTGGGGTGCTCGCACCCTTGACGGCAGCGACTCCGAATGGCGCTACGTCAACGTTCGGCGCCTGTTCAACTACATGGAGTCGTCGATCCTCAACGGCACCCAGTGGGTGGTCTTCGAGCCGAACGACCTGGATCTGTGGCAGCGCATCACTCGCACGATCCGTGGGTTCCTCCTCGGCCTCTGGCGAGACGGTGCTCTGTTCGGCGCAACTCCTGACGACGCCTTCTACGTCAAGTGCGATGCGGAGACCAATCCGCCCGACTCGATCGACGCTGGTCAGGTGATCGTCGAGATCGGTGTTGCCCCAGTCAAGCCCGCCGAGTTCGTCGTGTTCCGTCTCGCCCAACTGTCGAGCGGTGGGGCGAACGTCACCGAGTGATCCCGTACCTCCAACCAGCTACGCCATATCGACCTGACGAAGGAGCCCTGACATGGATGCCGAAGACGCCCTAGGCGCATACAACTTCAAGATCGAGATCGACGGGCAGGTGATCGCCCAGTTCAAGGAGGTGTCGGGCCTGTCCACCGAGATCAAGGTGATCGAGCACGAGGAGGTCACCAAGGACGGCAAGCCGATCCTCAAGAAGATCCCGGGACCACGCAAGTGGGGCGACATCACCCTCAAGCGAGGCAAGAACGAGGATCAGAGCTGGTGGGACTGGATCGACAAGGTCCACTCCGGCGATATCACCGAGGCTCGCAAGAACGGATCGGTCGTGGTCTACGACTACGCCCTCGGTGAGAAGGCTCGGTACAACTTCATCAACGCATGGCCGTCGAAGGTCAACATCGGAGCGTTGAAGGCTGGTGGGTCCGAGATCGTGATCGAGGAGTGCACCCTTGTGCACGAAGGGCTCGAGTTCGCATGACGGTTGCGGTGCAGGGTGTCGACCGCGGTCTTGTCACGGAGTTCACCTTCGAACTACCGAAGGGTTTCGTTGACGGCTCAGGCTCCGTGCACCGCGACGGTGTGATGCGTTTGGCGACGGCTCGCGACGAGATCCTGCCCTTGCGAGATCCGCGGGTTCGCGAGAACGAGTCGTACCTCACGATCGTGCTCCTCGCCCGGGTCATCACCCGCCTCGGCTCGCTGTCGGATGTGAACGCCGGTGTGATCGAGAATCTCTTCACCCCCGACCTCGCGTTCTTGCAGGACCTCTATCGGCGAGTGAACCAGGAAGGGCACACCCACGCGGCAGTCACTTGCCCTGCGTGCAACACGGAGTTTGCGGTCGATCTGGCCGGTGGTTCCTCGGGGGGATTCTGACGTACGCAGCCGACGACCTCTTGGCTGAGGTTGCGTACGTCTCCAGCGTGTACGGGTGGTCGCTCAACGACACCCTCGACCTCGAACACCCCGACCGACGTCGATTCATCGAGTTGGTCGCCGGTGACGCCGAAGCGAACGAAGGAACGGAACAAAGGTGGTAGTGGGGCGCATCCTCGATGCCGTCAGGCGGCGGGAACGCATCGATCGTTCGGCCAGGGCCGTCGAGCAGACGTCCCCGCCCGCCGAGCCGGGCGACTGGCGCTCGTTGGCGCCGATGAACCTGGCCACCACTGCGCCCGTCGCCGCCCTGCGCAACACCCCGCTGACCGTCGCCCGGGCCCCCGTCGTGCTGAGCCCGCTCCGACACGACCGGAGCATCGCCGCTGCGCCCGGTCTGGTTCAGGGGCTCATCCGGCAGGCCCCAACGGTGCTGGCCGAAACCCAGCCGGGCGTCACGCTCCCGGCTGTCATCGGTCGCACCGCCGCCAGGTCCGCCGTGGTCGGCGTCGACCGAACGCTTGAGGCGGAGCCGCCCCCGCCGCGCCACGTTGGAGAACACGCATCTCATACAGGGCCGCAGGACGCAGCGGCGGCTGCGCCGCCATCGCCTGTGTCCGAACCACCGACTGCGGTCGACTCGGAGGACGTCGCTGATTCGCACCCCCTTCGGGGCGCTGGCGGTGCCAGCGAGCCGGCGACGCCGAGCGTCGCAACGGGTGCGCCCTCGGGGCGACACGACTCGGCATCGGGTCTGGGCCCCGACGACGTGTCGTCAGAGCCGTCACCGATGTCCAGCCCATCGCCCGTGGTTCCACTTGTGAGCGATGCGAGCCGACGGCTCGCCGTCTCGCGTTCAGAGCTCGAACTGGTGACCGAACCGACGTACTCGACGTCGACCCAAGCCGTGCCCCTGCGCCGCAATGCGTCGCCGCCGACGGCGCCGACCGGCGCTCCGGCATCAGGTCTGAGCCGTGGTGCGATCGATCGAGCCGACACGGCCACCGTCGAGCCGCTGGCAGTGCAGCCGTCAGCTTCCAGCGGTGAGTTCGTCCGGCAGCCAGGGCTGATGGGGAGGATTGCTGCCCGCATCTCGCGCACCCCCACGCAACCGAACGTGGACGTGTCGACGCCGGCGGCGGCCGTTCCCGCCGAGGTCCCAATCACGACACCAGCCACGTCACCGGCCGAGTCGGCCCCGACCGCTGACCAATCGCCCGTACGCGCAGTGCTCGCCGTGCCGCCGCAAACGATCGACCGCTCAGCGCCCCCGCTCGCGGCCCCGCCGACAACGGGCGCTGGCCAGTCGAGCCTCGGGCTCCCCACCCCAGCAGCGCATCGCCAGCACCAGTCGCCATCGTCGCCCGCACTGTCGCCCACCCCGTCGGGCGGGGACGACCAGCGCCGAGGAACCCCTCCCTCCCCGAACCGTGCCGTCGAGCGGGACCGCGGCGACGATGTGTTCGACGGTGAACCGCTGGACACGGTGACTGCATCCGGCGAGATTCCAGCCGAGAACCCGACGAGCCGACTGGCAACAGAACAGGTGGACGGGACGGGTACGCCTACCGACGGGGGAGATCTGACGGACGAACCCGCACCGATGATCGACCGTATGGTCGATTCTGATCCTGCTGGCGAGGCATCGATGCGCACAGCGGAGGGCTGGTCGGCAGACGTGACCGGGCCCAGCCAGGCACGATCTCAGCCGGTCGACGTTCCGCGGCCTGCGGTGTCGGGTCTGGGTCTCGGAGTGCCCCTCCAGCGGGCAGCGTCGGCCGCCAGCACTCCGCAGCCGGTGTCGATCCAACCCAGCGCACCCGATCCGAACACCACAGCTCATCCGCACCCACGACCGTTGGTGACGCCCGGATCGCGGGCCTCGATCGACGGGCTGGGCCTCGCTCAGCCCATCGACTGGCGAGCGCACGACAGCCCCACCATCGCGATGTCCGAGAGTGCAGTCGACCGAGCGTCACCCAGCGCGCCTGCATCAGGCCTCGCGCCAGCGGCGCCTCCATCAACGTCGAGTTCGTCGACGCCGGCTGGGAACGAGGGGGCCGCAGCGTTCCGGCCCCGCGACGTGGGCGTCCGGGCCCCGATCAGCGTCGCTGCCATGGCCCCTGGATCCGATGCGCTGAGTCCGATCCAGAACAGCGGAGACGCATCGCCGTCTGCAGGATCCATCGATGCGTCACACCGTCCGCCACAACACGCAATCGTGGTGGGACGGGCCGAGGAGACAGGCTCTGCGCCGGTGGCCGACCCCCCGCCCGTGAGTGACCCGGCGATGAGCGGGGGAGAGGTCAGCGGCCCGCCCTCGGCTCCCGTCGACGCTCAGGAAAACACCGATGAACTGGCAGACGAGCTGTATCGCCGGCTGTCGAGGAGGCTCCGCATGGACCTGCAGCTCGAGCAGGAACGCAAGGGGCAGATCGGCGGCTCGTGGTGAATCGAACTCATGAGAGGACACTCCGATGAGCGACCCGGGAATCGGCTACCGGTTCATGGTCGATGTCGACGGCAAGCAGCTCGGCGCATTCACCAAGATCGATGGCCTCGGCGCCAAGTATGACGTCACCACGGTCAAGGAAGGTGGCGAGAACACATTCGTGCACCTGCTGCCTGGCCGGGTGACATACGAGAACCTGAAACTGACGCGGCCAGTGGATGCATCGTCAGGAGCGCTCGCTGCGTGGTTCACCGAGTTCCAGACCGAGCTGCAACGCGCGGGCCGGCTCAAGCCGACGTCGGCTGCCATCACCGCCTATGGGCCGAATGACAAGGCAGCGGCGACCTGGACCCTGTCCGACGTCGTTCCGGTGTCGTACTCGGGGCCCAGCTTCGAGGCTGGCTCGACGGCCGTCCTCGTCGAGTCTCTCGAACTCGCTCACCACGGGTTCTGGAGCGGGTAGGAGGCCTCGATGCTGCAGAAGGCAAAGATCGTCGGGGCCGACGGCAAGACCGTTGAGTTCCAGTTCAACCCCGAGACCATCAGCTTCACGCAAGCTGCGGAGTTCAAGGAGCAGTCGAACATCGCAGGCTCGAAGCGTCAGTTCGTGGGTACCAAGCCTGTCGAGCTGACACTGAAGATGCTGCTCGACGAGGTGACAGCGAGCGGTGCCTCGGTCGCCGACCGGATCGCCGACCTGCTGGCATGGACCACCCCCGCCGATGGTGAGGACCCACCCCACCCCCACGAACTCAAGTTCTCGTGGGGCCAACTCAAGGTCGCTGGGTCGAGCACGTTCAAGTGTCACTGCAAGTCCGTGGCCGTTGAGTACACGCTGTTCACCCCGGGAGGTGTGCCGGTGCGAGCGACTGCCACCGTGGTGCTGGCCGGCATCCCGCCGAAGAAGAAGGGGCAGAATCCAACCAGCGGCGGTGTCCGGCCTGTGCGCTCACACATCGTGGCTCAAGGCGACAACCTGGCTGCCGTGGCCTTCGCCCAGTACGGGCAGGCCAGCGCATGGCGTTCCCTCGCCGAGCTCAACAACATCGACAACCCGTTTCGGCCGCCGGTGGGTCGGGAGATCATCCTCCCGATCGGCAACGAGTTGGAGGTGCGCCGATGACGGATCGATTCGGGACCGCGCCGAGAGTCAAGCTCGACGGACAGTGGATAGAAGGCGAGGTCGGCACTCAGCTGATCCAGACCACCGTGCTGACCGACCTGAACGCTCCCGGGATGTGTGAGGTCGTACTCGCCGATGCCACACGCACACTCCTTTCAGACCTCGGGGCTGAGTTCGGCCAGGACATCGAGATCCATGCCTCAGCGGTCGAAGACAGGGCCGAGCATCCGATCTTCGTCGGAACCGTGTACGGGCTCGAGTTCCAGGCCGACGAGACGGGCTGCTTCTCGCTCATTCGGGGGTACGACCCGACCTACGCCCTCCGGCAACGGCGAGCGGTGACCTCGTACAACGACGTGACCGACAGCGACCTCGTCAACTCCCTCTGCGGCGAAGCCGGTGTGACCGTCGATGCTGTCGAAGGGGGCGACAACGTGCATCCCTACGTCGCGCAGCTCAACGAGACTCACTGGGACTTTCTGGTCCGGCGAGCTGATGCCGTCGGATCACGCCTCCACGCCACCGGCGGCAAGATCAGCTTCGAGCCGATCGCAGATGCTGCCGACGCCCCGGATCCCGGGGATCATCAGAGCAGCGATCCGTTGCAGTTGGCTCCTGGGCTCAACGTTCTTTACCTGCGAGCTCGGCAGTCGGCGGCTCAACTCACCGAAGAGGTGGAGGTGCGCGGCTGGGATCCTGTGGAGAAGAAGGAGGTCACGGCCCGTCACGAGGTCTCGACCTCGGCTGCGTCGGCCGATGCTGAACCGCGGCAGGTCGCTAGCGCGCAGGGCGATGCGATCCGAATCGCAGGACGGCCCGCTCTAAGCGATCCCGATCAATGCCAGTCGCTGGCCACCGCCTACGCCGGGCGTCTCGGCGGCGCCTTCGCATTCGTGGAAGGCAAGGCGTACGGCGACCCCAACCTCGTCGCCGGTACTGCAGTGTCGATCGGCCAGAGCGGACGTTTCGACGGTCGCTACACGCTCTCGTCAGCTCGGCATGTGTTCGACCAGGACGGCTACTTCACCTACTTCGTCATCAGCGGCGAACACGACAGGAGCCTGTTCGGCGTTCTCGGTACTCCGTCCACTGACGCACCCCCGGGCGTGTTTCCCGCTGTTGTCACGAACATCAACGATCCCGACAAGCTCGGGCGCGTCAAGCTGCGGCTCCCTTGGCTCTCCGCCGACTTCGAGAGCAACTGGGCACGCGTGATGCAGCTGGGCGCCGGGCCCGAGCGCGGGCTGCTCCTGCTCCCCGAGGTCGACGACGAGGTCCTCGTGTCGTTCCTCGGAGGCGACGTCTCCCACCCGGTCGTGATCGGCGGCCTGTTCAACGGTGTTGACAAACCACCCGGCGACGGTTTCGACGACGTGTCGGACGGAACGGTGGACACCCGAGGTCTGCAGAGCCGAGTCGGGCACTCGATCATGCTGAGCGACACCTCGGGTGAAGAACGGGTGGTGATCGCCACCAGTGATCAGAGCGTGGTGATCACCCTCGATCAGGCTGATGGCGGCGCTGTGACCATCGACGCCCAGGGCGATGTCACTGTCAACGCCGCCGGCAAGGTGACCGTTGACGCGAAGGGCGATCTGACTGGTAAGGCAGGCGGCAACATCGCCCTCGAAGCCTCGGGCAACGCCACGTTCAGGGCGGGCGGGAACCTCAAACTCGAGGCATCGGGAACCGTGGAGGTGAAGGGTGCAGTCATCAACCTCAACTAGCGCAGAGCGGGGCAACTCATGAGCAATCCCGCTGTGGTCATGAACGATCAGATCATCGGGACGTGTGCGATCCACCAGATCCCGAGCCCCACTGGTTCGCCGATGCCGGCGCCACCCATGCCGTTCGCCTCACCGCTGACGCTCGGACTGGCGCCGACGGTGATGATCACCGGCAAGCCCGCTGCGGTGCAGGGATCGAGCGGCTACAACACGCCGCCCCATGTCGGGCTGCATCCGAGCGACCCGTACATGCCACCGCCCACCCAGATCGGGCAGGTGATCGTCGGGAGCTCGACCGTGATGTTCGAGGGCAAGCCAGCGGCCTACACCGGCTGCCAAGTGACGATGTGCGCCAGCCTGCCCGGTCAGATCATCGGCAGCGGAACCACAGTGATGATCGGAGCCTGAGCGATGGACCCTCTTGATGGCAACGCATTCATTGGCCGAGGGTGGGCCTTCCCCATCGCCGCCAGCGCCACGGGCGGCATCGCCATGGTCAAGGGCGCAGAGGAGATCGAGCAGGCGATCTATCTGATCCTGTCGACCACGCCCGGTGAGCGGCCGATGAGACCCGAGTTCGGATGCGGACTGATCGACTTCGTGTTCAGCCCGATGGAACCAGCGACGTTCGGCGAGATCGCATTCCGCGTCGAGGAAGCACTCGATCGCTGGGAACCACGGGTCAACGTGCTCGACGTTGACGTGAAGGTCCATCCCGACACCACAGCGATGCTCCTGATCGATCTGACATACGAGCTCAGGGACAGCTACGACCGCCGCAGCCTGGTGTTCCCGTTCTACGTCATCCCGAGGCACGAGGAGCAGCTGACATGACCCTGCCTGCCCCGAAGCTCGACGACCGCAGCTTCCAGGACTTGGTCGACGACGCCAAGCGCTTCATCCAGGAACGATGCCCCGGTTGGACCGACCACAACGTGTCTGATCCTGGGGTGACGTTGATCGAAGCGTTCGCCTGGATGACTGATCTGACGCTTTATCGGCTCAATCGCGTGCCAGATCGGCTGTACGTCAAGTTCCTGGAGCTGCTCGGGGTTGCGCTCTTTCCACCGAAGGCAGCCGAGGCCGAAGTGGACTTCGTACTCAGCACGATCAATCCGGACCCGATCACCGTGCCCCGGGGCACGATCGTGGCCACCGAGCGCACACCGAGCGAATCGCCAGTGACCTTCACAACGGTCGAGGATCTGGAGATCCGGCCTGTTGTCATCGACCAGGTCATCTCAGAATCAGGCGAATCGCTCGCCGACCACACCGCCCGATTGGGTATGGACTCTGCGGTCAAGCTCTTCTCCGACGTCCCCGAGGTGGATGACGCCGTCGTACTCGTGCTCGACCGAGCTGCGCCGCGCCACACCCTTCGCCTTCGAGCCGAGGTCGTGCGCGGGGCAGGGTTCGGGGTGAACCAGTCGAGCCCGCCGTTGCGCTGGGAGGCGTCGACTGCCGACGCATGGATTCCCTGTGGGAACGTGGCGGACTCGACCGGAGGATTCAACCTGGACGGCAGCATCGAGGTTCGCTTGCCGGCAGGGCACGACGTGATGGCCTATCACGGCGCGACCCGCGCCTTGGTGCGATGTCGGGTGGTTCCCGCCGAGGCCGATCGGCCGGCGTACGAGGCGTCGCCCGAGATAACCAATCTGACTGGTGGCTGTATCGCTGCCGCCACCGATGCAGTCAACGCCACCTTCGTGGAGGGGGAGACCCTGGGGACCTCGGCCGGTGTCGCCGGCCAGGAGTTCACGTTGCAGCACGCCCCCGTGGTCGTCTCCGACGAGGCGTTCGTGTTGCACGTTCACCGTCCCACGCTCTCAGACGAGTTGGCCGACGAGGGGCCCGAGCTCCCGCGGGAGGCGCCCGAGCAGCCTGAGATCGAGACATGGGAGCTCCGCCAGGACTTCGCCGACAGTGGCGCCACTGATCGTCACTTCACGCTCGATCGAGCGACTGGGGTGATCAGGTTCGGACCGGTGGTCCGCGCCGAGGACGGATCAACGGTGCACTACGGCGCGGTGCCGGCAAAGGGAGCCGTCATCACCGTTCCGCGGTATCGAGTCGGAGGTGGCCACCGGGGAAACGTTGCGGCCAACGCCATCAGCGTCCTGCGAACGTCTGTGCCCTACGTGGACAGGGTTCGCAACGTCGAGGCTGCCCGCGGTGGGGTCGATGGCGAAACGGTCGAAGAGGCCAAGGTACGCGGGCCCCTCCAACTCCGGTCCCGCAACCGGGCAGTGACAGCCGAGGACTTCGAGATCCTGACGAGGGAGGCAGCACCGGAGATTCGTCGCGTTCGCTGTGTGCCGGACTTCACCGGTGATGATCCGACGGCGGTGCGGGTCCTGGTCGTGCCGGCTGTTGGCTCCTTCGACGGTCGCCTGGAGCTCGGCGACTTGGTGCCGGCGGACGACACGCGTGCGGCGATAACCGAGTATCTCGACCGGCGTCGACTGGTCGGCACGCGGGTCAACGTCGAAGCGCCTGCGTATCAAGGTCTCCGTATCAAGGCCAGCATTCTCGTGCAGGAGAGCCACGTGGCGGACGAGGTGCTGGCCCAGGCGGGAGACGCCCTCTACCACTACTTCAACCCGGTCGACGGCGGTCCCGATGGAATGGGATGGCCGTTCGGACGCGCCGCGCGGATCGGCGAGGCCTACAGCGTGCTTCAGCAGGTGGTAGGCGTCGACGTCGTCGAGCAGCTCGCCTTGTTCTACTGCGACCCAGGTACGGGTGACGGCGAGTTCGACGTCGGCGACGTGCTCGAACTCGAGCCCAACCAGCTGCTGCTCTCCCGTGGCCACGAGCTGCAGCTCGGGTCCTCGTGACCGGCAGCCGACGCAACGGCGGGCCGTGGGAGGCCCGCTACTCGCTGCACGAAGGTCTGCCCGCGAGCTTCGAAGCCGACCCGTTCACCGCCGATTTCGTCCGGTCGTTCGACGACGTACTGGCCCCGGTCCACGCAACGGTCGACGATCTCGATGCCTACATCGATCCTCAACTGGCGCCGACCGACTTCCTCGAGTGGCTTGGGGGGTGGTTCGGCACCAGCATCAATCGACGCTGGCCGATGAAGCGCCGGCGTGAGTTCGTGCACCAGGCGGTGGCGGCCTACCTCCTACGGGGAACAGCCGAGGGCATCGCGCTCGCCGTCGAGCTCTACACAGGGCTCGTCCCGACCGTGACCGACAACGGTGGAGTGTCCTCGTCAGCGGTGCCGGAGGGGCCCCTCCCCGGTACCCGCGACCGCAACCTCGTCGTGACTGTCGAGGTCGACGCCACGGTCGAGGTGGACGAAGACCTGATCGACTCGATCGTGGCCGACGCCAAACCAGCTCACGTCCCACACACCATCCGAGTCAATCGCTGATCGAGCCGTCGGGGTCGAGCCATCGAAATCTCGCTGCTTCGAGATCATCGGCCAGCCACTCGCACCCCGCCCGCTGCGATGCCTTTATGGCGATCTCCCACATCGGATCAGCTGGCTCGCGCTGCTCGGTGAGCGCCGTGAGCAGGTCCTGGCGTTCGCCGAGGGCAGCAGCCGGAGTCGAGGTCAGCACCCGATCTATCCCACCAGCAAGGCGTCGGCGAAACGACTGGCGGACCTCGACCGCCCACTCGGATGGCCCCGAACCCGGTGCCAGCTCGCCGCGACTCAGGCTCACCAGTTCATCGAGGAGGTCGAGCCTCGTCTCGACGGACTGCTCATCGATCGCCTGCTGGAGTAGATCCATGACTCGGCCGACGTCGGCTGATTCGGGGTCGACGGCCAGTCGGTACTGCTCACCGTTGCGTTCCAGCATCGAAGGCCCGTCGCGATCGTCGTCGATGACCTTCCGGATTCCCGAGACTGCGGTCTGGAGGCTCGACTTTCCCTTCGACTCCGTGGCGTGGGGCCACAACCACGTGATCAACTTCGAACGGTGGAGCCATTCGCCAGGGTGGCATGCGAAGACACGCAGCAGGTCGAGGTGCTTGGGGCGAAGGCTGGAGAGGTCGGCCTCCCCAGAACTGGTCTGGATCGAGAGCTGGCCGATGCACCGCACGGTGAGGCCCGCCCCGCTCCTGATCGGATTCGGCTCAGCAAGGGATGGGATGTCGGCGGTGCGGGCCGATGCGAGGAGCGTCGTCATCACATGATCGAACGACGACGACGGCGACGCGGAGCGCAGCACACTGCCTGCAGGATCGGCCTGGACGCGGGTCGCGACCGACCTGAGTGCCTGGGCGAACGGTCCGATCCTGCGGACGTCACCTTCGCTGACATGCGAGGGTGGACCCTCACCCCGGGCGATGGCCGCACCCAGTTGGGCGATCACGGCCAACGCCTGACCAGGCCCAGATTCGAAGCGCAATGCCGCTCGGTCCAGTACGTCCGCTCGGTTGGGGAGCTCGGCTGCGAGCAGGCCGAAGATGAGGTCAATAACGGCAGCACCTGTCGGATCGCCATTGCCTTCGGCGTGACGGGCCAGAGCCGGCCAATCCGTCGGATTGGATCGCGCCGAGCGAAGGGCATTGGCGAGGCGAACCAGCACGGGCCAACCGGCCTTGTCGGCTTCGTCGACGAGCATCTCCGAACTCCGCTCCGAGAGTGCCCAGTTGCCGGCCAACGCTGCCTGCAACGCGTTGCCGAACAAGGCGAAGAGGCGAAAGGCGCTGCTGTCGTGATGGGCCACCAGGTCGAACGCTGCCTCAGCATCAGCACCGCGCCCGGCAACCACCGCAGCCCACCCACGGCCGAGTACGACTCCCAAAGGTTCGTCTGGTGACGGAGGCGGCAGTGGACGCCCATCGATTGCGCAACGAATCCACGTTGGCCACGTGACCGGTGGCCCCGGCGGTGGTTCGAGCCAGTCGCCCAGCAGCCGTAGCTGGCGCAGTATGGCGCTGTTGATGCCTTCATCGGCCAGCAGATCCGACGAGGTCCGGAGGTTGGCGTACGCCGACGAGACGTCACCTTCAGAGAGGTAGCGAACGGCCTGGCACTGCAGGACCCACGGGTCGAGATCGAGGCTTGCCAACGGTAGGTCATCGAGTGCGGGCGACGCCAGCGTCTCGGCGATGGCCGTCTCGGTCGACGGTCGAACGCGATCCCATGCGCCACCCCGGGCCCAGGCAACGCGGGCGCGCGAGATGAGCCCAGCCTCGGCCAGGAGGTCGCCACATCGCAGATAGAGCGATTCGAGGTCGCCGCGGCCGCGGCGGGTCAGAAGGTCGTGGTGCAGGTGGTTGCGCACCACGCGGTGCATGGAGAACGTGCCGTCGGGGGCTTGGGCGAGCACACCCCAACGGTGCAGACGATCGAGCACCTCGGCTGATCCGTGAACGCCGAGGAACTCATCGCAGGTCGGCCCGTCGAGGGTTCCGAACACGCACACGGTGCGGAGAAACTCGACGTCACCCGGATCGAGGTGCGAAAGCACCTGATCCAAGAGATAGTCACGGACTCGGCCACTCGCCGCGAGATTCTCGATGAGTTCCGAACGCTCGGCGGGTGAGCAGTTGCGAGCAGTCAGGCCGAAGAGGTGGAGGGCAACGGCCCATCCTCCTGTCGCTCGCGTGAGATCGTGGGTCTGGCTGGGGGTGAGGTTGGCCTGGTGGTGGTCTCGCAACAGGTCGGTGACCTCCCACAGCCGAAACCGCAAGTCTTCGCCGTCCACTAATGCAGAGCCCGGCGAGGTCTGCCATGGGCTTCCCGGAAGCTCGTTGAGATGACGCGTGCTGATCACGAGTGTCACGTCGGGTGGCTGGAACCGTCGGAGGAGATCGAGGGTCTCGACCGTTGGACTCCCGGCGAGTTCGTGTACGTCATCGATGATCACGAGCGGTTCGGTCAACGCCGACAGCGACTGGTAGACGTCGAGGCCGTCAGCTGGTGATCCCAGAGCTGCTGCCAGCTTCGCTTCGAAGCGTGCCGGCTCTCGATCGTGAGCGTCGACTGCGATCCACACGAGATCCCCCGGCCACTGGTGGCTCACGTGAGACAGGAACGTGGTCTTGCCCGAGCCAGCGGGAGCCACGACGAGCACGAGCGATGCGTGCTCGACGCTCGCTCCCAACCGGGGCCTGACGATTCCCGTGGGTGGCGGTGGAGACAACTTCGCAGGCGACACCGTCAACACGTCACGGCCCCCTCCTCTGCCACGTGACTTGACGCGTCGCCAAGCGTAGACTTGCGCCTCACGGAGGGGCAATAGCGGAGAGAGGGGGCCGGCCGTCGTGCAAGCTCGAAGCAGGACGATGTCTTCGTTTCTCCCCGTCTCTGCGATGTGGTGGATCTACCTCGGTCCGGTGCGCGAAGTGGTCGAACTCCCGGTTCCGGCTGGCGTGCCGATTCACGTCGCCCTCGACGGGAGAGTCATCGCCGTCGACCGCCAGGCCGTTGGCGAGGTGGTCGTACGCTCCGGCGATCGGCGCCTCCACTACCGCCGCTTGCGCTCCGCCTCCATCCAGGTCGACTCGGGGTCCACGGTGCGCGCCGGCGATGTCCTCGGTGTCGTGGCCGCACCCGCAGATGGGGCGCGGCCACAGTTCATCTTCGGGGTGCAAGACGTCGACGGAGATTGGCTCGATCCGTTCCAGTTCCTCGTCGGCGCAGGCGACCCTGCGGAACTGGCGTCGAGCCTCGCCCCACCGATACGCCTCGACTCACTGCGGGCGCCGTCCTCGGCCTCGAACGCAGACGCTGAGCCGATGCCAGCTTCCACCATCGATGGGCCAGTCGAACACATTGATGTTGCGGTGTCGGCCCCATCTCCGGTGGGTCGGGCCGACGCACCGGTGTCGGGGGTGGAACCCGGTGTCGATGCAGGCGCTGCCGCCCTCGTTGCCCGCCCCCGCAATGCGCCGCCACTGGCTCCGGCATCACCCTCGGCGCCGCCAGCTGTGTCGGTGTCGCCCCCAGAGCCTGCGGTGGCCCCGGCATCGGCCAGCGGGGCCGAGTCAGAGCCCGATATCGAGCAAGACGACGACGCAGCCGATGAATCTGTCGACGAGGGGCAGGCGCGTGGCCTCGTTGCGCGTCCTCCGAAGCGGAAGGGACCACCACGGTGATCGTCTGCGCCAGCTGTCTCACGCACAACGCCGATGGCTCGACCTCCTGTTCGGGTTGTGGAGCTGATCTCACCGGTGACGGCGGCATCTCGATCGCCAGCCCTGCCCTGGACGATGGCGAGGAGCTGCCGACGCTCGATCTCGATCTCGACCTGGGTGCTCGTGACGCGTCTTCGGCGGTACCGCCGATACCGACGCTCGACCTCGAGCCCGAGCCCAGCGCTCAGGACGTCGAGGGCCCCAGCCCGCAGAACGACAAGACCGGTTCACGGCCGGCGCCGCCGATTCCTCATGTCGCCCAACCGACGGCGACGGGGCCGGCTGCCCCATCGGGTGGCGACGGAGCCGATCTCGTCGCTCCTCCACCAGGCCAAGGAGCACCGGCTGTCTCGCCCCAACAGCGGGGAGTGCTCCCGAGCGCAGCGCGTGCGGCCGACACATCGCCGCCATTCGTCGCGGTGCCTCCGCGTGTCGCCACCGGCGACGACGGGTCGGTGCCGAATCCAAGGCCTGCCCCAGAGGTTCGGTCGGATTCGACGCCCGATCGGCCCCGTCAACGAGCGGTCAGCCCCGACGAGGTGAGCGATGAGCCCGGGCCAGACGCCGCCAACGTGCAAGGCATCGGTGGCTCCCCGCCTCCAAGCCGACCAGTGTCGTGGGCAGTCAAGCGGGCGCCTCGCCCAGGTGAGTTGGTGTGCGGCGTGTGTCAGGAGCCGAATCACCATGAGCGCCGCTTCTGCCTGGAGTGTGGGGCGATCCTGCCGGCATTCAGGGGAGATCCCCTCGAAGCCCCCGACCTCCAACCTCCACCCGACAACTGGTGGCGAAAGCTCACCGGCACCACCGCGCACGGTGGGGTCGACAAACGCACGCAGGCCCAGATCGAGCGAGACCTCGGGCAGGCCGGATCCGAATACTCTGCCGCTCGTACCCTGCAGACTCGTCTCGCTGTCGCCGCCGTTGCCGTCGCCGTCGTGGCCGGCCTGGTGGCAGTGATGGCGAATCGGGAGCGTATCTTCGGGCGCGACGGAGAGGCAGCGCCTCTGGCTGGCCTCGACCCGACCGGGTCGGCTGACGACCTGCCGACGCACTCCCGCGACGGTGCCTTCGACGGGGTGGACAGCACCGCCTACGGGCTGCGGTTCACCAGGGACGGAGAACCCGACGCCGACGGCATTGTGGCCGTTGCCGACGGGTCGTCGTTCACGGTGAACCTCGGCGCACCGACCCGCGTTCGAGCGGTGGTGCTGAACACGGGTTTCGCCAACGATCAGCTGGACCTCGATCCGGCGCTGTTTGCTCGTGTGCGGTCGGTCACCCTTGTTGATCTCGGGCCGGAACCATTGGTCGCTCCGCTGCGCAACGTCGCCGGGCGGCAATGGATCGATGTGCCACCGAGCGCCGAACCGGTCGATTCGTTCGTGGTGCAACTCGAAGCCGTTCACGATCCGGGCTGGGACACCTACGACGTGGCTGCGTTCGTCGAAGTCGAGGTGATTCCGGCCGACGGCTGACGTCAGCTGTTCGGCTCGACGACCACGCATTCACGCACGGTGCCCTGGAAAACCTCCAGCAGTTCCGGATCGGCCTTGCGTCGGTTGAAGGCCAAACAGGTTGCGGTGGCTTCTTCGCGAGTCTCGTACCCGTCGAGGAACAGAATGATGTCGCCGGCGGCAGGTCGGGCGTCGGGGGCGACGGCTGGGATCGCAGTCTCGATCGGTACGACGACATCGGTGTCCACCACCGCAGGGAACAGCCGATCGCGCAGCGCCTGACCGCCCTCGAGCCCGATCAGGGTCAGTTGGATGTTCTCGCGCTCGATTTGGAACTCGGCGCCGTCCGGTCCGTGGGTGAAGTAGATCCAGTATCCGACGAGCGGCCGAGGCCCAGTGTCCTCGACGGTGTACTCGATCGATTGGGAGATGTCCGTCGTGCCGTTGGGGCCATCGACTCGCACCTGGACCAGTACGGTGCCGCCGGGCAGGACGTCGGGGTTGGCCCACATGCGCACGCCACCCTCGATCGGCCCGCCGGCCGGCTGTCCGTCGATGAGTACCGTGTAGGAGAGCGACGTTGGGTCGAAGTCGGTGACGGGCTCGGGCCATTCGACACGTACGAACCCTGCATCAACTCGATTCACGGTCGGTTGCGCCCAATTGAACGAGATCGGGTTGTCGACTTCGATCGGGTCGAGCACCGCCCATTGGCTCCATACGTCTTCAGGTGATTTGACCCGCGCTTGGAGGCAGAGCTGTTCGCCGGGCCCGCGTTCGTGTTCGAGTTGCCCTCGCACCGCACCAGCGACGAGTTCGTACTGCTGACCTCCTTGGGACGGAGCGAGCGGGAGGTCAGCGAACGCACAGTCGATCTCGACCACATTCGCCTCCACGGCGCGACTCTCGGCAGAGATCGAGAAGGTTGCTGTGCCCGTGCTGGACGCCTGGGCGCCGAACGCGGGGGGATCTGGCGGCCGGAGGAGTTCGCCAGGCGCAGTTCGAATGCGCCACAGCACCACCAGCGTCACGATGAGGGCGATCAGCAGGGCAAGCATGATCATCCATCGGCTGATGAGCGGCTGCTGGAGGTATTGCCCGCTGATGGTGCCCTCGATCTCCTCATCTGGATCCGAGCCAGCCGTCACCGTGGTTCGCTGCATGGCTCTGCGGTAGTGCTTGATCTCGAATGGCTGAGCCTTCGGTTGCCCGAACGGCAGAACCCGATCGGGTCGTACCCGTAGGAACGACTCTGCGTTCGACTGCGGGGCCAAGGTGACTACTTCTCGGCCGAGTGCGAACTGCATGCGCCGGAAGTCTTCGCCATCAGACGGCTTCAACTCCACTCGGATCGCCTCGGTGCCTCGATTGTGGAGATCGAGCCGATATCGACCACGAAGACGGCCCCGACTCCGGATCGGCACCAGCTTCACCTCCAGGGCATGAAGAGCGCCAACGGCGACGTCTCCTTCCACGACGATCGGCAGCAAATCGTCGTCGGCGTTCGGGGTGATCCGGATCCCGAACGCGAACAGGCCGGCGCGCACCTGATTCGACGCCGGAGGGTGGAACAGCACACTCACCTCACCGGTCTCCCCTCTGGGAAGGGGGAGACTGGGTGGCGCGATCTGGGTCCAGGCCGCAGCGGCACTCTCTTCGATCATCGAGAACGACAAGTTGGCGACCCGAGTGCCGGTGTTCTTCACCCTCAGCTTCAGTTGCTGTGCCTGCCCCGGCTCGACCGAGACGAAGTGCTCGGACAACACCACTTCTGGTCGAGGCAGGCGCCCCGTCGACGCCGTCGCTACCACGACGACATGCTAATCTACGCACCCAAAAGCGGCGACCGCGACGGAGTCTGCGGACGCAAAACGGGCGCCTGGCGAGTGGTGGGGGAGTCGACATGCTGCGGAACGGTGCAGGCGAGACACTCAGCGACGTACAGCTCTATCAGCTCGCCCGCGAGGCGGGATTCAGCCCGGATGAGGCCGTACTGATGACGGCAATTGCATTGGCCGAGAGCGGAGGCACGTCGTCTTTGCGATCCGCCACCTCCACTGGCTACCGCGTCGGGTTGTGGCAGATCCCGGTGGCGTCGGCGGATGGGCTCACCGAGGAGAGACTGCTCGATCCCGTCGAGAACGCCCGGCTCGCATACACGTTGTCCGACCACGGCACTGACATGTCCCTGTGGCCGTCGGCTGAGGGCGGTGACAGCGCCCGGTATCTCGACTTTCACGCTCAGGCGGTGGACGCAGCAACGTCGTTCGGCGACAGCGTGTCGACGGCAACGCCCTCGCCCATGGGCGCAGCTGTGAGCGAGACCGATCCTGTGACGGAACGCCCCGACCTGGGCGACGACGACACGATGAGCCGTCTGGAGGTGTTCTTGAACTCGGCGTTGGCCCAGCAGGGCGACGAGTACATCTTCGGCGCCGTGGCCTCCGTCGACGACGCCGATCCAGATGCCTTCGATTGCGCTGAGCTCGTGCAGTGGGCCGCAGGACGAGCTGGGGTGGAGATGACGACGGGGTCCTGGCTCCAGTACCTCGAACTCAAGCAGCAGGGTGCGACCATGACCGTCGAGGAGGCGCTCAACACCCCGGGGGCGTTGCTGTTTCACTTCGGTCACGAACCGGTTCCGGGAGGCGGCCGTCCACCGGGCTCACATGTCGCCATCAGCCTCGGCGACGGGGAGAACCTCATCGAGGCTCGCGGTCGCAAGTACGGGGTGGACACCTTCAGCGCCTCCGGGCGCAACTTCAATCACGCGGCCTACATCCCCGCATTGGGTACGGCATTCGACGGGGACCTCGACCTCGATGGTCTGCCGAGTGGCCCCATGCCAGCCGTCGGCACGGTCGATGGTGCTCCCGCGGTGCCGCTCGAGGCGCCACCCGAGCCAGAAGAGCTGTTCGAGTACGGCGCCGACAGCGACAGCGACGGCCTGCTCGACTCGGTCGAGGCCTATCTCGGAACGGATCCGTTTCATCCCGACACCGACCTCGACGGCTTCCCCGACGTCGAAGAAGTCACCGACTTCGCCACTGATCCTCTCGATTACAGCGACAATCCCATCGCACGTTCCGGCGCCGCGGTGGGCGCAGGAGGGCAGGGCCCTGAGTTGACGAGCGACCGTCGGGCCCGGGTCGAGGAACAGGAAGAGGCCGTGGCCGAGTACGAGGAGGCTCTGGCCGACGCCGAAGCCCAGGCGGACAAGCAGGAGGAGCGCGCCTACCAGGAGCAGCAGCAGCTTGCGGCCGAGCAACGGGCCGACGAGCGAGCGGCGGCCGCGGTGGAGGAAGCGGAGGCGAGAGCTGCGGTGATCCGTGATGAGCAGAATCTGGTCCAGGACGAGCGAAACCAACGGCTGGTCGAGGCCTTCCGGTCGGGCGAGGCCTTCCGGTTCTCCGAAGACCAGATCGGTGTCTTGACTTCTGAAGACATCGGACTGTCAGACTTCCAGGTCTCCGATCTCACCCTCGCCGTGCAGGAAGGCAGCGTCGAAGAGTGGTTCGACGCCAACAACGGGCTGTTCGATCCCGAGAGTGCCTTCAGTGGTGAGGGTGGCTACGAGAACTTCGTGAGCTGGTCGGTCACCGGCGTCCTACCCGAAGACATGTAATGGCACGCTCCGATCTCCAGCAGGCCCATGGCTGAGGCCCAGCCGAGCATCAACGAGATCCAGGCCGCCGCCGAACGAACCAGCGCAGAAGCGGTGCGGCTGGCCGACGTCGGGCGCCATGCCGTTGCGGTTCTCGACGCATTGGCGATGGGCTCGTCCGCTGATGCAGTTCGCCAGGCCGTGAAGGCCGCACTAACGGGAACGGTCGAGGTTGCCGTCGTTGGCGAGTTCAAGACCGGCAAGACCACGCTCGTGAATGGGCTTCTCGGCGATCGGATCGTTCCCAATCACGTACTCGCTCGTCTGGCCGTGCCTGTCGTGGTGCGCTACGGGCCCGAACGATCCGACGACGCGGTCGTCCTCGACGCCACCAATCGCAGGCTCGCACGGGTTCCGCTCGACCGATCTGAACTGGAGGACCTCTGCGCTCAGGACCGCCCGGAGATCAACGGAAGCCGCGTGGATCACCTTCGGATCTCACTGCCACATCCGCTCCTGAAGCTCGGCGTTCGGCTCGTGGACACGCCTGGCCTCTCTGGCGGTCGTGCCAGCCGATCGGCGGGACGTGTGCTGCAGCAGATGCACGAGGCCCACGCCGTGATCCTCGTCACCGATGCGTCGCAAGAGCTGACCGCCACCGAGCTCGATCTCCTGCGTGAGGCTGAGCGGCACGCCGCGGTGAGCCTGGTGGTGATGACCCGGATCGACTTGTACGGCTCGTGGTCACGCGTCCGGGCGCGCAACGTCGATCACGTGAAGCAGCTCCAGCGGCCGCCAATGATCCTCGGTGTCGGGGCCGGTCTGCAGCGGTTGGCTCGCCGGCTCGACGCACCCGACATCGAGCGGGAGTCCGGGTTTCCGTTGCTGTGGTGGTATCTCGGGCTGAAGGTCCTGGCCGCCGCCCGCTTCCACGCAGTCGCAGTGGGGGCGAACGTGATCCGACGTGAGTTGCGGCGAGCGTTGGAGCTGTGTGAGGGGCGAGTCGCTGCGCTCGGCAGCGAAGACGAACGCAAGCGCTTGGTCGCAGAACTCGACGTCATGAGCGAGGATCTGTCCGAACTCGGGAAGGTCTGGCAGGTACGGCTCCGGGTTCGCAAACGGGAGGCGGCGACGGCGCTTCGTCGCGATCTGGACCAACGAGGAAAGCAGCTGCAGGGCCGCGTGCGGCTTCAGATCTCCCAAGCCGAGTCAGTCGAGGAGTGGCCAGCGATCGAGGGCGCGGTGCTCGGGGGTGTGAACGCATTGTTCGCCGATCACCTGCTGGAGCTCGACCGCGTGGTCGAGCAGTTGGTCGACGGTGTGGCTGCAGATCTCCACATCGATCGGGACGCGTTGGCCGAGGTCGGCACCGACGGTGTCGACGACGCCAATCTCAGTAGCTACATCGACGCTCCCGAGACTGATCAGTCGGCTGAGCGACTCCAGCGTTCGATGCTCATCATGCGCACGTCGGCGATCGGTGGCACCGTCGGGATCACCGCTGCGGGATACGTGGCGACGATGACGAGCCTCACTGCGCTCCTCACGATGGTGCCGGTCGTCGGACTTGCCGTCGGAGCGGGAGGCCTCATCGGCATTCGCTTCTTCGACCGCATGCAGCGAGGGCAGCAGACCGACCGTTGGAGGTCCCGCGCCCACCAAGAGGTCGACCGACACCTCAACGACGCACTCACCGAGATCCGGCGCCACACCATCGACATCCTCGAAGCTCTCCACGAGCGGCTCGACCTCATGGTGCCGAGCCTGATGGAGCAGGTGCTCGCCGAGAAGATGGCCGAGCGAAAGCGGCTCCAGGCCCTCGTCGCCCAACGTCGCGAGAATCAGGATCCGCAGGAGGCGGCGCACGTGGAGATGGCGGAGCGAATCAAGACGATCGATGCACACGCCGAGCGCTTGAGGGCGCGGCTCGACCGGCCCGACATGGGCGTGTACACGTCATGAGCCTCGCCCATACCGTCGGTGACATCCTCGGTGCGATCGAGACCGCTGGCTCAGAAGAGGTGGCTGCCCGGGCTCGTGATGCGCGGGACCGTCTCGATCAGCCTCTACGCGTCGCCGTTGCCGGCCGGGTCAAGGCTGGGAAGTCAACGCTGTTGAACGCACTGATGGGCGAGGCGTTGGCCGCTACTGATGCTGCCGAGTGCACGCGGCTGGTCACGTGGTACCGGCATCACCCTCAGTACGCAGCGGTCGCCGTCCACACCGACTCACGGCGCTCGCCTCTCGTGCTCGATCGTTCGGATGGCGGTGCCTCGATCGATGTCTCTGCGATCGACGAACGGAGCGTGAGTCGGCTTGAGGTCGGTGTGCCGTCGGCGAAGCTCGAACAGCTCATGTTGATCGACACTCCTGGTCTCGACTCGATCACCGAAGGTGTTTCGGAGCGATCGCATCAGTTCATCGCTCCCCAGCCTGGCGACCAGGGGGCCGACGTGCTCGTGTTCCTGATGCGCTACCTGCACTCCGAGGATGCCGAGTTCCTCGAAGCCTTCGCCGATCCTGCTGCCCCATCAGTCGATCTGGTTCGTGCGGTCGCCGTGTTGAGTCGGGCTGACGAACTCGGGTCGGGTCGAGGTGACGGTCTCTTGGTTGCTGATGAGGTGGCGGGTCAGTACCGGCGGCATCCCCACCTGAGGCGCATGGTGTCGGAGGTGTACCCGGTTTCGGGTCTTCTGGCGTTTTACGCAGCCTCCGGCACCCAGCGCGAGTTCGACCAGCTCGCCGAACTCGCAGACCTCCCGTCGGAGGATCTCGATCGGCTGCTCGTGTCGGCCCATCGGTTCGGGGCCGACACGAATCGACTGCGGTCTTCCGGCCCGCAACGAGCTGCTCTCGTCGAGCGCCTCGGCCTTCCGGGGGTGCGCATGGCGGTGGTTGCAATTCGCGGCGGCGTGGTGGCGAACCCTCGTGATCTCGCGCTCCTGTTGGAGGAACTGAGCGGGATCGAGCCGCTCCGGCGGATGTTGCTCGAGCGCTTCGCCAGCCGGGCGGCCACGCTGAAAGCAGCTCGTGCGCTCGATCTCGCCGAGCATCTCGCTCGTGATCTCGGGGCGAACGATGCCCGTCGGATTGGGCGGCGTATCGAGCGCGCACGGCTCGATGCGCACGAGCTCCGTGAACTCGATGCGATCCGGCTCCTTCTGGAGCGCGACTCGGATCGGGTGTGCGGCCTCAGCGTCGACGATCTGCTTCAGTACCTGGGCCATCGGGGTGACGCCGTTGGTCAACGCCTTGCCCCTGCCGTCGAGCGGGCGACCGGTTCGCTGTCGCTTCCCGATCTCGTGCAGGACCTTCGGACCGCAGCCAGTGCCGGCTACGCCAGCCGACATGACCAAGACATCGTGTTGACGGCGGCGACGAGCATCGAGAACGTCTACTACCGGGTGCGGGCCGCCCGCGATGAGGCAGTCGCCGCCGACGCTGCGCCCGCCGACGCAGCGCACGGTCGTTCAGATGAGGCCCTGACGGAGGGCGAAGGCGACGGCGTGTGACCGGTTCTTCAAGCCGAACCGGCGCATCACGTCCTGCAGCACGTTCTTGATGGTTCGTTCTGAGTAGCACAGCTCGGTGGCGATCGCTTTCGTGTCGAGTCCGTCAGCGACCAGCGACAAGACCGAGATCTCACGGTCAGACAAGCCAGTGATGTTCAATCCACGCGGGCCGAGCACATGCTGCTGGAGCGATCTGACATGACGGAGGAGTCCACCGACCAGTTCCGGCGGCAGGGTCGCCTCTCCCTCCGCCGCACGCATCACTGCGTGTTCCAGTAGCTCAGGCGTGCTCTCGGTGCGACGCAACACGCCCGTCGCCCCCGCTTCGGCGAGGCGCAGCACGTCGTTGTCGTCGAGTTCGGAGACGAGGACCACGACTGGTTGCCCGGAGGAGCGGGTCAGCTGGCGCAACAGTGCGATGCCGGTGTCATCGGGCGCGAGCGATGCGACGGTGACGTCACAGGTCGCGCCGGGCTCGTCCACCACGTCGAGGTTGGTGCGTCCCCTGAGCTGTGCGGTGATGCCGGCCTCGGAAATGGGATCAGTTCCGCTCACGGCGACTCGGTACCGAATGGACGTCCTTTTGGTCATGTTCGCTCCCTCGGGTACATCGACACTGCTTGTTGTGACGATGCAGCGGAGCGCTCAACGCCTCCTCAACAGGCGCTCACGCAGGGTTCCCTTCCTCAAAATCTGCCCGATCGGGTAACGGTGTACTGACTTGTGGTTCCAGCTGGATCGAGTAGCCTCAGTGTCGACCAACACGGCAGTGAGGGCTGCGGAAACGCTGGAGGGGATCGTTGTTCCAAGAGCGATTCGAGCGCTTGACGGCGAATGTCGAGCTACTCATCAAGGGGAAGTCGGCCGAAGTACGCCAGGCCCTGGTGTGTTTGATGGCCGAAGGCCATCTGCTGATCGACGATGTGCCGGGCGTAGGGAAGACATCGCTCGGACGCGCCATCTCGAACTCGATCAGCGGCACCATGTCGCGAATCCAGTTCACCCCGGATCTGCTCCCGACCGATGTGTCCGGTGTCCACATCTACAACACCGGCGAACGTCGATTCGAGTTCCACATGGGGCCAGTGTTCGCCAACATCGTCATGGCCGACGAGATCAACCGGGCCTCACCGAAGACCCAGTCCGCGTTGCTCGAGGTCATGGAAGAGCAGCAGGTGACTGCCGACGGCCAGACCTTCACGGTTCCCCGGCCTTTCATGGTGATCGCAACGCAGAACCCGATCGAGCTGGATGGCACCTACCACCTTCCGGAGGCCCAGGTCGATCGCTTCATGATGAGGATGGAACTCGGATATCCATCACATGACGCCCAGGTCGAGTTGCTCGATCTCCGCGCTCGGGGTGTGTCGGTCGATCAGATCCAGCCCGTCCTCGACGTCGCCGAGGTGCAGGAGATGATCGACACCGCCCGTCAGGTCGACGTCGCCAAGAGCTTGCTCGAGTACGTCTCGACACTGATAACCCACACCCGCTCAATGGAGCAGCTTCGTCTCGGTGTCTCGCCTCGTGGTGGTCTGGCGCTGGTTCGAGCATGTCAGTCACTCGCGGCCGCGAACGGTCGCACGTTCGTCGTGGTCGACGACGTGAAACAGCTCGCCGCTCCGGTGCTCGGTCATCGCATGTTGCTCACGCCCGACTCCGAGTTGGAAGGGGTCACGGCCGAGCAGCTGATCAACAGCACGGTCGCCGTCGTACCTGTGCCCCAGGAGCGGGTGGGGTAGGCCATCAGCCTGGTCGGCGAACGGCCCGGGGGAGGAGCGGACCGTGGAGGATCTGGCAGAGCACGAGGAACAGCAAGACAGTCGGCGTCTCGGGTGGCTCCGTGACGCCGCAGGAGCAGTCAGCGTCGATGGATGGCTGGCCCTGGGCGCCGCCGTTGTCGTGGCCGTGTTGGGCTTTGCCCTCGGTTACGTCGAGTTGATCGTGATCGCACTGGCGTTGGTGATCGGATGGCTGATCGCCGTGATCGTGTCGCTCCGGAGTTCCACCATTTCGGCCACGCGCTATGTCACGCCGCCCCGGGTCGAGGAAGGCGAACCAGCCCGGGCACTGCTCGCCATCACGAACAATGGCCGGCTGCGTGCACCGCCGAGTATCGCCGTCGAGCAGTTCGACGGGCGTGACCTGCCCATTCCGCTTCCGTCGATCCCATCGCGCAGCGAACACGTACACAACTACCCGCTCGACACCTCGCGCCGAGGGCGCTTCCGAGTCGGACCGTTGCGCATCGGCCGGGCCGATCCGTTCCGCTTCGTGAGGGCAGCGAGTGCGGAGGGCGAGCTCGCTCGGCTGATCGTGCATCCCCTCACCTACGACGTTCCGCCGTTGCAGTCGGGCAGGGTCCGCGACCTCGAGGGCGCCTCACAGTCCCGACGAGCCCAGGGTGGCGTGGCCTTCCACAACTTGCGTGAGTACGTGCCGGGCGACGATCGGCGTCTGATCCACTGGCGGTCGTCGGCCAAGACCGGCCGGCTGATGGTCAAGCACAACGTCGTCACCCATGAGCCGCTGCTGGCCGTGGTGCTCGACACCTCCGATGTCTATTCCGACGCCGAGGCGTTCGAGGATGCGGTGCGCGTGGCTGCGTCCCTGGTCAAGGCCGGGGTGAGCAACGGCTTTCCGACTGGGTTCAACACCACGTCGGGCTACGGCGGGGTGGTCGATCTCGGAGGCGAGGGCCTCACTGCAGTGCTGGATCTGCTCGCCGCCGTGCGTGTTTCTCGCGACGATCCGGGGCTCAGCTATCTCCTGGGTGCGGCCGGGCCGCAGCGGCGCGAGACGACGCTCGGCGTTGTCACCGGCGTGCCCGACACGCAGCACCTCGGCAAGATCTCCAAAGTCGCGGGGCGGTTCGACTCCATCAACACGATCATCATCGGTGACCGTTTCGAGCGTTCGGCGCCTGCCATAAAGGGCTCGTACGTGATGCGTGCGCCAACGGCTGCCGACTGGGCCACGCTCTGGAAGGCCCGGTTCGGATGAGCAGTGTGTGGGCCCACCTCCGCGGCTCGATCGCCGACATCGTCCCGGCGCTGTTCGTCGTGGTCGGCCTCGTCGCTGCCGTCACGCCACTGCGTGCGGGATTCTTCGAGGGCGCGCCCTACGAGGCGGCAGCTCTGGTCTCGATCGTTGCGGTGGTGGTTGCAGCGGCCGGGGCGCGATCACTGCCCACGGCCGTCAACCTCGTGGTCGGGCTCGTTGCCGGCACGCTCGTGCTGATGGTGGTACTCGCCGCACCTCCGTCGGTTGTCGGGGCCCCGGGCGATCCAGGCCCGATCCAGGTGTGGCGCGACGTGGCCACCGGTTGGAGCAACCTGCTCGCTGCGCCCGTTCCGATCGAGATGTCGGCCCAGCTGCTTGCCCTCCCTCTCGCGCTGTGCTGGGCTGCGGCGTACCTCTCGGTGGTACTGGTCCGATCCGTGCCGTTCTCCATGGTGTCGGCCCTGCCTCTGATTGTTGCCACCGTGGTACTGCTCCTCGTCGGTCCGAGTTCTCTGTCGGTCATCGCAGGCGGCGTGATCGCGGCGTCGATCCTGGCGCACGTTGCCGTACGAGCCGCACGGGCCGGTATCCAGGCTGACGTCGAGCCCGTCGACGAGCCAGGGGCCACCACCGCCGTGTCGCTGTGGCGCTTCGCGCTGCGGAGCTTCGCGTTCGTTGGCGTCCCTGCGCTGGCCGTGGCCACCCTGGCTGGGGCCGGGCTCGCGTTCGTGGCCGCAGGCGATCCGGTCCGAACGGATCTTCACGACCCGGCCGGCATCCAGGTGCGCGACGAGCTCACCCCGCTGTCGCGGCTGCGTGGTCAGCTGCTGCGGCAATCGGCCGATCAGCTGTTCACGATCCAGTTCGACGGAGCGTCGTCGCTCGATCCGAGCGAACTCGACCGGGTACGGGTCGCCACCCTCGAGCAGTACGACGGAGCCTTGTGGACTTCCACTGGTGTCTTCGTGCCCGTTGTGCGCAGGGTTCGCGCACCCGACCAGACCGATCGCCCCACCGTCGAGGTCGACGCCGAAGTCGTGCTCAATCCCGAGTACGAGTCGTCCTATCTGCCGATCACAGGTCATCTCCGCCTCGTTGACGGTGAGGCGCTCGGCCTCAACGAAGGGTCCGACACCCTCGTGACCGGTTTGGAGCCCGGATCCTCGCTGACCGTTTCGTTCACCGCCGCGATCCCGACCGGTCCACGGCCCACCGACATCGGGCGGGCCGAGCCCCCGATCGGGGCCGGCGACGCTCGCAACCTCTCCGACCTGACGATCCCGCCGTCGTTCGACGAGTTCGAGGCGGAGCTCGTTGCCGATGTATCCGATCCCGTCGAGCGTCTGTTCGCCCTCGAAGGAGCCATGCGCAGCGAGGAGAACTTCGGATACAGCTTCGACGAGGCCTATTCGGGGCACTCCCTGCCGCTGCTCGCCACCTACTTGAGCAGGGAGCCGATCGGAGGCTTCGACCTGGCCCGCCAGGGGTACGGCGAACAGGGGGCGGCTGCGTTCACGCTCCTCGCACGCCGGTTGAACATCCCCGCCCGTGTTGCCGTGGGGTACCTCCTTCCGAACCCCCAGGCCGCCATCAACGGCGACCCAATTCAGGTCACGACCGACGATGCGCACGCCTGGACCGAGGTGTTCCTCGACGGGGAGTGGGTCACGTTCGACCCGACCAACCGCGAACTCGACGCGTCGGTCGAACTCGACCCGTCCGTTGTCACGCCCGACGACGACGCTGCGACTGAGGAGGGCGAGATCGTCCGACCTCCGCCACCGCCGCCGCCGGAACCGGAGACCTCGTCGTTCCCGTGGCGCCCAATTCTCGTTGCGCTCGGTGTGCTGGTACTGGTGTTCGCCGCCCGGATCGCCAAGTTCATTCGTCGGCGGCTGCGCCATCGCGGGCCGCCTGCTCGTCAGGTGGTGGGAGCGTGGCGGGAGCTGCGGGACCGGCTCCGAGATCTCGGGGTCCCGGTGACCAGCTCGTCAACACCCCGCGACGTGGCTGGTGTCATCGCCGATCAGCACGTGCTTGCGAACGAGCCCGAGCGCTTCGCTCAGATCCACGACATCGCACTGTTCTCGCCATACGAACCCGACGCAGAGTTGGCATCGGAGGCGTGGGCATCGTCGACACGGCTTGCTCGCGTCGCCAGCTCGTCGCGACCGATGGGCCGGCGGCTGCTCGGTGGGCTGGACCCGCGATCGTTGCGGCCGCCTCCACGAGGCCGACCGACCGAGCGGACAGCGGAAGACGACGACGTGCCTCGACGGGGCCCGGTGGACGACGTTGCCTCACCAGAAGTGGACCGACCCTCCGCTGAGGACGACGACGAGACCGTCATGATGGAGGTCTCGTCGTGAGGTGGCTGTTCGGCTGGATCCGGGGCGATGGGCTCCAGGTCATGTCGGTCGGCACGGTGATCGCGGTGGTGGCGGCCATGATGGCTGCGGTCGGGTGGGGGTACGAGGCCGAGCCGTTGGCGTCGCGCTCGCTCACCGATTCGACCGTGTGGGTGACCACGCCTGAGGCCGGGCTCGTTCATCCCCTCGATGCCACCGTCGGCGACGCCGGGCCACCGATGCGGCTCGACGGGGCCCGAGGCGCAGCACTCAGCACGGTCCAGGCCGGAAGCGACGGCTACGTCATCAACTCCGACGAAGGGACCGTTCGCTTCATCGACGCATCGCTGCGCCAGTTCGGTGCCACGTTCCAGCTCGATGATGAGGGCGCGCTGTCGTTCTTCGCCAGCCCGACGATTGCCTGGGCGTACGCGTCGAATCAGCTTCAGCGGCTCACCCCGGGGGCCGAGATGCAGAGCCTGGGTCAACCGATCCCGATCGTGGCTGACGGCGATGACGCGGTGATGGGATCGGCTGGCGAGATGCTCCTGCCCGACGAGCGTGCCGGTGAGCTTGCCAGGGTGACCGTGGATGGTTCGGTCGACCGGGTCTCGGTCGCCGACGCCGAGCACGATCTGGTGGTGCGCCTGGTCGATCAGACGCCCGTGGTACTCGACCGCGACGTGCCCGAGCTGGTGGTGCTGGACGACGACGGTGACGCGCTCGTGGTCAAGAGTACGTGCCGCCTCGAACTCACCAGTAGACCGGTACCGATCTCGGGCAACGGCATCCGCGGCCGGTTCGCCGTGCTCTCAGAAGACCCTGGTTCCTTGACGGTCGTCGACCTCGACTCGTGCCAGAGCCGCAACGTCGACATGAGCGACGCTGCCACCGAGTTCGGAACGCCCGTCATTGCGGGTGGCGTGGTGTATGTCCCGAACTTCACCGACCGCGTGGTCGAGCTCGTCGACATCACGGTCGACCTCGATGCGATGCAGGCCCAACGCACCCGAGAACTGGAGGGAGTCGAGGGAGAGTTCGAGCTCATCGTCGACAACGAGCTCGTGGTCTTCAACGACCCCGACACCGCCTCGGCCGGGGCGGTGTTCCCGTCGGGCGCCGTGAACGACCCAGGCAAGTTCTCGCTTGGTGACAGCGGCGTTGAGGTCCGGGGTGCACCGCGGGACGAGGGGGAGGAGCCCGACCCGGCCGGCCCCGACACATCCGACGTGCCCGCGATCAACTGCGGTGCGTCTGCGTTGTCGGTGGTGGTCGGCGACACCGTGACGCTCACCGCGGTGCCGGTGAGCGGCCAGATCGCTGCCGTCGAGTCGTACCAGTTCACGATCGACGGGGCCACCTCCGATGATGACGACGGCACCATCGACTTCGAGCCAGACGAGGCAGGCACGGTCGAAACGTCAGTCGTGGGGCTGCTGAGCGGCGGTGGGGCCACGAGCGCGGCGAGCTGTGGAGAGATCGAGGTGTCGGCGTCGTCGCCGACCGACCAGCCGGACCCCGACCGGCTCCGGTGCGCGTCGAGCGTCGGCCGGTCGGCGCAGGTCAACACCGAGGTCACCTTCTTCGCCAACTTCGGCACTGGCGAGGCGCCGACCAGCTACCAGTGGGACTTCGACGACGGTGGCGTGAGTAGCGAGCCCGAACCAGCGCATACCTTTGACGAGCAGGGCCGGCGCAACGTGACGCTGGAGGTCGAGTTCCCGTCGGGCCGGGGGGACACCGCCAGCTGTCCGCTCACGATCACCGACGGCGCGCCTGATCTGACGGCCGACTTCACATGGGATCCGCCGCAGATCGTGGTCGGCGAGGCAGTCACGTTCACAAACCTCACCCTGAACCCGGACGCCATCACTGCGGTCAGCTGGTCGTTCGAGAATGGCCAGCCTGCGACCGGAAGCGGTGCAACCGAGACCGTCACGTGGGATGAGGAAGGCACCTACACCGTCGAGCTGATGGTGACCAACGCCGACAACATCTCGGACGCTGAGACCAAGACGGTGACGGTGGGGCGGGCGGCACCACAGGCTCCGCCCGAGGTGACGGTCAACGCGATCGGCAACGTCGTGCTCGGTCAGACCGTCACGCTGGCCTACTCGGTGAACGCCGGCAACCCGGTGGCGTCGTCGGCCCGCTGGCAGGTGTACCGCAGTGACGACCTGGGGAACGAGACACTCGAGATCGAGCTGGCAGGATCGCCGAACCGCTACACGATCCCCGACCACCGCGGCGGAACGTATCGAGTCGAGCTGGTCGTGAGCGACAGCCAGGGCCGCTCCACGACGGGGAGCACGTCATTCCGAGCGATCCCCGCGCTCAATCCGAGCATTCTCGCCACACCGAATCCGGCGTTGGTTGCGACCTCGATCAGCTTCGAGGGTTCGGCGAACAGCTCCAGCGTCGAATCGTGGAACTGGACCTTTGGCGACGGGAACTCGGCGTCTGGTCAGAACGTGTCTCACAGCTTCTCCCGGGCGGGCATCTACACGGTCACGCTCTCGGTGACGTCAGCTGGCGCAACGGACAGCGCCACCAGGTCGGTCGAGGTTCTCGATGGCGGCTCGACCGTTCCCGACGTCACCGGTCAGCCGTTGGCGGCGGCCCGGTCAGCCTTGGAGGGCGCCGGTCTGGCCGTTGGTTCGGTGACCACGGCGTGCAACGTCGGCAGCCCGTTGGATGAGGTGTTCGGGCAGAGCGTTGTCGGGCAGCTGGTCGCCCAGGGCACGCCGATCGACCTCCAGGTGAGCGACGGATCGAGTTGGGTGGTGCCCACTTTGTCGCTCACCTCGACACCCGAGGACTTCGGGCTCGGAGGCCGCCTCACCATTGTGGAGCAGCTTCAGAACACCACCGATCGGAACCTCGACGGCCAGTACGTCGGCCAGAGCGTTGCCGCCGGTACGGAGTTCTGTGGCCAGCAGACCGTGCAGGTGTTCCGAGGTGTCTTCACCCCCGACGTCCGCCTCACCTGCCCCGCATCCGGGACCTACGGCCAGCCCGTCACCTGTACGGCGGTCGACAATGTGAATGGCGGCGTGGTCGATTGGGGCGGCGGCGTGACGACACCGATCCCGGTCGACGGCAGCGCGAGCCACTCCTACACCACCGTTGGATCACAGACCCCAGTGCTGGTGCACGACGGCGTCTCGATCCCGGCCAATGCGGTGATGATCGAGCCCGATCTCACCGTGTCGTGCACGGGCGGCGGCGGCACGGTTTACAAGCTGGAGCCAGGTTGGGCCTACGCCCGCGACGCGAACGGGGATCCCGAAGTAGAGCCGGTCGGCGGCGCTCCCGGAGCACCGTGCACGGCCAACTCGGCGGCTCTCACTGCGCTTGGCGGATCGGCTACCTGGGTGGTGTCGCCGACGGGCAACGCAAGTGCTGCTGGCTCGGCCTCGGGGAGTGGTGCCTCGTTCAGCGGAGCGGAGTGTTGCCAGTTCGCATGGGCCGGCGTCCAGCCCGCCCAGATTGCGTTCACCATCACCGTGAACGGCAGGGCGGTCAACAGAAGCACGCCCATGTACTTGTCGGGCTGTGGTTGAAGCCCGCCCTAGCGCATCCGGTCGGATGCAGACACACCAGTGAGGACGAGCGAGGGAGCGCAATGACATGTTGGGAATTCGGCACCTGAGACGAGGTGATCTCGGCGTCATCGCCGTGGTCGTGCTGCTCGCTGGTGCCCTGGTCGGCGTGGCGGTTGGCAACGAGCCGCAGCTGCGCGACAGCCGGCGACTGATCGATTCGACGGTGTGGGTGGCCAGCAGCCAGCTCGGGCTCGTCCACCCGATCGACGCGACCGTCGGCCGGGCCGGCCCGCCGGTGTTGGCCGATGCAGACGCCGGCGCAGATCTGGAGCTGGTTCAGGCGCTCAGCGACGCGTATCTGATCAACCACGACGAGGGGACGATCCGTTTCGTCGAGGCCTCGACGCGCTCGCTCGGGCCGGCAACCGACTTCGAGTTGGATGGGCCCCTCTCGTTCTTCGCCGGCAGGCAGACCGCGTGGGTCTATGCCGGCGCACCAGAGTACGTGTTCCAGCAGGTGACACCAGGGGCGGACCTCACCCCGACCCGCAGCCTCATCCCCGTGGTCGGCGACGGCCGCGATGCCGTACTCGACCGCGACGACTCGGTCGTGATCCCCGACGACGCTGAGGGGGAGATCAATCGACTCGACCCGTCGGGCGAGCTGACGAACAGTGTGATCGCCCCCGAGGGGAACGACCTCGTTGCCCGGGCCGCCGCGATGGCTCCGGTGGTGCTCGACCGCACCGATGCAGAGCTGCTGGTGCTCGAACCAGATCTCTCTGTGGCCCGGACCTGCGAGCTCGAGGTGCTCGGTGCGCCCGTTGCGGCCAGCGGCGAGATCACGTCGGGCCAGTTCGCAGTCCTGAGCATCGAGCAGGCCCAGGTCGTGGTCACCGATCTGCAGTCGTGTGACAGTCGCGTCGAACCAGTCGGCGACCAGGGCGACGAGTTCGGTCCGGTGTTGATGGTCGAGGACATCGTCTATGTCGCCAACCTCACAAGCAGCAACGTGCGGGTTCTGGACGTCTCCGACGCCTTCGAGGTGGGTATCAGCTCGTCGCAGACAGACGAGATCGACATGACCGAAGAAGGCTTCCAGCTCGTCGCCGAAGCCGGCCTGGTGGTGTACAACGATCTCAACACCGCAGCTGCGGGCACGATCTCCCCTCAGGGCGACATCCAACGGGCAGAGAAGTTCTCACAGGACTCCGGGGGCTCGACAGTGGGTCGTGGGGGCGACGCTCCCGCCGACGGCGGGAGCTCGAACAACGCCCAGGAAAACTCATTGCGGTGCAACCTCGCGCCCGATCAGGTGGGAGTCGGTCGCCAGGTCCGGGTGGCGGCCCGGGCGCCGGGGCTCGACATCGAGGGGTTCGTGTTCTCGGTCAGCGGGCGCAGCGACCCCATCACCGATCCCGACAACGACGGCGTGGTCGAGATCACCTTCGACGCCGAGGGCACCTACACCGTCGACGTTCGGGCCAGGTTGGGCGACGGCGGTGCCACCCCAGCCGTCGGCTGTGGCGAGGTCGAGGTGACGTTGGAGGAGTCGTCGTCCGCCAATGGGTCGGACGGCAGCCTCACGTCGACTACTGACGATGCGGTCAGCTCGGTGACCGACGCTGACGACGAGACCACCGATGACCGCGAACTCACCTGCGCGCCGATCGGCGGCGATCAGGCCGCCGTAGGCGATGAGGTGCGCTTCCGGGCCACCTTTGGGGGCGACATCCGCTCGCTTCGATGGGACTTCGGCGACGGCGACATCACGTCCGATGCCGAGCCTGTTCGTCGATTCGACACCAAGGGGCCGAAGATCGTTCGCCTGTCGGTGGTGCCGGTCATCGGCCAGGCGCTGAGCACCAGCTGCCGGGTAGAGATCGTGGACGACGGAGTTCAGCTCGACCCCAGTTTCGCCTGGGACCCCCGAACGGTCAGGGTGGATCAACCTGCCGACTTCTTCCTGACCAACCCGAACGACGCGATCACGTCGTACCGATGGACTTTCGAAGGCGCCTCGCCGGAGACCAGCAGCGAACGCACGGTGCGGGGGGTCACGTGGTCGACACCTGGACCGAAGAACGTGACGTTGGTCGTGTTCAACGACGAGGGCGCTCCTTTCGAAAAACCTGCGATCGTGCAGGTCGAGCCTCGATTGGAGGACGTCGATCCCAAGGTCAGGATCCAACCGGTCGGCACCGTTCTGCCAGGCCAGCTGCTGCCGCTCAGCTACGACGTACTGGCCGGGAACCCGTCCCGTACCGAGTGGACCGTTTCGCTCGACGACGGATCCGGTTCGAGCCGAACGGTCGCAACCTTCAACGAGCGAGCCACGAGCTACCGCGTGCCCGCCCACGGCGGCGGCACCTACACCATTGATCTCCGAGTGTTCGACGACCAGAACCGGAGTGGCGGCGACTCGCTGGACGTGCCGGTGACAACGCCGCTCACCGTACGCATTTCGCCAAAACCAGCCACGGTGCAACGCGGTGACCGGGTGGAGTTCACCGCGGAGGATGCACCATCGAACGTGACCGCCTTCGAGTGGACGGTAAGCGACTCGGGCCGAACGTCAAGTTCGTCGACCTTCTCCCACACGTTCACCCGAGCCGGCCCCGTGACCATCACGGTCAACGCCATCACGCCCGCCGGCCCAGCCACCGACTTCCACACGATCACCGTGCTGGACGATGAGGATGAGCCGGGCTCGGTCCGCGGCACCCTCACTGACGTCGATGATCGCTTGACGTTCGTTGGTGGCATGGGCGTTTCGCTCGTCGAGTCCGACGGGTCCACCCTGGTTGGGTCGACGACGTCGGATCCGAACGGGCGTTTCTTGTTCAACGACGTAGCTGCCGGCACCTATCTGATCCAGGTCGGCGCAGGCAACGGCTACCACCAGTCGTCCACATCGGTGACCGTCATAGGAGGGGAGACCTTGAGTGTCGAGGTGCCATTGCGCCGAATGGACGATGGCGGTACGTTCTCGGGCCTCGTTACCGAATCATTTATCGGGGCGCGACTGAGTGACGCTGTCGTCAAGGTCTGCTCATCGTCAGGTTTCTGTCAGTCGCAGAACACGACGTCGAGGGGTGAGTTCAGTTTCACGCTTGAGAATGGTGCCTACACGGCGACTGCGACGGCGCCGTGTTGTCAGCAACAGACACGCACCATCACTATCGATGACCGTGACGAGTTCGTGCTCTTCGAACTGGCGAATGGCGATCCAGACCCGCCGCCGGCTGTATCGAACCTCCGTGTGGACGTGAACGGAGACAGCGCAACCGTTCGCTTCAGCACCAACCTGTGCACAACCGTGCAGTACGTCTCGAACTCGAGCCAGGTCCCGCAGTTCAATCGGACGCGGGCTGGCTATCCCGACGCGAGTGTCTCGTGCGTCACGAATCACAGCCAGACCTTCCTCGGTATCCCGGACGGCACCTACACGATCACCATCAACCTCGCCGCTGTCAATGCACTGTCGACGTCTGTCAACACGCCGCCGTTCACCGTCCAGCCGCCAGTCACGGAGTGCCGCATCGTCGCGCCGCCGACTCGATCCATCACCAAGGACGACATCATCCCCTTCGTCTACTCGGCGACTCCTGCGTCATGCCAGCCGGTGTGGTCGATCGTGAGTCGAGTTGGTCAGAGCATCAACGCCGACGGCGTCTTGCGAATCGACAGCACCGACATACCGGTCGGGCAGAACTCGGCGCAGGTTTTTGCCGACTTCGGTGACGGTTCGCCGCTGTCGCATCGGCTCACGTTCCAGGTCAATCCACCTCCTGGTGAGGATCCGCCTCCGGGCGATGACCCGCCCCCTGGTGACGATCCACCGCCGGGCGATGACCCGCCTCCGGGTGATGATCCGCCTCCGGGTGATGATCCGCCTCCGGGCGAGGATCCGCCTCCCAGCGAAGATCCACCGGCGGGTGGAGATCCGCCAGCCGAGGACCCGCCACCCGACGGCGGCTGAGGTCCGTCAGCCCAAGCCAGTGCGCAGCGTCAACAGCAACACGATCACGAGCACCACGACCACGGCGGCCACCACGGCCAGTCGGCGGTCGGGGGGCGTCGGCGTCACGCCGCTGTTGTCCGGCTCGAAGTCATCGTCGATCTGTTTGAACTGTCGTGCCACGTTGGGCGTTCGGAACGACGAGATCGACGAGACACTCGTGTCCGTGCTCCCGGAGAGCCCCTGCGCCACGAGGTCGGGGGCAATCCCCTGGGGCGAGGGCTGGACCACCGGGGCCTGCGACGCCAAACCGGCGGTGTTGGCCGCAAACAGCGCCGCGCCCATGCCAACACAGTGCTTCGGGTCGCCGGCCACCAGCGTGGTCAAACCAAGCGTCTCCTGCACCCGAGCACCGATCAATGGCGTCCGTGAGGCACCGCCGGCCAACAACACGCCATAGATGTCCGACGGCCGAATGTCGGCCCCATCGATGGCTTCTTCGACGAGCTCGACCGCCTCGTCTACGAGGTCGCTCACCAGATCGTGGTACTCGCCTCGGGTCACCCGCACCGGTTGGCCGGCTGAGCCGCCGGGCAGGGCCAGATCGACCGCAGTCTGTGACGACAGCTCAGCCTTGGCCCGCTCCGCCACGTCAGCGACCTCGGCCAGCGTCGCTCGGCCCGCCGGGGTCTGACGGTCGATCGCTGCCAACTCCGGTCGGGTTCGCATCAGGTGGTCCATGAGGGCATCGGTGAGGTCGACACCGCCGAGTTGGGGCCGACCGACCGGCTGGCCGCGGTGTTCGAAGCGGTGCGCCGCTTTGTACAGAATCGCCACATCAGTGGTTCCACCGCCCACGTCGAACACGATCAGATGCGTACCGGTTGGGATCACATGCTCGGCTGCGAAGTACTGGGCCGCCGCAACTGGTTCCTCCAGAGAGCCCACGCTGTCGATCGGCAGCTCCTGCGCCAGCGCCGCAAATCGCTCCAGCTGCTCCGGCCCCCAGTTGGCGGGATGGGTCACCGTCACCCGCTCGGGTTCTTCGCCGATCCGGGCGATGGCGGTGCCGTAGGCCCACTGCAGCTGGTGGGCCATGACCTCTTCGGGGCGGACTTCCACTCGGCCGATCAGCTTGGGGTGGCTCCGCCCGAGGTCGCGCTTGATGTTGCGAACCACGTTGGCCTGGTCGGCCCCATCGGCCGCGAGTGCGCCCGGACCCGAGATCCAGTTCCGCGGATCTGAGCCAGCCACCAACGTGACGGCTGGAGCCGTGATGTCAGTTGCCTGAAGCCGAACGGGTTCCACGACACCGTCACGAAAGTACGCCGCCATGATCGCCGTCGTGCCCAGGTCGATACCCAGCGCAACACCCACGCACAGACCCTAGTCATGTTGTGCCTGGCCAGGCCTGTTCTGGCCCGGCCGTCGTCGGAGACGCTCAGGCGATACGCCTACCGGAAGCTGACGGCCTCGCTCAAGAACACGTTGGCGGCGACGTAGGCGCGCAGACCAGCAAGGGCGCTCTGGTTCGGGTTCGACTCGATGGCAGTCAGAAGGACATCGATCCGATCGTCGTTGCTCGCGTGCCCCGCGATGAGGGGATCGGACCGGTGATCAGACGCATATTGATGGGCTGCCATGCCGAGCTTGATCATCTGGGAAGGGACGGGCTTGCTGTCGAACAGGGGAAACCCGCGGAAGCGGTCGGGTCCGACCTTCACCGTGTTCTCGTTGCGCCAGCTGCTCCCACTCGCAGGACCAAGCACCTGGTTGCGCCACATGACGCGGCTTCCGACGGGCATCACGGCGAGAATTGTGGCGTCGTTCCAGCGGCTGGAGACAGGGTGGGGACGGCTCTTCGACTCGCCGGGCTTTCGGTACCGGGCGAACCATTTTCCGTTCTTGGTCTCGCGATCGAAGAAGTACTTCCGCCTGACGCCGCTCGATTCGAAGAACCGCAGTACGAATGGCCTTCCCGTGAATCGACCGTCGTATGCGGCCTTGCCCTGCGACTTGGCTTGCGCGTACATCTGTGCGACCTGGACTGCGGTGGCGCACTCGAGATTCCAGGCCGTGGCACTCTTCGTCACGAGCTCGTCGATGGCGTCGTAGGCGCTCACGCCTGCTTTCAGGCGAAGCATCCAGTGGAAACGACCGGGGTCGGCGACTCTGATCCAGTATTGGCTGTCGAACGCACCAGCTCGGAACGGTACGCCGAAGTCGGCCCGGAGGTTCTGCAGCGCATCGTTCAGTGCGGATTCGAACGACGGGCGTGCCGGCGAAGCCGCTTGCCGAGAGACGAGCGATGCCGTGGCGCGGTTGCCGGCAGCTCGCTGCAGGTACTGCGCTGTGGCCGTCAACGTGACTGTGTGGTCGACGTCTGCGGAGCGACGAGTCGTGCGATGTCTGCGTCGGGTTCCGCCGCCGACGTCTCGGTGCGTGGGCTGCGCAGCGCCTCTCATGATGCCAATGCTCGCATGTCGCTACGGTGCGTTCGACTTTGCGAGTTCGACCGATCAGCTCTCGAAGGCGGCGAAGAGTTCGGAGAACGCCTTCATCTGCCCGCCACTCGTGGAAGACGGCACCAGGATCGGGCTGGCCACCCCGGCCTCGAACCACGCCTCCACGCCGTCGCGCACGTCACCGACCGAGCCGTAGAGGGTGCAGTCGGACAGCCAGGCGTCGCTCATTGCTGCCAACACACCGTCGTTGTCCTTGGCGGCCAGCGCTGCCTCCACCGCTTCCATCTCCTCGACCCAACCGGCGTCCTTCCAATAGTTCCGGTAGTTGGGCAGAGCGACGTAGCCCTTGAGCGTGGCTCGGTTCCGGGCCGCGGCGGCCTCGCGGTCGTCGTCGATGACCGTGGGGATCATATTGCCGACGTAGAAGCCATCGGTGATTCGCTCGTCTGGGATACCGGCGAGCGAGTGGGCCATCCGGGAGCGTGAAGCGTTGGCCCACACGGCGCCTTCCGCGATCTCGACCGACAACGCCACCATCTTGTCGCGCAGCGTGGCCAGCGTGACGGGTGGCAGGCCCCCCATCGACTCGCCGACCTTGCGCATGGTCGACACGTAGTCGCGCATGTCCGACAACGGCTTGCCGACGTCGACACCGAGTCGGTTGATCACGGGGCCGTGGGTGACACCGAGGCCCATGCGGAACCGGCCCTCGGCGATCTCGTGCAGGTAGGCGGCCGATGTGGCCAGTGCCGATGCGTGCTGCAGGTAGATGGGCTGGATGGCGGTGCCGAACTCGATCCGCTCGGTGGCGTGGGCGATCGACAGGCACAGGCCCATCGCGTCGCCGAAGCTCGGGCAGAAGATGCCCGAGAAGCCGCGCTGCTCGATCTCGACGGCCAGTTCCACCGTGGAGGTACGGCGCCCCGCAACCGATGCGAGGGAGATGGCGGGCATATGGGTCGAGGCGTCGGTGCTGCTCATCGGGCCAGGCTGGCCGCCGCGCCTGGTCCCGGTCAATACAGCGGGGCGACGGCGTTGATCGCCTCGACCACCAGGGGAGCGACACGTTCGCCACCCACCACGCTGAAGTGCACGCCGTCGCTTCGCCTGATCTGGTGGCGGGAGCCATCGGGATCGATGGCGAATGCCTCGTAGCCGCCGTCGGCGTTGGTGGTGAGCGTGTCGGTGTGCACCACGATGGCTCGGGGACTGGCGGCGGCCGCAGCCTCGTGCAGGGCGTCGATTTGGCGGATTCGCCCGTCGTAGCCCTCGCTTCGCATGCGGGGCAACCCGACGAGGATCGCCCACCGGTCGCCGGCTGTCGTCTGGCTGATCAGGCCGTCGAGTCTGCGCTGATACTCCGCCACCCATGCCTCGGACGCGAATGCCTCGACTCGGCCGTTGACCACGATCGGCTGCGCATCGTTGGCTCCGAGCATCACCACCGTGACTTCAGGTGCGAACGTGCCGTCGATCTCTGCCAGTCGAGCCGGCCAGTCGTAGAAGTCGGGCCGCGACAGACCGGTTGACACGCGGATCTCGACGTCAACGGTGGTCACCCCGGTATCGACGAGCGCCCGTTCGAGCGGTGGCCCCACGACGTCGAGAGTGGAGTCGCCGATCACCTGCACCCGGAGGGGCAACTCCACCGTCGGGCGACGGAGGGGGAAGCTGAGCGCCGCCGCGGTGGAGGCGGTGGTGCTGATCGCCGGCGCAGGGGGATCTGTCGTCCGCGTCGTGGGTGGGCCGGGCGTCGTGGGCTGGCCCGGCGTGGTGGGTTGGCCTGGCGTGGTGGGCTGGCCTGGGGCGGCTGGCGGTTCGCGGGGGAGTCCGAGTGGGGCCACGTCGATTGCTGCATCGGCGGTTGGGTCCGTCACGGCGTTCGTGGTCGGTGCTGCCGGAGGAGATACGGGGCTCGACGTGGTGTCGGTTGCCGGGGCTGCCGTTTCCACCCGGTCGGTCGGTGAAGGGCTGACGGGCCAGGACCGGGGGTCCAGCCCGTCGCGGGCGGCGTCGAGCGGTGTCCACACGGCCAGGGCCACGTCTCGGCTGGTGCCGAGGGGTCTGCTCTCGGCGCTGCGGCGCAGGAGATCCGCGTTGGCGAACGCGGCCAGTGCGAGCGCGCCGAGCATCACCAGCAGTGCGGTGCCGGCGGGCGACGTCGGAGGACGAGGGTCGTCGGCCATCAGAACTGGTAGTAGATGAACGGGGCCACGCCATCGGGCCCGAGACGGGCCACCACCGTGAGACCTGCTGCCAGGGTGACGGCCTGGAGGGCTGGCCGGGTGCGGGCGAATCGGTCACGGGTGGCGGTCGCCATGGCGGGCGGCACGAACTGGGCGGCGAGCGCAGCCGTGATGAGGGCGACGAGACCGGTGGTGACGAGCGGGGCCGGTTCGCCGCCAGCGACGAGTTGATCGAGCAGATCGAGGGCCCGCTCCAGCGAGTCGGCCCGGAAGAACACCCAGGCCAACGCCACCACGTGGAAGGTGAACAACCAGCCAACGACTCGCGACACGTCAGCGGGGATCCCGGTGGGGCGCCACAGATGGCGCACCACCCGCTCCACCAGAAGGCCGGCGGCGTGGATCCCACCCCAGATCACGAACGTGAACGACGCACCGTGCCACAGCCCACCGAGCAGCATCGTGATTGCCACGTTGCGAGCCGTGACGATGGCACCCCGCTGGCTTCCCCCGAGCGGGATGTAGAGGTAATCGCGCAGCCACGACGACAGCGAGATGTGCCACCGGCGCCAGAAGTCCTGCAGCGAGGTGGCACGGTAGGGGGCGTTGAAGTTCGCCGGGATCCGGAATCCCAACAGGAGGGCGCAGCCGATGGCGATGTCGGTGTAGCCGCTGAAGTCGGCGTAGATCTGGACGGCGTAGCCGTAGACCGCGAGCAGCACCTCGGCCCGGGAGTGGTTGCCGGGCACGTCGAACACCGGATCGACCAGGGTGGTGGCGAGGTAGCTGCTGATCACGAGCTTCTTGAACAGGCCGATGGTGATGAGCCAGAACGCCTCGCCGGCCGGCACCCTGCGGGGGTCGGGACGTCGCTGGATCTGGGGCGCCATGTTCGTGGCCCGCACGATCGGCCCGGCCACCAGCTGGGGGAAGAACGACAGGAAGAACGCCAGGTCGAGGAACGGGAGCGGCTCGTCGAGATCGCCTCGGCGGAGGTCGACGAGATACCCGATGGCCTGGAAGGTGAAGAACGAGATCCCGATCGGCAACGTCAGGTCGAGCAGGGGAGGGGAGGCCTCGATGCCGAACCGGGCCAGGCCGTTGATGGCGGACGTGACGAAGAAGCCGTAGTACTTGAACACCCCGAGGACGGCCAGGTTCGCCACCACCGCCACGGTGAGGGTGGCGTTGGTCCTCCATCGGGTCGGGCGGGCCCACTCCAGCGCGGCGGCGGCGAGATGATTGCCAACGATGCTGGCCCCGAGCAGGGCCACGAAGCGCGGGTCCCACCAGCCGTAGAAGAACAGGCTGAGGGCGATCATCGTCACCCGCCACGTGGTGAACGCCGGCCGCAGCAACCAGTTGGCCAGGAAGGCAACGCAAAAGAAGCAGGCGAACGCGACGGTGGGAAACAGCACAGCGTTCCACTTTTAGCGGAGGTCCGAGGATCGCTCGGGGACGATCAAGCAGCCTCAACGTTGCGTCGGCCCGGGGGTGCCCCGGCCACGAGGCCTGCGTCAGGCGGTGGCGTTGCGCACCAGGCTCCTGGCGATCACCTTCAGGCACAGCGTCTCATCCGCGCCCTCGAAGATGCTCAGCACCCGGGCGTCCACGAAGTACCGGCTCACCGGATACTCCTCGGCGTAGCCCATGCCGCCGTGGATCTGGAGGGCCTCCCGGGTCACCCATTCGGCGGCCTTGCACACATAGGCCTTCACCATCGAGGCCTCCATCTGCCCCTCGCCCTTGGCCATCATCCGGCCCACCGAATAGGAGAACTGGCGGGCGGCCTGGATCACCGTGGCCATGCGGGTGAGCTTGGCCTGGGTGAGCTGGTACTCACTGATGGGCGAACCGAATACCACCCGATTCTCGGCGTAGTCCTTGGCCGCCTCGTAGGCCGCCTGCATCACACCTACGGCCCGAGCCGCGGTCTGGAGGCGGCCGTTCTCGAAGCCGGCCATCTGGTAGTAGAAGCCCCGGCCTTCGCCGTCCTCCATGCCGATCAGATTCTCAGCGGGCACGAGCCAGTTGTCGAAGGCCACCTCATAGGAGTGCATCCCCCGGTAGCCGAGGGTGTCGATCGGCCGGGCCTCCATCGAGCCGCCCCCGGGCTGGGTGAGGGTGAAGCCATGGCCGTCGCCCCGCTCCTTGGGCACGATCAGGATCGACAGGCCCTTGTGGCCGAGGCTCCGGTCGGGATCGGTGCGGGCGAGCAGCATCAACACGTCGGCCCGGGCGGCGAACGTGCACCACGTCTTCACCCCGTTCACGAGCCAGCCGTCGTCGGAACGGGTGGCCATGACCTTGATGTTGGCCACGTCGGAGCCGTAGTCGGGTTCGGTCACGGCGACTGCGTTCATGATCTCGCCGGCGGCGAGGCGGGGGAGCCAGGTCTGCTTCTGTTCCTCCGTGCCGCCCGCTTCGAGGGCTCGGGCCAGGATCTCGGGGCGGGTGATGAGCGAGCCGGCCGCTCCCAGCGATGCTCGGCTCAGCTCCTCGGTGGCGATCACCATGCCGTAGAAGTCCGATTCGCCCCCGCCGGCGAACCCGCCGTACTCCTCCGGGATCGACAGGCCGAACAGGCCCATCTCGGCCAGCCCCTCGATGAGCGACTCGGGAATGTCGGCGTTCTCTCGATGGATGTGTTCGGCCTGAGGCACCACCTGGTCTTCGGCGAAGCGACGGAAGGTGTCCTCCACGAGCTCGAACTCACTGTCGAGGTGGCGAGGGCCGTCCTCACCGGCGAGCGAGGCGAGCAGGGCCGGATCGCGCCACGTGGCCACGAAGGGGCGAACAGCGTCGAGCGCTTCGGGCGTTGTCGACCAGATCGACTCCCGCCCCCAGATCTTGGATCCGAGTTCGGCCACCACGTCGGCCGCGAACACACAGGTGAGCTTGGCTTCCAGCTCACCCTTGGAGCCGTAGTCGAGCATCGATCGGGCCGTCTCCACGGCGGCGGCCGCGTGGGCGAGGTCGTAGGCCAACACCTGGTCGGCGTCGATCGAGCCGGTTTCGGCGAGGGAGAGGGTTGCCCCGCGCACCACCGTGTCGGCGGCGTTGATTGCGTCGGCTGCGGCTGAGAGATCAGGTTCGACCATGGCGCTCACGGTAGACGGCAGGTGCTGGCCTCCTCACATCCGGGCGGGGCTCGGCTACGGCGGATGACGTGCCGGTAGCGTGCCCGGGATGGTACGACCGGCCGACGACGCCTCCGAGCGGCAACGAGCCGTGCTCGCGTGGTTCGATCGCAACGGCCGGGACCTGCCGTGGCGCCAGATGCGTGATCCCTGGGCGATCCTCGTGTCGGAGCTGATGTTGCAGCAGACCCAGGTGGCCCGGGTGCTCGACCGCTGGCCGCGCTTCCTGACCCGGTTCCCCGATCCGGCGGCCTGCGCCGCCGCCCCGGCAGCCGACGTGATCAGCGAGTGGGCGGGGCTCGGCTACAACCGGCGAGCCGTCCAGCTCCACCGCTGTGCGACCGCGCTGGTCGACCACCACGATGGCCGGTTGCCGTCTGATCTGGACGAGCTCCTGGCCCTGCCCGGCGTCGGCCCGTACACGGCGCGGGCGATCCGGGTGTTCGCCTTCGAGGCCGACGACGCGGTGGTCGACACCAACGTCGGCCGGATCCTGGCCCGGATCACGGGTCGCCCGCTCGGCCGGGCTGAGGTGCAGACCCGGGCCGATGCGTTGGTGCCCGCCGGCCACGGGTGGACCTGGAATCAGGCACTGCTCGACGTCGGTGCCACCCGGTGCCGTTCGAAGACCTGGGAGTGCGACGGGTGCCCGTTCGTCACCGCATGCGCGTGGCGCGATGCCGGCCATCCCGAGCCCGACCCGGCCCGGGGTTCGGCCGCGGTGGCCGGAGGTCAGAGCCCCTTCGAGGGCTCCGACCGGCAAGGCCGGGCCCGGCTCGTGGATGCCCTGCGGGCGGCCCCAGTGCCCGACACCGAACTGGCCTCGGTGATGGGATGGCCTGACGATCCTGCCCGGGTGGAGCGGGTGGCAACCACCGTGGTGCGCGACGGGCTAGCCGTCCGTCTCGACGGCGAGTACCGGCTACCGGATGGAGGCTGAGCCGCTCAGGCCGTGAGCTTCTCCAGCAAGGCCTCGATCGCCTTGTCGGCGATCGTCACCATCTCGTCGTCGGTCCGATCCTGGATCGGGTGCTCGACGAAGAGGCGGGCGGGCTGGAAGCCGAGGGCCTCACCTTGGGTCTGGGCTGCGTCGACGAACACGGCGCTGGCCACGAACACCCCGGGCACACCGCGGCGCTCGAGGTCGGTGATGTCGTGCACACTGCACGACGTGCAGCTGCCTCAATCGGCGAGTGCTTCGATCACTGCATCGCAGCTCGTGGCGATCTCGTGGCGCAGGTCGACTGGGGCCGGCTTGGAGAAGGTCGGCTTCACGTACCGGGTGACCTCGGCCCCCATGTCGGTGAGCCGCTCTTCGAGCCGGTCGAGGAACTTGTCGCCGCGTGGCTTGGAGATGTCGAGCAGGCCGATACGCAGGCCCTCGACCGACGCCGGTCGGGGCGCCGTCTCGATGGCCTGGGCTGAGCGCCCGGCGGTTGGATCGAGTACCACCGTCATGTGCAACTCCTTGGTGGGCGGATCGAAATCATGGGGTGATGGGGCGGGTCACGGGCACGGAGCCCTTGGCGCCTCCCACCCAGCCTCCCAGAACAGCGGAGAAGAGGCCAGCCTCGCCCCCGGCGTGCACGATCTGGAGGCCGCCAGGGCGGAACTTCGGCACGGTCGCACCAGCGAAGGCTGCTGGCAATCCTTCGGCGATTCCGTCTGCGCCTTGGAGGATCGTGTCGGCCTCGATCTGGAGCAGTTCGTCGAGCTCGGCCCGCAGCCGAGCCTTGGTCCAACCGGCTTCGGCGAAGATCCGACCGTGCTCGGGGCCGACCACGAGCATGGCATCGAACCCCATCACCAGTTTGGGGTGCCACACGCCGCGAAGGGCGAGCGCCATCGACCGGGCCAGCGACTCCGGATTGCGGGACAGCTGGTCGGCGATGGCGGTGGGGCCCTGGCCGGCGAAGATCGTCACGGCGTCAGTGCCCGGTTCGAGGCCGTGCTCGACTGACAGTGGCTCGAACGGGGAGTCGTGCTCGCGCTCAGCAAAGGCCATGCCGAGCTTGCTCGGCGCTCCCATCAGCGCCATGTCGACACCGCCGGGCCGGCCGCCGCCGAGGTTGCGCACCACCAGCTGCAGGGCTCGGCCGATCGTGAGGTTGGCTCGGTTGCCCTGGCCGAACACGTTGTTGCCACTGTTCATCCCGATGCGTTCGGCAATCGGTCCGTTCACGATCACGATCGGGCCAGAGAAGAACGTGGTGGCCAGCAAGCCGTGCATGTTGAACTCGTCGGTGCAGGCCGCCTCGACCGCGGCCAATACCACCGGCATGTACTCGGGCTTGCAACCGGCGAGCACGGCGTTGATCGCCACCTGCTCCACCGTGACCTCAGCGAGATCCGGCGGCACGGTGGTGACGACCTCGTCCGGAGCCTGGGTGGTGCCGTCGAGCATCGCCATCACCCGGGCCTCGGTGGGCGGCACGACCGGCAGCCCGTCGCTCCAACCCCGATCGAAGGCAGCCTCGATCTCGTCCTCGAGGCTGGCCAGCTCGATACGGCGGCTCTGGAGGACCGAGCCACCGAAGCGCACTCGCAGCACGTCCATCATGTCGGGGTCGACCGAACGCGATCCACAGCCCGGTCGGTGCTCGGGGAGGGTGGCGCCGAGGCCGGCATGGTCGCTGAGGCGCTCCCATTCGGGTCGCGACCACCCGACGGTCCGCTCGACTTCCACGCCGTTGCGCACCCGCATCAGCGTGGGCACGGTTTCGATGTCGAGCGTCCAGCTCATCGCGAGCTGGGTGTCGTCGATCACCGGTGCGCTCGGCCCGCCTGGCTCGAACGACGGGAACGTCGGATCGTCCTGGGTGTAGACGGTGAGGGTGTCGGTGCCGGCGAGTTCGGCGAGCACCGGGGCCACGAGCTCACACGTCGGGCAGTCGCGTTTGACCACGGCCACCAGGCCGTCGGGCGGGGGCGACGCAACGGGAGTGTCGGAGGAGGCGTTCACCTCAAGAGCTTCCCCGATCGAGTCGAGGAGGTCCAACGGGGGCAACGAGATGGGCGGCTTCGACCAGGTGAACTCAAGTGAGACACCTTTCACCTTTCAGGCATCTCATTGGCGTTCCCCAGTAACCTCTGTCAACCGTTCGAGCAGGGGTTCGCGTACTCGGGTGATGGTCGACATGTATGGGGGACAAGCGCACGGTGGTGCGCGGTGCTGACCGTCACGTTCTGGGGTGTGCGCGGTTCGACGCCATGCCCCGGCCCGCACACCGCGGCCTATGGGGGCAACACGGCGTGCGTCGTGGTGGATCGTCCCGGCGGCGCCCCGCCCATCATCTTCGATCTCGGAACCGGCGTGACCGCATACGGCCGCGCCCTGGCCTCCCAGCCCGACACCGGACCGTTCGCCGGTGTCGCGCTCGTCAGCCACCTCCACTGGGACCACATCCAGGGCATCCCGTTCTTCGGCCCGATCCTCAGGCCGGGTGCGGAACTCGATCTGTATGGGCCCGTCCAGTCGGAGGGCACCCTGGCCGACGCCTTCGGTCAGCACATCGCGCCACCGGTGTTCCCGGTCTCGCTCGAGATGCTGCCGGGCACGGTCCGCTACCACGAGATGGAAGGCACGGTGATCGAGCGCGAAGGCACTCGCATCGAGTCGTTCGAGGTGCCCCACGTCGGCCCGACCATCGGCTTTCGGATCGACCACGGCGATGCATCGCTTGCGTTCATCTGTGATCATCAGCAGCCCTACGACGGCTCGCTGGAGGTGCCGCCCCACATCGTGGAGGCGTGCGCAGGCGTCGACCTGTTGATCCACGACTCGCAGTACTCAGTGGAAGAGTTCGCAGTGAAATCGACCTGGGGCCACTGCACGCCGGAGTTCGCGCTCGAGGTGGCGCTGCTCAGCGAGGCCAAACGGCTGGTGCTGTTCCACCACGATCCCTCGCACGACGATGCGTGGGTGGCCGCCCAGCACGCCCGCATCGAGGCGATGGCCGGCGAGCGTTGCCAGGTGCTCGCCGCAGCCGAGGGCATGGTGCTCACCTCCGGGGCCTGAGGGCGTCGGTCGCTGGGGCGGCGGCGGGGTCTGGGTTAGGATCCGCAGGCCCGATCCAGGCGGATCGGATGGCCAATCGCATCAGGGCGAGAAAGGGACCACACCGATGACTGCTGACTCCAGCGACCCCTCCATCGACGGCGGAGACTTCCGCAACGTGCTCGGACATTTCCCCACCGGGGTCACCGTGGTCACGGCGTCGGGAGCGGAGCGGCCGATCGGGGTGGCCATCGGTTCGTTCGCCTCGGTGTCGCTCGACCCACCGCTCGTCGGCTTCTTCCTGGGAACCAACTCGGGATCGTGGCCTCCCATGGAGGAGGCCGGCCACTTCTGTGTGAACATTCTCCGGGCCGACCAGCTCGAACTCTGCGGGGTGATGGCGTCGAAGTCCGACGACAAGTTCGCCGGTGTCGAGACCACACCCGCCCCGTGGAGCGGGGCCCCCGTGCTGCCCGGTGTACTCGGCATGATCGACTGCCGGCTCGAGCAGGTGGTGGCGGCCGGTGACCACAACTTGATCATGGGCCGGGTCATGCACCTGGAGGCATCGGAGGCCGACGGCGCTGGGCCGATGGTCTTCTACCGGGGGCAATACGGCACCTTCGGCTCCTGAAGCTTTGCTCAGACACTGATCTCACAGAGTGTGGTTACCTGGCACTCAACGTGCCTGGTTCTCTCACCACCTCCACCCGAACGGGCCTTGCGCCCGGCTCGCTGTCGGTCTCGCCGGGTTGGGCGGCGCTCGCCGCCACCAGCTTGGTCGCGCTTGCCTGGTGGGCACCGTCAGGCTTGGTGCTGCTGGCCTATCTCGCCGTGGTGATTGTGCTTCACGAGGCCGGTCATCACCTGGTGGCTCGCCGCGTCGGTATGCGCCCCACCGAGTTCTTCTGGGGGTTCGGGCCAGAGATCGTTGGCGTCACGATCGGTGACTGCCGGTATGGGCTCAAGGCCTTGTTCCTCGGTGGCTACGTGAAGATCGAGGGGATGACGCCCTCGTCGGAGTTGCCCGAGGGCGTGGAAGAGGCGGCCACGTATCGGGCGGCCTCGATCCGCGGTCGCCTGGCCACCATCCTCGCCGGGCCGACCGTGAACCTGGCGACCGCTGTGGTCGCGTTCGTGCTCGCCGCTCGTCTCGACGGCGTGGGATGGGCCAGCGCCGTGGCCCAGGGCGGCGGCGATGTCGTGGCCGTGGTGCGAGGCACGCTCGATGCGCTGTGGATCTGGGTGGCGAACCTCGAGGGCTACGTACGGGCGCTGGGCGACACGTCGGGTTCCACCGAGGCGCCTGTGCGGTTCCTGTCACCGGTCGCCCAGGCTGAGGTCAGTGGGTGGGCGGTGAGCCAGGGGCCTGCCACTGCGCTGCGATGGTTCGCGATTCTGTCGGCCGCGGTGGGCTTCATCAATCTGTTGCCGCTGCCGCCTCTCGACGGCGCCCACGCTGCGGTGGCTGCGGCCGAAGGAACGGTCAACCGACTCCGGCCCCGCCGTCGGGTGCGCCTCGATGCCAGCCGGTTGGTGCCGCTGGCCTACGTCACGCTTGGCGTGCTCGTGTTCTTGTCGGTGTCGGCCCTGGTGCTCGACCTGCGCGATGTGACCTGAGTGTGACCCGGCTGGGGTCTCGCCGATCGGGTCTGGCTAGGGTCGGGCCATGGCGATCTATGCCCTCGGAGACCGTGAGCCCACCATCCATCCCTCCGCCTTCGTGCATCCCGATGCCACGATCATCGGCAGTGTGGAGATCGGGGCCGAGGCATCGATCTGGCCCCAGGCGGTGCTGCGAGGCGACGACGGGCGGATCGTGGTGGGGGAGCGCACGTCCATTCAGGACGGCTCGGTGCTCCACTGCACGGCCGAACTCGACACGATCGTCGGCGCCGACTGCGTGGTGGGCCACATCGTGCATCTGGAGGGGTGCACGATCGAGGACGGGTCACTGGTTGGCAACGGGTCCATCGTGTTGCACCGGGCGATCGTCCGCAGTGGTGCCGTCGTGGGTTCGAACGCCGTGGTGACCAATGACATGGAGGTGCCGGCCAAGTCGCTGGCCCTCGGCATCCCGGCCAAGATCCGGCCCGATGCCGCTCCCGACGGCCTCATCACCGATGCCGCCGCCTCGTACGTGGCCCGGGCCGAGCGGTACGGACGCGACCTCCGCCGCATCGACTGAGTGGGGCCGGGCCGGCGCTGCCCGAGAGGTGACGCTCGGCCCGTCGAAGTGTCCCTGGTATTTGTTACTATCTCCGTAGGAGAAATTCCGGGCTCGGCGGCATCCCGCCCCGCGCCGGTACCAGTGGAGCGTGCTTGCATGACCGTCACCCCCGACAACCTCGATCTCGATCGCTACAAGTTGGGCTGGAGCGACGAGGAAGACTACGTCTACAAGCCCAAGAAGGGCCTCAACCCCGAGATCGTCCGCGAGATGTCGTGGATGAAGGGTGAGCCCGACTGGATGCTCGACATGCGCCTCAAGGCGCTGCGCCACTTCGAGAAGCGCCCGATGCCCAACTGGGGCGGCGACATGTCGGAGATCTACTTCGACGACATCTACTACTACATCAAGCCCACCGAGGGTCAGGTGGACGACTGGGAAGACCTCCCGGACGCCATCAAGGACACCTACGAGAAGCTCGGTATCCCCGAGGCCGAGCGGAAGTACCTCGCCGGCGTCACCGCCCAGTACGAGTCCGAGGTGGTGTTCCACCGCAACCGTGAGGACCTGGAGCGCCAGGGGGTCGTGTTCTGCGACATGGACACGGCGCTGCGGGAGTACCCCGACCTCGTGAAGCCGCACTTCAACAAGGTCATCCCGATGAACGACAACAAGTTCTCGGCCCTCAACACCTCGGTGTGGTCGGGCGGGTCGTTCATCTACGTGCCGCCGGGCGTCGAGGTGGACATGCCCCTCCAGGCCTACTTCCGGATCAACGCTGAGAACATGGGCCAGTTCGAGCGCACGCTGATCATCGCCGACGAGGGCTCGAAGGTGCACTACATCGAGGGCTGCTCGGCTCCGGTGTACACCTCCGACTCGCTGCACTCGGCCGTGGTGGAGATCGTGGTGAAGCCCAGCGCTCACGTGACCTACACCACGATCCAGAACTGGTCGTCCAACGTGTTCAACCTGGTCACCAAGCGGGCCCGGGTGGAGGCCGAGGGCCACATGGAGTGGATCGACGGCAACATCGGCTCGCGCCTCACCATGAAGTACCCGGCTGTGTGGCTCGTCGGCCCCAAGGCCACGGGCGAGGTGCTGTCGGTGGCATACGCCGGCAAGGACCAGCACCAGGACACCGGGGCCAAGATGGTGCACGCCGCACCGGAGACAACGTCGAAGATCGTGTCCAAGTCGATCTCGAAAGACGGTGGCCGCTCCAGCTACCGCGGTCTCGTGCGAGTGGAGGACGACGCCTATGGCTGCAAGAGCCACGTGCAGTGCGACGCCCTCATCCTCGACGAGGACTCCATCTCCGACACCTACCCCTACATGGAGATCGGCGCCCTCGACGCGCAGATCGGTCATGAGGCCACCGTGTCGAAGGTGGCCGACGAGCAGCTGTTCTATCTCATGAGTCGTGGCCTCTCCGAGGAGCAGGCGGTCGGCATGGTGGTCAACGGCTTCATCGAGCCGGTCACCCGCACCCTGCCCATGGAGTACGCCGTGGAGTGGAGCCGCCTGATCGAACTCCAGATGGAAGGCTCGGTCGGCTGAGCCATGACTGAGGTCGTGAAGATCAATGCACTGGCAGTCCCTGCCCAGGCCGGGGAAGAGCTGGTCAAGCGCTTCGCCGCCCGGATGGACGAACTCGTCGGTACCGACGGCTTCGTCGGCTTCGAGCTGCTGAAGCCCACCGGCGAGAACGAGCCCCGCTGGTTCGTGTACAGCCGGTGGCGCGACGAGGAGGCCTACCAGGCGTGGCGCAACGGCGAGACCTTCGCCCGGAGTCACGCCCAGGCCGGCGCATCGTCGTCACCCTCCGGCGAAGGCCACGGTGGGGGCGACGGCCATGGTGGAGGCGACGGAGCAGAGGCTCCCCGCCCGGTGTCGACCGGCTCCGAACTCCTCGAGTTCGAGGTCACCCTCAGCCGCTGATCCTCGGGAGCGCCATTCCTCGTGGATGCGGACCAGTGGTCCACATCCACGATTTCGGATGCCCCGCAGCCGCCCTGCCTGCGACCGGAGCCTGCTTGGGGCTGGCGTTCAGGGGGCGGGCGGTGAGAGGAACAGCTCGGCGAAGTCGTCGGGGTCTGCCACCCGATCCGGGCCGACGCCGATGATGTGCAGCAACGTGACCGTGTCGGAGAAGTCGAGATCGACCGCAGGGTCGAGACTTTCGAACGCAGCCTGCCAGCCCTCGGCCCACGGTCCGGCCAATGCGGCGCCGACGAAGTTCTCGCTCCGCATCCGCAAGTCGGCCGTGCCGTTGGCATGGTTGCCATCGTCGATGCGCACATAGCTCGTCGCGGCCTGCACGTGCGCGAGGTCGGTCGCAGTGCTGTTCGTCTCGTTCCACGATGAGTGCTGCACCACGTGGATCGCTGCGGTGTCGATGCCGGGCCCAGTCGCCTCGATCGAGCGCACCACGTCGGCGGTGAAGTCGGACTGACCCGCCTCAGCCACCCACACCTCGCCGCCGGCTTCCAGTACCGGGCGCCATCGGGCGGCGGTGGCCTCCACTGCGCCGGGCCAATCCGCCTCGGCGTCGAGCCACTCCGGGCCCCAGGTGGCGTCCATGACGGCGGGGAAGGCAGCGAGGCCCACCTCGATCTCACGTACGCCCGTTCCACCAACGACGTGAGGGTTGAGGTCGAGCGTGTCGCTGATGGCTCGCCCCGCCACGGCGGCGTGGCCGTCGTCGCGCTTGTCGTCGAAGTGCAGCGACAGCAGGTCGACGCCGGGGTCGAACTGGCCGGCCCTCGGGGCGGGCGGCGAGGTGGTCGGGCTCGGATCGGTGACGGGCGGCGGCTGCTTCGGTGCGGTCTCACCTCCGGCCGGTGGTCGGGGAAGCTCCACCGCCTCACCAGTGGCTGACACAGGCAGGGTGGGCTCGGGGACGGCGGCGGCGGCCTCACCGTCGGGGGCCGTCTCGGCGGGCGCCGCAGCTGGATCGGTCGCAGGAGCGTCGGCCTCACGGACCCCCGAACCCAGATAGACCGCGGCCAGGAACGCCGCTGCCACGAGGCCGGCGGCGGTCACGTAGCCGACGCGGGCGGTGGGGCGCGCCCGCCGGTGGAGGGCATACGGGCGCGCCCCGATCTGTTGGCCATCGGCCCGCAGGGTTTGGAGGAGCTCCTGTTGGTCGAGGCGAACGGCCGCTTCCAACTGGTGGCGATCGATCGGGTTGGCGCCGGCCAGCTGATCGAGTTCGTCGGTCATCGCGTGAACCCTCCCATCGGGGCGAAGCGCAGCACGGTGTCGGATCCCGCACCGCCGTTCGCCAGGCGGTCTGACCGCGCTGAGGTTCGGGACCGTCGGCGGGGCTCGGTTGTCGGCGGCCGCTCCAGTTCACGGCGCAGGCGCTGGCGGGCCCGGTAGAGCCGACGGCGGGCCTGCTCGGGGTCGATGTCGAGCACCGCCGCGATCTCGGCCGGACTCAGCGCCTCCCAAGCTGCCAGGCGGAGGAGTTCCGCATCGGCGTCAGAGAGTGTGCCGATCGCGTTGGTCACCCGAGTCAACTCGTCACGCTGCTCCACGGCGGCACCGTCGAGCACGTGGACCGGGAACTGGTCGGCCAGTCGATCGGCGAGGCGGCTTCGTCGTTGGGTGCTGCGCCGTTGGTTGGCGAGCACCCGCCGGGCCACGCCGTAGAGCCAAGGCAGCGTCAGAGGTTCGTCGGGCACCGTGGCCCGCCTTCGCCACACGACAAGGAATGCCTCGGCAACGGCATCGGCGGCATCGGTCGTGGGGGCCCGGCGCACGACATAGGCGGCCACGTCGGGGGCGTAGCGTTCGTAGATGCGAGTCACCCGCTCCTCGTCGTCGCTGATGTCGTTGTCGGCCATCGCTGGCAGTGCCTCCATCGGGATCGTCGGACGCGTGGCCCCGACTGTTGGTGTCCGTATGGCCCTGTTCATCGCGGGATGGAGTCGAGATATCTCCACGTTCGATCGACCTGCCACTATCGATCGTCAGTCGTGATCATCCTCGGACGGATCGAGCGCGTCGGGGGCCGCCGGCCGGACACAAACGGGGTGGAGATCACACGTACGTGGGTGCCGGGGCCATGCCCGTGCGTGTTCGACCGAATGAGAGCGAGCACATGCTGAGAATGAGTCGTCTGCTGGTCCCGGTAGTTCTGGTCGGGGTGGTCCTGGCCGGGCTGATCGGTGTGAACATCGTGTCGGCCGCCGAGGTCCCGGAGGAGTGTTCCACCTCGGGCGCCACGCTGCGGGAGGCCCGCACCGCCTATGCCGCCAGTTGCACCCTGCCTCGGATCGACTGCGACCCGATCGCCGGTACCTGGTACTGCTCGAGCCGTGTGATCGGCGCCGCCGCTCCCGGCGGCGTGTCGGCGGCGGACGTCGGCGCCTCACAGATCTCACACGAGGCCGTGATGCCACCGACCACGGCGCAACCGTCGTCGACCACCACCGCCCCGCCACCGTCACCACCTCCGGTAGACCCGCCCACCCCGGCGCCACCAGCGGAAGCGCCAACGGCTCCGACGGACACCAAGCCCCCCACGTTGCCCCAGCCGTCGACGCCCGACCCGGGTGACACCACCACCACGACGGCTCCGGCCGAAACCACCACCACCTCGAGCTCGGTCGCCACCACCGCGACCACGGCTCCGGCACCGCCTGCGGCGGCCTGTGGCGTGGTGGCCATTGAGGCGGAGAGCCTCCCCGTGAATGGCGCCTGGAAGGTGGTGGCCGACGCCCGCGCCAGCGGCGGCCGCTACATCACCTGGGAGGGCTTGTCGCATGAGCGCAACAACTCCCGCCCGGCCGACATCATCTCGACCGACATCCGGATCGAGGTGCCGGGCTCGTACCGGTTCACCTGGGCGATGCGTCAGCCCGACGGTGTCGAGAGCGACAAGGCCAACGACTCCTGGCTGAACGTGCCCGACGCCGATCGCTTCGGCCCCGACTCCGGCGGATCGTACGGCGGCTTTATCAAGGTGTTCGGCAACAGCACGGGCTCGTTCGCCTACAAAGGCACCGCGGACGTGAACCACAAGAAGTCGACCATCTCGATCGAGTTCGACCGGGCCGGCACCTACACGCTGCAGATCGCCGGGCGCTCCCACGGCCACCAGATCGACCGGATCGTGCTGCACCACGAGTCGATCAGCCGCAACAACGCCATCGCTGGCCGGGGCGGTGACTGTGGCCAGATGTCAACGCCGGCCACCACGACCACTGCACCGGCGACGACAACGACAACGGCGGCCTCGGCACCCTCCGGGAGCTGCGCCGCCAACACCTCCGGTACGGCGAATCGCAGCAAGGACCTCATCTCGCTGCACTACGACCACGCCCCCGACCGCGATGATGGCCACGCCACGGTGGCCGGCCGGGAGGTCGCCTCTGCAGTCGGGTTCACGCCGTGGGTGATCGGTGGCGCCTACGGGGCCGACAACGCTCGCACCTACAACAGCGCCAGCGAACGGGTGATGGATGCCACCTGGGGCGCCAACGGGTGGGTGAACGCCCATGCCGACTGGAACGGTGCCGTGCGTCGCACCGCCGATCGCTGGCAGCGCACCCTGGACGCCTGCGGCGACATCTGGATCGCGGAGGGTGGTCAGTCCGACCTGAGTGCCGATGTGGTTCGTGAACTCACGCGCCGCATGCCGGGGCTCGACACCACGGCCCGGATCCACCTCGTGCAGCACAGCGACTGGAATGAGGAGAAGGCCCTCGATGCCGATCTGGCCTACGTGAAGGCCAACACCGACTACATCCGCATTCCTGACGGGAACCGGGGCGGGAACGGCACGGCCGATCTCAACGACGAGCGGTACTCCGGCCCCTTCCTCGACGCCGCCCGTCAGGGTGACCATGCCGCCGGATGGGCCGCCGCCTTCGACTATTACGACCCGGAGCGGGCCCGCCTCGACTTCTCCGACACCGTCGAACTGCTCCACATCCTCGGCATCGGCACCAACCAGGTCAACGGCATCAACGACTTCGCCCGCACCTTCATGAACTGATCGGGGGTGGGAGGGCGCGCGGTGATCGCCCCGCCGGACGCCCTCCCACCTCGCCAGCGACCGCCGCAACGTCGCCAAAACCCCGACGGGCCGACCCCGGAGGGTCGGCCCGTTCGCGGATCGGGAAGATCAGTCGGTGGGGTCGTTCCCCGGCACCTTGTCGGCGAGGTCGTCGACCTTGTCGGCGATGTCGGTCACCTTGTCACCCATGTCGCCCGGGATCTTGTCGCCGTGCTCCTTCGCCAGCTGGGCGGCGTCTTCGGCCTTGTCGGCGATGTCCTTGGCCTTGTCGAGAAATCCCATCGGGGTTCTGTTCTCCTCTGGTTGGGGTGCATCGGAGTGAGCCGACGCACTCGGCCGCACCTTGCGGCCGCATAACAACTCTATGACGCCGGGAACCAGCACTTTGTCGCGAATCGTCTGAGGGGGCATGGGACGACATCACCACACCAAGATCTTGCTGGCGCTGCTGTGCGCGCTGGCGCTGCTCGCCGCGGCCTGCGGCTCTGCGGACGACGAGGAGACCTCCGAGGCCGCAGAGTTGACTCAGGAGGAGTCGGCCGTCGACTTCGACGACGCCAGCGGCGGGGCCGACGACGGATTCGCGGTCGAGACCGACGACGCGATGGAAGAGGAGGCGATGGAGGATGAGGCCGCCTCCGGCTCCGCCGCTCCGGCCACGACGACCACGGCGCCCAGCGTCGAGCAGACCCAGGGCGGCGCAGCTCGGGATGGGTTCTTCGGTGAGGGCGAGGGCGACGCTGAGGCCGAGGACACCCAGGCCAACAACACCTTCGCCGACTACGGCGTGCGGCCGTTCGTGGCCACCGCTCGTGATCCGCTCTCGACCTTCGCCCTCGACGTCGACACCGCCAGCTACGTGATTGCCCGCCAGTGGGCCGACCAGGGCGTCTACCCGCCTCGGGAGGCCATCCGCCTGGAGGAGTTCGTCAACCGCTTCGACTATGGCTACCCGGCTCCGAACGACGGGCTCGCCGTGGTGGCCGACGCCGGCCCATCGCCGTTCAACGCCGACAACGTGATCGTGCGTCTCGGTGTCAAGGGTGAAGAGGTGGCCAACGCTGATCGGCCCGAGGCCTCCCTCACCTTCGTGGTCGACACGTCCGGCTCGATGGACCGCTCGAACCGCCTCGACCTGGTGAAGCTCTCGTTGGAGCGGCTCGTGTTCGAGCTGAGCGACGACGACACCGTGGCCCTCGTGACCTACAGCGACGGCGCCGACGTGCTCCTGCCCCCGACGCCGGCCAGCGACACGAACCAAATCATCGACGCCATCCGCTCGCTGCGCCCCGACGGCTCAACCAACCTGGAGGCCGGTCTGCAGACCGGCTACGACCTCGCCAACGAGGCCTTCAACGACACCGGCATCAACCGGGTGGTGCTCGCGTCCGACGGCGTGGCCAATGTCGGCCTCGTCGATCCCGCCGGCCTCACCTCGCTGATCCGGGGCGATGCCGACAAGGGCATCCAGCTCGTGACCGTTGGGGTCGGCATGGGCAACTTCAACGACGTGGTGCTGGAGCAGCTCGCCAACGACGGCGACGGCTTCTACGCCTATGTGAACGATGAGCGCGAGGCCGACCGCCTCTTCGGCGACGAGCTGGTGTCCACGCTGCTCACCGTGGCCATCGACGGGAAGATCCAGGTGGAGTTCGACGCCGACAACGTGGCCGAGTACCGCCTGCTCGGCTTCGAGAATCGGGCCGTGCTCGATGACGACTTCCGCAACGACGAGGTCGACGCCGGTGAACTCGGCGCCGGCCACGAGGTGACCGCCCTCTACGAGCTGCGCCTCAACGACGGCGTGAGCGCCTCGGATCGCCTCGGCACCGCCCAGCTCCGCTGGCAGGACCCCGACAGCGGCGACGTGGTGGAGACTCGCCTGGAGCTGACCGGCGCCATTCTCGAAGACGACTGGGCCGCCACCAGCGACGACTTCCGCCTCGCTGTCACGGTGGCTGCGCTGGCCGAGATCCTGCGAGAGAGCCCCCACCAGGGTGAGATCACCCTCGCCGATGTGGAGGCCGAAGCTCAGGAGATTGCCGATGGCGGGCGGGCCGACGTGGCCGACCTCGTCGAACTGGCGAGCCGCCTGCGGCAGATCCGCTGATGTGCTGATTCGTTGGCTGGCTAGCTCGACGAGGTGGTCACCGCTGCCAACACGGTGGTGATCATCTCGTTGAAGCTGGACTGGCGGTCGTCGCTGCTGAGCGCCTCTCCCCGGGGGATGTGATCGCTCACGGTGGCGACCGCCAGCGCCGCGATACCGCACTCGGCGGCAACGCCGTACAGGCCGGCGGCTTCCATCTCGACGGCGAGGATGCCATAGCGGGTGAGCAGGTCGAAGGTGTCGCTGGAGTCGGGTTCGTAGAAGAAGTCAGAGGTGAAGATCGGCCCCACCTGAACCCCGACGCCGGCGGCCTCGGCCGCCTCCACCACGCTGCGCAACAGGCCCCAGTCGGCAACGGCGGGGAAGTCCCGCCCGCCAAAGCGCATCCGGTTCACCGTCGAGTCGGTGCCAGCCGCACTGGCCACCACGATGTCGCGCAGCTGAAGGTCGTCCTGGAGGGCGCCACACGAGCCAACCCGCACGATGCGGGTCACCCCGTACTCCCGTGCCAGTTCGGTGGCGTAGATCTGCATCGACGGGATGCCCATCCCCGATCCCTGAACCGACACCGGCATGCCCTGGTAGGTGCCGGTGAAGCCGTACATGTTGCGCACCGCCGACACCCTCGTCGGATTCTCGAAGAAGGTCTCGGCGATGTACTCGGCTCGCAACGGATCGCCGGGCATGAGAACGGTGGGGGCGTAGTCGCCGGGCTGGGCGCTGAGGTGAGGCGTGGGCATCGGGTCAGGATGGCACAATGGACTCATGGCGATGCGCCAAGACTGCAAGCACTTCCAGAGCCGGAGTTATCCGAGCGGCGACACCATGCGCAAGTGCGCCCTCGATCTCGCGCCCGAGGCACCCTGGCATTGTCCGGCCGACTGCGCGAAGTACGAGCGCCGAATGGCCGATGTCAACTGGCGTCACGGCTCCCTCGTCACCCCGCCAACCCCCGATGCGCCTGAGTCGGTGGGCGACGACGGCTCGATCGGGGCGCTTCTCGACGAGGCCGAGGACATCATCAACTCGGCCGGCGACCGGATCCGTACCGAGGTGGACGTCGAACGGGAGAAGGAGCGCAAGCGGGCCAGCCGGAAGTGGTGGCCGTTCAAGCGCTGACGTGGCGATCCTCCCAATTTCTCCTACGTGGGTAGGGTAAATTCCCGATACCGTACACGGACGTGAACGAACGGTTCGGTCCTGACGTTGCGAGCCAACTGCCGCAGCCTGATCGCCGACGCGCCGCTGCGGTTGCTGCGTCGGAGGTCGGGCCTCCGAGCACCGAGTTGGAAGAGTGGCGATACAGCCCCATCGGTGATCTGTCCTACGACACCTTCGCCCCCGTGCTCGCCCCGCCCGACGACGCCGGCGCCGTGCCCGACGCCCTCGCAGCCGCCATCGACGACCGGGCGGCTTCGGTCGTCATCGTCGACGGGTGGGTGACTTCGATCGATCTCGCCCCCGGCTGGGCCGAGAAGGGCCTCACCGTCGAGGTCGACGAGGCGCGGGCGATGCCCGAGCTCGACGAGCCTTCGTTCTTCGACCACATTCGTTCGGCCCTGGCCCCACCGCCGCTGGTGATCAAGACCGCTCCCGGCCTCACCGTGCGGGCCCCGATCGTGATCACGAGCCACCATCAATCGCCACAGGCGGCATCGTTCGGCCACATCGTGGTGGAGGCTGCCGAGGCGTCGGATCTCACGGTGGTGGAGCACCAGACGTCGATCGAGGGCGAAACGCTGTCGGCCCCGCTCACCGAGCTGCATGCCGGTAACGCCGCTCGCCTTCGTCACCAGGTGATCCAGGATCTCGACCGCAGCCACTGGCAGCTGGCCCGCCTGGTCACCACAGCGGGCAGCCAGTCCACGCTCGACGCTGGGGTTGCGGCCTTCGGTGCGCGCTATGGCCGGCTCCGGGTGGACGGTCGGCTCACTGGCCGCGGCGCCACCGGCCAGCTCACGGCTGCTTACTACGGCGACAGCGACCAGATCCACGACTTCCGGGTGTTCCAGCACCACGACGACCGCGACACCCGCAGCGATCTGCTGTTCAAGGGCGCCCAGGATGATCAGTCGGGCTCGATCTACACGGGCCTGATCCACATCCACCCCGACGGCGCCGGCACGAACGCCTTCCAGACCAACCGCAATGTGAAGCTGAGCCCCGATGCCTGGGCCTGGTCGGTGCCGAACCTCGAGATCGAGAACAACAACGTGCACTGCAGCCATGCGTCCACCGTGAGCCCCGTCGACGAGGATCAGCAGTTCTACCTCGGCTCCCGGGGCGTGCCGCCGGTGGTGGCGGATCGCTTGATCGTGGCCGGGTTCTTCGGCGAGGTCGTCGACCGCCTGCCGGTCGAGGCCACCCACGGGCTCGTGCGCGAGCACATCTCGGCCAAGCTCGACCGGAGGATGGCGTCGTGACCACCGTGACTGTGTGCCAGCTCGATGAGATCGAGCCCGACTCCGCCCGCCGCATCGACGTGGACGGGCATCGCTTGGCCCTGATCCGCTTCGGCGACGACGTGCATGTGATCGGTGATCGCTGCTCCCACGCTGACTACTCGCTGGCCGAGGGTGAACTCGACTGTGACGACAAGACGGTCGAGTGCTGGAAGCACGGGTCAGCGTTCTCGGTGATCACCGGCGAGCCCGACAGTTTTCCGGCCACCAAGCCGGTCCCCGTGTACGAGGTGGCCGTCGTCGGCGGTGCCGTCGAGGTGAAGCTGCCCGAGGAGGCCCGATGACCGATCTCGTCATCAGCGATCTGCGCGCCGCCGTTGGTGGCGTCACCATTCTCAACGGCGTGGATCTCACGATCCGCCCCGGAGAAGTCCATGCCGTGATGGGCCCGAACGGCGCTGGCAAGTCCACGCTCTCGCATGTGCTGATGGGCAAGCCCGGCTACGAGGTGCTCGGCGGCTCGGCCACGCTCGACGGCCGAGACCTGCTGTCGCTTCCCACGTGGGAGCGGGCTCGGGCCGGGCTGTTCCTCGCCATGCAGTACCCGATCGAGGTGCCAGGGGTGTCGCTGCTCGACGTGCTCAACGCCGGCCGCGATGATGCTGAACTCTCTGCCCGCCTCACCGCCGAGGCCGACCAGCTCGGCGTACCGCCGGAACTGATGTCACGTTCGTTGAACGTTGACATGAGTGGCGGTGAGAAGAAGCGCAACGAGACCCTCCAGCTGGCCGTGCTCCGGCCTCAGATCGCTGTGCTCGACGAGCTCGACTCCGGGCTCGACGTGGATGCACTGCGCATCGTGGCCCAGCGAGTGGAGCGAGCAACCAACGAAGGCCTCGGGGTGCTTGTGATCACCCACTACAGCCGCCTGCTCACCGAACTGCGGCCCGACCACGTTCACGTACTCGCTCAGGGCAAGATCGTGGCCTCCGGTGGCCCGGAGCTGGCCGACGAGCTGGAGGCATCCGGCTACGCCAATTACGTCGAGGCTGAACCCGCTTCGACTGCGAAGGGCAACGGCAGCGCCGCCGACCCCTTCGCTGATCCGTTCGCCGACCCGCTCGCCTGAAGGCAGGCCACCGACCATGGCACCTGAACGACTCACTGACGCCGACGTGACCGCCGCACTCGCCACGTTGCCCGACTGGCAGCGCGACGGCGACCTGATTCGAGCCCGGTTCCGGTTCCCCGACTTCGCGGCGGCGTTCGGGTTCATGAGTGAGGTGGCGATCCACGCGGAGCGGCTCAACCACCATCCGGAGTGGTCGAACGTCTACAACCGGGTGACCATCGAGTTGACCACGCACGACGCCGACGGCCTCACGAACTACGACACCGACCTCGCCGCCATCGCCAGTACGGCGGCGGCCCGGGCCGGTGGCGCAATCATCGCCGAGGGCTGAGGGGCCGAGTGGCTCCCGCGGCCTCGTCACGATGAAGACCATCGGCCTGCTCGGGGGAATGAGCTGGGAGAGCTCGATCCACTACGAGCGGCTGATCAATGAGGGTGTCCGGGCCGAACTCGGCGGCACGTCGTCGGCCGATCTGATCATCCGCAGCTACAACTTCGCTGCCATCGAGGCGCTCCAGGAGAAGGGCGACTGGGATGGGGCTGGGGCGCTGCTTGCCGCCGACGCCCGCCGCCTGCAGGAGGCGGGGGCCGATCTGATCGTGCTGTGCACCAACACGATGCACGTGGTGGCCCCAGTGATCGAGGCGGCGATCTCGGTGCCGTTCCTCCACCTCGCCGATGCCACCGCTGCTGCCGTAGTGGCCGCTGGCGTGGAGCGGGTGGCGCTGCTCGGCACCCGCTACACGATGGAACAGGACTTCTACCGGGGGCGGCTCGAAGCCCACGGGCTCACCGTGATCGTGCCCGATGACGACGACCGCACGCTCGTGCACGACGTGATCTACACCGAGCTGGTGCAGGGCGTGGTGCGGGCCGAGTCGAAGGCCGCGTACCTGGCGGTGATCGGCCGGCTCGTCGCCGCCGGCGCCACCGGCGTGATCGCCGGTTGCACCGAGATCGAGCTGCTCGTCGGGCCCTACGACGTCGACGTCGCCTACTTCCCGACCACGGCCCTTCACGCAGAGGCGGCGGTCGTCGCCGCGCTTGGCGCCTGAGCGCCCCTAGGTTGGACATGGTGGACGGACTGCGACTCGGTATCGACATGGACGGCGTGATCGCCGACTTCAACGCGGGGTGGACCTGGCGCTACAACCGTGACTTCCCGGGTCGGGTGCCTCGCGAGCCGACCTCCGATGACGTGCAGGAGTGGGACGCCCCGGTCGGGCTCACCCACTTCACCACGATGGGGCAGTTCTGGAACTGGGCCAGAACGTGTGCTGAAGGCCGCAGCCTCTTCTATGGCCTCGATCCCTACCCCGGGGCGATCGAGGCGCTGCACAAGTTGCACGACGATGGCCACGAGATCGTGATCGTGACGACCAAGCCTCGGTTCGCGATCAAAGACACCCACGCCTGGCTGCGCACGCACGACGTGCCGGCCGGCGAGGTGCACATCGTGAACGACAAGACCAGGGTCGACTGTGACGTCTACCTCGACGACGCCGACCACAACGTGCGGGATCTGGTGCTCGGCCGACCGCGTGCGGTCACCTGTCGTTACGTTCGGCCGTGGAACAGCCCGGTGCCGGGCGCCCTCGACGTCGAGGAATGGGACGACTTCATCGTCGCCGTCGAGACCCTCCAACAGACCCGCAGCTGAGCTGCGGTCGACATCGGTCAGCGCCCGACTGGCAATCACCTAGAGATAGAGGTCGTAGAAGTCGGCGAAGGCGCTTCCCTGGAACTCGATCGCATCCAGTGACACGCCGACCTTGGGGGCGAGGTTCTCGAAGCCGTGGCATCCACCTTCGAAGAGCCGGAATCGGGTGGGTACGCCGGCGGCTTCGAGGGCGTCGATGTAGGCGATGGTCTCGTCCTTGAACGGTTCCATGTCGCCCACCCAGCTGATCGTCGGCGGCAGGCCGCCGAGCTCGGTCCGCAGAGCGGGGGAGGCGTACTCGGGGACGTTTCCGTTCAGATGGCCGAGATAGTTCTCCCAGGCCATGGCGTTCGTGCGTCGGTCCCACACGGCGGTGCCTTCCAGTTGGGCCGATGGCGTCTGCATCCGATGGTCGAGCATCGGATAGATCGGCATCTGGAACGCCACGTTGATCTCGCCCGCATCGACCACCCGGTGCGTGAGGGCAGCGGCCATTCCACCGCCTCCGCTGTGGCCGGCGATCACGAAGGCGTCGTCGCGAACGCCGAGGTCGGCGGCGTGCGCCTTCATGTGCCGGATGGTGTCGTAGCAGTCGTCGAGGCCGGCGGGGAACGGGTGGCCGGCCAACGACAGCCGGTAGGCGGGAGCGATGATCGCAATGTCGCGGCGTTGCAGGAGGTCCTCGAAGAAGTCGTTGGCCAGCTCGGGGACACCCACCTGGTATCCGCCGCCATGGGCATAGAGCATTGCGGGCAGCGGGCCGGTAGCTCCGGCCGGCTTGTACACGCGGGCACGAATCGAGTGCCCCGGGGTCGTCGTGCTCGGAATGTGGATCTCATCGTTGACCACGCCGTCGATCTCGTTGCCGACCATCGGCTTCATCATGAGCCGGTGCATCGTGCGTAGCCCCCACCGGCGGCGGGCCATCCAGGTGACGGCCCGGCCGACCATGAGGCTGCCTCGCAGGTCCTCGTGGTAGTCGTTGCGCGTTGGCGTGCTCATGGGGGTGCTCCCGTTCTGCGTGAGGCTCGATCTGTCCGTCCAGCAGCACCGTAGAGATGACGGGTTCGGGGCGATTCGCGGATACCGCCAGTTCCGTCGCAGATGGCGCCAACGGCGAATGGCGGGATCTGCTGGCGGTGTGGCGGGATCTGCTACTGCCCGGCGGGCGAGGTGTCGATACCGTTGGGCAGCCGGGTCTTCCAGCCGAGGAGCGTCGAGATGGGTAACAGATATGCACTCGAACCCGGCGTTCGGGCCCTGCTGATCGACCTCGGGGTGAGTCCGACGGCCGTGCTGCGTCGGGCTGGCCTGCGCCCGGATCTTCTCGCTGGTGGGCCGGTGTGGCTCTCCCAGGATGAATTCTTCGGGCTGTGGCGTGCCCTCGAAGCCGAGGCGGACCACCCGAACCTCCCGCTGTTGATCGAGGAGAAGCTCTCCCCGGAAGTCTTCGCCCCGGCACTGTTCGCCGCGATGATGAGCCCCGATCTGAACACCGCCGCACGGCGCGTGGCCGTGTACAAGAAGCTCATCGGCCCCCTGCACATGCGGGTCGACGCTGGTCCAGCCGGCACCACCATCGGGTTCGAATGGCCAGTTGGGGCGCACCCGCCGACGACCATGGTCATGACCGAGTTGCTTTCCTGGGTTGCGATGGCCCGCATCGGGACGAGGCGCCATGTCGAACCCGCCCGCCTTGCGATGAGGGAGGTTCCAGAGAACGTCACCGCCTACGAGGAGATGATCGGTGCGCCGATCGAGCAGGCCGACACGCACGCCGTGGCGTTCAGCGTCGCCGATGCGGAGCGTCCGTTCATGACGGCGAACGATGCGATCTGGAACACGTTCGAGCCTCAGCTGCGGCGACGCCTCGCCGACATCGACGTCGAGGCGCCGACGAGCGAACGGGTGCGGGCCATCCTGCTCGAGATCCTGCCCGTCGGTCGCACGACCGTCGCCGAGGTCGCAGCCGAGCTCGCCGTCAGCTCACGGACGCTTCACCGCCAACTGAAGTCGGAGGGCACGGGCTTCCAGGAGATCCTGAACTCGACCCGCGCCCAGCTGGCCCGGCACTATCTGCGCGACCCGGCGCTCACCGCCGCCGACATCGCGTTCCTGCTCGGCTACGAAGAGACGAGTTCGTTTTATCGGGCGTTCCACAACTGGACCGGGGAGACGCCGGACCAGACGCGGTCGGCACTGGTCAACGGCTGACGCCACACGGCCAGCCTTGCTAGTACGAGAGCAGCTCGGACTGGGCGAGGAAGCGGGTTTCGTTGAGCGACTCGACCACGCGGCGGCCGTTGCCGAAGCGGAAGCGGTGCACCGAGGCATGCGCTGGGCGGAAGAGGAAGTCGCTGTCGTGCTCCAGCGTCATCGACGCCGCCACGTTGATCACGCCGCCGTGGCAGGCCACCACCACGGTCTCGCCGGGGTGGGAGGCCATGATCCCTTCGAGGGAGTAGCCGATTCGCCGTCGGAAGTTCAGCGACGACTCGCTGTGGGGGTACACGTCCCAGCTTCGCTCCTGCACGAAGCGGCCCCGGATGCCCTCCATTGCCTGCTCGCCCAGCAGATCGATGGCCCGGCCCTCGGGCGGGAGCTGCTCGAAGATCCGGATCTCCTCCAGGTCCTCGACCACGTTCACGTCCAGCCCGTGGTGCTTGGCGATCGCCTTGCCGGTGTCGTTCGCCCGGTACAGATGCGAGCTGTACACCGCGGACGGTGCCTCCACCGACAGGTACTCGCCAACGGCCAAGGCCTGGCTCTCACCCAACTGCGACAGCGGCGGGTTCACCCAGTCGCCCGTCGACGACGTTTCCGGGTCGGGCCACTGCTGCTGGCCGTGACGCACCAGGATGAGCATCCCCGCGTCGGGATCGTCGGTGAGGAACACCCGATCGATGGGGGAGGGGGGTCGCGTCGATTCGGCCATCGGTTCAGTCAAGCAGCGAACTACGACGCCGGCGCACCCGACACGCCGCCTTCGGCCACTTCATCGAACGCCTGGGCGAGGGTGTTCCAGCTCAGCGTGGCGCACTTGATTCGCACCGGGAACTTCACCACACCTCGCAGCGCCTCCAGGTCGCCCAGCTTCAACTCGCTGGACACGCCGTCGGCTGGGGCCTCGGCTTCGGACCCGTCGCCACCGATGTCGGTCTCGTGGATCGACATCATCGACTTGAACGCACCCGTGATCTCGCGGGCCTCTGCGATCGTCTTCCCCTTCACTGCGCCCGACATCATCGATGCCGACGACTGGGAGATCGAGCAGCCGTTGCCACCGATCTTGATGTCGGAGATCCGATCGTCGTCGTCGAGCTCGATGTACACCACGACCTCGTCACCACAGAGCGGGTTGAACCCCTCCGTGCGATGGGCCGGCGGGGTCTCCAGCTCGCCCCGGTTCCGGGGGCTGCGATAGTGGTCGAGGATGATCTCCCGGTAGAGATCTTCGAGTCCAGACACGGTGGACCTTTCGTGGGCGTTCCGGGGTCGGGCCTGCAGGCTAGCTAGAGGGCGAAGAAGTCCTTCGCTTCGATCAAGGCGTCGGCGAGAGCGTCGATGTCGTCGGCGTCGTTGTAGACGTACACGCTGGCCCGGGCCGTGGCCTGCACCCCGAGATGCTTCATCAGCGGCTTGGCGCAGTGGTGGCCGGGCCGGATGCACACCGCGTGGGTGTCGAGCACCTGGCTCACGTCGTGGGCGTGCACGTCCTGGAGTGCGATCGAGAACACGCCGCCTCGGGCCGCCGGCTCACTCGGGCCGTGGATGACGAGCTGCTCGCCCACCCGTTCGGTGAGGGTGCGCAAGGCGTAGGCGGTGAGTTCCACCTCGTGGCGCCGCACGGCCTCCATGCCGAGGTCGTTCAGGTAGTCGACGGCGGCGCCGAGGCCAACAGCCTCCACGATCGGCGGGGTGCCGGCCTCGAACTTGGCCGGGATGGCATCGGCGAGGAAGCCGTCGGTGGTGACGTTCAGGATCATGCCGCCGCCGCCGAGGAATGGCGGCATGGCGTCGAGCAGCTCGGCCCGGCCCCACAACACACCGATGCCGGACGGGCCGAGCATCTTGTGGCCACTGAAGGCCACGAAGTCGGCCCCCATCTCCTGCACGTCGGTTGGCAGGTGGGGAACCCACTGGCAGGCGTCGACCACGGTGACGATGCCCCGCTCGCGCGCCATCGCCGTGAGCTCCGCAACCGGGGTGATGGTGCCGAGCACGTTCGACATCGCGGTGAAGGCGAGCACGCTGGCCCCGTCGAGGAGCCGGTCGATGTCGGACAGATCGAGGTAGCCGTCGTCGGTCACCGGGATCCAACGGATCTCCAACTCCCGCTCGGCGGCCAGCATCTGCCACGGCACGATGTTGGCGTGGTGCTCCATCATCGTGAGCACGATGGCATCGCCCGCGTTCAGGTTCTGGCGGCCCCACGCACCGGCCACGAGGTTGATGCCCTCAGTGGCGTTCTTGGTGAAGATCACCTCGGACGAACTCGGGGCGTTGATGAACTGCGCCACCTTGGAGCGGGCGCCCTCGTAGGCATTCGTGGCCCGCTCCGCCAGCTGGTAGACGCCGCGGTGCACGTTGGCGTAGCTGGCCTCGTAGATCTCGTTCATCGCCTGCAGCACCTGACGGGGGTGCTGCGACGAGGCCGCCGAGTCGAGGAACACGAGCCGCCGCTCGTTCTGCACCTGGTCGAGGACAGGGAAGTCCTTGCGAACGCTGGCGACGTCGATCGTTGGGGGAGCGGTGGTCATCAGCGGAAGCTCTCGTATCCCTCGCGCTCGAGTTTGACGGCGAGATCGGGCCCGCCCGATGCCACGATCCGCCCGTCGATCAGCACGTGCACGTGATCGGGCTTCAGGTGTTCGAGAAGGCGTTGGTAGTGGGTGATGGCGAGCAGGCCCAGCTCGGGGCGCTCGGCCCGGACGGCCTGCACCCCCTCGGCCACGGCTACCAGGGCGTCGATGTCGAGCCCGGAGTCGGTCTCGTCGAGGATGGCGATCTCGGGTTCGAGCACCGCCATCTGCAGCACCTCGTTGCGCTTCTTCTCGCCGCCCGAGAAGCCCTCGTTGAGGTACCGCTCCATGAAGGAGGCGTCCATACCGAGCTTGTCCATCCACTCCATCAGCGACAGGCGCAGCTCCAGCACGCTCATCTCGATGCCCTTGCGGGCACTGAGGGCCTGGCGCAAGAAGTTGAGCACCGACACCCCGGCGATCTCCTGGGGGTACTGGAAGGCGAGGAACATGCCGGCCTTGGCCCGCACGTCGGCGTCCCAGTCGGTGATGTCGTCGCCGTTGAAGCGCACCGAGCCGGCCGTCACCTCGTACTCGGGCGACCCGAGCAGGATCGAGGCCAACGTCGACTTCCCGGACCCGTTCGGGCCCATCATCGCGTGGATCTCGCCACGCTCGACCGTGAGGTCGACTCCCTTGAGGATCTCGACGCCATCGCCTTCGGCGGTGCTGACGCGGAGACCTTCGATCTCGAACAACGGGGCGGTCATGAGGTCAGTCTAGGCTCCTCGTGCAATTCCACAATCCACGTAGTGTAAATGCCGAAGGCAGGCCGCCGTCTGATCGGCGCCGCTACCAGCCGCGGTCGATCCACTCCTGGAGGTGGGGCCGTTCGGCGCCGATCGTGGTGTCGTCACCGTGGCCGGGGAGCACCATCGTGTCGGGCGGGAGGGTGAACAGCCGCTCGTCGATCGAGGTGATGATCGTGGCGAAGTCGCCGCCCTCGAACTTGGTGGCCCCCGGGCCGCCCGGGAACAGCGTGTCGCCACTGAACAACAGCGGCTTGTCCACCAGCTTGAAGCAAATCGAACCGGCCGTGTGGCCCGGCGTGGTGATCGTGTGGAGCTTGAGCCGCCCCACGTCGATCCGGGTGTCGTCGTCGAGGAGGTAGTCGTAGCTCGGTAGCATCGAGGCGTCGGCTGCGGTCACCCCCACCTCGTAGCCGGCGTTGCGAACCTCTGGGATCGCCTGAATGTGATCCCAGTGGCCGTGAGTCTCCAGCACGGTGCGCACGCCGAGCGTCTTGCAGAGATCGAGCAGGAGTTCGTGTTCATTGGCGGCGTCGAGCAGCACCGCCTCGCCCGTGTGCCGGCACCGGATCACGAACACGTTGTTGTCGACAGGGCCGACGACCACCTTGTGGACCTCGACGTCGGTGTCGGACCAGTGGAGCGTTTGTGCCACATCGACCATGGCCAGACCCTACTTCTGTCGGCGACGCGTCCAGAATCGTCGAGCTCGCACGTCGTGGTGCCGAGACCCCGAGCCGGAGAGCCCGGCACGGAGGCTGCACCAGGAGAGACTGACATGACCACCACCCAGACCGATGCGATGTGGGCTGCGATCGAGGTCGAGCGTCTGCGGCTCGCCGACGACCTCGCCGGCCTCAGCGAGCACCAGTGGACCACCCAGAGCCAGTGCGACCGGTGGACCGTGGAGGAGGTGGCGGCCCATCTGGTGGTGCCGTTCGAGGTGTCGAACCTACGGCTCGGGCTCACGATGGCGAAGAACCGGTTCAGCCTCACCCGCACCGTGAACGAGCTGACGGCCAGGCTCCACGCCTCGACCAGCCGGGCCGAGCGGATCGAGCTGCTGCGGGCCAACGCTGCCGACCGTTGGACCCCGCCGGGCCTCGGACCGGAGATCCCCCTCAGCGAGGTGATCGTTCACGGCCAGGACATCAGGCGCCCCCTCGGCCTCGATCATTCGATCCCCGCCGCCACCATCGACCTCGCCCTGAACGGCATCTCCGACCTCGACACCCGGGCCGACTACGCCCGTCGCATCCACGGCTCCGTCGTGGAGCCGGTGGCCGACGTCGCCTGAGGTCCGCCTCGCCTCGCCGGCTGATCCCCTGGGTCACCACGCCTCGGCTCCTGGGCCCCTCGGCCCCAGGGCGGGCGGGCACGGTCGCTCTCGCCGCCGATTCCAGCGGCCCGTACCGTCGGTTCTGTCTGCGGCCTGGTTCCTCGGCCCGGCGTGATCGCACAAGGCGGGATGGGGTTCATGACGTTCTCGATGGTTGTCAGCTCAGCGGCAGTGTTTGCGATTGCGATGCTGGGGGCAGTCGCAACCGGGGCCGCCGTGGTCGACGGTGACGTGGCCTCAACGATCGGGTGGTTCGGGCTGTCGATCGTGCTCGGGGTGTGCGCCGTGGCCTACAACCGCTGGGCTCGCCTCGTGGCCGCCCAGCGACGGGCCCTGCGCCGGCGATAGACGCCAACGGCGCCGGGCGTCGGGCTCGGGTGGGCTGTTCGCCGTGATTGTGGACCAGTGGTCCACAATCACCAGAAGCGTCATCGCCACGAGACCCCGCTGGCTCGGAGCGCGTCGGCCAAACGCGTACGGCGAGCGCGGCTCCCAGACGGGGAGTATCCGGCTGAGCCGTCCCGCGCCCTTGCGGGCTCAGAGCGTGTCGGCCAAGGGGGTGCGGCGGGCCCGGCTCGCCAGGCGGGCCTGGAACTCGGCGGCCACGTCGGCTGAGAGATCAGGGATCACCACTCGGCCGAGCGCCCCGGACCCGGCGGTGATCACCACGAGGGACGCAAGGCCGAACCGCCGCTGGATAAGCCCGGCGTAGCTGCGGACGAGTTGGATCTTGTCGAGGCGCACGAGCTGGAGGCGGCGGGTGAACACCCCGGACCGCACCAACAGCAACGTGTCGTCCATGGCGTAACTGAGGTGCTGGTGTGTGCGCACGGCGTGCCAGCGGCCGAAAGCGGCCAGCGCGAGGAACAACGCCACGCCCATCACGGGCACGACCGCTCCCACCGCGAGGCCGAAGAACAGCGCCCGGAAGACGGCCCGCCCGGTGCGCCGCCGCACGGTGAGGGGCGACACCTGGGTGGGGGGCACGGCCTCGACGTGCACGGGCCCGATCGCCACCGGCACGAGATCGCGCCACCGGCCGGTGTCGGCCGCCGGGTCGAGATAGCTGTAGGCCGGCGACGGGTTGAACTCCACCTCGGTGTCGGCCGTCTCATAGCGGATGGTCTCGATCCCGGCCCATCGCTGAAACGGGGCCGCCTCGATTCGCAGCTGCTGCAGCCGTTCCCGGCGGGCGGCGAAGCGGGCCTCGGTGATCAGGCCGGCTTGCATGCGCAGCCGGTCGGGCTCAGCGGTGAGCCGGAAGCCACCCAGGCCGGCCAGTCGCACGGCGATTCCCAGCAGGTTGAACAACAGCGGGGCCACCAACATCAACGGCAGGGCGATCGTCAGGAGCTCGATCCGTGGTTCGGAGAGGGTGCTCCGCAGGTCGAGTGAGTCGAGGGTCGACGAGGCGAGCGGGCTGAGCGGCAACAGGTCATAGGAGACCACCACCGCCATGGCGAGGGCACCCAGCCAGATGGCCACCGGTACGAGGTACCCGGCCACAGCGGCGCCGGTGGCGGCCGCCCACGCAAGCCGGCCGAGGCTGGGCGCGACGATCGGCTCGATCGCCACTGGCACATCGACCGGGGCGCCTGTCGGCGGCGCCGGGGTGGTGCCAGGCGGTGCGAGCTCGGTTGCGGCCGCGCTGGTGATGGTCATCGACGACCGCAGCAGCGTGGTGATGCGGTCGGCCTCCTCCTTGTCGAGCAGCCGCAGGTTGATGTCGCCGTCGGCCGACGCATCGCTGATCGACAGCTCCACCATGGACGTCATCCGAGCCAGGATTCCCGCCTTCGACGCCACGTTCTGCACGTTGGCCCGGGGCAGCACCTGTTTGTGGCGCACGAGCAGCCCGTAGCGGTGATGGATCGACTCGGCGCCGAGGGCGTACCGGGTGGTGTACCAGCGCAGGATCGCGCCACCGAGCGGCACGCCGATCACCACCAGCTCGGCCAGGGATCCGAAGCCGAACAGGCCGCCCTGCACCAGCACAAGGGCGAAGATGATCGACCGGGCCGCCCGGAGCACCTCGGCCACGATCGTGATCGGATGGGGGCGCCGCCAGTCGAGCTCCTCGTCCGGCTCGGGCGACAGCGCCACCTCGGGCGACTCGATCGTCGGACCTTCCGGATCGCTCATCGGTGGGCCGAGCCGACGGCGAGTTCGGAGCGGAGCCATTCCACCGTTTCGTCCTTGAGGTGGGGGATGGCCAGGTTCGGGGCGGCGGAGCCTGCGGTGTGCACGGTGACCGACGTGAGGTCGAGTAGCCGGTCGATCGGGCCGTTCTCACTGGTGAGGGTCTGGATGCGGTTGCGGGGGATCGTCGCCGTCTGACGGGTGATCACGCCCCACCGGGCGTGGATCCACTCATCGGTGAGCTCGAAGCGCCACGACTTGTAGCGCAGCGTGGCGAACACGAGGCCGATCCCGCCGACGAGGGCCCCGACCGCCAGCGGCACCACGGCGGGCGGCACGCTCGGGCCCGACACGTCGGTCACCCGGTAGGCAACGTCGAGCCCGCCGAGTATCAGGGCCACGATGACCCCCTGCACGATGGCGATGACATTCCACAAGCGACGGACAACGGCTGGCAATGGCTGCACATCCGTAGTCTTGCACCTCGCTGGGCCGCTGAGTGGTCCGGGAGCGGTTGGATCGGTGGCCCGTAGAGTTGGTGTGTGGCTCCCGCTCCGAACGAGCTCCAGCGACGTGCACTGGAGCGTGGCGACCGACGATCGTCGCTGGTGGTGTACCGCATCGCCAGGAGTCTGATCCGGCGGATCCTGTACCCGTGGCTGCGGGTGCGCATCGAGGGGATCGAGAACCTCGACCAGCCCGGCCCGGTGATCGTGGCCCCCGTGCACCGGTCTCACCTCGACAGTGCTCTGCTCGGGCCGCTCACCGATCGCCGGGTGCGGGCCCTCGGCAAAGAATCGTTGTTCACCACCCCTGGCGTTGGTTGGCTGTGCGCCGCCCTTGGTGCCATTCCGGTGCGACGGGCCGAGGCCGATCGCGAGGCGATGAACGCCGCTCGGATGTTGCTCGATCGTGGAGAGCTGCTCATCGTGTTTCCCGAGGGAACCCGCACCTCGGGCGAGGTCGTTGCGCCGTTGTTCGACGGCCCGGCCTGGCTCGCCGCCCGAACGGGCGCGCCAGTGGTGCCGATCGGCATTGCGGGTACCAGCGAGGCGTTCCCGCCCGGCGCCATGTGGATCCGCCGCTCCACGGTCACCATCGTGGTCGGCCCCCCGATCCCGGCGCCGGTCGCCGCCGAGGGCGCCCGATCGGTGAGCCGCAGCCGGCTCCGCGAGTTCACAGCGGTGTTGGCCGAGCAGCTGCAGTCGGTGCAGGACGACGCCGTGGCCGGCTCTCTCGGCCGGGCCGGCGCAGTCAGGGCACCAGATAGCGAGCGCCCGGCCCTTCTTCGGCGGCTCGGTCGCCGGGATTGAAGATTTCGCAGCTGTCGAGCGTTTGACAGCCGCACCCGATGCACCCGGCGAGGCGATCGCGCATGCCGACGAGGGTGTTGATCTGTTCCTCCAGCCGGGGCCGCCATGCGTCGGCGAACTGCTCCCATTCCTCCTTGGTCGGAGCCCGCTCGGGTGGCAGCGTCTGGATGCTGTCGCGGATCTCCCGCAGCGGCAGCCCCACCTGCTGGGCGGCCCGGATGAACGACACCCGTCGCAGCACGTCGCGGCCATAGCGCCGCTGGTTACCAGAGGTGCGCCGCGAGGTGATCAGCCCCTTCTCCTCGTAGAACCGCAGGGCCGAGGTGGCGATCCCGAGCCGCTCGGCTGCATCGCCGATGGTGAGCAGATCATCATCCATTGACTTCAACCATACTTAATGTTTTACGGTGCCTGTATGCGAGCGCACCCCGACTTGACGACCGACCGGAGCCCCCTCATCGGGGTGGTGCGGCTCGCGTCGGCCGCCACCGATGCCGTGGAGCGCGGCTTCGTCGACGTGGCCCTCGATCAGGCCGACATCGAGATCTTCGACGTGGCGACGCCCGTCGCGGTGGCTGAGCAGGTGCAGGCCCTCGATCGCAGCGGCTGGTATGACCGAGTGGTCGTGCTCCCAGCCGGCTCAGAGCAGGCCGGGCGAGATCTGGCCAACGCCTGTCTGAGCCCCGCCAACGCACCCGATCGTGCTCGTTACCAGCCCGTCGGAGCCGCCCACTAGGGTTGGGCCATGTCGACCTCGAGTGAAGCAGCGGGTCCGCTCTCGACGCCGCTGATCGAACAGACCATCAGCGCCAACCTCGCCCAGACCGTGGCCGCCCACGGCGACCGTGAGGCGCTCGTGGTGCGCCACCAGGGCATCCGCTGGACCTACGCCGAGCTTGCCGAGCGGATCGACGAGCTGGCCAAGGGCCTGGTGGCCCGGGGCTTCGTCAAGGGAGACCGGGTTGGCATCTGGGCCCCCAACTGCGCCGAGTGGGTGTTGGTGCAGTACGCCACGGCCCGGATCGGGGTGATCCTGGTCAACATCAACCCGGCCTATCGCACCCACGAGGTGCAGTATGCGCTCAACCAGTCGGGCTGCAAGGGCCTGGTGTCGGCCACCACCTTCAAGACCAGCGACTACGTGGCCATGATCGACGAGGTGCGCCCCGAGCTCCCGGCGTTGGAGCAGGTGGTCTACATCGGCACCGACGACTGGTCCGGGCTGCTCACCGCCGGCGCCGATGTCACCGTCGACCAGCTCGATGCGATCAGCGCCGGCCTCGATCACAACGACCCAATCAACATCCAGTACACGTCGGGCACCACCGGCTACCCCAAGGGCGCCACCCTCAGCCACCGCAACATCTTGAACAATGCGTTCTTCGTGGCCGAGGGCTGCCGCTACACCCCCGACGACCGAGTGTGCGTGCCGGTGCCCTTCTACCACTGCTTCGGCATGGTGATGGGCAACCTCGGCTGCACCACCCACGGGTCGACCATCGTGGTGCCAGCCGACGCTTTCGACCCGGTGGACACCCTGGCCGCCGTGGCCGAGGAGCGCTGCACCAGCCTCTACGGCGTACCCACCATGTTCATCGCCATGCTGGCCCTGCCCGAGTTCGAGTCATACGACCTCGGGGCGCTGCGCACCGGGATCATGGCCGGCTCGCCGTGCCCGGTTGAGGTGATGAAGCAGTGCATCGAGCGGATGAACATGGATGAAGTCACGATCTGCTACGGCATGACCGAAACATCACCGGTCTCCACTCAGACCGCCACCGACGACCCGATCGACAAGCGGGTCGGCTCAGTGGGCCGGGTGCATCCCCACGTTGAGGTCAAGATCGTCGACCCCGAATCCGGCGCCACGGTCGAGCGAGGCCAGCCCGGCGAGTTCTGCACGCGGGGCTACTCGGTGATGATCGGCTACTGGGAGGATGCGGCCCGCACGGCCGAGGCAATTGACGCCGACGGGTGGATGCACACCGGCGACCTCGCCGAGATGGACGTGGAGGGCTACGTGAACATCGTCGGCCGCTCGAAGGACATGATCATCCGCGGCGGCGAGAACGTGTATCCCCGCGAGGTCGAGGAGTTCCTCTACGCCCATCCCCGCATCCGCGACGTGCAGGTTGTGGGCGTGCCCGACGAGAAGTACGGCGAGGAGATCATGGCCTGGATCCAGACCGAGGACGGTGAAGATCTCACCGTGGCCGAGGTCAAGGAGTACTGCCAGGGTCGCATCGCCCACTACAAGGTGCCCCGCTACGTGGCCACCACCGCCGAGTTCCCGATGACCGTCACCGGCAAGATCCAGAAGTTCAAACTACGTGATCAGGCCATCGAGCACTTCGGGCTCGAGGCCGCAGCTGGAATCGAGACGGCATGAGCGACACCTCCACCATCACCGTCGAAGTGTGGTCCGACGTCGTGTGCCCGTGGTGCTACATCGGCAAGCGGCGCTTCGAGTCTGCCCTCGAGACCTTCGGGGCCGAGCATCCCGACGTGGAGGTCGACATTCGCTATCGGGCGTTCCTGCTCGACCCGACCGCCCCTGTCGGTGAGTCGTTACCGGTGCGAGAGGCCTACGAGAAGAAGTTCGGCGGCGCCGACGCGGCCACAGCCATCTTCGACAAGGTCACCACCGAGGCCGCCGGCGAGGGGCTCGAGTTCAAGATGGACATCGCCCAGCGGTCCAACACGATCCTCGCCCACCGTCTGCTGGTGCTCGGCGAGAAGCTGGGAAATCAGTACGAGCTGAAGGAGCGGCTCATGGCCGCCTACTTCACCGAGGGCAAGGCGATCGGCACCGTCGAGGAGCTGGTCGCCCTGGCCGCAGAGGTGGGAATCGACGCCGAAGAGGCCAGGGCCTGGCTCCAGGGCGACGCCGGGCGCGACGAGGTGGCGGCCCAGCTCGAGTTCGCCGCCGACAACGGCCTCACCGGCGTGCCAACGTTCGTGTTCAACCGCAAGGTGGCCGTTCCCGGCGCCCAGCAGCCAGAGCTGTTCATCCAGATCCTCGAACGCCAACTCGCCGGCACCGAGAGCGCGTGATCGGGCTCGTGGTTGTGGCAACATCTATGCGTGAGTAGCGACTCGATCCGTTCCGCCCTGGAGCGGGCCAAACAAGGCAACCTCGCCGCCCTCGGCGAGAAGCTGGCGAGCCAGAACAAGCTGTTCGTTCGCGACCGAATCGCCCTGCTCGTCGATGAGGGCTCCTTTGTCGAGGACGGCCTCCTCGCCAACGCCAACGCCCCCACCGACGACCTGCCCGCCGACGGTGTGGTCACCGGGCGGGCCCTGGTCGACGGCCGCCCCGTTGCCATCATGGCCAACGACCCCACCGTGAAGGCCGGCTCCTGGGGTGCCCGCACGGTGGAGAAGATCGTGCGTCTCACCGAGGCCGCGCTGAAAGAAGAGATGCCCATCGCCTGGCTGGTCGACTCGGCCGGCGCCCGCATCACCGACCAGGTCGAGCTGTTTCCCGGTCGGCGTGGCGCCGGGCGCATCTTCTACAACCAGGTTCGGCTGTCGGGCCGCGTGCCCCAGGTCTGTTGCCTGTTCGGGCCCTCCGCCGCCGGTGGCGCCTACATCCCGAGCTTCTGCGACGTGATCTTCATGGTGGAAGGCAACGCCTCGATGTACCTCGGCTCGCCCCGGATGGCCGAAGAGGTGATCGGCGAGGTGGTGTCGCTCGACGAGATGGGTGGTGCCCGGATGCACACCACCGTGTCGGGCGTGGGCGACAACCTCTTCCCCGACGACGAGAGCGCCATCGAGGCCGCCCGCACCTACCTGTCGTACCTCCCGACCAACTTCCGCACGCCGCCGCCGTGGGAGCAGTGGTCGGCCCCCGAGCGCCCGCTGATCACCGGCGACGTACCCGACGACGACAAGTCCGGCTACGACGTGCACCGGGTGATCGAGGGCCTGGTCGACACCGACTCGTTCTTCGAGATCAAGCCGCTGTTCGCGCCGGAGATGGTGGTGGGCTTCGGTCGCTTCGAGGGCCACCCGGTGGGGTTCGTGGCGAACAACCCGGCCATCAAGGGCGGTGTGCTGTTCACCGACACTGCCGACAAGGCCACCCGGTTCATCACCTTGTGCAACGCGTTCAACGTGCCGCTCATCTTCCTGGCCGACGTGCCCGGGTTCATGATCGGCACCGAGGTGGAACGCCAGGGCATCATCCGTCACGGTGCCAAGATGATCTCGGCCGTCTCCGAGGCCACGGTGCCCAAGATCTGCGTGATCCTGCGCAAATGCTACGGCGCCGGCCTCTACGCCATGTGCGGGCCCGCATTCGAGCCAGAAGCCACCCTGGCGCTGCCAACGGCGCAGATCGCGGTGATGGGGCCCGAACCGGCTGTGAACGCCGTGTACTACAACAAGATCAGGGCAATCGAGGATCCAGACGAGCGAGCCGCTTATGTCGAGGCTCGTCGGGCCGAATATGAAGCGGATGTCGATCTACTCCGCCTGGCCTCCGATCTGGTTTTCGACGCCATCGTCCAACCCGAGGACCTCCGCGAGGACCTCATCCGCCGCATCGGACTGGCCCAGAACAAGTCGAGACGCTTCACCGAGCGCCACAACGGCGTGACTCCGGTGTAGTCGCTGACGGGAGTCGACATGGCGGATGACATGGTGCGGTCTCATCTGCTGTTCGGGGCCGATGTGCTCACCCCGAACGGCTGGCAGGAGTTCGATCTCAACATCGTCGACGGAGTGATCTCCGATGCGGCGGCCCCCGATGGCAGCGTGGTCGATGCCACGGGCCTCCGGCTCGTGCCCGGATACATCGACCTGCAGATAAACGGGGGCTGGGGGCTCGACCTCCAACGCGATCCCACCACCGTGTGGGCACTGGGCGAGCGGCTGGTGGAGGTGGGGGTCACCTCGTTCCTCCCGACGCTCACCACGAACGGCTTCAGTCGGCGCCGCGAGGCCCTCAGCGCCTGGCGCACCGGCGGCCCGGCCCAGGGCAACTACCTCGGCGCCGATCCGCTCGGCTGGCACATGGAGGGCCCCTGGCTGGCGCCGTCTCGCCACGGTGCCCACAGCCGTGAGCTGCTCCAGCCGATTCCTCGTGAGGTGCCGACCGAGTACAACCCGGCCCACGGCGTGCGGATGGTGACCCTCGCCCCTGAGTTGGCCGGCGCCCACGACATGGTCGAGGAACTGCGCGGTCAGGGTGTGGTGGTTGCGGCGGGGCACACCGAGGCCACTGCGGCGCAGGGGCGGGTGGCCTTCGACGCCGGAGTCACCGTGGGCAGCCACCTCTACAACGCAATGTCGGGCCTGCATCACCGCGACCCGGGGATGGCGGCAGCCCTGCTCGTCGACAATCGGGTCTACGCCACCCTGATCGTCGACGGCGTGCATGTGTCGCCCGAGATGGTGGCTCTCGCCTGGCAGGCGGCGGCGGGGCGGATCATCGCCGTGAGCGATGCCGTGGCCTTCATGGGCACCGTTGCCAGTGGTGCCACCGGCGATGCCGTGCGGCTCTACGACGGGCGGCTCGCCGGATCGACTGTGGGCCTCGACATGGCGGTGCGAAATCTCGTGGCGTTCACCGGGTGCGGCCTGGCCGACGCGGTGGCTGCCGTCACCGAGATCCCGGCCCGGTGCCTCGGTCTACCCGACCGCGGCCGTATCGAGATTGGCCGGCGCGCCGACCTCGTGGCCCTCGACGACGAAGGCCAGGTGGTCATGACGTTCGTCGGCGGTCGCCTCGTATGGGACCGTCGCTGACGGCGAGCAACTCGCCGGGCCGACGCCGGCTCAGGTCACGATGTGGAGCACCATCGGGTAGCGGTACCACTCGCCCTGCGATGCCTTCACCGTGGCGATGATCGCCAGGATGAAGAACACGAACGGCAGGATGATCAACAGCAGGATCCCAACCAGCACGAAGACCAGGATTAGGCTCACGAACGCAGCGATGAACGCCGTGATCTGCAGGTTCAGTGCCTCGGCGGCGTGGTGACGCACGAACGGCGACTCGTCCTTCTTCATCAAGAAGATGATGAGCGGCACGATGAACGACGCGAGCGCCCCACCGAGGTGTGACAGCACGGCCATCGTCTTGTCGTCGGAGGTGGCAACCCCTACGGGTTGAGCCTGGGCCGCCTGCATGGCGCCCTGGGGCCCGAGCGGCGCCCGATGGGGGGTCCAGGCCTGGCCATCCCAGTACTGCTGATCGCCCTGGCCCGTCGGATACCAGCCTGCGGGAGGGTTTCCTCCGGCCTGGGCTGGTTCGGCCGGTGGCTCGTATGGCGAGTCGGTCATGTGGTTGCGCTCCGTGTTTCTGCCGGCGCCTGGCCCCTGCCAGGCGTCCTACCCATCGTCCAGCCTACGCCAGGGAGCCACCTGCATGAGTTACGCATAGGATCGCAGCCCATGACGACGTCGTTGTGGAGCCCATCCCCCGATCGGATTGCAGCCGCCGAGATCACCCGGTTTCGCCTGGAGGCCTGCCCATCGGCGGCCGACAGCGACGAACTCTGGCGGTGGTCCGTCGAGCAGCCTGCCGAGTTCTGGCGGGCTGTCTGGGACTACTCGGGGGTGATCGGGTCGCCCGGGCCGACCACGGTGGATCCCGGTGCGTCGTTCTCCGACGCCCGGTTCCTGCCCGAGGCCACCCTGAACGTGGCCGAGAACCTGCTGGCCAATCGCCCGGGCGCAAACCCGGTGGCGATCATCGCCCACGCCGACGATGCCCCCGACATCGAGGTGACGTGGGACGCCCTGCGGGCCGAGGTGGCGGCGTTCGCCGCCTTCCTCCGCTCGATTGGTGTCGAGAAGGGTGACCGGGTTGCCGCCTGGATGCCGCACTGCACCGAGACGATCGTCGCCTTCCTCGCCGCTGCCTCCATCGGCGCCGTGTTCACCTCCACCTCGGCCGACTTCGGGACCGACGGCGTGGTCGACCGCTTCGGGCAGACCGAACCGAAGGTGCTCGTCGCCGCTGACGGGTACCGCTACGGGCCCAAGACGCTCGACTGCCTGGGCCGCCTCGACGACATCCGCACGAGCCTCCCGTCGGTCGTCGCAACGGTGGTGGTGGGGCACCTGGATCGCCAGCAGCCGCTCGACCTGTCGGCCCTCGACCAGAGTGGTGGGCTCCACGCCTGGGCCGACGTGATTGGCGCCAACACCGGCGCTCCACTCACCTTCGAGCCGCTCAGCACCGACCATCCGCTCTACATCCTCTACTCGTCGGGCACCACCGGGAAGCCGAAGTGCATCGTGCACCGCAGCGGTGGCGTGCTGCTCAAGCACCTCACCGAGCAGCGCTTCCACTCCGACATCAGCCCCGGCGACCGCGTGTTCTTCTTCACCACCTGTGGCTGGATGATGTGGAACTGGCTCGTGTCGTGCCTCGGCGTCGGCGCCACCATCGTGCTCCACGACGGCAACCCGGCCTACCCGCGTGCCGACCGCCTGTTCGAACTGGCCGCCGCCGACGACGTGACGCTGCTCGGTCTGTCGGCCAAGTACATCGACGGCGTGATGAAGGCCGGCGCTCGCCCCGGCGACGACTGGGAACTGCCGTCGCTGCAGACGATCTGCTCCACCGGCTCGCCGCTCAGCCCGGAAGGCTTCTCCTGGATCTATGACGCCGTGGCGCCTGACGTACACCTGGCGTCGATCTCCGGCGGCACCGATCTGTGCGGGTGTCTCGTGCTCGGCGATCCGACCAAGCCCGTCTACGCCGGTGAGATCCAGCGCCGGGCACTGGGCTTGGAGACCGACGTGTACGACGACGCCGGGAAGCCGGTGGCGCCGGGGGTGAAGGGGGAACTGGTGTGCTCCGCACCGTTCCCGTCGATGCCACTCGAGTTCTGGGGCGACAGCGACGGATCCCGGTATCGGAGCGCCTATTTCGAGCGCTTCGACGGCGTGTGGGCCCATGGCGACTACGCCTCGTGGACCGAGCACGGCGGCATGGTGATTCACGGCCGATCCGATGCCACCCTCAACGCGTCTGGCGTGCGAATCGGCACCGCCGAGATCTACCGCGTGGTGGAGAACCTCGATGAGGTGGCCGAGGCGATCGCCATCGGTCAGGAGTGGGAGAACGACACCCGGGTGGTGTTGTTCCTGCGGCTCGTGGACGAGGGCCCGCTCACCGACGACCTGGTGGCACAGATCCGTTCCGAGCTGCGCCAGAAGTGCTCACCCCGCCACGTACCGGGCGTGGTCGCCGCGGTCACCGACATCCCCCGCACCCGCTCGGGGAAGATCGTGGAGTTGGCCGTCACCGAGGTGGTGCACGGCCGTCCGGTGAAGAACATCGAGGCTCTGGCCAATCCCGAGGCCCTCGACCAGTTCGCCGCTCGCCCAGAGCTAGGGTGACCACGGGCCCGGGGATCGAGGGGAGAGCCCCGGTGGCGCGACACAAACCATCACTCAAACCAATGGGGGTACGTGAAGATGGATGTCGACAATTACAAGCATGGAACGCCGTCGTGGGTCGACCTCGGGTCGCCCGACACTGAGGCCTCGGCTGCGTTCTACTCGGCATTGTTCGGATGGGAGGTGCTGGAGGAGTCCGGTCCCGATGCCGGCGGCTACCGCATGTGCATGATGCGCGATCGAGCGGTGGCGGGTCTCGGGCCGCAGATGAACCCTGGTCCACCGTTCTGGGCCATGTACGTCACCGTGGAGAGCGCCGACGACGCCGCAGCAGCCGTGACCGCGGCCGGTGGTCAGATGCTGATGGAACCGATGGACGTGCTGACTGCGGGCCGGATGGCCGTGTGCATGGACTCGGTCGGTGCCGCGTTCTCGATCTGGCAGCCTCGAGACCATCCGGGTTCGATGATCGTGAACGAACCGGGCGCGTTCTCCTGGGGTGAACTGCAAACCACCGACGTCGAGGCGTCGAAGGCCTTCTACAACGCGGTGTTCGGGTGGGAGGCCACCACTCACGACGGCCCGATGCCATACACCGAGCTGAAGCTGGCTGGCGCCTCGATCGCCGGCATGATGCCAAAGCCGGCCGAGGCACCGGCCGACATGCCGCCGTTCTGGGGCGTCTACTTCGCCGTCGACGACTGCGACGAGGCGGTGGCGAAGGTTGGCGAGTTGGGCGGCGGCACGATCATGCCGCCGATGGACATCGAGCCCGGCCGGGTGTCGGTGGTCCACGATCCCCACGGCGCCGTGTTCACCATGATCAAGATGCCGAGCTGACTCGGTACGACGTGGTCCCGCTCGCATCGGCGTGCGGGGCCACGTCGCATTCGATCGAAATCGTCTCGTTCGGCGACGACCTGGACACCACCGAGGCGGCCGTGCCGAGGATCAGGCCGAGCGAACCGTCTCGGCCACCCGAGCCCACTTGTCGATTGCAGCCGGATCGCGGCGCAGCGACTCCTCGGCCTGATACATCACCAGCCGGGCCGCTCGGCCCTGGTAGCGCTCCACCAGCTTCGGGCCGAGTTCGTCCCACGTCGCCGTCACCGCGTAGTGCTCCAGCATCTCGTCGGTGATCAGATCGGCCATGCCGGGGATGTCGCCGGCTTTGAGGCGTTCGTTGAGCCGCCCGGACGTTCCCTCGAACCCGAGCATGTCGAACTGGAAGGCGTAGTTCTTCGTCGAGCCGTAGAAGGCGATCTGGCTCTTTGCCGCCTGCTTCAGCGGTGCCCGCTCCTCCTCGGTGTCACCGACCACGGTGAACACCGGCACGATCAGGTCGACGTCATCGGTGGTGCGGCCGGCCTTGCCAGCGCCCTCGGCCACGCGGGGATCGAGCACGTCGTCGAGGTAGGGCACCGAGTGCAGCGGATGGACGTGCACGCCGTCGGCCACCTCACCCGCGGCCCGGCTCATGTAGGGCCCAACGGCGGAGATGTCCACCTTGATGTCACCGTGGTCGTGGGGGCGGGGCGCCCACGCGCCCGGCAGGAGGCTGAGCTGGTAGTAGGGCCCGTCGTGGCTGAGCCGCTCCTCGCCCCGGAAGGCCCGGAAGCAGGCCTTCACCGCGGCGACGTAGTCCTTCAGGCGCGGGCCGGGCGGATCGAACTCCATGCCGTAGCGCCGCTCGATGTGGGCTCGCACCTGACTGCCGAGCCCGAGCCGGAAGCGGCCCCCGGTGTTGTCCGCCAGTTCCCACGCGACGGCCGCACTCACCATTGGGGATCGGGGAAACGCCACGGCGATGCCCGTTGAGAAGGTGAGCGACGGCGCGGCCAGGGCGGCCGCAGTGATGTTCATCCACGGTGTGGAACTGGTCTCGGTGAACAGCATCCCCGAGAATCCGGCCCGCTCGACCTGGCGGGCTCGCTCGGCGATGTCGGCCCAACGGGCTCCTCCGGTCATGATGTCGAACTCCACGGCGTCTCCTCCGTCATGGTCCCCTGGTGCGCTGCGCCGCACACTAGTGGGCCCGTTCCCGGCCCGGAAGTTGGGAACCTCAGCCCGTGCGTGGAGGGGTTGCCTCTACGATCGAAGGGTGATCGGCGTACGTGCTCCCGGCTCTTCAGCGAACCTCGGCCCCGGCTTCGATGTGCTCGGGCTCGCGGTCACACGGTACGTGTGGGCCTTCGACGAGCCCCACCAGCGCTGCGAGCCGAATCCGTGCGGCCCCGAGCACATCGCCCGCATCGCGTATGAGTCGGCCGGTGGGAGCGAACCGATCTGGTTCGGCTTCGAGCTGGAGCCAGGCCGGGGCCTCGGGTTCTCGGCCGCCGCTCGGGCGGCCGGCGCCGTACTCGCCTTCCTGCAGCAGGGCCACGACCTGCCGGAGGCCCAGCGGCTCGGATACGAGGTGGTGTTCGGCCTGGAGGGCCACGGCGACAATGCCGCTCCTGCGGTGTTCGGCGGCATCCACGTGATCGCCGGCGATCTCGACCACCGCCTGGCAGCCGGGCTGCCTGGTCGCCTGCTGTGCTGGGTGCCCGATCTCGAAACGCCCACCGACGAGTCGAGGTCTCGGCTCACCCCCGAGGTGAGCCGGGCCGACGCCGTCCACAATCTCGGCCGGGTCGGTCTCCTGATGGCCGCTCTTTACGAGAACGACGGATCGCTCCTGCGGCGGGCCACCGAGGATCGGCTCCACCAACCATCGCGGCTCGACTGTTGCCCCCCGGCGAAACGTGCGCTGGAAACGGCGCTCGACCTCGGCGCCGATGGTGCGTGGCTCAGTGGGTCGGGGCCGACCGTGGCCATCGTGGCGAGCGAGGAGTCGATCGACACCGTCGCCGCAGGTCTTCCTGGCGACGGCAAGGTGCTCCACCTGGACCTCGACTCTGCCGGCGCCGCTCCCTGGTCGGGTTGACCGAGATCCTCGTCAGCGATCGAACCGTGCGGCGCTGAACGCGGCGAGGTCGAGCCCGACGCCGTCGAACACGTTGCCGGGCTTGCCATCGAGGGTGAGGTCGGCCACGAGCCGGCCGGCGCCCGGAGCGGTCTGGATGCCGGTTCCACCCTGGCCGACGCACCACACGAACGAGGGGTGGTCGGGGTCCGGGCCCAGCACCATGGTGCGGTCGGGGGTGAACGTGCGCAGGCCCGTCCACGCTGAGCGCACACTGCGGATACCAAGCGTTGTGGCGTCGTTGATGCGATCGATTGCGGCGGCGACGTCGAGCTCGTCGGGTTTGGCGTCGGTCGGCTCCGACAGCTCCTCCTCGGCGGGGGAGCACAGGTACTGCACCCCATCACGCTTCACGTACCAGTCGTGGGCGATCTCGGCCAGCAGCGGCTCGTCGGGCGCCCCGTCCGGACCGTTCACCATGAACGCCGTGCGGCGTAGCGGGCGGAGGCCAACCGGTGCGATCCCGGCGAGACCGGCAACCACGTCGCCCCAGGCACCGGCGGCGTTCACCACCACGTCGGCCGGCATCGACGGGCCGTGTTCAGTCGTGACCGTCCAGGCGCCGCCAGCACCGGCCGAGCTGAGGTCGGTCACCCGTCGCTCGGGGCTGATGGTCGCGCCGAGCTGACGGGCGCCGCGAACGAACGCCTGATGGAGCCCGGCAACGTCGATGTCGGCCGAGTCGGGTTCATGAATGGCCCGAGCGAACCGGTCGGCCCGCAGCACGGGGACCAGCCGTTGGGCCTCGGCCGGGGTGATCTCCTCCACGGTGCCGGCCACGTCGCGGCCGGCGGCCAGCTCCGCCTCGACCTGTGCGTCCTGGTGCTCGGTGGCCACGGTGACGATGCCGCGGCGGGTCAGGAGCGGCCGGTCGGTGAGGCCATCGGGCGGATCACGGAAGAAGTCGAGACTTGCCGCGGTCACGGCCCGGGTGGGGAGTGAGCCGTAGTTCTCGATCAGCTGTGCAGCTGATCGGCCAGTCGTGTGGTGGGCAAGCTGAGGTTCGGCCTCCACCAGCGTGACGGCTGGCCCCGACCGGTGAGCCGCAAGGAAGTAGGCCGCACTCACCCCGGCGATGCCGCCCCCGATCACCACGACGTGCGCACGGTCACCCTCAGCCATCGTCCGACCGTAGCGCCCGGCGGACCGGGGTTGCCTCTGCCGAGAGGACCTACTCCCGAGGGCTGACGATCTCCAGGCCGAGACCGGCGGCGGCAGGGATCTGCCGCCGGTCGAAGGTGATGAACCGGCTGCCCGGGGGGAGGCGATCGATCGCGGCCAGATGGAGGGCGGGCGTGAGTGGGATGCCGTAGCGGGCGCCGATGTCGGTGGCCCGAGCGAGGCATCGCCCGTCGACCGGGATCTCCCACAGCGTTTCCCAGTCGTGACGCACCGCGGCCCACGCCGACTCTTGACCTCGGGGGTCGCCGGCGGCCGTGTGGAGCGCCATCAGCACCTCTGTTCGGGCCAATGCACTCACCACCCAATGCTCGGCGTCGTCCATGGCGGCGAGCACCAGCGGTCGGTGTTTGTCGGCAACGTATCTACGCAACAGGGCGGACGAGTCGAGGGCGAGCACCCCGCTCATCGGCCGCGAGAGGCGTCGAGGAGCCGGTCGGCCGAGAGATCGGCCGGGAGCGGGATCGGCGTCGGCGTTGGCCGGTCGGTGCCAGGCGCAGTGGCATCGAGCCGGCGGGGCGGGTGGACGAGCCCGGCTGCGGCGAGGTCCCAGAGCGTGATGCCGGACCGGTCCGGCTCGATCGGCCCGACCTGGGCCGTCGGTTGCCCGTCGACGGTGACGATCAGCCGCTCGCCCGCGGCGGCCCGGCGGACCACCGCCGCCACCTGGTTCCGCAACTCTCTGACGCCGACGATCTGCTGATGCTCGGTCATCGCATGAGCGTAGCACCGGTGTACACACTCCGAGTTGGTGTCGATCCGAGCGGCCTCCTACGGTTGCCTCGTTCCAAGAACACCGATCGACTCACTCCCCACCGAAAGGCATGCAGCCCCATGAACTTCGCCTTCTCCGAAGAGCAAGAGCAGCTCCGCCAGTTCGTGCGCTCGTTCCTCGAGGACAAGTCCGACGAGAGCGCCGTGCGCGAGATGATGGACACCGACAAGGGCTACGACGACGCCGTCTGGTCGCAGATGGCCGAGCAGCTCGGCCTGCAGAGCCTTGTCATCCCCGAGGAGTTCGGCGGCCAGGGCTTCTCCTTCGTGGAGCTGGGCGTGGTGCTCGAGGAGATGGGCCGGGCCCTGCTGTGTGCCCCGTTCTTCTCCGGCGTGCTGGCCAGCCAGGCGATCATGCATTCGGGCGACGACGCGGCCAAGTCGGCGCACCTCCCGGGCATCGCCTCCGGTGAAACCATCGCCACCCTCGCCTTCACCGAGGAGAGCGGCAAGTGGGACGAAGCCGGCATCGCCATGGAGGCGAGCGCCTCTGGTGATGGCCACACGCTCTCTGGCGTGAAGTCGTTCGTGATCGACGGTCACACGGCCAACCTGATCATCGTGGCCGCCCGTACCGGTGCCGGCGTGAGCTTGTTCGCCGTTGATGGTGATGCCGCCGGCCTCTCCCGTGAGGGGCTGGCCACCATGGACCAGACCCGCAAGCAGGCCAAGCTCACCTTCGACAACACCCCGGCCACGCTCATCGGCACCGACGGCGCTGGCTGGGCCACGATGAACACCGTGCTTGACCTCGGCGCCATCGCCCTGGCCGCCGAGCAGGTGGGTGGCGCCCAGTATGTGCTCGAGATGGCCGTGCAGTACGCCAAGGACCGTGTGCAGTTCGGTCGACCGATCGGCTCGTTCCAGGCCATCAAGCACAAGTGCGCCGACATGCTGCTCGAGGTCGAGTCGGCCAAGTCGGCCGCCTACTACGGCATGTGGTGCGCCGCCGAGCTGAACGACGAGCTGCCGTCGGTGGCGTCGCTGGCCAAGGCCTACTGCTCCGAGGCGTACTTCCACGCCGCCGCCGAGAACATCCAGATCCACGGTGGCATCGGCTTCACCTGGGAGCATCCGGCCCACCTCTACTTCAAGCGGGCCAAGAGCTCCGAGCTGATGTTCGGCGATCCCGCCTACCACCGCGAGCAGCTGGCTCAGCGCATCGGCATCTAGGCAATATCTGAACGTGACGCCCAGGACCCGGCATTCGGTGCCGGATTCCACCTAGGCTCACATCAGCGTTTTACGCGGCCGTTCCGGGAGAACGGCAGGAGCCCCTCCGTGTCAGGGTTCGCGGTGGGGCTCCGTCGCGTCTGACGACGTATCAGATCCCCTCGTCGGTACTCCTTGCTGTGGTAGACCACACGCACGTCAACAACAGGGGGACCCAATGAGCACAACCGTGCCCGTACTCGCCGACCCCAGAGTGAGCACCTATCGCTTCCTGCGAATCGCAGTGGTGGCTGCCATCGGTGCGCTCCTCTTGGCGATCGGCCTCGACTACATCGGCCCCGAGTCGGGGGAGCGCACCTTGCTCACCTCGATCAGCGCCTACTACTTCTCGCCGGTCGGCCCGGCGTTCGTCGGCGGCCTGTTCATGGCCGGTGCGTCGCTGTTCGTGCTCCGCTCCCGGGAGGTGGTTGAGGAGGTACTCCTCAACTTTGCCGGCGTGATGGCGCTGATCGTCGCGTTCATCCCCACCGGGTGCCCCGAGGAGCTCTGCGAGGCCAGCGCACGCATTCGCCCCCAGGAAGAGCTGTTCGGGAACACGAATCTCCGGGCACTCGCCATCATCGTGGCCCTTGCCTGGATCTTGACCATCTGGCTGGTCCGAAACCACGAGAGCCGCCGCGAGGTGCAGCGCGACATCATGCTGGCCTTCTTCGGGCTTAGTGCCGCAGTGGTGGTGGTGACGATCGCCGACCGGCTCGGTGACTTCCAGGACGTCCACAACGTGGCCGCAATCTTCCTGATCATCGGCCTGTTGCTCACGGCGCTGTTCAACGCCGTGAGTCACGTGGGTCGAGCCCAGCCCCAGGCCACCGGTTTCCTGCCGCAGGAGGGATCCACGCCTCCATGGTGGAAGCGGCCCATGGCTCGGCGGCGGCTGCGCGCCGCGCTCGCCGGGGTTTCCACCTCTGCGGTGGTGGTCGCGGTGGCAGCGCTGGTGTCGGGGGCGACCCTGATCGTGACCTTGGTCGCCCTCGTCGTTGCGATCGCGGTGACCGGCTATCTGTGGCGACAAGGCGCCGTCAGCGACTTCTACAACGTGATCCTGAACCCTGGCTACAACCCCTCCGTCCGGTGGTACGCCGTGGTCGCCCTCGCCATGATGATCCTCGTTCCGGTGACGTTCTTCCTGCTCGACACCAACCAGCACAGGATCTTCTGGGTCGAACTCGCGGCTCTGCTTCCCTTTGGCGGCTTCTGGGTGGTGCAGACCCAGGAACGGTGGGGCAACGGCCTCGGTTACCGCAACGTGGACACCGAGGAACTGCCGCCCCGAACCGACGAGCCCGACGGCGGCGACGGCGAGTTGGTCGCGACCACGATCGGCCTCGATCTGGTGGGCACGGACTTCCGAGGCCAGTCACTCGAACAGGTCGACCTGCGGGGCGCCAACCTCGGTGGAGCGAACCTGAGCGGGGTGACGCTCAAGGGTGTGGATCTCCGAGATGCCGACTTGACCGGAGCCGACCTCACGGGCACGACACTCATCGACACCGACCTGTCGGGCGCAGATGTGACCCACGCCCGGCTCGACAAGCTCTCCGGTCAGAACGTGACCATGCACAAGGTCCGGCGCAAGCACGACTACCTCACGCAGGAAGAGATCATCGACCTCGCCGAGGAGTGAGCCGGCTGTAGGGCGCTGCGGCGCCCGGCCCGCCGCCGAGCGCCGCTGCTCAGTAGGGTGAGGGCGTGGTCTTCGTCGTACTCGGTCTGACCGTCGTGCTCGTGGTGGTCGTGGCGTTGCTGTCCGTCGGATGGGCGGTCGGGTCCACCCGCGACATGCCGGATCAGATCGTGATCGACGCCCACGAGGGCATCGAGTTCTGCGCCGAGGCACTGCCAGACCACGTCACCGCCGAATTGACCTACAACGACCTGCGGCGGATCCTGCGCCTGCATCTCGAGTGGGTGCAGTTCTACCACTGGGCCCCTGAAGGCAAGAGCGAGGTGCCGGTCCTCTACGAGCAGTTCGACGCCGTCGACTACGTGGTGGAGCGGGCCGAGATGACGGACCTCCACGTGCCGAAGCATCACATCGTCGAGGTGATCCGGGCGCATGACTCCTATCTTCAGGTGTCGGGTGCAATCCACATCGACGATCCGATCGCGGTGGAGTCCGACCTGGCTGAGCTGCCCATGCTCGACAGCCCGGCTGCCCAAGAGGCGCTCGAAGACGGCGCCGAGCCCACGAACTGAGGCCCATCCTCGGTACACCGCTGAATCAAGCGGGTTTTGATGTAGGGGTCCGGCCCTATTGGTATCTGAAGTCACTCGGATCACACTTGGAGTCATCACCAACCCGGTGATCACCCGCACCCGAGGAGGACCTCAGAATCGTGTCGCTCGCATGTCCCGCTGTGTCACCCGATCGAGCTCAGCGTCTCACCAACCCGCTGACGCTCGTGGCGATGTCGCTGGCGTTGAGCCTGGTGGGCTGGGCTGTTGTGACGAGCGATGCCTCGGCGGAGGGAATCGGAATCACGCCATCGGCCGACGCGCCGGTGGCGGTTGACTGAGCCCCCCAACTCCACGGGAACGGGCATCACCGACGACCGTGATGCCCGTTCCCGCCGGTTCCCTCATGCCTCCCCGATATGGCGGGCCACCGGCACCGACGTGTGCCAGAATGTGGCCACCAAGAGAGAGGAGGTGGTCCAACTGCACGGAAGAACGACTGGGACCTTGGAGGTGGCTGGCTACTAGGTCACCGCTGGATCCTGGTGAAATCCACCAGACCACCGCCGGAATGAGCCGTCCGGGGGCGTCCCGCCCCGGCAAAGACAGCGGCCATCCGGTACCAGCACAGGCCGATTGCCCTCCGGGCATCGGCGAAGAACACGGAACGGGAGCAGCCCGAGGGCTGCTCCCGTTCTCGCGCTCGGCTACCCTTCGCCGGGATGGAACGCCCAGGAAAGTTCGAGCACTTCCGGTTCGTCGGCGACAAGCGCACGCAGACCGTGTACGACGTGGATGCGTTGTCGGACGCGCACGCTGAGATGATCGACGAGTTGATGACGGCCGAGACCTATCTGTGCTTCGCCCCCGACACCTTGGCCGAGGCCCGCAACCGGGGATACCGCCTCTTCGAGGGGTGAGCGGCTGATCATGTCGGGTTCGAGCGGGAGCCGAGGCGAGGCGGTACGCATTCCCTCCACCGACGGGGTGGAGCTGGATGCTCACCTCGCCGTGCCTGACGTCGACACGCCGGTGCCCACTGGCACGGGTGTGATCTTCAGCCACGGGTTCCCCTCGGGTGACGTGTGGGCCGAGCGGATCGGCGGGGACCTTCCCGAGCTTGCCGATCGAGCCGCCGAGACCCTCGGCTGGTCGGCCCTGGCCTTGCGATTCCGGGGTTGTGGCACGTCCACCGGTGACTTCAGCCTCGGTGGCTGGATCGACGACCTCGCAGCAGCGATCGACTACCTCGACCGGGATTCCGAGCCCACCCAGATCTGGTTGTGCGGCTTCGGCACCGGCGGCGCCATCAGCATTGTGCGCGCTGCGGTCGACGATCGGGTGAACGGCGTGAGCGTGGCCGGTTCCCCGGCCGACTTCAATGACTGGGCGGCGAATCCGAACCGGCTGCTGGCTCACGCCAAGCGGGTGGGGGCCATCACCGATGCGTCGATGTTCGCCGACAGCGACGAGTGGCGGGCCCAGCTACGGGACGTGTCGGCCGTCGAGGCCGCGGAGTCGCTTCCTCCGAAGCCGATGCTGGTGCTGCACGGCTCAGAGGATGAGCTGGTGCCGCACTTCGACGCCCGCGTGCTGGCCGACGCCCACGGTTCGGCCGATCTTCGGTTCATTGCCGGCGGGGGTCATCTGCTCCGCCATGACCCGCGGGCCATGGCGGTGCTCTTTGGTTGGCTCGCCCGCCAACAGGCCGCCCTGGTCACAGCCGAGAGCTGACAGCTCGCCCGTCAGATCCTCGCCAGGGGCGTATCGCCGCAGGCGAAGATCCAGATCGGGGCCTCCGACCCGGAGCCGCTATCGCTCCCAGGGGGGAGTGCCGCGGTCGTCAACGCCGTAGTGGGCGATGGCGTCGGCCACCACGGAGGAGTCGAGGTCGCCGGCCTGGGCCAGCTGGTGGAGCACGGCCACAACGATGCTCGGGCTGTCGGTCTCGAAGAACGTGCGCAGCGCTTCCTTCGTGTCGGACCGGCCGTAGCCGTCGGTACCGAGCACGTGGTACGGGCGGCCGACGAACGGCCGGATCTGGTCCGGCACCGCTCGGACGTAGTCGCTGACAGCCACCACCGGGCCGGTGCCACTTCCGAGGAGCCTGGTGACGAGCGGCACCCGAGGAGCGTCCGTGGGGTGCAGGCGGTTCCACCGCTCGGCCTCGCGACCATCTTCGGCGAGGCGCTTGTACGACGTGGCGCTCCACAGCTCGGCATCGACGTTCCACCGCTCGGCCAGCTCGCGCCGGGCTTCGCGGGCCGGGCCCTGCGATGGGCCGGAGAACAGGATCGTCGCCTTCAGGGCATCTGCGGCCGGCGCCGGAATCTCGTCGACCGTGGACGTCCAGTGGTACAGCCCGGCCAGGATGCCTTCGGTGGTGCCTTCGGGCTGAGGCGGCTGGTCGTAGTTGTCGTTGTAGATCGTGAGGTAGTAGAAGACGTCCTCGTCCTCGCTGTACATCCGGCGGATGCCGTCCTGCACGATCACGGCGAGTTCATAGGCGAAGGCCGGGTCGTAGGCCTCACATGCCGGCACGGCCGAGGCGTGCAAGAGGCTGTGCCCGTCCTGGTGCTGGAGCCCCTCGCCCGCGAGGGTGGTTCGCCCCGCAGTGGCACCCATGAGGAAACCGCGGGCTCGGGAGTCGGCGGCCGACCAGATCAGGTCGCCCACCCGCTGGAACCCGAACATCGAATAGAAGGTGAAGAACGGCACCATCGGCACACCTCGATGGGCGTAGCTCGTGGCGGCCGCGATCCAACTCGCCATTGATCCGGCCTCGGTGATGCCCTCCTCCAGGATCTGCCCGTCGGAGTCCTCGGTGTAGGACAGGAGCAGCTCGTGGTCGACCGGCTCGTACTTCTGGCCGAACGGGGCGTAGATCTCGAACTCACGGAACATGGAGTCCATGCCGAAGGTGCGGGCCTCATCGGGAACGATCGGAACCACCCGCTCGCCGAAGCCTTGCTCGCGCATCAGCTCGCGGAGCATCGAGGTGAACGCCATGGTGGTGGACACCGCGCGCCCGCCCGAGCCCTCCTCGAAGGTCTTGAATGGGGCGTCGCTCGGCTGGGGGAGCGGGCGGCGGATGTTGATCACCCGCTCCGGCAGTGGGCCATCGAGAGCCCGGCGCCGGTTCATCATGTAGTCGTACTCAGGGGTGCCCTGTACGGGGCGGAAGTACGGCGGATTGCCGTCTTCGAGGGCTTCGGCCGGGATCTCGTCGTGCAGGTAGAGACGGTCACGCAGTTCGAGCATCTGCTTCTTCGTCATCTTCTTGATCTGGTGGGTGGCGTTGCGGCCCTCGAAGCCCTCGCCCAGCGTCCAGCCCTTGATCGTCTTGGCCAGGATCACCGTGGGCTGACCCACGTGCTCGGTGGCCGCCTTGTAGGCGGTGTACACCTTGGCGTAGTCGTGGCCACCGCGGGGGAGGCTGCGGAGCTCGTCGTCGCTCAGGTGATCGACGAGCTTGCGCAGGCGGGGGTCGGGGCCGAAGAACTTCTCGCGGATGTAGGCACCCGACTCCACCGCGTAGCGCTGGAACTCACCGTCGACGGTGGTGTTCATCTTGTTGAGGAGTACGCCGTCCACGTCGCGCTGGAGCAGCTCGTCCCAGCGAGAGCCCCACACCACCTTGATCACGTTCCAGCCGGCGCCGCGGAACACGGCCTCCAGCTCCTGGATGATCTTGCCGTTGCCTCGCACCGGCCCGTCGAGGCGCTGCAGGTTGCAGTTGATCACCCACGTGAGGTTGTCGAGGCCGTGTCGGCCCGCGAGCGAGATCGAGCCGAGGGTCTCGGGCTCGTCGCACTCACCGTCGCCGAGGAACGCCCACACCCGACTGTCCGAGGCGTTGTCGATCTTGCGGTTCTGGAGGTACTTCAGGAACCGGGCGTGATAGAGCGAGTTGATGGGGCCGAGGCCCATCGACACCGTGGGGTACTCCCAGAACGTGGGCATGAGCCGCGGGTGGGGGTAGCTCGACAGGCCGTCGCCACCCACCTCGAAGCGGAAGTTGTCGAGCTGGTGCTCGTCGAGGCGACCCTCGAGGAAGGCGCGGGCGTACACGCCGGGGGCAGCGTGACCCTGGAAGTACACGGCGTCGCCGGGGTTGCCGTCCTCCTTGCCCCGGAAGAACCAGTTGAAGCCCACCTCGTAGAGGGCGGCCGAGGAGGCGAACGTGGAGAGGTGGCCACCGATGCCATCCGCCGTCTTGTTGGCCCGGATCACCATCGCCGCCGCGTTCCACCGGATGTAGGCCCGGATGCGGCGTTCCAGGTGATCGTCACCGGGGAAGAAGGGCTGCTGCTCGGTGGGGATGGTGTTGAGGTAGTCGGTCGACACGGCCTCGGCGTTGCCGAGCTGGAGCTCTCGGCCGTACTGGTTCAGACGCCCGAGGATGTAGCGCGCCCGCGTCTTGCCCGCCGCCGACGACACGGCTTCGAGCGACTCCATCCACTCAGCAGTCTCTTCGGGATCGATGTCCGGGAATTGGCTGAGAAAACCGTCGGTGGTCATGGCCCCTCTATCAAGGTGGTGCGTGTCGATGCGGTTGGTGTTGCGGTTGCGGCGGGCTGCAGACAGTTGCTCGCGCCCTTGGGAGCACAGCCCGGAATAGCCGTATCGTAACCGCACCCACAGCAACCCGACGGCTCTTCGCGATAGTCCGGCAAGCTGTGATGGTGGACATCTACACCGACGGAGCGTGCTCAGGAAACCCAGGTCCAGGAGGGTGGGCGTGGGTGGCCGACGACGGCCGAACCGGCGTCGGCGCCGAGCCCGACACCACGAACCAGCGCATGGAACTCACCGCGGTGTTGCGGGCCGTTGCGGACAACGACGGGGCCCTTCACATCCACTCCGACTCGACCTATGTGGTGAACGCCTTTCGCGATCGCTGGTTCGATGGTTGGCTGAAGCGGGGCTGGACGAACACCCAGAAGAAGCCGGTGGCCAACCGCGATCTGTGGGAGCCGCTCGTCGCGGCCTACCTCGACCGCGAACACGAGATCCAGTTCACCTGGGTGAAGGGGCACGCCGGCAACGCCGGCAACGAGGAGGCCGATCGTCTCGCTGTGGCCGCGCTCGACGTGCTCAAGGCCGAACAGCGCGACGCACTCTCGGCTGAGCCGTCGTCGGGAGCCTCCGGTGGTGACGGCTCGATCGTCGCGCCGTGGCCGGCAGATCAGGCGATCGTGGTGACTGGGGGCCGCGACTTCGGCCCTGATGCGCTCGAGGAGCTGACCGACGCGATCTCCACCCTCGATGCCGACAACGACGTGGTGGTGTCGGGCCTTCGCCTCGGTGCCGAGCTGGTGGGGGCCGAGGTGGCGATCAAGGCCGGGATCCCGCTCGGTGTTGCGCTGCCATTCGACGATCCGGCCCGCCGTTGGCCGGCACCCGAGCGCCGCCGGTTCGACGCCGCGGTGGCGGCTGCCCAGTGGGTGGTGACGCTCAACGGCGATCCGTCGAAGCCGGGGGTGGCCATCCGCGACCGCAACGAGTGGTTCTGGACCGTCGCCGTCGGTGCGATCGTGGTGGCCGACTCGGCGCTGGCCGACACCGCCGAACACGCCGGCCTCGGGGTGATCGCGATCTGATCGCCCGAGGGCGGGCCGGCGTCAGCCGAGCCGTTCCTCAGCCGGGCCGTTCCTCAGCCGGGCCGGTCCTCAGCCGGAACTCACGATGTCGACGGCCACCACGTAGCCATCGGTCCGATCGAGCCCTTCGGGAAGGTCGAACAGGTCGGGGGCATACACGACCTGCACGCGGCTGCCGACGGGCTGCTGGAAGATCGCGCTCTCGAGAAACCGTGGCACCGTGCGCTCGCCGAGAACGATCGTCTGGGTGCCGCCGAAGTCGGCGGCGGTCGACAACACCTCGGCGCCCGTGCTCCACGACACCATCACATAGTCGAGCTCGACCGTGTCGCCCTCGGCCACGGGCGAGCCTGCGCCGGCGCTCACCACGGTGAAGCTGTTCCGGGTTGGCGGGCCGGCGCCGCTCGGTGGGGTGGCTCTGAGGTCGCCCGAGTCGGGCACCAGCAGCCCCCCGTCGTCGGCGGGGGCGGGGGGAGCGGTGGTGGTCGGCGCCGCCTGCTCCGGCTCAGGGGCGAGGTCGACGATCTCCACCGAGAGCACGTAGGCCTCCTCGGAGTCGAGGTAGTCAGGCAGATCGGGCATGCCGACGGGGAACTGCACATCGAGCCTGGTGCCGATGGTCTGACCAGCCAGCGCCTCATCGAGAGCCGCAGGAACCTGCCCGGCCCCGATCTCGATCGGTACGGGGCCGCCGAAGTCCTTGGTGGTCGACTCGACCACCTCGCCGCTCCTGAACGCCACCATCTCCCACGCGGTCAGCACTACGTCGCCGGTGCCCACCTCGACACCGGTGCCCGCTTCCACCACCTCGACCGCGGCCTCGGTGGGTTCGTCGTCGGGAATCGACACCTCGAGTTCCGGGCTGTCGTCGCTGGCCGCGGTGGCGTCGCCAGCGTCGTCGGTCTGTTCATCGCCGTCGCTGGTCGTGTCGGTGACGACCGTGGTCGTCGAGGACGGCCGGATCAGCACTGGCTCGTCTTCGCCCCCACAGGCCGATGCGATCAGTACCGTCGCCAGGGCCAATGCGGTGAGGTGAGGCCTCGCTGCGCTCATGGGCGAAGTATGTCGATTCATGGCTGAGGTCGAACTGAGCCGATCCGCTCCATAAGACGGCTGGACGGCCCACATGCTGCACCCGGTCGTTCTCGCCTGGCACGACCGCTCGGGTCCCGCCGCCGGAATACCGACCACGTGGGTCGGGTTTGGGAGTGCATGGCTACCGCAACCCTCAACGGCACCGTCATCGCCGAGTCCGACACCACCGTGGTGGTGGAGGGCAACCACTACTTCCCGCCCAGCTCGATCCGCTGGGAGCACTTCTCCGAAACCGAGCACGCCACGGTCTGCCCCTGGAAGGGCACGGCCTCCTATTACGACGTGTCGGTTGGTGACGCCACGCTCGACAACGTGGCCTGGACGTACCACAGCCCGAAGGACGCAGCGGCCGAGATCCTCGACCACGTCGCCTTCTATCCCGGCGTGACCGTCGACGTCTGATGTCGCCGCCGAGGCGGCCGCTCAGCTCCGGGTGACCACGGTCTCGAGGCGCTCCAGCGTCTTGGCCATGCTGATCTCGTGGCGGGCCGGGTAGCCGACCCACTCGTACATCGGTGGGAACCGGGCTACGCCCCAGTTGAACGACTCGGTCACCTGCGTGCCACCGTCGACCGGTTCGAGTTCGTAGCGCCACACGTGGTGCCCGAAGTGCCGCCACGCAATCACGCGGTTCTCCTCGAACTCCACCACCTGGCTCGTCATCCGGTATGGCACGCCCAACCGCATGTTCATCCCGAACCTGGCGCCGAGGCTGAGCCGCTCTGGGTTTCCGGATCGGGCGGCGATCACCGAATCGGAGCCGTCGATCTCGTGGTGGCGCTCGGGGTCGGCCAGCAGATCGAAGATGACGTCGGCCGACGCCGCGATGGTGCGGGTGGCCGACACGATCTTGTCGGCGTTCGTCGTCATGGCTCAGTCTTCCTTGCCGAGCACCGCCCGGAACGCACCCTCGATCTCGGGATGCTGGAAGGAGTAGCCCGAACCGGTCAACACGGTGGGGGACAGCCGCTGGCTCTCGAACAACAGCGCGTCGGCCAGCTCCGAGCCAACGAGCAGCTTGGGGCCGAACGAGGGCACCGGGAAGAGCGTGGGGCGGCCGAGCACCCGGCCCAGCGCGGAGGTGAGCTCCTTGTTCGTGACCGGGTTGGGGCCAACGACGTTGGCCGGCCCCGATACGTCAGCGGTGAGCAGGTGCATCGTGGCGGCGATGTGATCGTCGATCGTGATCCACGACATGTATTGCCGTCCCGATCCGAACTTGCCGCCGACGCCGAGCTTGAACAGCGGCAGCAGGCGTGACAATGCCCCACCAGCGGGTGTGAGTACCACGCCGGTGCGCAGCATCACGGTGCGGATGCCGGCCTCGGCGGCGGGGGCGGCCGCTGCCTCCCACTTCGTGACGAGTTCGGGGAGGAACCCGTCCCCGGCCGCATCGGCCTCGGTGAGCTCGGTGTCACCTCGGTCGCCGTAGAAGCCGACGGCCGAGCCGGAGAGGAACACCGACGGGGCCCGGTTCATGGCGGCGAAGGTCGACACGAGCAGGGCGGTGCCGTCCACCCGGCTGTCGACGAGCACCTTCTTGTAGGCGTCGGTCCAGCGCTTGTCGCCGATACCGGCGCCCGCGAGGTTGATCACCGCATCGACGCCGTCCAGCGCAGCGGCGTCGATCTCGCCCTTGTCGGGCATCCAGCGGATCTCGTCAGCCCCCGGGCGAGGGTCGCGGCGCACAACCGCAATCGGTCGATGGCCGGCGGCGGCCAGGGTGGGCATCAGGACCGAACCGATCAATCCACTCGATCCGGTGACGGCGATCTCCACGCGTCTGCTCCTTCGGGGGGCGGTATGTGACCCCGTCACCCTAGGCGGGCGGATGGCCATGGGTCGGGTCGTGGGTGGTGATCGCCCGCCCGACGGTGGGGCGCGTCATGGGCTGGCGTGCCTACGCTGAGCGTTGTGAGTACGCGGATGTTGTTGGTGCTGTCGTTGCTGTGTGGCCTCGCCATCCTTGGCGCCTTCGCGCTGCAGGTCGTCATCGCCTGAGGCCGATCCGGCGCCAGCTCCGTGCGCACTGTTCGGGCTGGTCCGACCGTTCACGGTGAACTTCGACGCAGTTCGCAACGCTGTGATCAGGGCGCTGTAGAGTCGAATTCAACCCGACCGAAGAAGGTGTGAACCTTGTCCGACACGGCCCCCGCCGCTCCGTCCAACCAGCACTTCGATGTGGTGGTGGTCGGAGGAGGACCAGCTGGCTACGCCTCAGCGCTCTATGGCGCCTCAGCTGGTCTGAACATCGCGATCATCGAAAAGGGAAAGATGGGAGGTACCTGTCTCAACGTCGGGTGCATCCCGGCCAAGGAACTGCTGGAGACGGCGTCGGTGTGGCGCACCGTGAACCATGCCGGCCAGTTCGGCGTCGACGTGAATCCCCTCGGCCTGCAGTGGGAAACCACCCTCAAGCGCAAGCAGGGCATCGTCGATCAGCTCGTTGGCGGCCTCACCGGCCTGCTCAAGAACCGCAAGGTCACGATCTTCGACGGCAGGGGCGTGCTCAACGCCGACCACCGTTCGGTCGCGATCAGCGGCGGCACCTCGGGCGAGGTGACGATCACCGGTGATGCCGTGATCCTCGCCGCCGGATCCGTGCCGCGATCGTTGCCCGACTTCCCGATCGACGATCGCCAGATCGTCACCTCCGACGAGCTGCTTTCGATCCCGGCACTGCCGGCCTCGGCCGCCGTCATCGGCGGCGGGGCAATCGGGTGCGAGTTCGCATCGATGATGAGCGACCTCGGCACCGAGGTCACGATCCTCGAGTACATGCCGAAGATCCTCCCCGGCTGCGACGAGGACATCACCCGCGTCGTGGAGCGTTCGTTCAAGAAGCGGGGCATCACGATCCGCACCGGCGTGGCCGTGCACAGCCAGCAGACCACGCCGGACGGGGTCACGCTCACCTTCGGTGACGACAACGAGACCCTCACCGTCGAGACCGTCGTGGTGTCGATCGGGCGCCGGCCGGCATCGGAGACGCTCGGTCTCGACAACACCGGCGTCACCGTCGACGAGCGGGGTTTCGTCGTGGTCGATGAGCGCGGCCGCACCTCCGCCGACGGCGTGTGGGCCTGCGGTGACGTGATCGCCACCGCCCAGCTCGCCCACGCCGGCTTCGCGGAGGGCATCGTCGCCATCAACGACATCCTCGGTGAGGACGCCATCCCCGTCGATTACGACAAGTTGCCGTGGTGCATCTACTGCCACCCGGAGGTGGCCTTTGTCGGTCACTCCGAGGCCTCCGCCCGCGAAGCCGGCTACGACGTGGTGGTGTCCAAGCACAAGTTCAGCGGCAACGGCCGGGCCATGATCGTCGGAGACACCGAGGGCATGGTGAAGGTGATCGCCGAGAAGAACGCTGATGGCACCGGCGGGAAGGTGCTCGGGCTCCACATGGTTGGTCCATGGGTAACCGAGCAGCTCGGCCAGGGCTACCTGGCCGTGAACTGGGAGGCCACCGTCTCGGAGGTCGCACAGTTCATCCAGCCCCATCCCACGATGAGCGAGGTGTTCGGCGAGACGATGATGTCTCTCACCGGTCGCTCCCTTCACTGAGCCCCGCCGAACACCCATCGCCGCCCATACCCGCAACCCGCCAACATTCGATCAATCGCTAGAGGAGTCCGGAACCGTGGCCGATATTGAGATGCCGCAGCTCGGAGAGACGGTCACCGAGGGAACCATCACCCGGTGGTTCAAACAGCCCGGCGAGACCGTCGCCCAGGACGAGATCCTGTTCGAGGTCTCGACCGACAAGGTCGACACCGAGGTGCCATCACCCGTGAGTGGCACGCTCGCCGAGATCCTCGTGCCCGAGGGCGAGACGGTCGACGTCGGCACCGTGCTCGCGGTGGTTGGCGACGGCGGCGCCGCACCGGCAGCTGCACCAGCGGCCGAGGCCGCGCCTGCGCCCGAGCCCGCTCCTGCTCCACCTCCCGAGCCTGCGCCTGCAGCGGCCGCCGAGGCAGCTCCGCCGCCGCCGCCTCCTCCGCCGCCCCCTCCCGCTCCGGCTCCGGCCGTGGCGTCGAACGGCGGCAACGTGGCTCCGGCCCCAGCCGCAGCCGAGAGCACGGCCGGTGGCACCCACGGAAAGGTGCTGTCGCCCGTGGTTCGGCGGCTCATCGGTGAGTACGGCATCGACCCGAACCAGATCTCGGGCACTGGCCTCGGTGGTCGCATCAGCCGCGATGACGTGCAGCGCCACATCGAGTCGAACAAGCTCAGCCCGGTGGAGGGCGGCGAGGCCGAGGCCGCACCGGCAGCTGCACCAGCGGCCCCAGCTGCGCCCGCTGCTCCTGCGCCGCCACCTCCGGCGCCCGCTCCCGCCGCCGCACCGGTTCCGGCCGCGGCCCCGGCGGCAGCATCGGCGCCCCCGGTGGTCGCCGGCAACCGCGACGCCGTGGTACCGCTGTCGAACATCCGGCTCAAGACCGGCGAGCACATGGTGATGTCGAAGTCGGTGGCCCCGCACACGCTCACCGCCATCGAGGTCGACTACGAGAACGTCGAGAAGGTGCGCCGCACCGAAGGTGCCGGGTTCAAGGCCCAGGAAGGCTTCAGCCTCACCTACCTGCCCTTCATCGCCCGGGCCACGATCGACGCCCTTCGCGAGTACCCGCACCTGAATGCGTCGGTCGGAGAACGCGAGCTCGTGGTCCACAACTACGTGAACCTCGGCATCGCGGTCGATCTCGACTTCCAGGGCCTCCTGGCTCCCGTGGTGCGCGACGCCGATGGCAAGCGCATGCGCTCGATCGCCCGCGACGTCGTGGATCTGGCCACCCGGGCCCGGTCGAAGCGCCTGGCTCCCGACGAGCTGTCGGGCGGCACGTTCACCCTCACCAACGCCGGCAGCTACGGCACGATGATGCAGTTCCCGATCATCAACCAGCCGCAGGTGGCGATCCTCTCCACCGATGGTGTGAAGCGCAAGCCCGTCGTGATCACCGACGACTTCGGCAACGAGTCGATCGCCATCCACTCGGTGGGCGTGTTGGCCATGGCGTGGGATCACCGAGCCATCGATGGCGCCTACGCTGCGGCCTTCCTGGCTCGCACCAAGGAGATCCTCGAAACCCGCGATTGGGATGCCGAACTGGCCTGAGGTGACAATGAGGAGCGCATGATCAAGTCGTCGCAACCGATCCAGGTCCGTTGGCTGGGCCCGGTCTCCTACGGCGAGGCGTGGGCACTCCAGCAGTCGCTGTTCGACGGCGCGGCCGATCATCTGATCCTCTGCGAGCACGATCCGGTGTACACGCTCGGGGTTCGGGCCGATGACGCCAACGTGCTGGTCGACCCGGCAACGGTCGGGGCCACGATCGAGCGCGTGAATCGTGGCGGCGACGTCACCTTCCACGGGCCGGGCCAGCTCGTTGGCTATCCGATCGTGTCGCTTCCCACCAAGCGGGGCGGCGGCATGGCCGACACGGCTGCCTATGTCCACAACCTGGAAGAGGGCCTCATCGCGGCCGTGGCCGAACTCGGCCTGGACGCCGGGCGTCTCAGTGGCTTTCCCGGCATCTGGCTCGACGCCGACGGCCCCACCCCCCGCAAGCTGGCGGCCATCGGGGTGCGGCTCAGTCGTGGCCGCACCATGCACGGGTTCGCCCTGAACGTTGACGTGGATCTCGACTGGTTCGGGCACATCGTGCCCTGCGGGATCGACGACAAAGCCGTCACCTCGCTGCGGGCCGAAGGTGTCGACGCCACCATGCGCGAGGTGGTCGACCTCGTTGCCGCCCACGTGCCGGCCCAGATCCTGCCCGGCACCACGGTGGAGCGCCACGACCGAGTCTGGCGCCAACCGCAGAGCGACCTTGCTCCCTTCACCCTGGGCGCCGGTGCCGGCGAGCGGATCGAGCCCGAGGCGCCGAGCCGCAATGCCACCCCGGTGCGCCTCAAGGGCCGGCTCGCCGAAGCAGGTGTTGGGGGTGACGGCGTGGCCTCGGCCCGCAAGCCCGAGTGGATGCGCGTCTCGCTCAACACGGGTGAGGAGTACCGCCGGCTGAAGCGGGTGTCGAGGTCGCTCGAACTCACCACCGTGTGTGAAGAAGCCGGCTGCCCGAACATCTTCGAGTGTTGGAACGAGGGCACGGCCACGTTCATGTTGCTCGGCGAGCGCTGTACGAGGGCCTGCGGGTTCTGCCTCGTCGACACCCGGCGGCCCGAAGCCGTCGACGAGGGTGAACCCGCTCGCATTGCCGAAGCCGTTGAGGCACTCGGCCTCGACTACGCCGTGCTCACCATGGTGGCCCGCGACGACCTCGACGATGGCGGGGCCGAGATCGTGGCCCGAACCGTCGAAGCCATCCATGCCCTCGATCGCCCTGTCGGCACCGAAGTGCTCATCTCGGATCTGCGGGGATCAGCCACGTCGCTGCAACGAGTCATCGACGCCAATCCCACGGTTGTGAACCACAACATCGAAACGGTGCTGCGGCTCCAGCGGGCGGTGCGGCCCTCCGCCTCGTACGCCCGCAGCCTTGCGTTGCTGTCTCGGGCCAAGCAGGCCGGGATGACCACCAAGTCGGGGCTGATCGTCGGGATGGGGGAGACCATGCCCGAGGTGCGGGCCACGCTCGTCGACCTCGCCGCCATCGGGGTCGACATCGTCACCATCGGCCAGTACCTGCAGCCCACCAGTACCCACCTGCCGCTCCAGCGGTGGTGGACGCCGGAGGAGTTCGACGAGTTGAAGCTCTACGGCGAACACGAGCTCGGGATCGGCCACGTCGAGTCGTCGCCGCTCACCCGTTCGAGCCACCACGCAGGCAGCGCCGCCGCATCGGCGGGGGTGGCGGTGTCGATCGGCCGAATCGCCTGAGCGTCGCGTCGGGCGATCGTCAGTCCGACGCCGAGCGCAGCTTCCCCGAGAGCGAGAACCACGCGGCGGCGATGCCGATCCAGAGTCCGTGGATCACCGCGATCGCCACTCGGCCGCTGAGAAGCCATGCACCGAGGGCGATACCGAAACCCACCTGGTGCCCGATGAACGCCAGCCGGTTCTGGACCGCCACCACTGTGGTCATCCTGAACAGGATCGGGAGGCCGAGCCCGTATCCCACGAGAAACAGCGCCGTCGAGATCGGGTGCACGGCGCGAAGCCTAACTCGTGGTCAGTGGAACTGGAGATCGACGATGCCCGACGCCACGATCTGGGTGATCGACGCTTCCGCCCGCTGCCAGGCGTACGCCTCGATCCGCTCATGCGCGTGCTCGAACGCCTGGAGGAGCCGATTGGCGTGCGCCCATGGCGGCTCGAGGAGCAGGTCGGACCGGTCGCGTCGTCGACGTTCAGCCCGTTCGAAGCGGCGCAGCCACCAGTGGCCCAAAGCGTCGAGTTCGCCGCGACGGCGAGCCGTCGCGGCCAACGTGGCCACCGCATCGTTCACCCGGGGGTCGACCACCAACTCTGCCTGGAGCCCCGACGGCACCATCACGAGCGACGGCACGGCGTCGACCACGAGCGAACTGAGTCGCCGGTCGATCGTGTGGGCCGCACGCCGTTCGAGGCGGCTGGCCCGTGGCCGGGCCGTTGCCGTCCAGAACCCGTTCGGGGCCGGGGCTGCGCCGCCCCGCATCAGCTCCAACACGCCACGTTCGACGGCGAGCACCTCGGCTCGCGTCAGTTGCGCCGATGCAAAGACCCTGTCGAGGTCCCGTCTGAGGTCCTCGGCTGCCACCATGACGTGACCGCCGAGGCCGAGGCTGTGCTGGCGCGGCTCGACTTCGTCGAGCTGCGTGGTTCGCGTAATCGTCATCCTTGCCGCCGTGTTGGCCGGGGACCATCCGTCTTCCCCGCGCACAGAAGCCATCGGACGACACACCGGCATCGTCAACGGGTTCGCGACCCAAATCTGGTGATTCCCCCGAACCAGAGCCCTGGGTTCGACCGTCCGAGGGCCTCTCTGGTTGGGTCGCTGGCCCCTATCCTTGGCGCCATGTTCTCAGGCCGGATGGAACGCGTACGAGCGGCGATGACCGAGGCTGGTGTCGATGTCCTCACCCTGTCGGTGGGGTCGGATCTTCCGTGGTTGGTCGGATACGAGGCCATGCCGCTGGAGCGGCTCACGATGCTCGTGGTGCCCCGAGAGGGCGAGGCGAAGCTCGTGATTCCTGCGCTCGAGGTGGCCCGGGTGACCGAGCGGCCCGATCTGTTCAGCATCGTGGCCTGGGGCGAAACCGAGGATGCAGTGCAGATCGTTGCTGACATGATCGGCACCGGTGAGCCCACCGTGGCCGTGGGCGACCGTACGTGGAGCCGGTTCCTGGTCGGGCTCCAACAGGCCACGTCCGGCGCCTCGTGGATCACGGCCGGCGACATCGTTGGCCCGTTGCGAGCCGTCAAGGAGGCCGACGAGATTGCGGCCCTCCAGCGTGCGGCCAGCGGCGTTGACCGGATCGCCGAGGCACTACAGGGTGGTGAGATCCCCCTCGTCGGCCGTACCGAGGCCGACGTCTCGGCGGAGCTCAGCCGCCGAATCCTGGCCGAGGGTCACGCCAAGGTGAACTTCGCCATCGTTGCGTCGGGCGCAAACGCCGCGAGCCCCCACCACCATGCCGGCAGCAAGGTCATCGAGCCGGGTGAGGTGGTGCTGTGTGACTTCGGGGGCACCACGGCCGAGCCTCACGGCGAGCCCGGGTACTGCTCCGACATCACCCGGTGCGTGTTCACCGGTGAGCCACCTGCGGAGTTCGCCGAGGCCTACGCCGTGTTGCAGGAGGCCCAGGCCCGTGCGGTTGCTGCCGCCACGGTCGGCGCCAGCGGCGAATCAGTCGACCGGGTGGCCCGCGACCACCTCGCATCGGCCGACCTCGCCCAGTGGTTCGTCCACCGGCTCGGCCATGGCATCGGCGTGGAGGAACACGAGGAGCCATACCTCGTGGACGGCAACACGGAGCCGCTCGAAGCCGGGAACGCCTTCTCGGTCGAGCCGGGCTTCTACGTCGACGGCCGTTGGGGCGCCCGTATCGAGGACATCGTGGTCGCCACCGACGACGGGCCCCGCCCCCTCAACCGCGTGGATCACAACCTCGCCATCGTCGACGCATGATCGAACTCGACGCCTCATCGGTGCTGCTGCAGTGGGCCACAGGCGGTCTGTTCTTCGGCTGGGTCACCACCCGGCGCCGGATCGTCGGCCTGGGCTACGGCTGGCTGATCCGGTCGTCCTACGCGGTGCTTGCCCTGCTGGCGTTCCTCATCGGCCTGCGGTTCGGGTTCGTACCTGGCCGTGACCTCGCCGCCCTCGGTGTGTTCGTTCTCGCCGTGGCGGCGCTCGTGCAGTCGGTCCGGTACCGGGCGGCTGGGACCGGTGCCGATGCCAGCCCGCACGAGACCACCTTCGATCCCCGGTGGGATCTTGCTGCCCCACTCGTTGGGCTCATCGGGCTCGTGGTCGCCGGGATCGAGGCCGGCGACCCGTTGTGGCTCTCGGTGGCCCGCATGGTGGTTGGCGCAGCGTTCCTCGGCGCCGTGAGCGACTCGATGCTGCTCGGCCACTGGTACCTGGTGCAGCCGGGGATGAGTCGGGCCCCGTTGGTCGAGCTGGTGAAGTGGACGGGTGTGTTGTGGCTCCCCGAGGTGGTGCTGTTCTTCGTGCCAACCGGGATGTGGTCGGTGTGGACCGGCGCCATCGACGACGGCTACGCCGGCATGCTCGGTTGGTTCTGGGGGGCCTGCGTGGTGACCACGATCGGCCTCGTCGGTGTGACGCTCGCGGCGCTGAGAGAGAAGCAGTACTCGGCGGTGATGGCGGCCACCGGCCTGCTGTATCTCGCCATCCTCACCGGTTTCGGGATCGATCTCGTGGCCCGGGCCACACTCTCGTAGTCACGGGTACCTGCAGTAGTCTTGCCTCATGCCTCGCGCGATCTGGAGTGGCGCCATCAGTTTCGGGCTCGTCTCTGTGCCCGTGAAGCTCTATTCGGCGGTGAGTCGCAAGTCGGTGCGTTTCAACCAGCTCGACTCCGAGACCAACTCCCGCATCAGGCAGAAGCGGGTGAACGGTGAGGGCGAAGAGGTCCCGTACGACAAGATCGTGAAGGGCTACGAGATCGCCAAGGACTCCTACGTCGTGGTGACCGACGACGAGTTGGCCGCCCTCGCGCCCAAGGCCAACCGCATGATCGACATCAGCGACTTCGTCGACGAGTCCGAGATCGATCCAGTGTTCTACGACGCCGCCTACTACCTGGTGCCCGACGAACTCGCCCGCAAGAGCTACGTGCTGCTGGCTCGGGCGATGGAGGAGGCGAACCGCGTTGCCGTTGCGTCCTACGTGATGCGAACCAAGCAGTATCTGGTTGCGATTCGACCAACGAACGGTGTGCTCACGATGTCGACCATGGTGTACGCCGACGAGGTGGTCGGCACCGACGACGTACCCGGCTTCGACGAACTCGACGACATCGATGTGACAGAGGCAGAGCTGGCCATGGCCGGTCAGCTCGTCGACTCCCTCACCACCGACTTCGACCCCGAGCGCTATCGCGACACCTACCGCGACCAGGTGCTCGAACTGCTCGAAGCCAAGGCCGCTGGCGAGGTGGCCACCATCGAGGCCCCCGTGCTCGAAGACGAGGCCGTTGTGGACCTGATGGCTGCTCTCGAGGCGAGCGTGCAGGCGGCCAAGGCGGCACGGGCGTCCTCCAGCGACGCCGACGGTGCGGGCGACGCCGACGAGCCCCAGGCCGCCTCCGCCTGATCGGCGGGGTCGGAATCGAGCCTCCCATGGCCCCCAAGGACGAGAACCGTGTGGAGGTGGTGGTCGGGGAGCGCACCCTCAGCCTGTCCAACCTCGACAAGGTGATGTACCCGGCGGTGGGATTCACCAAGGGTGAGGTGATCGAGTACTACGCCCGCATCGCGCCGGTGATGTTGGCCCACGTGTCGGGCCGCTGCATGACGATGCGCCGCTGGCCCGACGGGGTGGACGGCCAGTCGTTCTTCAACAAGCGATGCCCGTCGCATCGGCCCGGGTGGCTTGGCGTTGCGCTCGGGCCGGGTGACCGCGGCGGGGAGATCCACTACTGCTGTATCGAGGAACCTGCCTCGCTGGTGTGGACGGCCAACATGGCCTCGCTCGAGCTCCATGCTCCGATGGCCCGCTCCGCCGATCTGGAATCACCCACGATCATGGTGTTCGACCTCGACCCCGGACCTCCGGCGGGGATGACCGAGTGCTGTCGGGTGGCCCTCGAACTCCGCGACGTGCTCGCCTCGGTCCAGCTGGAGGCGTTCGCCAAGACGTCGGGCTCGAAGGGGCTGCAGGTGTACGTGCCGCTGAACGCGCCGCACACCCACGACCATGCGTCGAGCTTCGCACTCGCCGTCGGTCAGCTCATGGCCAAGCAGCAGCCAGACAAGGTGCTCGTTGAGATGGCCAAGGCGTTGCGCCCCGGCAAGGTCTTCATCGACTGGTCGCAGAACTCCCGCCACAAGACCACGGTGGCCGTGTATTCGCTACGGGCGCGGGAGCGGCCGACGGTGTCGACGCCCGTCGACTGGGACGAGGTGGCAGCGGGGGCCGCCGGGGCCCCACTGGCGTTCACCTCCGACGAGGTGCTGGCCCGTGTCGAGGGGCGCGGCGACCTGTTCGCGCCGGTGGCCACGCTCGTGCAGCACCTTCCGACTGCGAGTTGAATCCCCGTCACCCGCCGACCCGCAACGCGGGCTGCCAGGTGCCGTAGCATGTCCCCCATGCCTACGGTCAGTGCCGCCAGTTCGGTCCCTCGCAACGCAACCGCAGTCGATGTTCCCGTCGCCTCCGACGAACTCGACTCGCTCCCCGAAGCCCTCGGGTGGGTGGCGTCGGTTCAGGGCTTCGAGGGCAAGGCCGGTCAAACCCTGGTGGTGCCCCGCCAGAAGGCGTCCGACGTGGTCGACGTGCTGCTCGGAATCGGCCCTCGGGCCGACGTGAGCCCCAACGTGCTCCGCACCGCAGCCGCCGCCTACGTGCGAGCCGTGGCCAAGCACGCCCGCATTGCCACCACCCTCGTGGAGCAGCTCGGTGAGGAGCAGCGCGACGACGCAATCCAGGCCGTGGTGGAAGGGGCCCGCCTCGCCACCTACCGGTTCAGCCAGTACAAGTCGAAGTCGGCGGCCAAGCCCACCCTGGAGCGGGTGACCGTGGTGGCCAAGGGCCGGGGCGTGAAGGCGGCCGTCACGTCGGCCACGGCGATCGCTGATGCCGTGGTGCTGGCTCGTGATCTGAGCAACGAGCCCGGCGGCTCGCTCACACCGGAGGCGTTCGCCGCCAAGGCCAAGCTCGTCGGCACCGCTGTCGGGCTCAAGGTCACCGTGTGGGACGAGAAGAAGATCGCGCGCGAGAAGCTGGGCGGGCTCATCGCGGTGAACCAGGGATCGGTGCACCCGGCGCGGTTCCTCCGCCTCAGCTACACGCCCAAGGCCAAGCCCAAGGCCACCATTGCCCTCGTTGGCAAGGGCATCACGTTCGACTCCGGCGGCCTCTCGCTGAAGACCGCGGCGGGCATGATGCAGATGAAGATCGACATGTCTGGTGGTGGCGCCGTGCTGGCCGCCATGAGCGCACTGCCTGCCGTCGGCGCTCCCGTGGCCGTGGAGGGCTTCATCCCCCTTACCGACAACATGACCGGAGGCGACGCCACCCGTCCGGGCGACGTGTTCACGGCCCGGAACGGCAAGACGGTGGAGGTGTTGAACACCGACGCCGAGGGCCGCCTCGTGCTGGCGGACGCCCTGTCGCTGGCCGTCGAGACCAAGCCCGATGTGATCGTCGACATCGCAACGCTCACCGGTTCGGCTTCCGCTGCCCTCGGTGCCAACATTGCGGCCCTCATGGCCACCGATGACGACGCAGCCGACCGGCTGATGGCCTCGTCCGGACGAACGGCCGAGAAGATCTGGCGCCTCCCTCTTCCCGAGGAGTACCGCCCGCAGCTGGACTCGACTGTGGCCGACATCAAGAACATCGGTGCCGGGCCCTACGGCGGAGCACTGGTCGCTGGCCTGTTCCTCAAGGAGTTCGTCGGTTCGGTGCCGTGGGCTCACATCGACCTCGGCCTGTCGGCGATAACCGACGCCGATCGGGGCATCACCCCCAAGGGCGCGACAGGGTTCGGTGTGCGGCTGCTGGTCGACATGTGCCGCAACTGGGACGACGAGTAGTCACCGGGCGCAACAATTGGGCTGAGCGGCCCTCTCAAGATCCCACGACGCCGACCCGATCCACGGAAGGCGCCTCCAGACGATCTCCACATCGCAGGAGGCTTCGACCCTGTGAGGTAGTTGACCGTGGGCGTCACCAAGATCAGCTCTCCTTCGGAGAACGAGCGCACCATCTCGACCCCCGCCACCGATGGCGGCGAGATCGACGCGCCACCTGATCGCCGCTCCTCAGACCGGCCTGCGAGTGGTGTAGAGCGCATGGCCCACATCGTGGTCAGCGGCCACATTCTGCGGGCCGTGATGGTCGGGGCCGACCTCGCGGCGGTGGTGGCTGCTGTCGGCCTGGCCACGCTGATCGAACGGCCGGCCGTGTGGGGCTTGTGGGCCCTGCCGGCGCTCGTCGTCGGCACGCTCATCTTCCTCGCCACCGCCCGCCTCTACCAGTCACGTTTCATCACCCGCCGCAGCGACGAGATCCGCCGCATCGGCAACGCCGTGGTGCGGGCGGCGGCGGCCCTCGTGCTCGTGGCCTTCGTGTTCGGACTTTCGCTCGAACGGCAATGGCTCTTCCTCGCCACGGCCTACGCCGTGGTGCTGATCGTGGGGGAGCGGGAGATCGCCCGGGCCTGGTTCGTCCGGCGGCGCAGTGAGCGGCGTCTGGCGCGCAAGGTGGTGCTCGTCGGGGCCAACTCGGAGGGCAATCGCTTCGCTGAGGTGTTCGGCGAGCAGCCGGCGCTCGGCTACGACGTGGTGGAGACGGTCGATCCGATCAGCGCCCACAGCCCCCGGGAACTCACATCGCTCGTGCTCGCGGCCGCTCGTCGACACCAGGCGCACGGCGTGGTAGTGGCGGCGACCGCGATCGACATGGGCTCGTCCAACCGGCTGATCCGCGATCTCGTGGAAGCCGGTCTCCACGTGGAGCTGAGTTCGACCTTGGCCGACATCTCATTCGACCGCCTTACCGTTCGGCCCCTCGGCCCGTTCCCCGTGGTGTACATCGAGCCGCGTCGCCGACACGGGTGGCGGGCCTCGGCGAAGCGTGTGTTCGATCTGAGCCTCGCCGCAACTGCATCGATGATGCTGGCGCCGGTGTTCGTTGCCGTGGCCCTCGCGGTTCGCATGTCGTCGCCAGGACCCGTCCTGTTCCGCCAGGAGCGGGTGGGCCACGACGGTGAGCCGTTCGAGGTGCTGAAGTTCCGCACGATGGTGGTTGGCGCCGAGGCGATGCAGTCGGAACTGTCGACCGACGCCGAGGACACCGGCCCGCTGTTCAAGATGAAGCACGATCCACGAGTGACCCGCGTTGGCTCGTTCCTGCGCAAGACCTCGCTCGACGAGCTGCCGCAGCTCTGGAACGTGGTGCGGAACGAGATGAGCCTGGTTGGCCCTCGGCCAGCGCTGCGATCGGAGATGTCGGAGTGGAGCGACGATCTGTACGCCCGTCTCCGGGTCAAGCCGGGCATCACCGGCATGTGGCAGGTGTCCGGTCGGAGCTCCACCACCTTCGCCGAGTACACCCGGCTCGACCTCTACTACGTTGACAACTGGTCGCTCATCGTCGACCTTTCGATCCTGGTGCGCACGATCCCGGCCGTACTCAAGAGCCGCGGCGCCTACTGACCGGGCTCGGCTCGGAGGTCAGGCCGCCGGCCGATCGTCGGGCCACTGGCTGATGGTGTGGCGCCGAGGGCGGCTGAGTTCTTCTGCACTCCACGCCTCGTGGGCTCGCCGCAGGTGGTCGGGCAGGCGCTCCACCTGACGCACCGTGAGCGGTGGCAGCCGTCGCCTCACCATCAGCGTTGGCCCATTGCGCCGCGCCATGCCAAAGCGACAGGCGCGGTCGATCGAGCGCCAGAACGGGCTGTGTTTGCCGCCTCGGGCCCCGACTCCCAGCTCCATTGCCCATTCGGCCGGGTCGAGATCGAATCCGTCCGGCTCCGTTTCGAGTCGAGCGGCGAGCCGTCGCAGCAGCAACGTGGACGACGGCCCGAGGATCGACAACCAGTACTGCTCGACGTAGGGGGAGCGGGGGTCGTGGCCGAGTACGTCGAGCACCGGGTCGGTCAGGGCCCGTACGGACAGGCTGGGTTCGGGGAAGCTGAGGGTGGTTGGGCCATCGGTTGCCATGAGTGATTCTCCAGAACAGGACGTTCAGATCTGGGGGAAGGGATTCAACTGTAATTGAACGTATTCAAAAGAATCATGGGCACCGTGTCAAGGGGCGGCCCGCGAGCTGGTCGAGGGGCGAGTTCGGAGGTCGGCCGACTACGGTCGGGGCGTGAACGTGAGTGCGCAGCCCGACGACCCCGACCACGCCATCAGCCGGGTGAACGGCACCCTGGCTGAGCGGGCGGAGGCGATCGCCGCCGCAGCCGAGTTGATCGATGGCGCGGAGCGCATCCTCGTGCTGACCGGCGCCGGCATCTCGACCGACTCCCGCATTCCCGACTTCCGCGGCCCGCAGGGGGTCTGGACGAAGAACCCGGCGGCGGAGAAGTCGGCCACCCTGCAGAACTACATGGCGGACGCCGAGGTGCGTCGCACGGCCTGGCGCAACCGCCTCGACAGCCCGATGTGGGCAGCAGAGCCCAACCCTGGCCACTACGCCCTGCTCTCGCTCGAACGGCGCCGCAAGTTGCACCTGCTGATCACCCAGAACGTGGACGGGCTGCACGGTGAGGCTGGCACCGACCCCGACAAGATCGTCGAGATCCACGGCACGGCCCGTCGGGTGGTCTGCATGTCGTGTCACTACGACGCGCCGATGCGCATTGCGCTCGATCGGGTGCGTCAGGGGGAGGAGGATCCGCCCTGTCCGCTCTGTGGCGGCATCCTCAAGTCGGCCACGATCAGCTTCGGGCAGAGCCTCGTGGCCGCCGATCTGCAACGGGCCCAGGAGGCCGCCGAGACCTGCGATCTGGTGCTCACCGTCGGCACGACCCTGGCCGTGTATCCAATCGCCAACGTGGTGCCGATCGCCCGCAGACGCGGCGCCGAGGTGGTGATCGTGAACGGTGGCCCCACTGAGATGGACGAGCTCGCATCCGTGGTGGTCGGCGGCTCGATCAGCGATGTGCTGCCCTCCATCGTCGATCCGGAATGATCTGTCGCAGCGCGCGGTTGGATTCTATTGTTGACCTAGTTGATAGGCTTTAGTGGGTTCGACGGTGTCTCCGTCGGCTGAGCCCGGCTCGCACGAGGTGATCCAATGACGACGTTCCGAGAACTGCTGGCTACCACCAAGGCCGAGATTCGTGAGACCGACCCTGCTGGAGCCGAGACGGCGCGGGCAGGGGGTGCGGTGATTCTCGACGTCCGCGAGCCAGACGAGGTGGCTCAGGGGGCCATCCCCGGGTCGGTCGGGATCGTGCGAGGCAACCTCGAGGCCCAGGTCGAGAACCGGCTGCCCGACAAGGCCACCCCGATCGTGGTGATGTGCGCCGGTGGGGTGCGATCGGCCTTCGCCGCCAAGACCCTCGCCGAGCTCGGCTATCGCGACGTGATCTCGATGGACGGTGGCTTCAACCGCTGGAAGGACGAAGGGCGAGAGTGGGCCGTACCCACCATGCTGAGCGCCGAACAGCGAAACCGGTACAGCCGGCATCTCCTCCTGCCCGAGGTGGGCGAAGAGGGTCAACAGAAGCTGCTCGACGCCAAGGTGCTCCTGCTCGGTGCCGGGGGGCTCGGTTCACCGGCGGCGCTCTACCTCGCCGCTGCTGGCGTTGGCACGATCGGCATCGTCGACATGGACGTGGTGGACGAGTCGAACCTGCAACGCCAGATCCTCCACAACCTCGACCGGGTGGGCGAGCGCAAGGTCGACTCGGCCAAGAAGACGCTCGTGGCGATGAACCCCGACATCAACGTGGTCACCCACGACGCCCGGCTCGGTGCCGACAACATCATGTCGATCCTGGCTGACTACGACATCGTGATCGACGGCGCCGACAACTTCCCGAGCCGCTATCTACTCAACGATGCGTCGGTGAAGCTCGGCATCCCGGTCGTGCACGGCTCGATCTTCCGCTTCGAAGGTCAGGTCACGGTGTTCGATCCCCGGGAGGGGCCGACCTATCGCGACCTGCTGCCCGAGCCGCCCCCTGCTGAACTCGCACCGAGCTGTGCCGAGGCCGGCGTACTCGGCGTGCTGCCCGGCATTGTTGGCTCGATCCAGGCGCTGGAGGCCATCAAACTGATCCTCGGCCTTGGCGACTCGCTCCGCGGCCGGCTCCTGGCCTTCGATGCCCTGGAGATGAGCTTCCGGGAGTACCGCCTCAACATCGACCCAGACAATCGCGTCACCTACGACAATCGTGAGGCCATCGACGTGGTCGAACTCGACGGGCTGTGCATGCCCCAGCTGAGCGACCGCTAGGGCTACCATTCCGCGATCGCAAGAACCGCGGGGTCCGCCGCCCTCTCGATTCTGCGACCGGTCATCGTGCTCGCCAGCCTCGCGCTGGCTATCGCAGTCGTTCGATCGGGACGCGATGCCCCCGCCGTTGTCCCTGTCCTGGACGAGAACCATCAGGCGGCAGTCACCATCGACGTTGGCCCCGGCATCGATGGCAGCACGGGGTTGCCCCGCCGGCCGAGCGCCATCGTGGTGCCCGACGGTGCCGTGACCGCTGTGATCGCAGCCGCAGGAACGGCCGATCTGCAGGTGCGCACGACGGGCTCGGACTGGGCCGTGCTTGCCGGCCACGACCAGGACGGTCCGGATCGGCCGGCCGTGGTCGAGCCCGGGATCTTGGTGGACCCCGAATCGATCGGCGAAGGTCCGGATCTCACCGACCGTGTCCGGGCCCGCGGTGTGCTGTTGGTGGAGGATGTCGAGCGGCTCGAACTCGCCGCGTCGACGGCTGTGCCGCTCGATGATCCGCTGCCGGTCGAGGTGGTGTTCCTCGGCTCCGCCGACAGAGACGGCGGTGCTGGCGCCGAGTCTGGGCCCGGGGCCGGCGAGGGTCTCATCGAGCAGGTGGCCGGGCCCTCGGTGGCAATGGTGTCCACCGCCAACCTCGGCCAGCCGGCCATCCAGCCCCGTTCGGCCTGGACCGATCGCGGGTGGAGCTCCAACAGCGGGTGCGCCGGCGGCCCTTGGTACAGCGACCGCATCCAGGCGGCGATCGTCCACCACACGGTCACGTCGAACACCTACCGCCAAGACCAGGTGCCCGACCTCCTGCGGGCAATCCAGTTCTCCCACGTCGACATCAACGGCTGGTGCGACGTTGGCTACAACTTCCTCGTCGACCGCTTCGGCACCATCTGGGAAGGACGCGCCGGGGGCGCGGATCGCGCCGTGATCGGCGGTCATGCCAAGGGCTTCAACACCGGCACCTTCGGCATCGCGCTCCTGGGTCAGCACCAGCAGGGCGCTCGACCGGCCGCGGTCGAACCTGGCACGGCGAGTGAGAACGCAATCGCCGCCTTGGCTCGGTGGAAGCTCGGGCGCCACGGTGTGGACCCGGAGGGCTCCACCTGGGTGAAGAACCGATCGTCGTCGGGCGTGCACCGGCTGCAGTCCGGTCAATGGCACCTGATCCCGACGGTTGCCGGTCACCGCGATGTCGGCGTCACCTCGTGCCCCGGCAGCCTCGCCATCGATGACGTGCGAGCCATGGGGTCGCGGCTCGTCTCCGAAGGCCTTCTGAACGTGTCGCACCGGTTCGACGACTGGACCCCCTTCGACCACGGTCCGGGCTTCGTCACCGTCGACGCTCGAGCGGCCGTGTCGGCCGCCGGCTCTGCCGTCACCACAGGCTTCGGCCGGTCGGGTCGCCAGCCCAGCACCGCCAACCAGACCGAACCGTTGGCCGTGGCCGCCCGCCGCCAGCCTGGCGGCACCGTGGCGGGCTACACGTTGTTCCCCGACGGGTTCCTGTCGCCGTTCGGTGGCGCCCCGGCCATCGGGCTGCCGGCGGCCGGTTTGGGCCGCCCGGTCGATCTGGCCCTCGCTGGCGCTGGTGTCGGCGCCTGGGTGGTCACCGCCGAGGCACAGGTGATTGGCATCGCCGGCGCCCCGAGCCGGCCGGTGCAGGCCGTTGGTGTGGCCAGCACCGTGGTGGCCGCAGCCATCGACGGCAATGGCAACGGCTACCTACTCGACGCCAGCGGCCGGCTGCGGGCCGTCGGCGACGCCCCCGGTCGGCGGGCCTCGGGCTCGAACCGACCGCTCGACGTGGCCCTTCGGCCCGACGGGGTGAGTGGCTGGGTGCTCGACGCCCGCGGCACGATCCACCCCTTCGGCGGCGCCCCGGCGGTGACGATCGACGCACCGACACGATGGGCTTCTGACCGCCGCCCCGTGGCGATCGAAGCCGGCCCAGTGGGGCGTGGCGGCTGGGTGATGACCGACGACGGGCAGCTCTGGCCCTTCGGTGGGCAGCGGCTGGTGCTCCCGCTCACCACTGCCACCCGTACGTCCGCCGTGGATGTGGCGGTGGTGAACCAAACCCGCACCGTGGCGTTCGCCCGGTCGGCCGACGCTCGCTACGTGACGGGCGTGGCCGGGAGCTTCCTCGGGCGCGAACCGTCGGCGGACGAGGTGGACTACTGGAACGGCTGGCTCACGTATCGGGGTGGGCGCAAGCTGGTCGCTCTCGATCTCGCCCGCTCACCCCAATGGGCTGGATCCCGTATCGATGTGCTCTACCAGGACGTACTCGGTCGCCCGGCCGACGGGCCCGGTGCCGCGTACTGGCTCCAACAGAACCAGCAGGGGGTGCGCCTCGATGCCATTGCCACCCAGTTCTACGGTTCCCCTGAGAACGTGGTTCGCAACGGCGGGCGCGCTGGCTTCGTCGACTCGTTGTATCGGGAACTTCTCGGCCGCGAGGCCGACGCCCAGGGGCGGGCATTCTGGATCGCCCAGCTTCGGGCCGGTGTCCCCCCTGACCAGGTGGTGAGTGGCTTCTACGCCTCAGTCGAGTCTCGCCAGCGTCGCGTTCGCGAGTTGTACACCGAACTGCTCGGGCGCACCCCTGGGCCGAGCGGACTGGACTATTGGGTTCAGCGACTGGGCCGAATTGACGATGGAGAACTCGCCGCCGAGCTCGCGGCCTCAGATGAGTTCTTCCGCATGACCCAGCGATGAGGTTCCCCCGTGCGCAATCGTCATCATCCCCGCCACGTGATCCGTAGGCTCGCCGCCTCCGTCGTGGCCACCCTCGCCGTGGCCTCGCTCTGTGTGAGCGTGGTGGTTCTCAGCCCGCCCGGCGCCGAGGCCCAACAAGCCGGCGAGCTGTTGATCACCGGGCGTGGTTGGGGTCACGGCCGGGGCATGGGCCAGTACGGGGCCTACGGGTACGCCCGCGACCACGGGTGGAGTTCGGCCCAGATCCTCGACCACTACTACGGAGGCACCAGGGCCGGCCCCGCGCCCGCCAACGCCGCCGTCGACCCCGACCAGGTGCGCGTCGAGCTGCGATTCATGCGAGGGCGCCCCACCACCGTCGGGCTCGAGGACGGCGCCATCCACGTGTTGGGCGCCAACGGAGCTCCAGCGGTGTCTGTGACCGGCGCCGTGCGCCTCACCTGGGTGGGCAGCGGCTACGTGATCGAGTCGGCCTCGTCCTGCGATGGCCCGTGGACCGGCGTGGCCACGATCGCCGCCGGCACCGTGACGATCAGACGCCACACGACCGCAACCGGTCGATCCGGGCTGCTCTCCGCCTGCGGTCTGACCTACTCCGCCTGGTATGACGGCGACATCCAGGCCGTCGTCGACGACGGCGCACCACGCACGGTGAACGTGGTGTCGATCGAGGAGTACATCCGCGGCGTGGTGCCGAACGAGATGCCGGCCTCGTGGCCGGCCGCAGCGCTGGAGGCCCAGGCCGTGGCCGCCCGGTCCTATGCGCTGGCCGGCGACACCCGCCAGCAGCCATACGCCGATACCTGCGACACCATCCGTTGCCAGGTGTACGACGGCCGCTTCACCGAACGCGGCGGCAGCCTTCGCAGCGCCACCCACGCCCGCACCGACGCCGCCATTGCCGCCACGGCCGGCCTCGTTCGGCTCGACTCGGCCGGCCGGGTTGCCCGCACGGAGTTCTCGTCGTCGACGGGGGGTCACACTGTGGGCGGTTCGTTCACCGCCGTTCCCGACGCCGGTGACGCAATCGACGCCAATCCGAACCACACGTGGCAGGTCACTGTCGACGCCTCGCGGCTCGAGAACCGCTACCGGTTGGGCGAGTTGCGCGACGCCTCGGTGGTGGAGCGCAACGGGCACGGAGCCGACGGCGGGCGGGCCGTCGAGGTCGAGCTGGTGTTCGCGGCCGGAACGATCCGCGTGGACGCCAACGTGATCCGCTCATTGCTGGGGCTCAAGTCGGACTGGTTCACCATTGCGTCACCGCGGCGGTCAACGGCCGCCGGCAGCTTCATCGATCAGAGCTTCGAGCTGTTGGCGGGCCGTCCGGCGTCGGACGCCGAGCTCGACACCTGGTTCGCCGATGTCGACCGTGGTGATCGGCGGGCGATGGTGGATCGTCTGGTGCGAGACGAGCCATTCGCCGGTCAGCTCCTCGACGGCGTGTACCAGCGTGCTCTGGGACGTGGCGCCGACGGCGCCGGGCGCGCCTACTGGTTGGACGCAATGGAGAACGGTCTGGGGCTCACCACAGTGGGTGTGCTCTTCTTCTCCTCGCCCGAGTACTACGCGGCGGCCGGTGGCACCACCGACGGCTACGTCAACGCGCTGTACCGCGATCTGTTGGGGCGCTCCCCGGATGGGGATGGGCTTCGCTATTGGCGCAACCTGCTCGACTCAGGACGGGCTCGCCGCACCGACGTGGCGGCCGGGTTCCAGCAGTCGGAGGAGTCACGCCGCGACCGGGCGGTCGACCTCCACGTGATGGTGTACGGCTCGGCCCCAACCGATGCGCTCGCCACCCGCTTGGCCGATCACCTGCGCTCCTACGACGATCTCGATGCCACCGCTGCGCTGGTGGCCGGTGAGCTGGGCTAGTCGCGAGCCAGCTGGGCGAGGAGCACGGTTTCCTCTGCTGTCGGCTCCGACAGCAGGCGCACCATGGGCTCGGCCAGCAGCGATGTGGCGTGGCGGAAGTCGAGCCGCAGCCAGGTGCAGGCGTCCTCCGCGTAGTCGACGAGGCCGGCGGCCACGTCGGATCGGGCCGAGCCGGTGCGGGCAAGCCGGCCTGACGGCGACCGCTGTTCGACAGGTTCGGCGTGGCACAGCGTGGCCAACAGGCTGCGCTGATTGCCGCTCAATGCCTGGAGCTGCCGGCGCTGCCAGGGCCGATCGCACCAGTAGTGCACGTCGGGGGAGTCGGTCCTCGGCTGGGGTGCGGCCAGGTAGGCCGGCACGATGTCGACCCCGAGCGACCGGGCGGCGGCCGCATGGCGCAGCTCCCGGGGCCAGGCGCGATGGAGGTCGGTGCCGATGGCCAGAACTCGCCGGTCTTCGTAGGCGCTGATTCGGAGCAGGTCGCCGGCCAGATCGTTGCCGGGGTCGGTCGTGGCGACGTCGGGCAGGTCGGGGCGAATCACTCCGAGTGCCATACGCATCGACGGCGCCAGCGGCCCGTCGATCATCGTGAGCTGGGGATGCAGATCGTCGATGAGTCTGGCGATCCAGGCGGCGAGGCCGACCACGAACGGCCCGGCGGCGCCGTAGCCGAGATCGGTCAGGGTGCGGGGATACTCCGGGTGTGGCCCGAGCCGATCCTGTACGAGGCTGAGGAGCATCGAGTCGGCTGCGGTGCGCGAGTTGTGGGCCTCGGTCCGAGTCCGGCTGCAGTAGAGCGATCCGAGGTTGGTCTGCTCGATCGGGTGGGGGTGTCGGATCGCCTGATACCCGAGCGCCATCGGCTCGCTCACGTCGAGGCTGTCGTGAGGGCCGAGATGCACGATGGCGGAGGGGTCGAACCCCGTCACCTCGGACAGGCGCTCGAACAGGCCGACGTGCTTGCGTACCCCCTCCTGAGACGAGACGAGCAGATGGTCGGGCCACAGGTCGGCCTGGGCGAGCATCCGCAGCACCCAGTCGTGAGGCAGTGGGGTGTCGGCAACGTAGGCCACCTGGAAGCCGCGCTCACGGGCCAGGTCTGCGATGAACGTGGCGTCGGGATGGGCGCGGCTGAGCGCGTGATGGAGTTGCAGTTCGTGGGAGATGGCCCGGCGGGCGAGCGCTCGGGCGTCGCCAGCATCGGCCAGGTCTCCTGGGCCAGCGGCGCCCAGCAGGGTGGTGAGCTGGTCGGCCACCTGGGCCAGGCCGATCTCGTCGCGCCCGGCATCAGCGTCGCGAGCCGCCTGCTCCGCAGCCTGGCGCAGCTCGGGGTAGCCGTGGCGCTGGCCGCCGTCGCACCGTTCGAGCGTGGAGCCAACGAGCAGGTGGATGTCGTCGGGTTCCAGCAGCGGCTGGCGCAGCGCGGTGCCGAACAGGTCGAGACTCACGACCTTCGTCTGCCGTCCGAGCGCGCCGAACACATTGCGAAGCAAATGTCGACGTCGGTTGGGATGCAGTGAAGGCGCCACGAAGCAGACTCCTCGAAAACCGCGCCCTCACGATCTCACGACGAACAGCTTTCGCTGTCCAACGATCGACAGTGAACCGGGGGAAAGTATACCGGTCGTCGAGGCGGGGTCGATGCACCCTGGGCAGCGTTGCCGGGCGAGGTCTGCCCGCCGCGCCCAGCCCGTAGCGTTCGATGTGTGTTTCCCGCCGCCGCACGTGACCGTGTTGTTGTCGACCCCGAGGTTCCGGTGTTCGTCGCCGGACACCGAGGCCTGGTCGGATCCGCCCTCGTCCGCCGACTCGTCGAACTCGGCCATCGCAACCTGGTGACCGTCGACCGGGCCGACGTGGACCTCCGAGATCAGGCGGCCGTGCGCCGTTGGTTCGATCGTCACCGCCCCGCTCAGGTGTACCTGGCGGCGGGCACGGTGGGTGGCGTGCTCGCCAACTCCACCCGTCAGGCCGAATTCCTCTACGACAACATGATGATCCACGCCAACGTGGTGGAGGCCAGCCGCCAAACCGGGGTCGAGAAGCTGTTGTACCTGGGAAGCTCGTGCATCTATCCCCGCACCACCACCCAGCCGATCAGCGAGCAGGCTCTGCTCACCGGGCCCCTGGAGCCGACGAACGAGGGATACTCGCTGGCCAAGATCGCCGGCGTGCGGTTGTGCCAGTTCTACCGAGAGCAGTACGGCTGCAACTTCATCTCGGCCATGCCCACGAACCTGTACGGGCCGAACGACAACTTCGACCTCCGCTCATCGCACGTGCTGCCGGCGTTGATGCGCAAGTTCCACGAGGCTCGCCGATCGGGCGGCAACGAGGTGGAGATCTGGGGCACCGGTTCCCCCCGTCGCGAGTTCCTGCACGTCGATGACCTGGCCGACGCCTGCGTGTTCCTGATGGGCGCCTACGACGAGCCCGGGCCGATCAACGTCGGCACCGGCGTGGACGTGACGATCGCCGAGTTGGCCGGGATGGTGCGCGACATCGTGCACCCGGGCGCGCTCCTCCGGTTCGACCCGTCGAAGCCCGACGGGATCCCCCGCAAGGTGCTCGACGTGTCTCGGCTCCACGCGATGGGCTGGAAGCACGGCATCGATCTCCCCGAGGGGATCCGCAGCTCGTACCAGTGGTACGTCGACAACGAGGCGGCGGCGCGGGGCGTTCGGGCGTGAGCGCCCCCCTCACGCTCGGCTTCGTCACCCCGAGACACGGGCGCGACGTGGTCGGCGGCGCCGAGGCCGTGATGGCCGAGGCCGCCCATGGCCTGGCCGAGCGTGGTCATCCCGTCGAGATCCTCACCACGTGCGCACGCGACCACGAGACCTGGGCCAACGCCCATGAGCCGGGTGTGAGCCACGACGGCGAACTCCTGGTGCGGCGCTTCCGGTGTGTGACCGACACTCCCGGCCGTGATCGCGCCCACCTCGGCGATCGGATCCTCCGGGGCGAGGCCGTGTCGCTCGCCGATCAGCAACGCTGGGTGAACGACAGCCTTCGAGTGCCTGACCTCTGGCACCACGTGCTCGACAACGCCCACACCTACCGGGCGTTGGTGTTCGCGCCATACCTGTTCTGGACCACCTACGCCGTGTCGCAGATCGATCCCTCCCGATCGATCGTCATGCCGTGCCTGCACGACGAGCCGATGGCTCGGCTGGAGATCTTCGCCCCGGTACTCGAACGGTCGCGGGGGCTGTGGTTCCTCACCGAGCCCGAGGCCGACCTCGCCCGCTCGCTGCGCCGCCTGCCGGCTCGTCACGAGGTGGTTGGCGCCGGGATCGGGATCCACGATCGGCACGATCCGAAGCGCTTCGTGACCGAGTTCGGCATCGACCGGCCGTTCCTCTACTACGCCGGCCGCCGCGAGTGGGGCAAGGGGTGGCTCGACCTCCTCGCTGCCTTCGAGCAGGTGGCGCCCGGCCACCCCGACAACGTGGTGCTCGTGACCTCGGGCGCCGGTGACGTGGACGTGCCGCCCAGCTTGCGGGGCCGGGTGGTCGACGTCGGGTTCCTGAGCGACACCCAGCGCGACAACGCAATGGCGGCGG
>JBCCFL010000008.1:0-128203 GCA_039029735.1 Actinomycetota bacterium | reverse complement strand
TCCACCACGTCCAACCCTGGGCCACTGGCGGACCAACCAACCTCAACAACCTGCTCCCCCTCTGCAGCCAACACCACCACCGAGTCCACGACGGCAAATGGCACCTACGCCTCCACCCGGATCGAACAATCGACATCCGACGGCCCGACGGCCTGCGGCACGTGGCCGGGCCCCAGCCATGCGGAGCCGATCCGCCGCTGCGGTCAGCTGATCAGCCGCATTGCGGCGCCGATCCGCCGGCGAGTCGGGACGGCCCGGGGAGGTGTCAGCGAGAGTGAGGCACCACCACGATCTTGCTCCGGGCGTGCCCGGATCCGATCTCGACCATGCCGTCGACCACACCGTCGAGCCCAACCACCCGGTCGATGGCCGGCACGATGCGGCCATCGGCAAGGGCCTCAGCCAGGTAGGTCAGGTCCTCGGTCTTTGGCGACGCCGTGAACTGATGGAAGCTGGCGTCGGCTCGCCACAGGGCAAGGGCCATGCCGATGATCCGCGGCATGGGATCGAGCCACTTGTTGTCCTTGGGGCCGCTCACGGCCACGTAGCGGGCGCCCGGTCGCAGCATCGACTTCACGTCCCGGGGCGGGTGGTTGCCTACGTTGTCGAGCATCACGTCGAACCGGGGGCCGCCCGGAACCACATCCTCGGTCTTGTAGTCCACCACCTCGTCGGCGCCGAGGCCGCGCACCATGTCCACCTTGGTGGTGCTGCACACGGCGGTCACCGTTGCGCCGAGCGCCTTGGCGATCTGCACGGCGAACGTGCCCACGCCGCCCGCAGCGCCGTTGACCAGCACGTGGTCGGCGGGCTGTACGCCGGCGTGGGTGCGGAGCCCCTGCACAGCGGTGAGTCCGGCAACCGGCGTGGCAGCAGCGTCTTCGAAGCTCACCCCATCGGGGATCGCCACCACCTGAGCGGGCGTCACGAGCAGGTACTCACCGCAACCGCCGCCCTCGCATTCGCCGAACACGGCGTCACCAACGGCGAACTCGGTCACGCCCTCGCCAACGGCTGCCACCAGGCCCGCCACATCCGCGCCGGGGGTCAGCCGCTTCGGGGTCCGCAGGCCGGCCATCAGCCGCAGGAAGTACGGCGTGCCGGTGAGAAAGTGCCAATCGAGTGCATTGAGCGACGAGGCATGCACCTCGATCAGCATCTCGCCCGGCCCGGGGCTGGGCACCAGTACATCGGTCTCGACGGCCAGCAGGTCTGGCTGGCCGTAGCCGCGAGCAGTCACAGCGGTCATCGTCTCGGGCACGGGTCGCACGGTTGGGCGGCCCTGTTCGTGCGGTGCGGCCTGGTCGGGTGCCCGATCGGTTGGTGTGTCGTTGATCGAGTCTGCGGGCATGAGCGATACTCCCTCGGTTCCACGTACGATGTACGTTGTTCTGCGTACGGTGTACGTTGTAGTACGTACACCGTACGTCGTCAACGTGTTGTGACAGACGCCCCAGCCGATTTCCATCACCTCGACCCCAGGAGCCCCCTGCGTGACGGCAACGAACACCCCCGAATCCGCTCGTCAGCCGCTCACGCGCGAAGCCATCGTGGCCGCCGCAATCGCCCTGGCCGACGTCGACGGCGTGGGCCAGCTCAGCATGCGGAAGCTGGCCCGCAGCCTGGGCTTCGAAGTGATGTCGCTGTACAACCACGTGGCCAACAAGAACGAGCTGCTCTCCGCGATGGTCGATGCCGTCACCGCCGAGATCGCGCCGCCCCCGGCCGATGCCGCTCCCCTCGACGCCGTGCGGGCCATCGCCGTGGCCACCCGGGCGATGCTCGTGGAGCACCAGTGGGCGGCCAGCCTGTGGCAACAGCACCTGCCGGGGCCGATCCGCATTGCCTTCATGGAGCGGCTCCTGGAGCTCCTCCACGACAGCAACCTGTCACCCGAGATGGCCCACCATGGGTTCCATGCGATCCCGAACCACGTGTTCGGCTACACGCTCCAGGAGCTCGACATGACGATGGGCGACGACGACCCCGCGGCGACGATCGCCGCCTTTCTCGATGGCCTGTCCCCCACCGAGCACCCGTTCATGATCGCCCACGTTCAACAACACGTGGACGGCGACACCGCGCCGAGCTTCGAGCTCGTGCTCGATCTGATCCTCGATGGGCTGCAGCGGCGTTCAACACGCTGACGATCGCTCGACGAATCGACCCATCGGTTGGGCCACGCCGCAACGAGGGGGCTCGATCAGGATCCGACCGGAGCGCGGTGGTCGGTGCCGAACACCTCTTCCATGGCGGCGATCGTCTGGGCCACGGCCATGTCGTCACGCTGACGGCCCACCACCTGAAGCGACACCGGCATGCCATCAGCGGTGAAGCCCACGGTCACCACCCCGGCGGGATTCCGGGTCATGTTGAAGCCGTAGGTGAAGCCAACCCAGCCGGGCACCTCGGCGCCGTTGATGGTGCCGTCGTGGCCGATCGCCGGCGTCTGACCGGCGCATGCCGGCGTGATCAGCAGCGGTGCCCGTTCGAAGGCGGTCTCGAGCTGGAGGTTCATGAAGTGGATCTCGTCGATGGCGTGCGCCAAGTCCTTGCCGGTCACACCCATGCCCCACTCGATCTGCTGCCGCAGCGACGGGTCGATGCGCTCGTAGTCTGCTGTGCCGAGCAGGTCGCCCTGGGTGCGAGCGCGGGACGTGGTCCACATCGTGATCCACGGCATGACGGGATCGTTCGGCCAGACTTCGTCGATCGTCTCGATGCCCACGCCAGCGTCGGCGAGAGTGTCGATGGCAGCGGCGCAGATCCTGGCGATCTCGTCGTCCACGGTGGCGAACCCCATCGTGGGCGACCATCCAGCCACGGCGGGCAGCCGGCTGGCGGCCATGGCGTCGTACCAGGGGGCGCCCTGACGGGGAAGGCTGAACGGGTCGGTTGGGTCAGGGCCAACGCACAGATCGAGGGCGTACACCACGTCGGCGATCCGGGCGGCCATGGGCCCCTTCACCGACAGCAGGCCCGAGCCGGGGGCGGTCGGCCCACCGTTGGGCACCCGACCCTGGGTGGTCTTGATGCCCGACAGCCCACAGAGGGCCGACGGGATCCGGATCGACCCACCACCATCGGAGCCAGTGCCGAGGGGAATCACGCCGGCCGCGATGGCGGCAGCGGTACCTCCGGAGGAGCCCCCCGGTGAGCGGGCGAGGTCCCATGGGTTGCGGGTCACGCCCGACAGCGGGCTCTCGGTCACACCCTTGTGGCCGTACTCGGGCGTGGTCGTCTTCCCCACGATCACGCATCCGGCGGCCCGGAGCCGAGCCACGAGTACCGAGTCGCCGCTGGCGGGCTGATCGGATGACAGCGCCGAGCCGTACCGGGTGGGGAAGCCAGCTGCGTCTTCGAGGTCCTTCACCCCGAGAGGGATGCCGGCGAGGCGACCCACCGCCTCGCCCGTGGCCAGGCGCTCGTCGACCTCGGCGGCGTCGGCCATGGCTCGATCGCCGTCGGTGGCCACGAAGGCGTTCAGGTCCGGTTCGTAGGTCTCGATGCGCGAGAGCGCCGCCTCGGTCAGTTCACGGGCGGACCGCTCCCCACTCCGCACCTGGGAGGCGAGGTCGACAACGCGGTGCTCACGGAAGTCCATGGCCGCCGACGTTAGTCGGTCGGCGGAAGCTCAACGTCTTGCGATCAGCAGGTAGGCGACCCGTGATCAGAAGGACCCGCGGTCAGAAGGAAACCGCGGTCAGAAGGACCCGCGGTCAGAAGGACCCGCGGTCAGAAGGACCCGCGGTCAGAAGGACCCGCGGTCAGAAGGAAACCGCGGTCAGAAGGACCCGCGATCAGAAGGCGGGGCCAAGGCAGGCGATCGCGCCGTTGGTCAAGAACACCTCGCGGATGGTGCCGATCGGGCACACCCCGTCTGCGAGGCGGGCACCGATCACCATGCCGTCGGCCCCCTGCCCACACGGGCGCTCCAACAACGAGGGGCCGGTGAGCACCGACACGCAGTCGTTGGCCTCGATGCCCGAGCCCAGGCTCGGCCCGGCCACCGTGGTGGTGGGGGCAATGTCCCCCCCGCCGTCACGGGCATAGGCGGTGAACACGAAGATCGCCGCCAGCATCCCCACGATCAGCACGAACGGCGCGGCCCGCAGAACGAGTGCACTCCGGTTCGAGATCTCGTCGGAGTGGGCGTGGCGCCGTTGGGCCAGGAAGTCGGGATCGAGCAGCCGGGGGTCGATCCGGATCACGCCGTCGTCGTCGGCGAGGCTCGTTGTCTGCGGGCCCCGACCGTCGCCGCCCACCCGCAAATCGAGGTCGTAGGCCTTGCGCTTCGCCGAGTCGCCCAACACCGACCAGGCTTCGTTGACCTGACGCATCCGGTTCTCGGCCTGCCGAGCCTCACTCGGCGGGGAGTCCACGAAGCGGTCAGGGTGCCACCGACGAGCCGCCCGGTGATAGGCCCGGCGGATGTCGTCGTGTGCGTCGTCAGGAGCGACGGCGAGAACGTCGTAGTGGGTGGGCATCGAAACTGGGGAACGAACCTTGGCTCAGCAACAGAACTGGAAGACAGAACTCGGACGGCGCCGGGTTCCAGAAGCCTGGATGGGTTCCGTCATCGTAGGGCTGCTAAACCGGTCCCACGGCATCGAACCAGCCCGTCCGACCCACTCGGGCAGGCTCCGAACCAGCCCGCTGTCGGTCCCCACCCCGTTCCCATCCCAGCCCCACCGTGGAGGTAGCTCACCCATGCGACTCGCTCTTGGACTCGGGTACTGGTCGTCGGGCCCACCGGTCGGCGCGGCCGAACAGATCGCCATGGCCGAGCGCCTCGAGTTCGACTGCATCTGGACCGCCGAGGCCTACGGATCGGACGCGCTCACCCCCCTCGCCTGGTGGGGCGCCGCCACCGAGTCGATCGGGCTCGGCACCTCGATCTGTCAGCTGTCGGCTCGCACGCCAGCCGCCATGGCGATGGCGGCCATGACGATGGACCACCTCTCCGGGGGCCGCTTCCGGCTCGGCCTCGGGGCGTCGGGCCCCCAGGTGGTGGAGGGCTGGTACGGCATGCCCTACCCCAAGCCCCTGGCCCGCACCCGGGAGTACGTGGAAATCATTCGCAAGATCCTGGCCCGTGACGAGCCCGTCAGCTACGACGGCCAGCACTATCAGCTCCCCCATCCGGGAGGAGCGGGCCTCGGGAAGCCGCTGAAGTCGACCGTGCACCCGCTGCGCAACGACATCCCGATCTACCTGGGAGCCGAAGGCCCGAAGAACGTGGCCATGACCGCCGAGATCGCCGACGGCTGGCTGCCGCTGTTCTTCGCCCCAAAGGACAACGGGTTCTACCAGGGCGCACTCAACGAAGGCTTCGGCCGCCCGGGGGCGATCCGAAAGGCCAACGACTTCGACGTGGCCGCCGTGGTGCCCGTGGTCATCAACCCCGACGTTGAAGAGGCGGCCGACGCCATCCGCCCGATGCTGGCCCTCTACGCCGGCGGCATGGGAGCCAAGGAGGCCAACTTCCATCTCGACGTGTTCACCCGCATGGGATACGAGGCCGAGTGCGAGAAGATCCAGCAGCTCTACCTGACTGGTGACAAGAAGGCCGCGATCGCAGCCGTGCCGACCTCGATGGTGGAAGACGTTGCCTTGGTTGGCCCGGTGGACAAGATCCGCGACGACCTGGAGATGTGGGACGAGTCGGTGGTCAACACGCTCGTGGTGAGCGGCCCGCCCCCGGTCCTCGAAGCCGTCTCGACCGTGGTGAACCGCTAGGCCCGGGGGAACCCACCCTGGGCGGCTCCAGACGAACTAGGCCCAGCCCCCGAGCGCAATGCCGACGGCGAGCAGCAGCCCCGTGAGCAGCTGTACACGGCCGGTCGCGCCCAGCACCGGAATCAGGTCTGGGCCCTTGGCCCCGGCCAGCACCGTACGAATCGGGATCAGCGACGTGGCCCAGCCCACGAGGCCGAGCAGCGCCAGAGGTCGGAACCCGAGCCCGGTCACGATCACGCCAACAGCCAGGCCCGAGAGCAGGTTCACGTAGACGTAGCGGGTGACCCGGTCGCCGAGCCGGACGGCCAGCGTGCGCTTGCCCGACTCGGTGTCGCCGGGAATGTCGCGCAGGTTGTTGATCACCAGCAGCGCAACGGCCACCAGGCCCACCGGGATCGACGCCACCACCGACAACGTGGTGACCGCCTCGGTGTGTACGTAGGTGGAGCCCACCGTGGCCACCACACCGAAGAACACGAACACGAACAGCTCGCCGAGCCCGAGATAGCCGTATGGCTTCGGGCCACCGGTGTAGGCCCACCCCGCGAGCATCGACACCGCGCCGACCACGAACAACTCCGGGCCGACGGCAAGTGCCAATGCACCACCGGCCACCCCGGCCACCCCGAACGCGATCAGCGCCGCCCGCTTCACGTCTGCGGCCGAGGCCGCCCCCGAGCCGACGAGGCGCATCGGCCCCACCCGGTCGGTGTCGGTGCCCCGCTCGCCATCGGCGTAGTCGTTCACATAGTTCGTAGCCACCTGCAGGGCGAGCGACACGATCAGTGCCGCCAGCGCTCGCCACCAGATGATGTCGGCCTCGCCCACCACCGCCGCGGTACCGACGGCGACCGGCACCACCGCAGCCGGCAGCGTGCGAGGCCGCGCCCCGGCCACCCACAACCGCCACCCCTGTGGCTGCGCCGCCGAAGACAGCGCCATCAGGCCGGATCTCCCACCGGAGCCGTTGAGTGATCCCGGATCAGTTGGCCGGCAAGCACCTCGAGGCCGGCCACGCGGCTGCCTTTCACCAGCACCGCACTCCCCTCCCCCAGATCGCCGAGCACGGCCCGGGCCTCGTCACGGCTCGTCACGTGCACCGCATCGCGGCCGTAGTCGAGCGCGTTCAGGGCGATCACAGTGACCCCGGCGGCCGCCGCCTCGCTGGCCACCGCCCGGTGCTCGCCCGGCCCCTCGTCGCCCAGTTCGGCCATGGCCCCCACCACGGCGAAACGGTCGTGAGCTGGCACCTCGATCAACGCTGTGAGCGCGGCCCGCATCGACGTGGGGTTGGCGTTGTAGGCGTCGTTGATCACCACGAGGCCGTTGGTGGTACGCACCACCTCCATTCGCCACGGCGACAACGCCACCGCACCGAGGCCAGCCACGGCGTCGGCCACCGCCACGCCAGCCGCCCAGGAGGCGGCCACGGCGCCAGCCGCGTTGTGGGCCATGTGCGCTCCGGCCACCGCCAGCTGCACGTCGAACTCACCGTCGGGCGTGACGAGGCGGAACGACGGTTGCAACAGCTCGTCCAACTCGATGTGCTCCGCTCGGAACTCGGCCTGCGGGCTCACCGGCCCGGTGCCGTAGGTGACCACTCGGCCGGCGGCCTTGGCCGCCATCGCCGCCACGTTCGGATCGTCGACGTTGAGCACGGCGATGCCATCGGCGTCGAGCGCCTCGACCAGCTCACCCTTGGCCTCGGCCACGCCCTGCAGCGATCCGAACAGCTCCGAATGGGCGAGGGCCACTGCGGTGACCACGCCGATCGTGGGCTGGGCCACCGCACACAACGTGGCGATGTGCCCCTTCCCCCGCGCCCCCATCTCGATCACAGCCACCTCGGTGTCATCGGGAGCGTTGGCGAGGGTGAGCGGAACGCCGAGCTCGTTGTTGAACGAACGCTCGCTGGCGTGAGCCCGACGAGTGCCGCTCACCGCAGCTTCGATCAGATCCTTCATCGACGTTTTCCCGACGCTGCCGGTGACGCCGATCACCGGCCCGCTCAGGCGGCTGCGGGCCAGGCGGCCGATCGCCGTGAGGGCAGCCTCGGTGTCGTCGACAGCGATCGCCGGCACGGTGGCAGGAACCCCGCCCTGTTGGCGGAGGGCAGAGTCTTCGACGTGGTGGGCCACGAGGTAGCCGCCGGCGCCGGACCCGACCGCCCCCGCAACGAAGTCGTGCCCGTCGCGCTCGGCCACGATCGGCACGAACAGGTTGCCGGGCGCAATGGCGCGGGAATCGATCGACACGCCGTCGAACACGACCGCACCAGGGTCGCCCGAGGGCGCCGCTGAGGCGTCGGGAACCACCAGTGTTCCGTCGAGGGGGGCCAGCAGGTCTCGGGCCAGGAACCGCACCCTCCGGTTGTAGCCGAAACACCGCGACGGTGCGACTACCCTTCACGCCGTGTCGCAGCCTCAGCCCGGTCACGAACCCATCCGCCTGATCGTGTTGTTCGGTGGCCAGTCGGCCGAACACGACGTGTCGTGCACCTCGGCCGCCCACGTGCTCGCCGCGGTCGACCCCGATCGCTACGTGATCGAGGCCATCGGCGTCACCCGGTCCGGTGAGATGGTGCGGGCCGAGAAGGCCCAGGCGCTGCTCGAAGCCGGCCAGCGGCCTGATCCCTCCGGCGAGCTGGCCCCACTTGTTCCCGAAGGCCCCCGCATCGAGCTGTCAGCCGAGGTCATGCCCGTCGCGGCCCCCGCCTCCGCCGCCAGACCGGCCGGCGACACGGCCGCGATGCGCACCGTGGTGCTTCCGCTACTGCACGGGCCCATGGGTGAGGACGGCACCGTGCAGGGCCTGCTCGAACTGTCGGACGTGGCCTATGTCGGCGCCGGTGTGCTCGGGTCGGCAGTCGCCATGGACAAGGCGATGGCCAAAACCGTGCTCGACGCCCACGGCATCGCCCAGACCCGCTGGCTCGGCGTGCCCGAACGCGACGTGGCCGACGACCCCGGCGCCGTGGTGACCAGGATCGTCGACTCGCTCGGCCTGCCGTGCTTCGTGAAGCCGGCGAACATGGGCTCGTCGGTCGGCGTGTCGAAGGCGTCCACCACCGACGAGGTCTTGGCGGCGCTGCACAAGGCACTCCGCTACGACGAGATGCTGGTGGTCGAAGAGGCCGTCGTGGCCCGCGAGATCGAGCTGTCGGTGATGGGCAACGACGAGGTGATGGTGTCGGTGCCTGGCGAGATCGTGCCCGGGGCCGACTTCTACGACTACGAGGACAAGTACCTCACCGGCTCAGCCGAGCTGATCATCCCCGCCGAGTTGCCGCCCGAGGTGGCCGCCGATCTGCAGAGTCGGGCCGTGGAGGCCTACCGGGCGCTGCGGGTGGAAGGCATGGCCCGGGCCGACTTCCTCTACGAGGACGGCGGCCGCGGCCCCCTCCTCAACGAGCTCAACACGATCCCCGGGTTCACCCCGATCTCGATGTACCCGAAGCTGTGGGAGGCGTCGGGCCTCGCCTATGGCGACCTGATCGACCGGCTCGTCGACCTCGCCATCGAGCGCCACGACCGCCGCTCGGCCAAGCGCACCACCGACCGGAGCTGACCCCTACCCCGCAGGCGGCCACCCGGTATCTGGCGGAGCTACCAGGCTCCGATATCGGGCGGAGCTACGAGAGGCTCAGCTACCAGCGGCGCGGCTACCAGCCGCCGCCGCTGCGGCCGCCGCCGAAAGAGATACCGCCGCCACCGCCGCCGAAGGAGATGCCTCCTCCGCCGCCACCGAAGCTTCCTCCACCCCCGGAGCCTCCGCTGCCCCAGGTGCTGCCGCCGCCGCTGCCACCCCAGCCGCTGCCGCCTCCGACCACCACCCAGTGGCCGCTGCGTCGGCGCCGGGCGATCACCAGTTCCTGCACAGTGAGGGCCTGGGCGGCCACCTCACGGGCCATGGCCAACCGCTCGGCTGCGTCCACCGGTGGATCCAAGAGCTGGGCTTCGAGATCGTCGAGCAGGCGGGTCTCGCGGGTGGGGATGAGCTGCCACCCGAGTGAACGCTTGGTCCGCTCGATCGCACCCCACGCCCGTGCCATCTCCCGCTCAGCCTGGCGCCGCAGCGCCTCCATCGCCTGGTGCTGCTCTTGGGCCGCGGCCATCAGCTCGTCGAGCTCGCGGTTGAGGCGATCAACGGCCTGGGCCACGCGGAGGTAGTTGGGCCTGCTCCGGCCCAGTTCCAGCCGCATCCCGTCGAGGGTCTCGGCCACGAACGCCGGCTTGGTGTGGAGCGACGATTCGAGGTCGTCGCGGTGGGTGTCCACGTAGGTGGCGAACGATTCGTTCACCCGCTGTGCCTCGCTCACCATGCCTGGCGCCTCCTGACGCGCCCGCTCCAGGTCAACGAAGAGATCGTCGAGCTGATCGAGCGCGTCGTCGGCGGCGATCAGTTCCAGCCCGGCGCGCTCCAGGGTGGCGCCGGCGGCGTCGAAGTCCTGGGTCTGGGAGGCGACGGAGATCGCCTCCTCTCCCAGCTCGGCCGCGCGGCGGAGATGATCGTCCACCTGGTCGGGCAGCACCTCGGCCCAGTGCCACGAGTCGGGGCTGTGCACTGCCGCCACCCCGGCCAGCGCGGCGCGAGCCTCTTCCACCCGCCGGGCCTCCAGCTCGATGGCCTCGCCCTGACGCTCCCGCCACTCCTGCATTGCCTTGGGCTTGTCGGGCAGCACCTGCAGCTCGTGGTCAGCCGCGAACAGCAGGGCCTCGGCCCCCTCGATCCGATCCGACAGGTCGAGCAGGTCAAGGGCGAGATCGTCGAGGTCGACCCCGGTGAGGGTGGCCGCTACCTCGTCGAGCTCCGACACCGGCACGTCCACCTTCCACCCCGCCTCGGAACGCTCGCCGGCAAGAGCCCGGGCCGGTTCGAGTTCGGAGGTCAGCAGATCTCGCTTGGCCGGCAGCGCCACCCGGAGATGATCGAGGCGCGCCCCGAACCGCATCAGCTCGTCGAGGCCATCTTCTTGGCGGTCGAGCGCCGCTCGCAGCTCGGCGAGGCGCTCGTGGGCCCGTCCGATCTGGTCCTGTGAGGCGTTGTCGATCCCGCCTGGGGTGGCCTGAACCACGAGTGAGGCCGATCGCTCGGTGTCAGACCCGAACGAGCGGGCCCGATGGCGAAGATCCTGGAGGGTTTCGAGCGTTCGACCGGCCGTGGTCTGGGTCCAGACCTCGGCCTGGCGCTCCAGGCGATCACCCTGCTCCCGCAGCGACCCAGTTCGGACCTGGGGATCGATCACCGCCCAGCGCAGCTCTTCGCGACTGCTCTGCAGTTCCTGGCGGCGGCGCAGAAGCCAGTAGCCTCCGCCACCGACACCGAGCGCCCCGAGCACACCGACGCCAACGGCGTTGCCGACGCCCGACCCGGACTCCGCCCCACCGTCGCCCGACCCGGCTGCGTCACTCCCGGCAGTGCCGCTCTCCTCCGCCGCCTCCGCCGACGCCGAGGAGCCGTCGACAGCGCCCCCGATCTCGGAGTCGAGTTCGTCGATGGCGGCGATCACGCCGGTGGTGAAGTCACCGTCGCCGAAGAACGACGTCATCGTCGAGAACAGCTCGTCGCTGAACCCGCCGCCGGGAAGCTGGGACCCGAGGTCGACGATCGCCCGCCGGTCGTCGACCGACAGTAGGAACAACGCCCGTTGCGGATCGGGCGAACCATCGGTGGTGAAACAGGCGGCGACCAGTTCGTCGACCGCCGCGCCCTCGCTGCCTCCTGGCATCTCCGGGTAGGCCCGCACGGCCACATTGGCTCCGCTGACAGCGGCCGCCACCTCGGCCACCACCTCGGCGTCGAGCACCCCAGCGGTGTCGACCACCGTGGCGCTGCAGTCGAGCGGATCCTCACCAACGGTGGCCCTGTCCTGGGCTGCTGTGGGGCCAGCGAGCGCAGCCACCGTGCCCAAGGCAAGCAGTGGAGCGATCACCCCCACCCGAACGAGGCTCCGATACCGCCGCAGATTCACCCCAGCACGCACGACGCCCACGGTACTCGGGTGGCAACCCCGGGGACTCCTACCCCACGGGAACGAGCGTTGACCGGAGGAAGGCCAGCACGCTGCGCCGCAGCCGGGCCGCCACCCGAAGATCGAGATCGAGCCCGACCGCCCGCAGCACCTCGGTTTCGGTGACCACCCCGGTGACGGCCCCGTACACCGACACGAGCACCAAGCGGGAGTCGGCCCGCTGGTAGCGACCAGCGTCCATGCCGACCTCCAACTCAGCGACGGCCGCATCCACCAGCGGCCCCAGCACATCCAGCACCGGCCCGGTGTGGGCCGGGCCCAGCCTGCTCAGCTCGGGCAACAGCCCGAGCAGCTCAGGCCGATCCACGGCGAGGGCGAACGCGGCGCGCACCACGGCCTCGATGCGCTCCCACCCCGCTCCAGCGGGTGAGTCGAGTGTGGCCTGGACGAGCGCCTGCTCGAGCACGGACCGCAGCTCGACCGCTCCCGAGCGGAACACGGCGTCGACGAGGCCGGCCTTGGAACCGAAGTGGTAGAGAATCGTCTGCTTCGTGACCCCGAGGCCCCGAGCGAGGTCGTCGAGGGAGGTGCCCGACACGCCCCGCTCTGCGAAGGCGACGGTCGCCAACTCGATCGCCCTATGCTTGGTCGTCTCGGCCGTCACTTACCAAATGGTAGACGAGTGGCACGAGAGGGCATACTCTGCCGGTCGGGGCGGGCAGTCCAGCCCGGTTCGCACGCAGGGCCTACCCGGCGGACACCCAGAACACGGGATGAAGAGAACACGGTGAACAGCACACGGGACGTGGGACCACGATGATTGCCGACCAGCTCCGAGGGAAACGCATCGCCGTCACCGGCTCCACCGGCTTCCTCGGAACCGCTCTCGTCGAGCGGCTCCTCCGGGCCGTGCCGGACTGCGAGATCGTGCTCCTCGTCCGCCCCGGCAAGCGGTCGACGCCGGCCCAGCGGGCCCGGCGCGAGATCTTCCGCAACGATGCGTTCCGCCGCCATCTGAACGCGGTTGGCAAGGACGAGTTCTGGGACGAGGTGGAGCGCCGGGTCACGGTGATTGCCGGCGACGTGAGCACCGACGGCCTCGGCCTCGACGACGAGGGCCGCACGGTGATGGCCTCGTGCGACATCGTGATCCACTCCGCCGCCACCGTGAGCTTCGACGCCCCGCTCAACTCAGCGGTTGAGGTGAACCTCCTCGGCCCCACCCGGATCGCGGAGACCCTCCACGACCTCGGCGTCACCCCCCACTTCGTGGCCGTGTCCACCTGCTACGTGGCCGGCAACCGCCGGGGCGCCGCCAACGAAGAACTCCTGTCGGAGAGTCCCTTCCACATCGACGTGGACTGGAAGGCCGAGGTGGCCGCCGCCCGCCGCACCGGCGACGACTTCGACGCCGAGTCCCGCCGGGCCGACCGCCTCGCCGAGTTCCGGGCCCGCGCCCGCAACGAGCTCGGCGCCGCCGGCAGCCCGCTGTTGTCGGCCAAGACCGAGCAGCTGCGCCAGCGCTGGGTCGACGAGCAACTCGTCGAAGCCGGCATCGCCCGGGCAGCGTCGCTCGGCTGGCCCGACGCCTACGCCTACACCAAGGCGCTGGGTGAGCGGGCCCTGGCCGAATCCCGGGGCGATGTGCCGGTGTCGATCGTTCGGCCCTCGATCATCGAATCGGCGTGGGCCGAACCGTTTCCGGGCTGGATCAAGGGCTTTCGCATGGCGGAGCCCATCATCATCAGCTACGCCCGCGGCCTGCTGAAGGAGTTCCCAGGGGTGCCCGAGGGCATCATCGACGTGATCCCGGTGGATCTCGTGGTGGCCGCCATCATCAACGTGGCTGCCGCCGGCCCCGCCGAGGACGGCTCGGTGGAGATCACGCAGGTGGCCTCCGGCACCCGCAACCCGCTGCGGTACCGCCGCCTCGTCGACCTCACCAGCGCCTGGTTCACCGCCAACCCGCTCTATGACGCCAAGGGCCAGCCGATCTCGGTGCCCGAGTGGTCGTTCCCCGGCCGAGGCGCGGTGGAGCGCCAGCTCGAGCGGGTGCAGAAGAACCTCGACCGGGCCGACAAGGCCCTCAAGCGGCTCCCCCTCCGAGGCCGCCAGGCGCTGTGGAACGCCCAGCTCGAAGAACAGAAAGAGCAGGTCGAGCGGGCGCTCGGCTACGTGAAGATCTACGGCTCCTACGCCGAGTGCGAGGCCCTCTACGGCGTGGACCGGCTGCTCGCCATCCACGAGAGCCTCGAAGGCGACGACCAGACCGACTTCTGCTGCGACCCGGCCGTTGTCGACTGGAGCCACTACGTCTCCAACGTGCACCTGCCGTCGATCGTGGAGCACGCCCGGGTGAAGACCAAGCCCGAGGCCAGCGATCCCGACGCCCGCAGCAAGCGCCTGCGGGGCCGGGTGCTCGCCCCCGAACGCCAGCTCGCCGCGTTCGACCTGGAAAACACGATCATCGCCTCGAACGTGGTGTTCAGCTATTCGTGGCTGGCCACCCGTCGCCTCGGCCCGGCCGATCGAGCCCGGTTCACAGCGAAGACGCTGATGGAGATCCCGAGCCTGCTGGCGCTCGATGCCCGCGACCGTACGGATTTCCTCCGCCATTTCTACCGCCGCTACGACGGAGCGTCGGTGGCCGACATGGACAGGCTCGGCAAGGAGCTCCTGGCGGACCACATCCTCACCAAGGCCTATCCCGCTGCTCTGCGCCGGGTACGCGAGCACCGTCGCCTCGGGCACCGAACCCTGCTCATCACCGGTGCGCTCGACATCGTGGTCAAGCCACTCGGCCCGCTGTTCGACGACGTGATCTGCGCCGAGATGTCGGTGGAGGACGGCGCCTACACCGGCGAGTTGCTCAATGTGCCGCCCACCGGCGAGGTGCGAGCGCAGGCACTGCGCGACTACGCCGACGCCAACGACTTCGACCTGAGCGAGTCGGTGGCCTACGCCGACTCGTCGTCGGACCTCCCGCTGCTGGAGGCCGTCGGCTTCCCGGTGGCGGTCAACCCCGAGACCCGCCTGGCGTCGCTCGCCATCAAGCGGGGCTGGCTGATGGAGGACTGGGCCAAGGCCTCGGGCGGCACCGACAAGTTCTGGCCCTTCGGCCCGATGCCCGCTCCCCGGCGGAGCCGCAAGTGAACGCCGCGCCGCACCCGTCACCACGATTCGATCGTCACGTACTGACCCTGGACAACTGCTGAGAACCATGGCTGCCTCTTCCAAGAAAAAGAACCGCAACAACCCCCGTCCCGGATTCGTGCTCGAGGTCGATCGGCAGACCCCGCCGATCCTGTTCCACCACGGCGAGGGCTTCCGGATGGAGAAGCTCCCCGTCGGCCGGAGCCGGGTGATCTATCCCGCCGAGCCCCTCCACGGCCTCGACGACCCCGACGGCGCCATCGTCGACGCGCTGCTCAACCCGATCGACGACGATCCACTCCCCTCGCTCCTGCGCCCGGACATGAAGCTGACGATCGCCTTCGACGATGTGTCGCTCCCGCTCCCGCCGATGAAGCGGCCCGATGTGCGCCAGCGCATCATCGAGGCGGTGCTCGACATGGCGGCCGAGGCCGGCGTGGACGACGTGCATCTCATCGCCGCTCTCGCCCTGCACCGGCGGATGACCGAGAGCGAGCTGCGTCACGCCGTCGGCGACCGGGTGTACGAGGCGTTCGCCCCGCACGGGATGCTCTACAACCACGACGCCGAGGACCCCGACGGCATGGTGATCCTCGGTCAGACCGATCACGGCGAGTCGGTGCAGATGTCGAAGCGGGCCGCCGAGTCCGATCTCGTGATCTACGTGAACATCAACATCGTGTCGATGGACGGCGGCTGGAAGAGCACCGCCACCGGGCTTTCGGGCTACGAAGGCGTCAAGGCACACCACAACGTGCACACGATGCGCCACTCCCGGTCATTCATGGATCAGGAGGCGTCCGAGCTGCACCGCTCCAACTGGCGCCAGGGCGACATCATCAAGAACCACGGGCCTCGGATCTTCCAGATCGAGACCACGATCAACACCAACACCTTCGGCTACGACGGCCCCATGTCCATGCTCCAGAAGCGGGAGTGGGAGTGGTCGATGCGCGACCGGGCCTCATTCACGGCGATGAATGCCGGGCTCAACGCCATGTCGCCGGCCAACCGCCGTCGGGTGTTCCACTCGTGGCGGGCCCCCTACGAACTCACCTCGGTGCAGGCTGGCGAGGTCGAAGCGGTGCACCGCCGCACCACCGAGATGGTCTACAAGCAGCACCTCGTGCCGGTGCAAGGCCAGACCGACATCTTGACGATGGGCATCCCGTATCTGAGCCCGTACAACGTCGATTCGATCATGAACCCGATCCTGGTGATGGTGCAGGGCCTCGGGTACTTCTTCAATCTCTACAAGGGCAAGCCCCTCGTGCGTGAAGGTGGCGTGCTCATCATGAGCCACCCAACGCCGTGGGACTTCCACCCGGTGCACCACCCGAGCTACATCGACTTCTTCGAGCAGGTGCTGGCCGAGACCACCGACCCGGTGGAGATCGAGCAGAAGTACGAGAAGCAGTACGCCGAGGACGAGTGGTACCGCCACCTCTACCGCACGAGCTACGCCTACCACGGCGTGCACCCGTTCTACATGTGGTACTGGGGCTGCCACGCCATGCAGCACCTCGGTCAGGTGATCATCGTCGGCGGCGATCCCAAGGCCGTGCGCCGCCTCGGCTTCAAGCCGGCGTCCACGCTGCAGGATGCGCTCGAGATGGCCGAAGACGTGGTGGGCCCGGCGCCCAGCATCACCCACTACCACAACCCGCCGATCCTGATGGCCGACGTGACATGAAGCTTTCCGACCTGAAGCCGTCGGACCTCACCAAGGTGAGCCTCCGCCGGCCCCGCAATCCCGGCTGGCTGGAGTTCATCACCACGCCGCCCACCACCCCGAAGGGCGTCGAGAAGCGGGTGGAGCAGCCGACAACGGGCGTGCACTACGACACCGAGTGGGCGAGCGGCCCCGGCGCCAAGCTGGTCCGTCAGCTCGGTGTGTGGGGATTCATGAAGCCGGCCATCCGGGTGTACGGCTCACCCAAGGTGATCGGCACCGACCGGCTCGACAACGTGGACTGGCCGGTGGTGTTCGCCGCCAACCACCACAGCCACGCCGACACCACGCTGCTCCTGGCCACGATCCCGGCCAACCTGCGCAAGCACATGGTGATCGCCGCCGGCGCCGACTACTTCTTCCCCGACCGGGTGCGCAGCGCCATCTCGGCGCTGTTCATCGGGGCGATCCCGATCGAGCGCACCCGCCTGTCGAAGCTGTCGGTCGAGAACACGGTGGGAGCCGTCAAGGACGGCAAGAACCTGCTGATCTTCCCCGAGGGCGGGCGCAGCCCCGACGGTTGGGGCCAGGAGCACCGCCCCGGCGCCGCCTTCGTGGCCAAACGCACCGGTGTGCCGGTGGTGCCGATCTACATCGACGGCACCGGCCGGATCCTGCCCAAGGGCCAATCGTGGCCCTCCCGCTCGCGCTGTGCGGTGGTGTTCGGTTCGCCGATGCGCTGCGGCGATGACGAGGATGCCCGCGACTTCGCCGCCCGGATCGAAACCCGTATCTCGGAGCTGGCCGACGAGTTCTCTCTCGGCTGGTGGGAGGCCCGGCGTCGGGCTCATGCTGGGACGTCGGCCTCATTGGCCGGGCCCGAGGCCGGTGCCTGGCGTCGCCGCTGGGCGCTCGGGCCTAAGCCCGGTACCGACCGCTCCCGCCAACGCGAGAGCCGCTGGCCCGAGGTCTGAGCCGGGGCAGCGACGACGGCGCCTCGACCACGGTCACTCGCCCTCACCGCTGGTGGCGACGGCGCTGATCCCCTCCGCAGCCTCGAGGATCACCAGATCCGTTGCACAGTCGAGCACGAGTGGCCGGTCGCCGCAGGTGAGGCCGAACTGCTCGTAGGCGCTGCCGAGCGGGGCCTGGGCGAAGAGTTGATCGCACGCCACGCCGTTGCCGGCCTCGCAGGCGTCCCACAACAGGTCGAGCGCCGGCGAGGTGCCGTAGCCGATCTCGGGCTGCGCCAACACCTCCTCCCCCACCAACGCCGAGCCGTCGGCGCCGGCTGAACCTGCTGGTGCGGTCTCGGTGCGCCCCTCGTCGGCGGCGCCGCCCCCCGTACGGTCGATCGGCCGATCCTGGCCGCGAGTCTCGATCGGGTCGAACGCGAGTTGGTCGATGTCGGTGGCCGGAGCGGCCAGGCCCGGCAGGCGAATCGGACGCTCCGTAAAGGCCAATCCGATGCTCAGCACCAGGCCGGCGCCGACGGTGCGCACCACCACCGACGCGACGACTGATCCGATGTTGCTCACGGTGTTCCGATCGGCAACCCTTGGGCCGAGTCGAGCCCTCTCCGGCTCGTGTTGCTCCCGAAAGGCGCTGCCCCATGGATCTGAACCTCTCCGCCGACGACGTGCTCACCACCACCCGCTCGGTGCGCAAGCGGCTCGACTTCGACAAGCCCGTCGACCGTTCGCTGATCCTCGAGTGCATCGACATCGCCCAGCAGGCACCGACCGGGTCGAACCGCCAGGGCTGGCAGTGGATGGTCATCGGCGACGAGGCCAAGAAGAAGGCCGTATCGGAGCTCTACGCCAAGAACTTCAACTGGTACGCCTCCCAGCCGGGCCAGGAGTACGCCGCCGGTGACACCAGAGCGGAGCGGTCCGACAAGGTTCGCACCTCAGCGGAGTACCTGGCCGAGAACTTCCATCGTGCGCCCTACCTGGTGATCCCGATGATCGAGGGTCGCCTCGGTGAGGGTCTGCCCACCTTCGCCCAAGCCAGCGTGTGGGGCTCGATCCTCCCCGCCGTGTGGAGCTTCATGATGGCGCTCCGGGCCCGCGGCCTCGGCTCGGCCTGGACCACGCTCCATCTCCCCGACGAGGAGAAGACGGCCGAGATCCTGGGTATCCCCTTCGACACCTACACCCAGGCAGGGCTGTTCCCGGTGGCCTACACGATCGGCACCGACTTCAAGCTCGCACCACGCCTGCCGGCAGCCGAACTCACGCACTGGGATACCTTCGGCAACAAGGGCTGAGCCAGCGGCGTCAGGTCCACACCTCCACGATGAAGGCGTCGTCGAGGTCGTCGGGGCTCCGGCCGATCGTGATTCGATCCCCGGCCCCGGCCGGTCGGCGGAAGGCGATGACCGAGTTGGTCACGTCGCCGCCAGGGCTGGTGGCGTGAATCCGCCAGTGGTTCCGCCACCACCAGCATTGCTCCACCTCGCCGACGTCCTGCACCCCGTCGGCCAACACCTGCTTGATCATCCCGGCCCGCAGCCACCAGGCCACCCAGAGCAGCCCGGACAGCACCACCAGCGAGGCCGCCATCAGGGGGACGTCGGCGGCGACGACGGCTCCGATGAGCGTGGTGGCGCCGGAGAGAAACACGATGAACGCGCCATTGTCGCGGAACGCGATTCGACGGCGACTGACGTGGCGTGTGGCTGGCGTCGTCAGAGCTACTCCACCTCCAGACGGTCGGTGTCGGCGGGTAGCACCTCGATCCATGTCCGGCCGGGCGTGAGGGGGATCGCATTGCCCCGTGCGTCGGTGATGGTGGCCACGCTGTCGAGGGTCGGCCGGGTCCAGGTGCCGTCGATCTGGCGGCCCCCGGTGAACACGGTGACTGGGCCAGTGCCGACGAGCACGAACTCGGGAACAGGCGAACCGGCACCATCGACCATTCCGGTCGACACCTCGTTGGCCTCCATCACCAACACGTTCGCTGCCGACACCTGATCGCCGTCGGCCTCCAGATGGGGCTCGCCGCCCTGACGTCGGAGCCAGGCGGCCCCGGCCCACTCCCACGTAACCCGGTTCGCCCGGAACCGCACCGTGATCTGCTCCACTTCACCCGGATCGCCGCCGCTGCGGTCGCCCCCGTCGTCGATGTCGGTGCGGAACTCGAACATGGCCGGCGGGGCTGCGCCCTCGGCCGTCTCCCAGTGGCGATCGAGCTCGGTGTAGAGGTTCGACGGTGCTCGCCGGTTCGGGCTGCGCCAGAAGCCGCTGCTGGTGTCGAAGCTGCGGTTCTGGATGTAGTCCTGGCGCCGGATGAGGGAGTCGGTCACCGAGTTCGCCCCCGAGTACACGAACAGGGGCTGGCCGAGGCTGGCCAGCACCCCGAGGTCGGTGGTGCGGCCGGACCGCACCGGACCGACGGTGCTGGTGCGGCTGTGGAAGATGGCGGCGAAGCGGGTGAGGCCGCCCTCCACCTCCTCCTCCACCACCACGTCGGCGGCGTTGAGCCCGCTCTGGGGGCGGGCGGGTGGGCTGTTGTCGATCTTGACCACGATCGCGGGCCGGTCTGGCACCTGGCCCGGAAGCCCAGTGAGCGGCATGACGCCCGCAGTGGCCAGCGGCGCACCGGCGACGGGCTGGATCACCTGCTCGGAGGGGTCGAGCGAGGCCACCACCCCGCGGTACAACGCCGTCGACCCATCAGTCGGCCCCCGCAGCGTGGTGACCGGTTGGCCCGGATCGGCCGGATCCTCGGGATCGCCCCCGCCAGCGCCAGTCCCGTCGGGCAGAGACTCCGTCAGCTGGAACGCCATGGCGTCGAGATCGTCGGGGAACACCCGCACCCCCGACGTCGGCGGCGGGCTGGTGGTGGGCGGAACGGCCTCGGAGCGGAGCACACTGCGCGACGCGGATGAACGCTGAGGGCCAGCGCTGACGTCGAGATCGGACGCGGCAGGGGCGCACGCGGCGAACACCAGGCACAAGGCCAGGAGCAGTCTTGGGCAGGGCATCGGCGGCGACCCTCGGTTGCGGGGCGAACCCCGGATTACGGCGGGCCCCCAGATATAGCCGACGCGATCCTCGATACCACGCCGCGATCGACAACCACCGATGGGCAATCTGCGTTCAGCCTGCTGACGACGTGCCCTCCGCCCGGTGGGCCTGGTTCGCCCGGTTCGCCCGATTGAGGGCGCCGTCGTCGCCGCCCTGGTCATCGACCAGACGGAGGCCCCGTGGCGCAGCATCCTCGTGCTCGTCGGCCCACGGCAGCGTCACCACCAGCTCGGTGAGATGACCGGGGAAGACATGTTCGGACACCAGGATCGCCCGCCCTGCCGCCGACTGCGTGACGCGACGCACGACGAGCACGGCGGCCGTTGGCGGCAGACCGAGCAGCTGCGCGTCGTCGGGATCCACGCCGCGGGCGCCGATCGCTTGGGTTGCCTGGGCGGGCCGTTCGTCAAGCAGTCGCAGAAAGCTCGACCGTTCGACGTCGGCTCGCGACAACGGAGCGGCCAGGTCCTCCCGGCACCACACGGTGACGCGAGCGAAGGGCTCGCCGTCGGCCAGGTTGAGCCGTCGCACCTCGAGCACCCGAGGCCCGAGTGTGTCGGCCACCTCGGCGGGGGCGTCGACGTAGCGGAAGTCGAGCACCCGTCGCTCCGAGCGCCGACCCGACGCAGCCAGTTGTTCATCGATCGTCTTCAGCCCAGCGAGCGCCTGGGGCAGCGCCTCGGTGGCGACCAGCCACCCGAAGCCCTGGCGGGACTCGACCAGCCCCTCGTCGCGAAGGCGCTCGAGAGCCTTGCGAATCGTGACCCGGCTGGCATCATGGACGGCGCCGAGCGTGGATTCGCTCGGCAACACCTGGCCGGACCCGTATTCACCGGCCGTGATCTGCTGCCGAAGCTCGTCGGCGATCTCCTGGTATCGAATCCGCCTCATGGCGCTACGGCGATCGGCGTTGCCGCTGGTTGTCCCATGGTTGTCTGGCACCTGTTTGGTACTTGTATTATCGAACGACTTGCATTACACATGTATCAGAAGCGAGTGTCGCACGCAACGCGTCGCCGACCTCACCCGTCTCATCTGAGACCTACGAACGAGACCGCACGAGACGAAGGAGTCGGAGCATGGCCGTCGGACCAGAAACCCCAATCGAATTGATCGAAGCGGTCTACGCGACACTCGACGAGCGCATCGGCGCCATGAAGCAACGCCTGGGCCGCCCCATGACCCTGGCCGAGAAGATCCTCACCAACCACCTCGACAGCCCCGACGCCGAGATCGAGCGCAGCGTAAGCTACGTCGACTTCCGCCCCGACCGGGTGGCCATGCAAGACGCAACCGCCCAGATGGCCTGGCTCCAGTTCATGACGTCGGGTCTGCCGGAGGTGGCAGTGCCCACCACCACCCACTGCGATCACCTGATCCAGGCCCGCGACGACGGCAAGAAGGATCTGCTCGCCGCCCTCGACTCCAACGACGAGGTGTACGACTTCCTCGAGTCGGTGTCGGCCAAGTACGGCGGCGGTTTCTGGAAGCCGGGCAGCGGCATCATCCACCAGGTGGTGCTGGAGAACTACGCCTTTCCCGGCGGCATGATGATCGGCACTGACAGCCACACCCCCAACGGCGGCGGCCTCGGCATGATCGCCATCGGCGTCGGCGGGGCCGACGCAGTGGACGTGATGACGGGGTTCCCGTGGAACGTGCGCTGGCCGAAGATGATCGGTGTCCACCTGACCGGCGAGCTCAGCGGATGGAGCGCCCCGAAGGATGTGATCCTGAAGGTGGCCGAGATCCTCACCGTGAAGGGCGGCACCGGCGCCATCGTGGAGTACTTCGGGCCCGGGGCCAACAGCCTCAGCGCCACGGGCAAGGGAACCATCTGCAACATGGGGGCCGAGATCGGCGCCACCACCAGCATCTTCGGCTACGACGACGCCATGGCCCGCTACCTCAAGTCCACCGGGCGCGAGGCCACTGCCGATGCCGCCAACGCCGTGGCCCACCACCTCCGCTCCGACGACGAGGTGCTCGCCAACCCGGCCGACTACTACGACCAGGTCATCGAGATCGACCTGTCGACCCTCGCGCCCCACATCAACGGGCCCCACACCCCCGACCTGGCTCGTGAGGTGTCGGCCCTCGGTGCCGAGGCGGCGGAGAAGGGCTGGCCGCTCGAGATCTCGGCCGCCCTCATCGGCAGCTGCACGAACTCCTCCTACGAGGACATCACTCGGGCCGCGTCGATCGCCCGACAGGCCAGCGCCGCCGGGCTGCAGGTGAAAACCCCGCTGATGATCACCCCGGGCTCCGAGCAGGTACGGGCAACCATCGAACGCGATGGCCTGTTGGCCGACTTCGCGGCCCTCGGATCCGAGGTCACCGTGCTGGCCAACGCCTGTGGCCCCTGCATCGGTCAGTGGGACCGCAGCGGCGACCCGGGCTACACCGAAGGCCAGGCCAACACGATCGTCACGTCCTACAACCGCAACTTCCCGAAGCGCAACGACGGCGACGCCGCCACCTTGGCCTTTGTGACCTCGCCCGAGACGGTGATGGCGCTGGCCCTCGCCGGCACGCTCGACTTCGATCCGCTCACCGAGAGCCTCACCGCCCCCGACGGCACCGAGGTGCGCCTCGACGTGCCCGTTGGCGAGGAGCTGCCGGCCCAGGGCTTCGACGAGGGCGAGAGCGGCTTCATCGCCCCGCCGGAGGACGGCTCGGGCATCGACGTGAAGGTGTCGCCGGCCTCGGACCGCCTCCAGGTGCTCCAACCGTTCGCAGCGTGGGACGGCAACGACTTCGAGAGCCTGCCGATTCTGGTGAAGGCGCACGGCAAGTTCACCACCGACCACATCTCGATGGCCGGCCCGTGGCTCAAGTACCGGGGCCACCTGGAGAACATCTCGGGCAACCTGTACCTCGGCGCGGTGAGCGCCTACCACGACAACATCGTGGGCCAGGGCATGAACATGCTCACCGGCGAGATGCAGGCGTTCCCCGAGATGGCCAAGGCCTACCACGAGGCCGGCCAGGCCTGGGCCGTGATCGGCGACGAGAACATGGGTGAGGGCTCGTCCCGAGAGCACGCCGCCATGGAGCCCCGCTTCCGGGGATGCGTGCTGATCCTGGCCCGCTCCTTCGCCCGGATCCACGAGACGAACCTCAAGAAGCAGGGCATCGTGCCGCTGACCTTCGCCGACCCTGGCGACTACGACAAGATCGGCGAGGAGGACCGGCTCGGCACCGAAGGCCTCTCAGAGCTCGCCCCGGGCCAGCCCGTGACGGTCACGGTGACCCGCCCCGACGGCTCCACCTGGAGCTTCCAGGGCAACCACACCTTCTCCGACGATCAGATCGGCTGGTTCAAGGCGGGCTCCGCCCTGGCGGTGATCCGCGAGCGCGTCGGCGGCTGAGTCGAAGGCTCCGAGGGTGTCGATCGCCCCGGCCGGCCCACCGGGCTAGCTGTGGTCGTCGGCACCCTCGTTGTCGGCCTCGTCAACCGAATCCGAATCCACGTGGTCTGAGATCGCCTCGTCTGGGATCACCCCGTCGGGATAGGTGGCTGCGAGTTCGGCATCGGTGGGCGTGCGATGCTGCTTGGCCTCGGGCGGCAGGAGATCGACGATCCGGGCCATGAGATCTTCGGTGATCGCCCGCACGTCATCGCCCGTGGGCCGGTAGGGCTCGCCTACCCGCACCTGCACCTGTGGCGGGCGAGCAAGGTTGAGGATGTAGGGCACCTTGGAGTTGCGGGGCCAGGCCCGATCACTCCCCCAGATGCCAACCGGGATCAGCGGTGCGCCCGTTTGCAGGGCCAGGCGGGCAGCACCGGTGCGAGCCTCGAGTTTCGGATCGAAGAAGGCCGGACCGCGAGGGATGGTGCCCTGGGGGAACACCGCGATCAGCTCTCCGGCCGACACGGCCTGGGCGGCCTGCCGGAGCGGCTCGTCGCTCCCACTCCCCCGGTCCACCCGGATGGCCCCGAGCGCCGAGATGATCGACCCGACCACCGGGGCATCGGTGAGTTCGGCCTTGGTGAGGAACCGGGTGGGGCGCTCGGCCGACGCCGCCAACATGCCGATGGCCAGGGGGTCGAGGTAACTGCGGTGGTTCGAGGCGAGGATCGCTCCGCCGGCATCACTGATGGTGTCGGCGCCCTGGAGATCAAAGCGGGCCCACGGAAACAGCCGAGGTTGGGCGAGCTGGGCCAGCACGTCCTGGGGCTCGATGCCGATCGGTTTGGGGACGCCGGGCGGTGCGTTGAACCAGGTGATCGGCCAGCCCCGCGTCCGTGCCACCACCAGCAGGCGAGCATCAGGGTTCACCGCAACGGGATTGCCGACGGCTGAGAGCATCGGCAGGTCGAACACGCTGTCGGAGTAGGCCCAGCTGTCCGACAACTCGACCAGGTTGGCGCGAGCCCACGTGGCGACCGAGCGGGCCTTGCCCCGGTTCCATACAAACTCACCGTCGATCTCGCCCTTGTAGGTGCCGTCGTCGGCCACGCGATAGCGGGTGGCGAGCACGTCGTCGAAGCCCATTGCCTCGGCGAAGGGCTCAACGAGATCGAACGGGGTGGTCGTGGCTAGCACCACCTTGTGACCCCGAGCCCGATGGTCCTCGATGGCGGCCTTGGCGAACGGCTCGACCTTCTTGGAGAGCGTTGGCACGATGTCGCGGCCTGCCGCCTGCACCTCACCGCGAGGCCATCCCTTCACCGCACGCACCCCGACCCGGGTGAGGGCGATCGACGGCAAGGTTTCGCCGATCAGGTCGAACAGCCCGAAGGCGGCGCGTCCCACGCCGAGGCGGTCAGGGCCCAGTAGGCCACGTTCGCGGAGCGCGTCGGAGATCACTGGACCGCTCGCTCCCAGGAGCAGGGTGCGGTCGAGGTCGAAGAAGGCGGCAGCCTCAGCCATCGCCATCGAAGCTAGCCGCCTGGCCAGCCTGCGGAGGCATCAATGGGCGAGGAGCGACAGGACCTGGCCGAAAAAGAGCGAAACCGGCCTCGAAGGGCCGGTTTCGGTGCGACCGTCGGAATTGGAAGGGGGGGGACCTATCCGACTCGCAACTACCTCGACTCAGAGGGGGACCTGGTCGAGAACTGTTTTGATCATAGACCCACCTCGACCATCGCGCTACCAGTTGGTAACGATACCCAGCATCTACAACTCAGATGAGCGGGTGAGATGTCGCCATCGAGTCGATATGCCGACTCCGCTTGCATGCCGACGAGCGATCTGTGTCATCATTGCCGCTGATGGATCTACGGCAGCTGCAGGCGTTCCTCGCCGTGGTTGACTACGGCGGTTTCACGGCGGCGGCGAAAGCCACTCACACCGTACAGTCGAATATCTCAACCCACGTGGCCAGGCTTGAGCGCGAGCTCGACGCAACGCTGATCGACCGGTCGACCGGTCGCCCCACCCAGGAAGGCGAGGCTGTGCTGGTTCGGGTGCGACGCATCCAGAACGAGCTGTCGTCGCTGGAGTCCGACGTGTCGTCGCTCCGTGGCTCGCCCCGAGGGGTGGTGCGCCTCGGGGTGATCGGCACCACGGCCCGCTGGCTCACCCCGGTGATCGTGGACGAGCTGGCCAAGGCCGCGCCCGATGTGCAGCTCGTGGTGGCCGACGGCAGCACGAGATCGCTCGAACTGCGCCTTCTCGACGGTGAACTCGATCTCGGCGTCGTGGCGCTGCCCGTGGACGACCCTGAGGTGATCACCTCGCCCCTGTTCACCGAAGACCACATCGTGGTCGGCCCCACCGATCATCCCCTTGCCCGAGCCGAGGGCGACATCAGCCTCGAATACCTGGCCAAGTACCCCTTGCTCCTGGCCGCACCGGGCACCCCGTTCCGCCAGGAGGTGGAGGAGACCTTCCGTGCTGCCAACCTGCGCCTGAAACCCAAGATGGAGGTCGACGGCATGCGCCTGCTCGCGTCGATGGCCTTCCAGGGCTATGGCGTGTCGATCGTCCCCGCCACGGCGGCACCGGGCTGGATCGGCGGCCCGTGGACCAGGATCCCGGTGAAGGGGCTCTCCCGTCGCTCGGTTGGCATGGCCCGCCGCCGTCGGGGCATGCCAACCGTGGCGGCCCAGGCCGTGGAGCGGATCGTGCACGGCCTGATCGTGGCTCGTGCCCCCGAGGTGCCAGGGCTCCACCTCGCCACACCCGGCTGAGCCCAGGCCTACGCCAGGGCTGACCCGGCAGCCACACGCTGCGGCGGCTGGAAGCACACCGCTCGCAGGCGCTGTCAGCAGCTCCCGCGCTCGGGCCGGGGATCGCTCGACAAACGCCGCGATCGGCACCAAAACCAGCTAGACACGACGCTGTGGCAGTCGACCTCCGAGCCCATGCCGGACCCACGATCTCGGTGCGCACCGCATCGCTCGATGGGCGAACGGTCATTCTCGCCAGGATCGATTCGTCGCCCGAACCGGTGACACTCGGCGCCGAGGACGCAAACACCCTGGCCGACGCTGTGGCCACCGCGCTCGACAAGCAGCTCCCGTTCGTGGCCGTGCTGGAAATGACCGGCGTGACGGTGTCGGACGGGCTCGACGTGGCTGATGCCTGGGGTCGGGCCGCTCGCAACCTGGTCCGGGCCAGCGGGGTCATCCCGGTCCTCATGGTGGCTCAGGGGCCGATGGTGTCGGGTACTGCGCTGCTGCTGGCCCTGGCCGACGTGGTGGTGTTCACCAACGACGCCTACGCCTTCGTCACCGGCCCCAAGGCGGTCGAGACCTACACCGGCGAGCCGATCACCATCCAGGCTCTGGGCGGTTCCGGTGCCCACGCCCGCTCGACCGGCCTCGCCTCGCTGATCGCCGACGACGTCGACACTGCCCTCGACCTGCTCGGCGCGGTGCTCGGTCACCTCCCGAACCACGTCGATCAGCTCCCCCCGACGCTCGCCACCGACGACCCACTCGACCGGTTCACCCCCGAGGCCGGGGAGTTGCTCCCGGCATCCCCCACCGGGGCCTACGACGTGCGCCATGTGATCCAGGCCGTGGTCGACGACGGTGAGTTCCTCGAGCTGCGGGCGAGCTGGGCCCCGAACCTCGTCACCGGGTTCGCCTTTCTCGGCGGGCACTCCGTGGGGATCGTGGCCAACCAGACCCAGGCCCTGGCCGGCAGCATCGACATCCCGGCGTCCCAGAAGGGCGCTCGTTTCGTTGCGATGTGCGACGCCTTCAATGTGCCGCTCGTGACGATGGTCGACACCTCCGGCTTCCTACCGGGCAAGGATCTGGAGTGGCGAGGCATGATCCGCCATGGCGCCCAGCTGGCCTTCGCCTACGCCCGCGCCACCGTGCCCCGCATCGGCCTCACCCTCCGCAAGTCCTACGGCGGTGCCTACATCGTGATGGACTCCCGCTACATGGGGAACGATCTCATGCTCGCCTGGCCCTCGGCCGAGGTGGCCGTGATGGGGGCCAAGGGCGCCGTCGAGATCCTCCACCGCAAAGATGATGCGGAGACGCGCCTGTTGCGTGAACGGGAATACGAGGCCCAGTTCCTTACCCCCTACCCGGCGGCTGAGCGTGCGTCGATCACCGCTGTGATCGATCCCGCCGAAACCCGCCGCGAGCTCACGGCGGCGATCTCGCTGCTCGCTACCAAGCGCGAGCGGCTGCGCCCCCGGCGCCACGACAACACCCCACTGTGAGCCAGGCCGCGAGCGCGACGCTGGGCCGCAGAGACCATTCGCGCCGCCTTATGTCGAGCCCTCACTAAAGACCTGCGACAGTCTCCCCGTTGAGTATGACGAACGTCTTCCCACCAGCTAGTTTCGGGCGGGAAAAGGTCCTAAAAGTCAAAGGTCCCATAGGTCACGCACAACGGGGTGCGGACGCTGAGGTTCAACACAGGGAGAGCACGCGTGCCTGAGTCCGTTACCGTTACCGACAACCGCACTGGGGAATCCGTCGAGATCCCCATCGTGAACGGCGGCGTCGACGCCAAGGCCTGGAACAAGCTCATGCCTGGCATCTGGTTCCTGGATCCAGGATTCACCACCACGGCCTCGGCTTCGAGCGCCATCACCGAACTCGACGGCGGCAACGGCATCCTCCGCTACCGGGGTTACCCCATCGAGCAGCTGGCCGAGCACTCGACCTTCCTCGAGGTCTGCTATCTGATCCTGAACGGCGAGCTGCCCAACGCGGAGCAGCTCGACACCTGGGTGCACGACGTCACCTACCACACGTTCATCCACGAGAACATGCGCAAGCGGTTCATGGAGGGCTTCCACTACGACGCCCACCCGATGGGCATGCTCGTGTCGGCAATCGCCGCACTGTCGACGTTCTACCCCGAGGCCAAGCAGGTCGAGGATCCCGACAACCGCTACATCCAGATCAACCGTTTGATCTCGAAGGTGCCAACCCTCGCCGCCATGGCCTACCGGGCCAGCGTCGGTCAGCCGTTCGTGTACCCGGACAACTCGCTGTCCTACACCGAGAACTTCCTGTCGATGATGTGGCGCATCGCCGAGCCCCACTACGAGGCCGACCCGGTACTGGCCAAGGCCCTCGACGTGCTGTTGATCCTGCACGCCGACCACGAGCAGAACTGCTCAACCACGGCGATGCGGGTGATTGGTTCCTCTCACCCGGATCCGTTCACCGCAGTGGCCGGCGCCACTGCCGCCCTGTACGGCCCCCGTCACGGTGGCGCCAACGAGGCCGTGATCAACATGCTCCGCGACATCGGCTCGATCGACAACGTGCCCGCCTACGTGGAGGCCGTCAAGCGAGGCGATGGCCTGCTGTGGGGCTTCGGCCACCGGGTGTACAAGGCGTATGACCCCCGGGCCCGCATCGTGAAGGAGCACGCCGACCAGGTGTTCGCCGTGACCGGCAAGAACCCGCTGCTCGACGTTGCACTGAAGCTCGAAGAGATCGCCCTCAACGACGACTACTTCAAGAGCCGGAACCTGTACCCGAACGTGGACTTCTACACCGGCCTGATCTATCAGGCGATGCAGTTCCCGATGGACATGTTCACGGTGCTGTTCGCCATCGGCCGCATGCCCGGCTGGCTCGCCCACTGGCAGGAGTCGCTGGAGCAGGGCTCACGGATCTCGCGCCCCCGCCAGATCTACGTCGGCCCCGGCGAGCGCCCGTACGTTCCCGTCGACCAGCGCTGAGCAACCGCCCCTGAATCGCAGGCCTGCTCGGCTCAGACGTCGAGCAGGATCTTGCCAACGCTGGCGTTCGACTCCATGTAGCGGTGCGCCTCGGCGATGTCGTCGAGGGTGTACCGCGAATCGATCACCGGTGTGAGTGATCCATCGTCGAAGCGCGGGATCAGCTCTCGGGCCACCCGTTGGGTGAGTGCCGCCTTCTCTTCGAGCGGACGGGCCCGCAGCACGGTGCCGATCAGCGACGCCCGCTTCGGGAGGAGCATGCCGAGCGGCAGCTCCACCTTCTGCTGGCCCATCACCCCAACCTGCAGGATCCGTCCGCCCACCCGGAGCGACCGGATGTTGTCGATCGTGTACTCGCCGCCGATCACGTCGAGCACCACGTCGACGCCGACACCCCCGGTGGCCTCGGCCACGGCGTCGGCGAAGGAGTCACTGGCGTAGTCGACCGCCACGTCGGCCCCGAGGGCGCGGCAACGGTCGAGCTTGCCCGCCGACGCGGTGACGATGATCCGAGCCCCGATGGCCTTGGCGATCTGGATTGACGCGGTGCCCACCCCGGACGCGCCGGCGTGCACGAGGGCCCAGCGGCCAGAGGTGAGGCCGCCCTGCACGACCAATGCGTCGTACGCCGTCATGAACACTTCGGGGATGGCAGCGGCGTCTGCGAGCGGCACCGCCGCCGGCACCGCCAGCAACTGGCGCTCGTTCACCGCAACCCGTTCGGCGTGGGCGGCGCCGCTGACGATGGCCATCACCTCGTCACCAACCGACCACTGGGTGCAGGCCGGGCCCACGTCCGACACGGAGCCAGCCAGCTCCAGACCGGGGATCTCGAACTCGGTGTCGGGCCCGGGGTACAGACCTCGACGCTGCAACAGATCGGCCCGATTCAGTGCCGTCGCCGCGACATCGACCACCACCTGATCGGCACCGGCAACGGGATCCGGCACCTCCCTGATCTCCAGAACTTCAGGGCCGCCATAGGATCCGATCACCGCTGCACGCATGGCCGCTCACCCTAGCCGTCGTACCTCTCGCCACGGGGACGTGCGGCGCCGCACAACCTCGACGGTGAGGTCGCCGACAGCGGTGTCGACGCCGGCAACGAGCACCGGATCGAGGCGTACGGTGGCCAGCTCCGGCGCGACGACGGCGAGGGCACCCAGCCGGGCGAGCATTCCCGCCAGCACCTCACGAGAGGCTTCGTCGATGGTCACGGTGCGGGCGAGGTCGATCAGCAGCGCTTCCACGTCCTCGTCGCCGATGGGCAGCAGGCGGCGCCCCGCCGTGCCCACCCGGAGACCGGCCGCCCCTCCGAGGCCGACGGCCACGCTCGCCCCGTAGCGACGATCCTGGGTGAGCTCGATGCGCACGTTGGTTCCCGCCCTCACCATGCGCTGCACGATCGTTGGCGGAACGTACACCCGGGGATCGGCGTCCATGCGCCCGTACGCGCCTTCCACCTGGGCCCGATCGTGCAGATCGATTGCGACGCCGCCGGCCTCGCCGATCGCACGCTCAGCCACCGATTCGGCCTTCAGCACCACCGGATAACCGAGACGTTCGGCGGCAGCGCCGATCGTCTCGACGTCTCGCGCCGCCTCCCAGGTGGGAATGGGAACACCGAGCATCGCGCCGAGGCGCTCGGCGTCGGCCGACCACAGGCTGCGACGCACGCTCTGGCCCGACTCCACAGAGGCGAGCGTGTCGTCCACATAGCTGCGGATTCGCTCGCGGTCGGCGTCGTCGAGCGCCACGGCATCGTCGTCACCGTAGGCCTCGGCGCCCTCGCGCCACGCCTGGTATGCCGCCACTCGGCCCAGTACCCGGGCCGCGGGCTCCGGGAAGCTGAACGTCGGCACCCCCGGCACCGACAACTGGTCGGTGCCGACGAGGCCAGCCGCAACGATGGGCTTCGGTACGGCCCGGTTCACACGATCGATCACCCGCTTGAGCCCGTCGACGCTCAACTGGAGATTGGGCACGAGCGCAATCAGCACCCCGTCGACCTGCTCGTCGACGGCGGCAGCCACCAGGGCCGACTCGACGTCGGCCGTGGTCTCGGCGCCACTCAGCGGGATCGACTCCACGTCGCCCAGCACCACCGCCGGTAGCGGCCACCCGCCAGGTGGCGCCTCGACGCTGGCCGGGACCACGGGCTCGAGCCCTGCCCGGCGCACCTCGCCGATGGCGAGGCGGGCCACCGAGCTGGCGTTGGTGACCACGGCGATGCGGGGCCCGGCCAGCGGCGGCTGGTCCACCAGGAGCTGAGTGACCTCGGCCAGTTCGGCCACGCTGTCCACCAGGATCACACCGGACTGCGCCAGCACGTCAGCCAGACGGTCGTCCTCAGGGCGCAACGACACCACCGGTTTCTCACGGGAGAGGGCCCGGGCGGTGTTGGCCGCGTTGCGCGGGTTACCGAAGTTCTCGACGTAGGCGACGACGGCCTTGGTGTCGGCGTCGAGGCGCCAGTGCTGGAGGAGATCGTTCACCGACACATCAGCCCGGTTGCCGACCGCGACGAACGACGAGATACCGATGCCCTGCCGGGCCAACAGATCGAGCACCGCCGCACCGAGTGGGCCGGTTTGCGACACCACGGCCACCGGCCCCGGCTCGGGCTCGATCGGCAGGAACAGCGCCCGCAGCCGTGTGTCTTCGGCGGTGTTGACGAGCCCGAACGCGTTGGGGCCGATGATGCGGATGCCGCGGTCTCGGGCCCGCTCCACCAGGCGGCGTTCGTGGGCCAGCCCCGCGTCGCCCGTCTCCGCGAACCCGGTGGCCACGATCAGCAGGCCACTCACGTCGGCGGCGATGGCGTCGTCGAGCACGTCGTCAACGACGGCCGCCGGCACGGCAACGACCGCCAGCTCCACGGGCGCGCCGATCGCCTGGAGAGAGGGGAACACCGGATGACCGAGCACCTGGTCGGCTGCAGGGTTCACGCCGTAGATCTCGCCGGTGAACCCGCCGTCGAACAAACTGCGGAACAGTTCGTGACCAACCGTTCCTGGGTGGCGGCTGGCTCCGACCACAGCCACCGACGTTGGCCGCAACAGGCGCTCCATGGCGCGGTTGAGGCTCGACGCCTCACGGTCGGCGATGGCCTCGCTCGCCTCAGGAGTCACACGGATGTCGAGCTCCACTTCGATGAGCCCGTCGTCGAACCTGGTCTTCACCCCGAACCCGACCTGGCGGAACACCCGAAGCATGCCGTGGTTCTCCGGCAGCACCGTGGCCCGGAACCCCTCCCGCCCGACGCTGCGGGCGGCGGCGGCCAGGTACTCGAGCATGAGTGTGGCCAGGCCCCGCCCGTGGTGCTCGTCGTCGACCAGGAACGCCACCTCGGGGTCGCCACCATCGGGCATCTTCTCGTAGCGGGCCACGGCCACGAGCTGGTCTTCCTCCAGGGCCACGAAGGCCATGCGCTCGCGGTAATCGAGCACCGTGAAGCGTTCGAGCTCGGCCGGTGTCAGCTTCGGCCGATGCTGGAAGAAGCGGTAGTAGATGCTGGTGGGCGACTGCCGCTGGTGGAAGGCATCGAGGCGGGGGGCATCGGTCGGCTTGATCGGCCGGACCTCGACCACCTTGCCATCGGCGAGCACGGCGTGGGTCTCCCACTCGGCCGGATACCCGGGAGGCGAATCGACCGGCGTGGCTGCCATGGCCCGACCCTAGCCGGGCACCTCGCTCACAGGGCCGTCTTCGAGGCGTCGTCGAGCATCACCGACGGGAGGCGGCGAACGAACGACGAGTTGGTGGCAACCGCTGTGAACAGCAGGCGTCGCTTGAGCCCCTCGATCCTGGTTCGAGCCAGCCCTCGCCACAACAACGTGCGGCTGATGTCCCACTGCTCGTTGGCCGCGATGCGACGCAACAGGGTTCGATGCTCCCACACCTGATCCGACAGCGTGGCGGCGCTGATCGAGCCGGGATGGACCCGGAACGCCGAGAGCGTGTGGGACTGCCCGAAGAACGTGCCGTGCTCCAGGAGCCGAACCGACAGCTCGAGGTCCATCGGGAACGGGAGCGATGCGTCGAACTCGCCGGCGGTGAGGAAGTGATCGCGGCGGAACAGCATGGCTGCCGGGTCACCGATCGGGTTGACGCCCGACGCCATGATCCGGTTCACCACGTGGGCCGATGGATGCTCCCCGCTGAGGCGCCGGACGCCGCGGCTACGCAGCACCACCTCACCGTTGTCGTCGATGAAATCACGGCGGCAGGCCACGAGCGCGATCCCCGGGTGGGCGTCGTGCTCCTTGACCTGGAGTTCGAGGCACTCCGGGTAGAGGATGTCGTCGGCGGGCAGCACCTTGATGAAGCGACCCCGGGCTCGCTGTACGGCGAGGTTCCAGTTGTCAGCCAGGCCAACGGTCACGTCGTTCCGGGTGATCACGATGCGCGGATCGTCGTACCGGCTCAACACCTCGGCGGTGCCATCGGTGGAGCTGTTGTCGACGATCACCAGTTCCCAGTCGTGGAAGGTCTGGCGCAGCACACTCTCGATGGCTGACGCCACGTGCCGCTCGGCCTGGTAGACCGGCATGCAGACAGACACCTCCGGCCGACTCATGCCGAAAGGGGATCCTCGATCTCGTACTCAGGCCGCATGAAACAGGGACCCTCCGGATCAACTCCCACGGGCGGCTGCCCTGCCGACCCGCTGCGCCCCCAATGAGGGCGAACCGTGATCAGGCTACCCCAGGGTCGTGAACTCTGTCCCTAGGCCAAACGGGTCCACGGCCTGAGAAGGGGGATATTGCCCATCGGACCTGATCCCGAAGATTCGTGGATACGACCGAGGCCGCCGTCCGACTAGTAGTAGTGGTGGGACATGTCCGCACATGAACGAGCTTCGACCGGCGACGGCGCCCCGTCTGGTGGCCGCATTCGCGCCGGTGACGCGCGCTCGTTCGCGGCCATGCTCCCCGAACACGACGACTACCTCAGAGGCTTGGCGTGGGCCGTGGTGCGCGACCCGAACGCCATCGACGACATCATGCAGACCACCTACGAGCAGGCGTATCGAGCCCGTGACAGCTTCGATGGTCGATCGTCGCTGCGCTCGTGGCTCCACACCATCTGCTACCGCACGGCGATCGATCACATTCGGTACGAGTCGCGCCGCCGCACCGTGGGCCTCGACCACGACGCCGCCGAACGCCTCCCTGCATCCCAGCCGTCAATCACGGCCGAGATCGTGATCGACGCCGAGGCGGTCGACGTGCTCTCCCGGGTCGATCCGGAGCAGCGCGCCCTCCTCTACTTCACGGCCGGCCTCGGCTACAGCTACGACGAAGTGGCCGAGATCGTCGGCATGCAACGGGGCACGGTGGCGTCGAAGGTGAGCCGGGCCAAGGAACGTCTGCGAAAGGGGCCGAGACCATGAGCGACGACGAGTTCGGCCACCTGTTCGATCCGGCCGACACACCACCCCGGGGCCCCGACTACTGGGATCGGATCACCGACCGCCTCGTGGCCGTGGACCACGAGCACGCCAATCGGCCGGCCGCCGCCGATCCCGCCGAGCCGGTGGCCCCGGTGATCCCGATGAGAAATCGGGATACGGATGCAGATCTGCAGCGACTACCAACCATGCAGATCAATCACCACTCCCCCAACCCTGATCGCCGGCCCTGGTACCTCGCGGCCGCCGCCGTCCTCATCGTCGCCCTGGGTATCGGTGCGCTCGCTCTCGTCCGGGGCGACGACCCGGCGACGAGCGACGTCGCTGCTGACGGCTCGGCCACCACGGACGACTCCACGGCGGACAAGCCCAACCCGTCGACCGGTGAGTCCGACGAGTCGGACCCGACCACGACCGACACCACCGCCGACTCGACCTCCGACGACGACGGCGCCACCGGCGGCTCGACCGACGACGACGGCTCGACCACCACAGAACAGCCGACCTCCGACACCACGGCCTCCGACACCTCTGACACATCTGACACATCTGACACCACGACGTCGGACCCCGGAGCCGGTGATGAGCTCATCAACCAAGCCGAACCGGACCTCCGGTTCGACTGGGGCTACGTCGAGCGGTTCGAGGTGGTCGACGGCCGAACGTGGATCTGGTTCGATCGCTCCGGCTTCGGCTTCGATCAAACGGCGGGCCCAGAGCATGACTCCGAGCCGTCATACGCCGGCGCCACCGACTTCCATGGTGGGCTCAACACCAACCCGGCGTTGCGGACCTTCCCTCTGGCCGCCGACGCCGAGGTGTTCGTGCTCGATGCCGCTGAGTTGGAGGCCTACTGCGCCTTCGAGGAGGGCTCCGGCCTCGTGTACGGCGAGTCGGACCTCACCGGCCTGCTCGCAGTTGCGGTCGCCGGTGAAGGCAGCATCGTGTCGCTCACCTTCAACGACGCCAACGAGGTGACGATCATTCGCGACCAGCGGGCGTGCTAGCCAGAACTGGCGACCGGGGCCCCGCCCAGGAGATGGCGGACCCGCTCGGGGCCCAAAGCCATGAGCAGGGTGGGCAACCGGGGCCCCGTGTCAGCCGACAGGAAGAGTTGGTAGAGCAGCTTGAAGAACGTGCGCTGCTCGACTTTCAGCTCTGGGGTGGGGGGCGTGTCGAGCGGTAGGCCTGCGGCAATCTTCGGCACGCCGTAGACCAGATCCTTGGTGCCATCCAGCGACCAGTCGTCATCGAGATGGGCGAGGAGGAGATCGAGCCACCGCCGCTCCTCCTCGGACAGCTCCGCCAGCCGCTCGGCGTCGGGATCGCTGCGCACCACGATGCGGTCGTCCTCCGGGGCGAAGTCGTTCACCCAGGTGCGGGCCAGCGCAAGTCGAGGCTCGACCGTTGACATCTCATCGGCGGCCACCTCAGTGAGCTGCGACACGATGCGGGCGATCTGGGCGTCGTCGTCGGCCGCCACGGCCACGGCCGAGGTGAGGGTGCGGAAGGGCACCACCGCCTCCGGCTCGGCCGCCACTGCGCCCTTGACCGTGGTGCGGGCCCGCTCCATGATCAGGCTCTGCGAGCCGGCTGCCTCACCAGCAGCGAGCTTGCGGCCGAGGGCGTCCCACTCGTCGTACAGAGAGCCGAGCCCGCCCCCGAGGTCCACGGTGATGGCCTGGCGCGGCGTCTTGCGCACGTACATCCATCGCAGCAGCGGAGCCTCCACCACCTGGAGCGCGTCGATCGGGGTTGGCACGGCGCCGGCCGAGCTGCTCATCTTGCCCATGCCCTTCGTGCCGACGAACGAGTAGGCCTCGTACTCGGGGGCCTTGCCGCCGTAGATCCGGCTCACCAGTTCCGAGCCGACGCTGAAGCTGGAGCCTGGTGAGGAGTGGTCGGCACCGCCGGCCTCGAAGGTGACCCCTTCGTAGGCCCAACGCATTGGCCAGTCGACCTTCCACACGAGCTTCCCGTGGTTTTCTCGGGAGAGATCGAAGCGGCCCTCGTAGCCGGTGCTGTCGCAGCGGTAGTCGATCCAGAGGCTCTCGCCGTCGGCCGTCGTACCCGTGATCGTGGTGACGTCAGTGCCGCAGTCCTGGCAGTACACCTTGTAGGGCCAGTAGTCGGAGCCGATGTCGCCGTCGTCGGCGTCCTCGGCCCCCGATTCCATGGCCGACTCAGGGCTGTCGCCGTCGGCGCCATCGTCGGCCTTCGCCTGTTCGAGCGTGCGGAACCGGCCGAGCACCTCGTTGATCTCTTCCCGACGGTCGAGCGCGGTGAGGATCTCGGCTCGATACGCACCCGAGCGGTACTGCTCGGTCTGGGAGATCTCGCGCAGCTCGATGCCGAGGCGATCGACGGCCTCACGCAGCGGCGCCTTGAAACGCTCGGCCCAGCTGTCGAGCTCACCGTGGGGATCGGGAACCGCGGTGAGCGGTCGGCCGATGTGACGGGTGAAGTCGGGATCGATACCGGCCGGCACCTTGCGCAGGCGGTCGTAGTCGTCCCACGACAGGATGTGCTCACACGGCACGCCGCGCCGCCGCACCTCGTCGGCCACGAAGTGGGGAACCATCAGCTCCCGCAGGTTGCCGAGATGGATCGGGCCCGACGGGCTGATCCCCGACGCACACACCGCCTTGGTCGGTGCGGGACGATCGGTCTGCTGCTGGTCGGCCTCGAAGCGCCGCACCACGCGATCGGCGAGCTGCGACACCCAGTCGGGCTTCGTCGGGCGATCGCGCATTCCGCTGCTCATGCGCTCAGCGTACGGGGTGCGGCCGGAGCCTCGGCGTCCATTTGCGGGTGTGACGTGGCGGGTGGCACGCCGTTGCCGAGCCGCCTGGTTGTGGCCGGCTCACAGGGCAGGTCTAGCCTCGGGGAATGGTCGAAACCGTCGAGGAGCTCCCGCCTGCCGATCAGGCAGGTCCGCGCCTACGACCCTGGATGCGGTGGTGGAAGCAGCGGCGACAGGCCTGGGCCCAGCGGTTCCTCTCACGCCGCACCACCCGGCGGCTCAGCGAGGAGGAGATGTACCGCTCGGCCCGCCAGATCGTGGGGCCGACCGGCAACCTGTTCTCCGGCGGCTGGAAGGCGTTCGAGAGCGGACGCGAGGCGTACATGCGCTCGTTCGATCCCCGCGTTCCTGCGAGCGTCCACGTGTCGGCCCGCGACCGCACGAGGGCCAACATCCCGGTACCGCTGGCTGAGCGCTGCATCGACGACATCTCCCTGAGCGGTTCCCCGGCCCCGACGCCCGCGCCCGGCGCCGACGGCGCTGGCGACACCGAGCCGCCGGCCCAGCGGCCCTAGACGTCGACACCGAGCGCCCGAAGGCGCTCCACCTCCCAGCCTGGTCGAAGCGTCATGTCGCCCCGGGCCACAGCCGCCATGTGGTCGCCGTCCTCGCGCCACACATGACACGTGTTCGTGTTGAGCTTCAGCCGGCGCATGCGTTCGGGTTCATTGGTGTCGTTGACCAGGCGATCGGCCGGATCGTCGTGCAGGTTCACCAGGCTCCAGCTGGACTGGATCGCCACCGGGCCCATCGCCTGCAGCAGTGCTCCAACGTGTGAACACCCGTTGGGGCCACCGAACAGTTCCTTCACCCGACGCGAGTACCCCCGGGTGATCGAGAGCCCGACGAGCTGCTGGTAGTCGGGCAACACGTCGGTGCACACCGCATAGGGGTGCACCACCATGTCGACGTCGACGGCGTCGATCTCGAACGCCGGCACGGTGACGTAGAGCTGCACCACCATCTCGTGGATGATGAGGGGCTCACCGTCGGCGAGGCCGAGGCCCTGCGGCTTGTTGTCGACGAGGCGGCCCCGCACGCGGATTCGCCCATCGTCTTCGGCGAAGGCCTCGCAGTCGTAGGACCGCTGATGAATGGAGATCGACATCGTTCAGTGCTCCGGCAAGTTTCGTACGTCGAGGTTGGCGCCGTTGTCCCACCACGAGGCGCGGGCGATCCTCCAGATCGTGGCGCCCACCGCTTCGGGTGACGACAGGGTGCCGTCATCGTGCATCGACTGGAACCTGTCCACGTCGGGGAAGGCGTCAGGATCACTGGCGCGGATCTCGGCCTGCATGTCGGTGGCGACCACCCCAGGGGCAACGGAAAACGCTCGCACCACGTGGTCGCGTTCGGCCTGCTCCAGCCCGAGCAGCTGCACCCACCAGTTGACCGCCGCCTTGGCTGCCCCGTAGCTCGTCCACCCCGCCCATGGGTTGTGGGCCGTGCCCGACGACAGCAAGCCGAGCACCGTGGGGATGCCGGTGCGGCGGGCGGTGGCCACCACCCGCTCGCCCAGCACCTGGGGTGCGGCGCTGTTGAGCAACACGTTGGCCCGATAGGCGTCTGGGTCGACCTCGCCGGCGAACCCGATCGGGGTGATGGTGGCTGCGTTGTGGACCATCACGATCTCGGCCGGCTGAACCGAGTCGACGAGCTCGTTGTACCAGTCGGCGAACGTGGCCCATGCCGCCGGGTCACTCAGATCGGCGGTGAGCTGATGGGGGGCCGTCGATGCGCCCCGATTGCAGGTGGCCACGATCGCCCCCGCGTCGGAGGCGGCGGAGGCGATGCCGGCCCCGATCCCCCGCGACGCCCCGGTCACCACCGCGAGGATGGTGCCGGTCTCGGGCGCGGAGTTCTCGCTGGCGAGGTTTCGGGGTTCTGCCACGGGCCTCACCACGTGTCGACCATCGGCCGCTTCTTGCCAGTGCGGGGAGCCGGTGGTGGCGCCGCCCGCAGCGCCATCATGATCCACTCCCTGCTCTCGGCAGGATCGATCACATCATCCATCTCGAAGTAGCTCGCCGTGTTCACGGCCTTGCCCATGTCGTAGAGGCGGTCGACCCGCTCCTGGTATGCGGCCAGCCGCTCGGCCGGATCCTCGATGGCCTCCAGTTCCTTGCGGTAGCCGAGCTTGACGAACCCTTCGAGCCCCATCCCGCCGAACTCTCCGGTGGGCCAGCTCACGGTGAACGTCGGCGCCTTGAACGACCCGCCCGCCATCGCCTGGGCGCCGAGCCCGTAGGCCTTGCGGGTCACGATCGTCATGAACGGAACGTCGATGTTGGCCGAGGTCACGAACATCCGGGCGGCGTGGCGCACCGTCGCCTCGTATTCGGCCTGAGGGCCGACCATGATCCCCGGCGTGTCACAGAGGAACACCAGTGGGATGTCGTGGGCGTCGCACAGCTGCATGAAGCGGGCGCCCTTGTCGCCGGCGGTGGCGTCGACGGCGCCGGCCAGGTGGTGTGGGTTGTTGGCCACCACGCCGACGGGCCGGCCCTCGATCCGGGCGAGGCAGGTGATCACACCGTGGCCCCAGTGCGGTCGGAGTTCGAGCACCGAGCCGACGTCGCAGAGGGTGGCGATCACCTCGCGCATGTCGTAGACCCGCTTGCGGTTCTCGGGCACCACATGTCGGAGCTGTCGCTGGTCGGGAGCCTCCCACTCGTCGATCGGCCCCTGGAAGTAGGCGAGGTACTGCTTCGCTGCCTCCGTGGCCTCCTCCTCGTCGGCAACGAGGATGTCGATCACGCCGTTTGGCACCTGCACGTCGACCGGGCCGATCTCCTCCGGCTTGAACACACCGAGGCCACCGCCCTCCACCATCGCCGGGCCCCCGACGCCGATGTTGGAGCCTTCGGTGGCGATGATCACATCGCAGCACCCCAACAACACGGCGTTGCCGGCGAAGCAGCGCCCGTTGGTGATGCCAACCACCGGGACAAGGCCCGACAACTGGGCGAACAACGTGAAGGCCCAGCAATCGAGGCCTGACCCACCGATGCCGTCGGTGTCGCCGGGCCGGCCCCCTCCGCCCTCGGCGTAGAGGATCACGGGCAGGCGGTTGTGCTGGGCGATCTCGAACAACCGATCCTTCTTGCGATGGTTCTGCCCGCCCTGGGTGCCGGCCAGCACCATGTAGTCGTACGACATCACCATCGCCTGGGCGGCATGCTCGTCGAACAGGTCGCCGTTGACGCTGCCGATTCCGGCCACCATGCCGTCACCAGAGGTGTTCTCCAGAAGATCCTGGAGATCACGGCGGCGGCGCTGGGCGGCGAGCATGAGCCGGCCGTACTCGACGAAGGTGCCGGGATCGACCAGCTGTTCGACGTTCTCCCGGGCCGTGCGGTGGCCACGGCCATGACGCTTGGCGACCGCATCGGGACGGTTCTCGTCGAGGCCGTAGGCCCGGCGCTCGTACATCTGGGCCAGGTCAGGCCTGATCAGATCGAGGTCGACGTCCTGGGCCGCCTCGACCGCCCCGACCTCGACCTCGCCTGGGGCCACGAACAACAGCGCGTGGCCTTCGAACACGGTGTCGCCGACCGTCACGGCCACGTCGGCGACGGTGCCGGTGACCGAGGCCGGGATCTCGTGCTCCATCTTCATGGCCTCCATCACGGCCACGGGCTGACCCTCGGTGACCACGTCACCGGGGGCGACCGATACCGCAACGATCGTGCCCTGCAGCGGGGCCTCGACCGCTCGTGACCCGTCCGGGCCCACCAGGCTCGAACTCACCGGGACGGGCGCCGTCGGAGGCGGTGGTGGTGCGACAGGGCCGGGGCCCGATGGCGCAGGATCCGCGTGCTCGCCGGGAAGGGCGCCGTGCGTCAGCACCGCGAGGGGGTCGGATGCGTCGACCACGGCCCCTGCCAGTCCGGTGGGCCCAGACCCGGCGCTGGATGCCGGACCCGTTTCCACCGGTGCGACGGGGGCGAAGTAGCGCTGCTCGATGGTGGCCGCCGCAGTCATCAGCTCAGCGGCGTTGGCGGCGATGAACCCAGTGGTGACCTCGTTCCGCTCCACCGCAGGATGGGCCAGCAACGCCTGCAGGAAGCCGATGTTGGTGGCCACACCGTCGGCCCGGAACTCTCCGAGCGCCCGCCGGGTGCGAGCCAGCGCCTCGGCGAACCGGGGCTGCGGGGTGGACCCGATCACCTTGGCCAGGAGGGAGTCGAATCCAGGGTTGGTCGTGTAGCCGGCGTAGCCGTAGGTGTCGGTGCGCACGCCCGGGCCGGTGGGGGCGTCGAAGGCCACGAGCGTGCCGCCGGCGGGACGGGCGGTGCCGTCGGCTTGCATGGTCTCGGTGTTGACCCTGGCCTGCACGGCGAAGCCCCGCGGCGCCGGCACGGCCGCGGGGTCGAGGCCCACATCGGCGAGCGACGCACCGCCGGCGAGCCGCAGCTGCGCCTGCACGAGGTCCACGCCGGTCACCTCCTCGGTAACGGTGTGCTCGACCTGGAGCCGGGCGTTCGTCTCGAGGTAGGAGATCGAGCCGGGATCATCGGCATCGACGAGGAACTCCCAGGTGCCGAGCGAGCGATAGCCAACGGCACTCGCCATCCGGACAGCGGCGTCGGTGAGCACCTGGCGGGTGTCGGGGTCCAGAGTCGGGCTCGGGGCGATCTCCACGATCTTCTGGTTCTGCCGCTGCAGGGTGCACTCCCGCTCGCCGAGGTGGACCACGCTGGTGCCGTCACCCACGATCTGCACCTCGATGTGGCGGGCCCGCTCGATGAGCCGCTCCACGTACACCGCAGAGAGTCCGAATGCGGCCTCGGCCTCACTCCGGCTCCGCTCGTAGGCCGCGGCGAGGTCGTCGCCAGGCAAGACCGGCCGCATCCCCCGACCCCCGCCGCCAGCAACGGCCTTGATCATCAGTGCCCCGTGCTCGCCCCGGAAGACCTCCGCCTCGGCCAGGGAGGTGTCACCGGTGGTTCCCGGCGTCATCGGCACGCCGTGCGCGGCGGCGAGGGCCCGGGCGGCCACCTTGTCACCGAACACCTGGAGTTGGGCGGGCGTCGGGCCGACGAACGTGACCCCGGCGGCCGCACAGGCCTCGGCGAGATCGGCCCGTTCCGCGAGGAACCCGTAACCGGGATGGAGCGCATCACAGCCCGCGCCCTGCGTCGCCGCGATGATCTCACCGACGTCGAGATATGCGGCTGCTCCCCGACCAGGCAGGGTCACCACCTCGTCGGCCAGGCGCGTGTGGAGCGAACCAGCGTCGTCGGCGGGGGCAACGGCCACCGTCTGGATGCCGAGGTCGCGGGCGGCCCGCATCACACGGATCGCGATCTCGCCTCGGTTGGCCACCAGTAGTCGCGTCACTGCCATCACATGCCCTTCGTCGAACCGCAGAACCTGCCCAGCAGTTTTAGCGGTGCGACCCTGCGCCGACCAAAGAGACCGGCCGGGGCACAGGGCGCACATCGGGTGATCCCACCCTGGTCCCCCGTTTGTCCGGGGTCTCCTCGCTACCGTCGCCAGCGTGCGATGGTTCCCGCCTGCATCGCCGCTCGCGCCGTGACCCTCAGACCCCACGGCCCACCCTCGCCCCGGTCCGCCACCGTGGCGGCCTGGCGCGCGCCTGATCGCAGACGGGCTCGTCTGCTCGGCGTGCTCGGTGGCGTGCTCACATTGATGGTCGTGCTGTGGGCGGCGGGCGCACCGTCGCTGCATCTGGAGCGCGGCACGGGCCCGCTGGTGGCGGCGGCCACGGCGCTCGGCGTCGTGACGGTCGGGGCCCGGTTCGTGATCGACGACCACGCGGCGCGGCGGGGCTCGCGAGCCGATGATGCTCTGGACGTGGTGCGGGCCCGGGCCCTCAGCACCGTGATCGGAGTGGGAGTCGGCGCCCTCGTTGGCGGCGCCACCGTGATCGCCACGACGGCTGCTTCCTTCCAGGGCTGGGGCGTGCACGGGCTTGTGGCCGGGGCCGGCCTGGCTGCCACGCTGGCCATGGTTGCCGCGAGCCCCCGGCTCGCAGCAACCATCGCCGCGGTGCATCTCGGCCGAGCCGGGCTCGATCTCGCCCGCCTGACGCTGCTGGCCGTGGCCATCACTGGCGCCGACCTCGCCTCGTTGCGCTCGCCCGATGGCCCCTGGGCCACGGCCGCCGTTGTGGTCGCAGCCACCGCGGTCGCCGCTGCGATCGGCGGCGCGCCGGGCCAGCTCGGCATACGGGAACTCACCACCGTGGCGTTGGCTGCGATCGTCGTCGGGGTGGCCGCCGATCACGCCGCACTCGTGGTGGTGCTGGCCCGAGTCGCGGAGGTGCCGTTCGCCGTGCTCGCCTGGATCGGCGCCAGCGCCGGGCGGGGCGAATCCGAGCACGGTCCCGCTCGCCAGGCCTCAGCCGACGGGATCGAGGCGGTGCTGGGCGAAGAAGTCCCAGAGCACGGTGGAGGCGTCGTAGTCCCGGCTCATCGCTCCGAAGAAGATGCGCATGGTCCTCGTGCCTCCGGGCCAGTTGTGGCCACCCCCGTGGACGACATAGAGCTCCACGGCTCCGCCTGACTCGCAATCGACGGCGACCTGGCGCGTGGTGGTCGTGCCGTCGTCGAGATCGATGTCGGGGACGGCCGAGCGCACCAGATCGGGGGCACACTCGTGGGCGCTCACGAACGCAGCCACGCTCTCGTCGGCTCCGAGCGTGAGATCGCCGATTCCCCCGAAGGGCACGATGTTGTCGCTGTCGCCATGGATGTGGATCAGCGGCACGGCTCGCGGGGCCGCCCCACATGTGCTCTCTAGATCGCGGGGCAGGCCACCGGCCACGCCACCGACGGCGGCGAACCGCTCACTCAGCACGCAGGCCAGGGTGTAGGTCATGATCGAGCCGTAGGACAGGCCGGTGGCGTACACCCTCGTCCCGTCGATGCCGTGGCTCACGATCAACTCGTCGATGAGTGCCTCGATGAACACGTCGTCCTCGCCACCCTCGCTCAACCGCACGTCCCACTGGGCGAGCCCGAGTGGCCCACCGCCCTGGGCATTGGGGTACACCACGATCAGGCGCTCGCGGTCGGCAACGGCGTTGAAGCCGGATCGATCGATCTGATTCTGGGCCGATGACGACAGCCCGTGGAGGTTCACCACCAGCGGCAGGCCAGGCTCGCCGGCGTAGCCCTCGGGCAGGTACAGCAGGTAGCTGCGCTCCACGCCGTCGACATCGAGGGTGGCGGCCAGGATCTCGCCGGCGCCCCGGTCTGGCTCGTCGGGGTTCAGCAACGCAATGCGATACACCAGCCATCCGGCGAGCAGTGCGACCACCACTCCCCCGACCGCCATCGCCAGGCGCCGCGGCCAGCGGCGGCTCGCTGGAGGGGGGTCGGACGGGTCAGCCACGATACAGATCGTATCGATTACGCGGGCAGGATCGACAGGGCTATCCGGCGTCGTTCGGCTCGTCGGATGCGATCTCGGCGCGCACCTCGTCGCCGTGCTCGTCGAGCATCGGAGCTCGGCGGTACACGCCCGTCTCGGTGCCGGTGAAGCGCATCGGGGTGTTCACCTGCACGATCGGGCGCCCCGACGGTTGGTCGACCGCCACAAGCATGTCGCGGGCCGTGACGTGAGCGTCGGTGAACAGGTCCCCCGGCTTGTTCACCACCCCGACCGGCACCTGACCGCCCAGGGTCTCGATCACCTCAGCGTTCGTCTTCGTGGCGGCCCACTCCATCAGGGCGCCGTCCACCAGCTCACGGTTCTTGACTCGGCCCCGGGCCGAGCTCGTTCGCTCGTCAGTGACGAGGTCGGGGCGATCGATCAGCTCGGCCAAGATCGCCCAGTGCTTGTTGGTCGGCGTGGCGATCGCCACGGCGCCATCCGCAGTGTCGAACACGTCGAACGGGGCAACGAAGTCGTTCGAGTTGCCGCTCGGTGGCGTGTCGCCGCGCCCCATGTAGCTGTAGCGCATCACGCCCTGCTCAGTGATGGCCATGATCGAATCGGTCATAGCCACATCGACGAACTGACCTTCGCCCGTTCGCTTGGCGTGATAGATCGCAGCCAGGAAGGCGAGCGCGCCCACGGTGCCCGGGTAGATGTCGCCGAGGAACGGGCCCACCTGCACCCGGTCGTCGGGGCCCGATCCGTTCATCGACACCAGGCCGCCGTGGGCCTGGGCAATCACGTCGTAGGCCGGCCAGTCGGCGTAGGGGCTGGCACCGGTGCGGGGGTCGCCGAAGCCGCGGATCGCGCCGTAGACGAGGCTCGGGTTCCGCTCGGCCAGCACCTCGTAGCTGAGACCCAGCTTGTCCATCACCCCGGCCCGCATGTTCTCCACGATGGCGTCGGCCGAGGCAATGAGGTCGAGGAAGGTCTCGCGGTCGGCGTCGTCATTGAGGTCGAGGGCGATGCCTCGCTTGTTCCGGTTGTAGGTGCCGAAGGAACCGCCGTAGGCCCGCACGTCGTCGTCGAGGGTGTAGGGGGCCATGGTCCGCTGCAGATCGCCGGTCGGCGACTCCACCTTGATCACGTCGGCCCCGAGATCGGCCAGCATCATCGTCGACCAGGGGCCGGCGATGGCCTGTGTGAGGTCGATCACCCGTACGTCGGCCAGCGGGCCGACCCGGTCGGCCATCATGGGCGTGGCCCGCTCGTGGGCGGTCAGGTGGGGCTGATCCTCGGGCTGTTCGGCTCGCGTTGACACACAGGTGATTCTGGTTGGCGCCACGCCGCCGGACAAACGGCGGCCGTGACGCCTCCCGTGTGTGTTTGCTCAGGGGCGGGGGTTTCGGCCCACCCAGGCGACGAGCAGCTCGATCGGCGCGGCGTCGGCCGGCAGCGCCACCACTGGATCGAAGGGCACCACGGTGCCCCTCCCCTCAGCGGGGATGCCGAACTGCACCACCGCCAGCGCGTCGGTGGCGATCTGATCGCTCCAGGTCACCTCGGCGCCGATGGCCGTGGCCAGATCCCAGCCGTGGACCGTGAACTCGGCGGCATAGAGCGAGGCGGCTGCACCCCCGGGGAGCTCAGCGAAGGGCAGCGCCATCATCTTCTGCAACACGGTGTCGTTCGCCCAGGCGTCCTCGATCCGGCCCGCCTCCGTTGCCCAGGCGCCTGACCATGCGTCGGGGGCTACGTCGGTCACCTCGAGTGACACCGCATTGCCGTCCTCGCCTCGGCCTAGGGCCGACACCCGCCGGGCAACGCCCACGATGTGGCCGAGCAGCGCCGATGTGTCGAACTCGGCACACGGCGTGGGGCCGGCGAGTTGGTCGGGCTGCACCTGGTCGACGATGCCGCCCATGATGTCGAGGGCGCGGAGCAGCGACTGCCGAGGATCGGCCGACACCGGCGAGTCGGTGGCGAAGTCGATTCCCTCGGTGGGGCTGGTGGGGGTGTTGTTGGTCATGACGTGATCGTGCGCCACTAATGTGGCCACCACCCAATGGCCAGTTTCATGGGGATTGCCAGAACGAGCAGCACGACAATGGTCACCCGGTGCGCGCCGACCGTCTGATCGCCGCCTTGCTCGTGCTCCAGGCCCGTCACCGGATCACGGCGCCGGAGCTCGCGGCCGAACTCGAGGTGTCGGTCCGCACGGCCCGCCGTGACCTGGAGGCGCTCGCCATGGCCGGCGTTCCGGTGTACTCCCAGGCCGGTCGGGGCGGCGGCTGGTCGCTGATCGGCGGCGCCCGAACCGACCTGAGCGGGCTGTCGGCGCCCGAGGCCCGAGCCCTTTTCCTCGTTGCCGGGCCTGCAGCAGCGACCACGCCGGAGCTGCAGGCGGCGCTGCGGAAACTGGTCCAGGCTCTGCCCGCCCCCTTCCGCGACCAGGCAGCGGCCGCCTCGGGAGCGGTCAGGGTCGACCCGGCAGCGTGGGGCCAGCAGATCCGGCCGGAGTCGACGCCGTTCCTCGAACCACTCCAGGAGGCGTTGCTCGCCCAGGAGCGGGTTCGCCTCGGGTACCGCCGCCCCGAGGGCGACCACAGCGTGCGCGAGGTGGACCCATACGGCCTGGTGGCCAAGGCCGCCATCTGGTACCTCGTGGCCGGCACCGACGCCGGGCAGCGCACGTTCCGGGTCAGCCGGGTGCGGTCCGTTGAACCGCTCGGCGTAGCCGCCCAGCGGCCCGCTGACTTCGACCTCGACCAGGCCTGGGAGCAGATCAGGGTCGGCTTCGCCAGAGCTGTGGCCTCGACATCGGCCGAGGCGGACGTCGCGCCCTGGACGCTCACCATCCTGCGCCGGCTGCCCCGCACCAGGCTCGAGGAGTTCGGGCCCGTCTCCGGTGACCGTGACGGCTTCGTGAGCGTGCGGCTCTATGCCAGCGACGATCGACAACTCGCCGGTCTCCTCGCCGGGTTCGGGGCCTCGGTGCGGGTGACCGGGCCGCCCGAGGTCCGGGCCCGGCTCGCCCGCATCGGAACCGAGCTCACGGCCCTCTACCGCTGAGTTCGTGCGCAGCAGAGCTCGGCATGTGTTGCCGATCTGCAGGGGGCGGGCGCCTTGACCTACCGTGTCGTTCCACCCCGGGGGGGGTACCGCCAACACGACGCAGGAGAAGCTGGCCATGCTGTCGCCATATCGGGTGCTCGATCTGACTGACGATCGTGGACACTTCGCCGGGTTTCTGCTGGCCCAGCTCGGGGCCGACGTGATCGTCGGCGAGCCCCCGGGCGGCCATCGCAGCCGTCATCGTGGGCCGTTTGTCGGCGGCGCTGACGATCCAGAGCGGGCGTTGCTGTTCTGGGCCTACAACCGGGGCAAGCGCTCGGTCGAGCTTGCAAGCCGGAGCGAGGCCACGGAGCTGGCGGCGAGTGTCGACATCGTGTTCGAGTGTGGTGCCGTGCCGGTCGACCTCGACGCCGCCCGCGCCGCCAACCCGGGCCTGATCACCGTGTCGCTCAGTCCATTCGGAGGCGACGGCCCGAAGGCCGATTGGCTCGGCACCGACCTCACGCTCCACGCCGCCAGCGGGGGGATGGCCCTGAACGGCTACCAGGATCGAGCCCCGGTACGGATCTCCGCTCCCCAGGTGTGGGTGAACGCCGGGGCCGAAGCGGCGTGTGCGGCGCTGATCGCCCTCACGGACCGGAACCGGAGCGGCCTCGGTCAACACGTCGACGTGTCGGCCCAGGAGGCCATGATGCTCACCGCCCAGGGCTGGCTGGCCCCGGCGTTGTGTGACAATCCGGCAGCCCAGCGCAGCGGCGGCGGGCTGGAGCTGTTGGGCACGGTTCGCTTCCGCTTCGTGTACGAGTGTGCGGACGGCCACGTGACGCTCACGTTCCTGCCGGGTGTGCTCGTCGGCCCGTTCACGAACAAGATGCTGGCGTGGTCCGCAGCCGAGGGCGATCTGGATCCCGACCTCGCGGCGATCGACTGGACCGATCTGCTCACCGATCGGGAGCTCGGCGACGTGGCCGACATCGCCGACCGCACCGCTGAGGCGCTGGCCAGGAGCCTCGGCCGCCGCACGAAAGCGGAGCTGTTCGCCATGGCTCAGCGCGAGAAGCTGCTGATGGTGCCAGTCACCACGCCGGCCGACGTGCTGGCGTCGGAGCACTACGAGGCCCGCGGCTTCTGGGACGAGGTGTCGGTTGAGGGCTGCGCGGCCCCGGTGCGGTTCCCCGGGCCGTGGGCCCACTCAAGCGCCGCCGAGTTGCGCCGGCTCGGCCGACCTCCTCGCCTCGACGAGCATGGCAGCGCGATCCGCGCCGAACTTGCCACCCCAACGCCACCGGCGGCGCCTGCGTCAGCGCCGCAACCGTCCGCGGGGTCGGGCGACCGCCGCGATGCGGCACGACCGCTGGAGGGGATCACGGTGGTGGATTTCACCTGGGTGTACGCCGGCCCCTTCGCCACCCGGATGCTCGGCTACTACGGGGCCGACGTGATCCGCCTCGAGAGCCAGACCCGCCCCGACCAGGTGCGCTCGTCGGGGCTCAGCCGGGTGCCGAACGACGACGGGCCCGAGGCCAGCCACCAGTGGCACTCGATCAACGCCGACAAGATGAGCGTGCAGATCAACCTCAAGGTCCCGGAGTCTCGTCAGGTGGTGCTCGATCTGGCGGCCGAGGCCGACGTGGTGATCAACGCCTTCTCCCCCGGGGTGCTGGAGCGCCTGGGGCTCGGCCACGAGGATCTCAGGGCCGTGAATCCGAAGCTGATCGCCGTGTCGACCACGCTGTTCGGCCACACCGGGCCGCTCTCCCCCATCCCGGGTTTCGGCAACATGGGGGCCGCCATGGGCGGCTACTACGAACTGACAGGCTGGCCCGACCGGCTCCCGGCGGGCCCGTTCCTCGCCTACACCGATGCCACGTCACCCCGGCTGACGGCAGCGCTGATCCTTGCTGCACTCGACTGGCGTGACCGCACCGGCGAGGGCATCAGCCTCGACTTCTCCCAGGCCGAGGGCGGCATTCATTTCCTCACCGAGGCGATCCTCGACCAGGACGTGAACGGCCATCCCCAGTCGCGCCTCGGAAACGCCGACCGCTGGCTGGCGCCCCACGGCGCCTACCGCTGCGGTGAGGAGGCCGACGACGACTGGGTGGCCATCGCCTGCGAGACCGATGAGCAGTGGGCGACGCTCGCCGGCCTGATCGGCCGGGGCGAGTGGGCGGCCATGGACGTGGAGGAGCGGCTGGCTCGGCAGGCCGAACTCGACGAGGCCATCTCGACGTGGACCGGCGGGCGACCACCGAACGAGGTTCAGGAGCATCTCCAGCAGTCGGGTATCCCGGCCCACCACGTGCAGAACAGCCCCGAGGTCGTTGCCGACCCCCAGCTGCGCCACCGCGATCACTTTCACGAGGTGCCGCACGAGGTCTACGGCCACACGTGGGCCGAGCAGTACGGGTTCCGGCTCTCGCGGAGCGACGGCACCCCTCGCACGGCCGGGCCCCTGTGGGGCGAGCACACCTTCGAGGTGCTCACCGAGCGGCTCGGCTACGACGGCGACCGCATCGCCGAGCTGGCCGTGGCCGAGGCATTGGAGTAGCGCCGCCGCCGGGCCTGCAAGCCCTGCGGAACAAATTCTCGGCTTCTCCTAAGGGATTCGACCTGCTCGGGACTCGTCCCGGTGTAGTCCCCCACTCAGGAGAACGACAGATGAAGTCGAAGCGCTACCTGGCGGCCGTGCTGGCCCTCCCCGTTCTTGGTGGTACCGCCGTGGCTGCGACCACGGTCGGCCCGGCCCGGCCGGTCGAGGTTGCGGCCGGCGCCTCGGTGAACCCCGCAGCCGAGGGCAACGCTGCCCCGGCTGACGCCGCTGCGGCCAACAAGACCGACGAAGAGACCGATCCGCCGACCGACCCCGACGTCGACGACGAGACCGCCGACAAGGCCGATGCGAAGGCCGACGAGAAGGCTGACGACGCGGATCCTAAGGCAGACGACGAGAAGGCCGACGACGAGAAGGCCGACGGTGAGAAGGCCGACGACGAGAAGGCCGACGACGCAGATCCGAAGGCAGACGACGAGAACACCGACGACGAGAAGGCCAGCAGTGAGAAGGCCGACGGCGAGAAGACCGACAAGAGAACCGAAGACAAGAACACCAAGGAAGAGAAGGCTGACGACGAGAGCACCGAGGCCGAGGCCTACGACGCCTTCTGGGATGCCGGCTACAGCTTCGAGCAGCTCACGGCGCTCGCCGACTACTGGGATCTCGACCAGTTCGGGGCCAAAGCGAAGGCGGGCTCGCTGATCCTCGACGGCGACCAGGGATTCGTCGACGCCGCCCTGGCCGACATCGGCACGATTGCGCCCGCCCCGACCACGCCGCCGGCGGGCGACTGGAACCCCGACGCAGATGACCTCGACGCCTTCGCCGCCTACTGGGAGGCGGGCTATGGCTACAACCAGCTCCTCGCCCTCGCCGACTACTGGGACCTGAGCGAGTTCGACGCCAAGGTGAAGGCCGGAACCCTCGTGCTCGGCGGACGCACCGGCGACCTCGACTCGATCCTGGCCGACGCGGGTGTCACAGAGCCCGACGTGTACCCCGAGATTCCGCAGTCCGACCTGGTTGCGGCCGACGCCTTCTTCGGCGCTGGCTACAGCTACGAGCAGGCCGTCGCCCTGGGCGAGGTGTGGGGGCTCGACTCCTGGGACGCCAAGATCAAGGCTGGTACCTTCGTGATCAGCGGCCAGCAGGCCGAACGGGTCGACGCCGTGCTGGCCTCGATCGGCTGATCACCCAATGTTGACGATGCGCGAGCCTTCCGAGTTCACCGTCCAGCGTGCTCTGGCACGGGTCGGCTACGAGGTGGAGTTGCTCGCGCCTCCAGGAGAGAGCCGGGCCAGCCTGGCCGAACGTCTTGCCCGCCTGCTGGGGGGCCGCCACGAACGGATCTTCCACCACGACACCGAACTGACCCGGGTGAAGGGGCGTCCGGTGTTCCACCACCTGTCGCTCGGTCACGATGTGTACGGCGCCGACGGTGACGTCCGATGTCGCCTCGTCGATGACATCACGATCATCGCCGATCTCGACGACCGGGCCGAGCCCACCGGCGGGCTGTACCGGGTGATGAGCGACGAGCGCCGGATCATGAACCTCGTCGAACGCATCGCCAACCCCGAGGCCGACGCCGCCTCGGTCCTCGAGCCTCTCGCTGCCCTCTACGGCACCGAGGTCGAACCGGGGAAGGCGGGGCTCACCCAGCTCCGCGACCAGTACGGGGCCTCGGTGGCGGTGGTCGCGCAACAGGGTGGCGAACGCGAACGGGTGTGCGAGGTGATCTTCCCCCCGCTCACGGGTGAGGCCGGGCCGCAGCTGGCTGCGGTGCTCGAACCGGCTCGCGACGCTGGCTTCCGGGTGCCGGCCGAGGCCGCGGTTCACGTGCACCTCGACGCCGAGCCCTTCCGCTCCGCCCCGGCCCTCGCTCGGCTCGTGCGAGCGTTCGGGTCTGACCGTGATGCCGTACACGAGCGGCTGCGCACGAACCCCCGCTGTCGCCGGCTGGCGCCGCTGGCACCTGCGCTGGTGGCCGAGGCCGCAGCCCCGGGTTTCGGCCGACGCCCGTGGGGCGACGTCGCGGCCTGGCTCGCCACGCTCGACCTCGCCAAGCATGCCGATGTGAACCTTCGGGCACTCGCCGGCCATCGCAGCGCGGCCGACACCGTCGAGATCCGCGTGCTTCCTGGATCGATCGACGCCGATCGGATCCGTGCGGCGACCGCCGAGATCGGCACGATGTTGGCCGAGGCCGGGTGACCCGCCGTGACCGATCACCGTTGCGTTCCTACGAGAGTTGGTACGCCGAGGCCGCCGAGGGGCTCGTGCGTTCGGTGACTGCCTCCATCGGCGACCCTGTCGTGGCCCGCGAGGCCACAGCCGAGGCGCTCGCCCGGGCGTTCGAGCGCTGGGACTCCGTGGGGGCAATGGACTCGCCGGCTGGTTGGGTGCACACCACCGCCGTCAACCTCTGTCGACGGTCATGGCGCCGCCGGGCGATCGAACGCCGGGCGCTGGCCAAAATGGAACGGCAGCAGTCGAGCCACATCGTGGTCGATGGCGCCGGCGAACAAGCCACCGACGCCCGGGTCGCCCTTGCGCCCCACCTCGACCGCCTCTCACCCCGGATGCGCACGGCGATCGAGCTCCGGTATTGGCACGGCCTCACCGAGGCCGAGATCGCCCGCCGTATGGACGTGTCGGTGGGCACGGCCTCGGCGCTGTTGTCCCAAGCCCGTCAACGACTCGCGCACCACCTGCCGGTCGACGAACCCCTGGCCCTCGCGGCCGGCCGCCCCGCCCCATCGAGGAGGGCCTGATGACCTCATTGACTCCCCCGTCGCTCGACGAGATCCACGAGATCGTCGACCGCCGCCGCAGCGACACACGGCGCCGTAACCGTCTGGCCTTCACCGGCACCGCCGTGGTGGTCGCAGCGGCGGCGGTGGCCGGCATCCGCACGCTCGCCGACGCCGATGTCACGGGCGTGGCCGACGACGGCGGCGACCCCACCACGGTCGACACACCCAAGCCACGACCGGCGGTGGGAGAGCTGCCCGATCCCGTGGCCGACGAGGAGCGCATCGACGAGGAGGGGGCCGATGCTTCGATCATCGAAGACACCCCGGACCCCGGCCTGCTGGTCGACGAGGCGTACGACCTGTTCAACTACGGCGCCTTCTACGGCGCTGGCTACGGCTACGCCCAGAGCACGACGCTCGGTGAGGTGTGGGAGATCGAACCGTTCCAGGCGAAGACGAAGGCCGGGGCCCTGATCATTGCAGGTCGCCAGGCCGACGTGACGGCGATTGCCGGACCGCCGGTCGGGGTCGACAACCGGCTCGACGACTTTGCGTCCGCTGGCCAGGATGCGTGGGAGGATGACATCCTGCTCGGCGCCTACTGGGGCGCCGGATACAGCGTGGACCAGTCATTGGCCCTCGCTGCTGCCTGGGATCTGGATGTGCTCGTGGCGAAGGCCGACGCCGGCTACGACGTGCTGACGGGCGACACCGCCGAACTGGACGATCTGATCGGGGCTCCTTCCGGCACCACCTCGGGCTGACCTGCTGCAGCTGCCGCCTGCGCTCGCCGCTGGAATCCGTGCGGCCGGGCCTGACGGGCGCCGCTAGCGTGGCGGCGATGACACTCGTGCGATGGATCACCGAGATGGGCATGGGGGTCGACGTCCACGGCGGCGACTACACCAAGGCGGCCCGTCGAGCTGTGTCGGATGCGCTCCGCCACAGCAGTCTGAACTTCTTCGAGGCCACGGATTACACCGTGCACGACATGCACGTGGAGGTACGCCTCGGCGTGGCCGCCCCCGAAGCCGTCGACACCGACGCTGTTGCGGCCGAGGTGCCATACGGAACCGTCACGGTGACGGCCGAACGGGGCGGCCTCGACGTGGCGGCACCGAACGGGCGCGACCGCATGGTGATCGCAAACGCCGCCATCCTCGTGAGCTTCGACGACGGCGCCAGCTGAGGATGACCGAACGCAGCGAGCACGGCACCGGGCTGCTGCTCGGCTCGATCGGCGTTGCCATCATCATTCCCGACGCCACGCTGATCCGGCTCGTCGACGCCCCCAGCACCACCACAGCGGTCTGGCGCACCGGCCTGGCCGGGATCGTGCTCGTGATCTACCTCGCCCTCCGCTATCGCCGGGGCCTGCCGGCGGCGGTGAGGGCGATGGGCCCGTGGGGCATCGCAGCCTCGGCGATGGCTGGGGCCGGCACGATCTTGTTCGTGCTGTCGATCGACAGCACGGCCGTGGCCAATGTGGTGCTGCTGCTCGCTCTCACGCCACTGTGGGCGGCGCTGCTCACCGGCGTGGTGCTGGGCCAGCAGATCGCCGCCCGCACCTGGTGGGCGATTCCGCCGGCGCTCATTGGCGTGTTCATCGCCGTTGTCGGGCCCGGTGGGTTGGAGGCGTCGTCGCTCCGGGGTGGCGATCTGCTCGCCGTGCTCACCTCGCTGATCCTCGCCGGCCAGCTCACGGTCGTGCGAGCGAGGAGCGAGGTGGACATGGTGCCCGCCGTTGCGGTGGGCAACCTGGCCGGCTGCCTCACGCTGCTGGCGGCCGGGGCCGCGGTGACGCTCGAACCAGGCGACCTGTTGCCAGCGGCCGCCATCGGGCTGATCGTGGCCCCAGGGGCGCTGGCGTTCATGACCGCCGGCGCCCGACGTTTGTCGAGCCCGGAGATGTCGCTCCTGCTCCTCGCCGAAACCGCACTGAGCCCCCTTCTCGCTGCCGCCGTTGTTGGCGAAGAGGTGCGGGCCGCGGCCTACGTTGGCGGTGTCATCGTGATCGCGACCCTGGTGGCCCACACGCTGGCCGCCGCTCGCGCCGCCGAGGAGCCCGTGGAGCTGGCTCCTGGGCCGCTCGGATCCGCCTGACGGCCCGGCCGGACCGACTCGTCATGGCAACGATCGGAGTCGATCAGTCGGCGATGATGCGGTAGCGGAGCTCGCCGTCCACCGGTCGAGCCTCGGCCCGCCCCGTCTGACGCAGGTGCTCCAGGTGGGCATAGGTCTCGGAGTCGGCCATGGGGCCCCACGACCGGGGCTTGAACAGGTGCGTCGAGTACTCGGGCACTGTCAGCTCGTGTTCGGGGGCGTTGCGGGCGGCCTCGGTGATGATCGCCAGCCGGGAGTGGTGGTGCTCGATGATCTCCGTCGAGCGCTTCGACAGATCCTCGAACTCGAGGCCGTGGGCAGGGAGCACGACGTTCACGTCGTCGAAGGTGTGCATGCGCTCCAACGAGGTGAAGAACGCACCGAGCGGCTCCGCCTGGGTGGTGAGCCCAGAGATGTGAGGCGTGATGGTGGGGAGGAGGTGGTCACCCGACACGAAGGTGCCCTCGGTGGGATCGAGAAGGCAGAGGTGGTCGGCGGTGTGACCGGGTGTGTGGACCGACACCCACTCGCGGTCACCGAGCTCGATCACGGATCCGTCCTTTACGCGGGTGGACGGTGCCGGCGGCTGCCAGACCCGGCTGAGCAGGAGCGGCAGGATGCGCCACCGAAACCGGTTGCGCCATTGGTTGTCGGGCGGCGGACCACCCCACGGCACGGGGCGATCCCAGGGCGACTGACGCTCGCGGCCCGCCATCTTCATGAGCGCACGCTCGATGATGTCGGCCTGGGAGTCGTAGTCGCCCTCGATGGCCACCTCGCGCCCGAAGTCGTCCTCCTCGTGAGGATCCCAGTAGGTCTTGAAGTGCTCGTGGGTGATCAGCTCCGCCCCGTACTGGTCGCGCAACCGCTGGGCTGCGCCGTAGTGATCCGGGTGGGAGTGAGTGACCACCACCGTGTGTACGCGTTCGAGAGAGAGACCCGATGCCGCGAGCTGCTTCTTCAGCACTCGGTAGGACGCGAAGCTCGGGGTGCCCGGATCGATCAGCGCCACCCCGTTGCGATCCTCGATCGCATAGCAATTCACGTGGCCGAGGCCAGGGAGATCGAGCGGGAGCTGGATGCGCAGCACCCCAGGCGCGACCTCATCGACCTCTGATCGTGGGGGCTGTCGTTCCTCGCGCACGGTGCTCATGGTGCTCCCACGCTAGAGGGCCGGATTGTTTGAGAGCCAAACGACCGGGCTCTGGTGGCCCGGGGGGCTACTGGTTGGCGTGCAGCTCTGAGTTGAGGCCCGTCCAACGGCTGGTCTCACCGGGCACCACCTCGACTGCGCCACTCTGGCTGTTGCGGCGGAACAGCAGCCCCGACTCGCCCGAGAGGTCACGACCCCGAAGCACCGAGCCATCGGGCATCGCCACCTTCGTCCCGCCCGTGACGTAGAGCCCGGCCTCGACCGTGCAGTCGTCACCAAGGGAGATACCGATGCCGGCGTTGGCCCCGATGAGGCAGCGCTCCCCCACCTTGATCACCTCGGTGCCACCACCCGAAAGGGTGCCCATGATCGAGGCACTGCCGCCGAGATCGGAGTGGGCGCCCACCACGACACCAGCGCTGATGCGACCCTCCACCATCGATGGGCCGAGCGTTCCTGCGTTGAAGTTGACGAAGCCCTCGTGCATGACGGTGGTGCCATCGGCGAGGTGGGCGCCGAGGCGCACCCGATCGGCATCGGCGATGCGCACGCCGGCCGGGATGACGTAGTCGGTCATCCGCGGGAACTTGTCCACCGAGGTCACGTGCAGGTCGTGGCCGTGGGCCGCCGCCGCGCTACGGAGGGCGTCGACCTGGTCGGGGGCAACGGGGCCGGCGCTGGTCCAGGCCACGTTGGACAACAACCCGAACACCCCGTCGAGGTTCACACCGTGCGGCTGCACCTCGCGACGACTCAGCAGGTGCAGCCGGAGGTAGGCGTCGGCGGCGGAGGTGGCCGCAGCGTCGAGCGACTCGATCGTGACACTGACCGACTCGCCCCGCACGAGGCCGACGGTCTCGGCCAGGCAGGCCCGGGTCGGCGTCACATCTCCAGCCGGGAACCAGCAATCCAGCGTGGCGCCGGTGGCGGCGTCGAGGTACGTGTGGCCTGTTACGGAGATGCTCATGGCTGGCAGTCTGCCAGACACACCGAACGGGTCCGACGCCAATTCCGCCTCGAACCAAGCGGCTACGATGCGCCGCCATGACCGCGGCGCGACCTACTCCGATACTGGCCCTGGTGGCGGCGCTCGCCGTCACCTTCGCCGCCTGCACCGCCGACGCTGACGACAGCGGCTCACCCAACCCGACGGCCGGCCAAGGCGAGGCCTCGCTCATCGTGGCGAACTCGCCGGACACGGTCACCACCAACGGCGTGCAGCGGGTGCTGGTGGCCGTCATCGGCCCGGGCGGGGCGAACGACTTCCTGGGCGGCCCGGACGACCCGGCAACGGTCACCTTCACCTCGGTCGAGAGCGGCTCGTCCTCCGAGGTCACCGGGGCCTGGGTGGCCAACGACGGCGTCGACCTCGGCCTCTATGCCGTGCCGGTCACCTTCGACGACCCAGGAGTGTGGGAGGTCACGCTCACCAGCAACGCCGCGACCGCGTCCACCCTGATGAACGTCGGCCGCGAGTCGTCCGTACCCGGCCTCGGCGATGCGGCCCCGCCATCGATCACGCCAACGGCGGGCGACGTCGACGATCTCGCCGAGATCAGTACCGACCCCGAACCCGACCCGGCGTTCTACGAGCTGACGATCGCCGACGCCGTGGCGAACGGGAGGCCCACCGTGGTGGTGTTCGCAACCCCCGCCTTCTGCCAGACGGCCCTGTGCGGCCCGACCGTCGAGATCATCAAGACCACGATGGCAGATCACGCCGACGTCGACGTGGTGCACGTCGAACCCTTCGTTCTGGACGAGGCCCGGGCCGGGTCGCTCGTGCCAGTGGAGACGATGGCCGAATGGGGTGTGCAGACCGAGCCGTGGGTGTTCGTGGTCGCCGCCGACGGCACCATCGCCGCCACCTTCGAGGGCATCCTCGGGCCCGACGAGCTCGGTGCCGCCTTGACCGCGCTCTGACCACGAGCGCGCAACGAAGCTCGGTGGCCCCTTGATATCGGCCAGCGATTACCGTTGGACCGGTATGGATCGGGCGGCACGGCAGGCGGACACCTCTTCACGCATGCGACCACCTCGGCGGGGCGCCCCGCTCGTCGTCGCGCTCGCTGCCACCCTCGTCGCGGCAGTGACGGGGCTCACCGCCAGCCCCGCAGCTGCGGTGTTCGACGAACCCGACGTGGACACGGCCGCCGACTACATCTACGTGGTCGATCCCGACGCTGGCGAACTCCGCGTGCGGATCGAGCTGTCGGTCACCGCCGACAAGGCGAACGAACCGACCGCCGACGGCTTCTTCGAGTACTACTTCACCGGCTACGCCGTGGCGGTGCCGACCGAGGCCGAGAACCTCGCCGTCGAGACGACGAGTGGCACACCGCTCGTGTTCGAGCGAGAGATCGGTGAAGAGTTCAGCGACCTCCTCTCGATCACGTTCGCCCGCAACCTGTTCTTCCGCCAGACCACCACCGTGGTGATCGCCTTCACCCTCCCGTCGGGCCGGGCCGGGTCCGAGAACATCGTGCGGATCAACCCGGCCTATGCGAGCTTCGTGGCCTGGACCACACCGTTCATCGAAGAGGCGACCGTCACCGTCGAATTGCCAGCTGGGTTCGAGGATCGGAGTCGAGGCTCGGACGAGTTCGAGCCCGAGACGGCCGACGGCGCGTTGCGGCTCGTGGCCAATGAGATCGATCCGGAGACCTACTTCACGGTGGTGTCGCTGGTGAACGACGACGCACTCGCCAACGACGTGATCCAGCTCCCGCCAGACGTCATCGATGACGGCGAGGGGGGAGACTCCGTTCGCATCCTGTCGTGGCCCGGCGACGACGCATGGCGGAACCACGTGACGACCGGGATCGACGAGGGCCTGCCCGCGTTGGCCGAACTCGTCGATCGGCCGTGGCCACTCGATGACGAGCTCACGATCATCGAGTCGTTCTCGCCGTACCTCGACGGCTACGCCGGCTGGTACGACCCCGAGACCCACGTGATCGAGGTGGGTGACGAGATCGACGTGCAGCTCCTCTACCACGAGCTCAGCCACGTGTGGTTCCACCACGATCTGTTCACCGATCGGTGGATCACCGAGGGCCTCGCCGAGGTGTACGCGGCAGCCACCATCGAGGCCTTGGGCGACGTGCCACCCGAGCCCGATGAGGCCTCCCCCGACGACTCCGATGCGATCACCCTTGCTGAGTTCGAATACGTCCGTCAGCCCGAACAGGAGCGCTGGGGCTACGTCGCCTCCTGGAACGTGATGGACCAGATCGTCGACGTGGCCGGGCTCGACGGCCTGGGCGAGGTGATCGCCGCGGCCGAGGGCCAGCAGATGTCCTACCTCGGCGACGGCGAACCCGAGACCACGACCACCACGGCCGACTGGCGCCGTTTCGTCGATCTGGTGGAGAACCTCGACGACGTGGACGACAACAGCGTGGCGACAATCATCGAACCCTGGATGGGCACCTCGACCAACAACGGCGCAACCCAATCGATCGGGGCCCAACTCGCCGAGCGACGTGACGCTCGCGCTCGCTACCGCGACCTGGCGGCCACCGGGGGCGAGTGGGCGCCGCCTGTCGGCGTGCGAGAGGCGATGACGGTGTGGCAGTTCCCCCGGGCGGAGGATCTCATGGCCGACGCCGAGCGAGTACTCGCGGCCCGCAACGAGGTTGAGGCTCTCATCGAACCCACCGCGGCCACGCTGCCCGCCGATGTCGAGGAGACCTACGAGGCAATCGAGCGCCGCACCGACGATGTGGACGACGCATTGAGCGCGGCGGCCGACGCGGCCGCTGAGGTGCGCGAGGCTCACGACGGCGTGGTTGCCGACCGCTCGCCGATCGAACGGGTCGGGCTGTTGTCGGTCGACGTCGATGCCGAACTCGACGAGGCCACCGACGCCTTCAGCGCCGGACGCTTCGACACGGCGACGGATGAGGCCGACGATGTGGATGCACTGCTCGCCGAGGCGAACCAGCGCGGCCTGATCCGACTCGCCGTCGCCGCGGGGCTGCTGATCCTTCTGGCGGGGGCCGGATGGTTTCTTGCGAGCCGCCTGGCTCGCCGCACCCCCGCACCGAGCCTCGGAGCCTAGGCAGAAATCCTTACGCCTCGGCCGAGAAAAGTCGGCTGTGGGCGTAACGTTTGCGCTCCGCCGCTCGTTTTACCGTTGTGCCCTCGGTTTTGCTGCCATCCCTCTTCGTTCGGCGGTAGCGCGCGATGGCGTTCGGGCGTGCGATGCCGAAACCTCGGGGCAGCGTCAACGATGACCTTCTGACGCTCGTCGAGGCCATGGGCCACCACGATCGCAAGGCCACCGAGCGATTCGTGCGAGAGGTGTACCCGCCGATCGTGACCTATGCCGCCCGACGTGGGGCCGAAACCCCCGAGGCCCTCGGCAACCAGGTGTTGTCGGAGTTCCTGCAGAAGCTGAGTGAGCTGCGGTTCGAGAGCAGCGGTCAGATCTGGAGCTACCTGTACCGCGTGGCGAACTCGCGCATCATCGACGATCACCGCCGGAGCCGCCCGGAGCAACCGCGGCCCGACATCCAATCGCTTGACCGACAACAGGATGGGTTCGACCACCTGCTCGTCGATGGCATGTGGCTCGACGAACTCCTCTCGTCGCTCACCAACGACCAACGCGAGGTGATCGAACTCCGCTTCCTCGAGGATCTCTCGATCGAGGAGACGGCGCTCAAGACCGGCAAAACCCAGGGTGCAGTCAAAGGGCTCCAGCACCGGGCACTCGCCGTACTGGCGGCGACGGCGGCGGCGATCGCGGTCATCCTCGTGCTGCTCGTTGCCACCACGAACCTGCTCGGTGACCGCCAGCAGCGGGTGGACGTGATCAACCCCGCCGAGCAAGCTCCCAGCACCACCGCGGCCGACGACGAGCGATCGTTGGCCGACGACAGCAACGGTGGCGATGCCAGTGACAGCGACAGAGACAGCGACAGCGACAGAGACAGAGACAGTGATGGGGTGCCGAGCCTCGGCGAGGATGACGAGATCGGCGACATCGGCGGCGTGAACGCAACCGGGGGCGGCGACGACACCGACGTGAACCAACTGGTGCCCCCTGCGAGCATCGGGCCTGGCGTCGACGATGGCGCGGGCGACGAGCCCGACGAGGGGGACACAGCCGCGGCGCTCCCGCTCGAACCCAAGCGGATCTCGTGGTCGTTCCCCCCGGCCGGTCGGTCCTCGATCCTCACGATCGATGTGATCGGCGATGCCCAGATCAGTGGAGCCGACACCGCGACGCCCACAGTGGAGATCACGTCAGTGGTTCCCGAGGGCTCGGCCACCGTCATCGACACCGCAGGCGGAGGGCGGCCCATCATCGCCGTGTTCCCCGGCGGGCCGGCGCTGCTTATGAGCTACCGCATCTGCGTGGGCTCGGTCTGCTCCGGTTCGGAGGTGAGCGGCTCGGGCTCGTGGCACAGCGAGGACATGTGCACCCAGGCCCCCAACGGCTACAACCTCATCCTCGGAACCGACGGCGCCGATTCGATCATGGGCACCGAGAGTCCCGACTTCATCGTCGGCGGAGAGGGAGACGACACGATCCAAGGCTTCGGTGGCGATGACATCATCTGTGGCGGCGACGGATCCGACTTCATCAGCGGCGGCGAGGGCAACGACACGATCCACGGCCAGAACGGCATCGACGACGTCGAGGGTGGAACCGGAGACGACCTGCTCATCGGCGGCGACGATGGAGACGCCCTCTACGGTGCGAGCGGGAGCGACCGCATCTACGGCGGGTCCGGGACCGACTCACTCATCGGCGGATCGGGCGACGACGAGATATTCGGCGAGGAGGGGGTCGACACCATCCGAGGCAACAACGGCGACGATGTGATCGTGTCCGGCCCCGACATCGACATCGCCAGCGGCGGGGAGGGCGTCGACGTCATCGACGGCCTGTCGGACGCTGGCACGGCAGCTCCCCTCGAGGGGCTCGTCGACAGCCTGCTGGATCAGTTCGGTGGCTCGACCGGAGGTTCAGGCTCCAGCGGCGACAACGGCACCGACGGCACCGCGAGCGAGGGAACGACGAGACCCCTGGTGGGGGCCAGCACCACGACCACACCGAGCAGCGGCAGCTGAGCCGCCGCTTGGGCCATCGCCACCAGCGGCCCAGTCACCAGCGACTGAGCCAGCGGCGCCCTCAGCGTGAGGCCAGCACGGCGATGTCGTCGATCGTCGCAGGCTCGAACACAACCTCCTGGCGTCCCCACCGCCAGGTCTCGATGCGACGCTCCACCACGTCGAAGCCGGCCTGGTGCGAGCCGATGACCGCCCCCTTGTTGGCCTCCTCCGGGTAGCAGATCACGTAGCGGATCGACGGCCCGGCGGCCTGAACGGCCGCGGCCGTTGTCACGCTCAGGGCGTGGGCCATCAGGCCGCGCGTGCGAAACGCCGGCGGCACCCACGCCCCTTCGGCCAGGAGGGTGTCGTCGGCGAGCCACGGGAAGAGTGGGCCCCAGTAGGAGCGAATGAGGTCGTTCTGGCCGCTGCCGAGGTAGAACTGCAGATACGCAGGCTCGTCGCCGACCAGGACCACCCAGCCGCCCCGGAAGCCCTGCTCCCAGAGGGCACGCCGTCGGTCGAGGAACTGTCGGTCCCGATCGTCGAGCCCCTCAGCGTCGAACAGGCGCAGCGCAATGTCGCCGTCGAGAGGTGCCGCCACCAGATCCCACTCGGTCGGCGTCGGCTCGGGGTAAGACCTCTCACGATCATGGCGGAAGCCGACTGCGACGAACTCCGACTGGATGACCCGACCCAGGTCGGATCTCACGCCAGCGATGTCGCCAGACGCCACTCTCGTGGCCAGGGAACGGGCTCGACGAACCATGGGCATTGGGGAACTCCTAGGCGAAGAGGTGATAGAGGGTGTTGCCGGCCTCTTCGGTGACCGCGTCGGGCACCTCGGGCGAGACCATGAGTTTCGACAGCCGACCGAGCAGTTCGCCGGCTCCGGTGTCGTGACCGTGGTGAGCGTCGGGCATCCAGGTGAAGCGCGAGACGGGCTCCACCTCGGCACCGAAGCGTCGCTTGAAGTCCACGAGGCCCGGCTGGTCAACGTCGCTCCGACCGAGGTCGAGGCGCCGATGCCCTCGCTCCAGGCCCAGCTCCATGGCGGCGAAGACCGCAGCGTGGCTCACACCGTGGTTGCGGTAGTCGGGATGAGATGCCGCGTACTTGTAGTACAGCGTGTCGCCCGCGCTCAGCAGCAGACATCCTCCGGCCACCGTGTCGCCGTCGAAGCCGAGCATCAGCGCACCGTTCCCCGGCGCAATGAAGCGCTCCCACACGCACTCGAACAGGGAGAAGGGCTGGCACAGCAGACCGTGCCGGTACTTCCGCACGCCGAAGTGGATGTCGTAGAACGCCCGGAGTTCGTCAATCGAGGTCGCCGGTCGGAAGTGGAGGTCCGCCCGCTCGGCCCGCCGCAGATGCCGGCGGGGCTGGGTGGCACAACGGGCCACCAGCTCGTCGTAGTCAGCGTCGAGTGGGATCACATGACGCACGGCAGTGGAGGTGGCCTTGAACCGATCGTCCTCGGCCACCACAGAATCGGATGGAGCGCCGACCGTGATCGGCACCTGATGGGCCATCAGCTCGTCGGCGAGGGAGCGCCATTGGGCGCCGTCGACCACGGGGGGCACGATGAAGTCACTGAAGGGGAGCACCGTGATGCGTGGCCCCCGCAGGTCGTCGATCGCGGCATAGGGGATGGCGCCGACGAGTTGGTCGTCGACGTGGGCCGTCACGGCCTCGAAGCGCAGGCCGAACGCGTCGGCGAGGCACGCAAGCCACGGTCGCGACGAGAAGACCTCGGCGTCGCGGCCGGAAATGAGCTGGTCCCACGCCGGGCCGAGCTGCTGCACGGTCGTCTGCCCCACGCAGCCGTGCCTCAGGACGCGTCGACGCGGACCGCCACCGGGGCGTCGGTCCGCATCAACAGTTCGAGATCGTCGGTGGTGCCCGCTTCCAGCTCCGCCGGCCGGGCCAGCGACACCTGCTCCCCAAGGTGGGCAGCGAAGCGCAGGAGCGGAACCGATTGGGGGAACCCGGAGAGGTTGGTGGCGATCAGTACCGGCCGCTCCTGGGCGTAGGCATCGACGAGGCGCCGCATCGCCGGCTCGATCGGGATCCCCTCGTGGGGCACCCGCATGCGAACCGCGGGATGGGGTGGCCGATCAGTATCGAGGCCCTGCGTGGTGCGGAACATGATGTCGTAGTTCGTGCCGAGCGACTCGGCGTGGCGTTGCAGGAGCAGGATCAGCTCACGCCGGCCGACTGAGGGCCGGGCTCCCGGCCAGATCATGGCGGCGAGTGGGTCGCCGTCCACCAGGATCATGGCTGCCGGATCGCTCAACAGCTCGTGGTCAGCGTCCTCGGCCGCCATGCGGCTGCGGGCCGCGGCCAGCTCGACGAGCAGCGTGTCGACCTCGTTGCGGCTGTGGGCCAGCTCGTCCTCGAGCTGGCGGACCTCCCGTTCGTGGGAATCGACGAGGCGATCGAACCGCGTCTGCCACTCCTGGTTGACCGCTTCGAGGTTGCGCTGCATCTCACCCAGCCGCTGGTCGCGTTGGGCCAGGGCCATCTCGTAGCGATGCTCCAGATCACGGGCGGCCGCCTTCAGACGATCGATCTGCACCTGGTCGTTCGTGGCCCGTTGGGCGAACTCCACCCGTTCGGCGTTGAGCGCATCGACGCGGGCCTGAAGTTCGGCCCGGGAGCGTCGCTCGGCGTCCAACTCAGCGGAGAGCCGTTGGCGGTCCTGCTGCACCAGCGAGACCACGCGCTCGATCTCGTCGACCCAGCCCTGCCCGGCTGAGGATTGAAGTTCAGACATGGATGTGGTCCTTCACAAGGTGGGGGCGTGCACGCGCCGCACTCCAGCCTGTGGTGGCCAGTGCTGCGAGTGGGTACAAGATGTCGGCGGTTCCACGGAGGGTGAGATGGGGATCGAAGGTCTGGGCGACGAACAACATGGAGAGCGCGGCGACGAACGCAACGGCCGCGATGCCAACGGGACCGACCATCGATCGGCTGACCCTGGCTGCGGTGTACATCCCCACGCCGATGAATCCGAAGAATGCGATGAACAGGGGTATCCCTCCGCTCCAGACCAGCCACAGGTGGCCCGACTCGATCCAGATGAAGTCCTCCCCTTCCCGCGGCGACGGCACCCGGGCCTGCGGGGTCACGCCGAGCGCGACGTTGAGAGGATCGTTGAACTCCGGGATGAAGAAGGTCTCCAGGTTGTAGAGCCGCACGTCCCAGCTCGATCCCGGGTTCGCGTCGAACAGCAGCCTCGACTCCTCCTGGCCACCCGCCTCAGCGATGGCCTGCCGGGTGGCGCTGGTGACCTCGAAGCCACCGAAGCCGTCGATGCGCCGGAGGATCAGGGGCGACACCACGACCAGCACGACGAGCACGGCTGGTGCCAGCCAGGCGGTGAGTCGCATCACTGAGCGGGTGAGCACGGCCAGCACGACGAGCCCGACGACGAACGACAGCGTGGGACCGATCTGGCCGGAACCGAACACGCCGAGGCCACAGCACGCCGTTGCCAGCGCGAGAGGCACGACCGGCCGCTCGCCGCCGAGCAGCATCGCGAGGCCGAGGCAGCAGTTGATGGCGGCGTAGACGCCGAATCCGATCGGATTCCCGATCGATGCCGCTCCTCGGCCGTCGTCGGCCACCGGCCCGGCGTTGGGGAAATAGGGGTTCAGCCGCTCGGCAGTGTCCAGGAGGTTGAGCGAGTCCATCAGGCCCAGCAGACCGAGCACGGACGCCGTGGCCAGCGAGAACCCGATCGCAGTGCGAACCTGGCCTGGGGTGCGGATCGTGTGGCGGATCAGGCCGTACAGCAGGCCGAGCCGCACGAACACGAGCGCGTAGAGGATGTCGTCGAGGCCCATCGGCCGTAGCCGTACCACCTGGGCGATCAGTGGGATCGCGAACCCGGTGGCCACCAGGCCCACCATCGTGACGTCGACCGCGTTGAGCCGCACGTCGACCTTGCGGGAATAGAGCAGCCATCGGGTGGCCAGGATGACGATCAGCACGCCGAGGAGTGCCTCGTTCGGACGCAGGAACGGGAGCACCTGATCGCGGTCGAGGCCGACGATGGCCGGCGCTGCCGCCACCATGGCGTAGCCCGCGAGCGGAGGGTGCACCCAGGTCATGATCGTGACCACGCCAAGCCCAACGAGGGCCACCGCGATCGTGCCGTCGATCACCGCCGATGACATGCCGGCGACGAAGGCAAGGCTCGCCGCGATCACGAAGGCCGGCCGGCCGCGGCCTGCCTCGGTGAAGAAGCCGAGCACGTGGTCGACGTACTCCACCACCGAACGCGCCTCGATCGCCCGCGCGCTCACAGCGCTGGAGCCTCCTCGGGAACACCCTGTCTCCCGGCTCGCAGCTCGGCGAGGAGCGGGCCGAACTCCTCGGTGAAGCGCAACGCCAGGCCGCCGTAGAGCGCGAGCGCCCCGGCGACCAGCACGCCAGTGAGCACGAGCACCGCTCCGGGCGCCGTCGGGAGGCCGACGATCGTGTCGCCCAACTCGGTCATGAAGGCCACGATCGCGAACGACGCGAACGCGGCAAGCACCAACGCCGTGACGCTTCGTCCCGCACTGGGGGCATGGCGGGGCAGCCCCGTGGTCACGCGGCGATGGAGCATGATCGATCCGGCGAGGTCGCCGAGGCTCATCATCACGGCCATCACGAGCAGCACCGTCGCTCCTGAGAAGAACACCGTGGCCAACGCAGCCCCCACCACGGTGACGCCGAAGCGGATGGCGAGCGCCTTCAGTGGGCCGGTGGCGTCGTCGCGGGCGTAGGTCCCCGAAGTGGCAACCTGGTAGAGGCCGTCGCCGACGATGGCGCCGCAGATGCCAACGAGGGTTGCGCCGATCAAGGCTCGCCCGTCAGGCGTCGCCATCTCGCCGACAGCGATGCCACCGGCGGCGAACCGGCCCAGCAGCAGCGCGCCCGCCGCGGCGGGGGCGAGTATGCAGAAGGCGAGCAGCACACTCTTGCGATAGGCGTGCAGGAACTCCGCGATGCGGCCTTCCTGATGGAGGGTCGAGAGTCGGGGCAGGGCGGCGTAGGCCACGGGTTTGGCGCCGAGGGCCACGGGGAGGTTGAGGGCGTTCAGTGCGAGCTGGAAGGCCACCACGCCGCCCGGCACTGCGTTGGCGGCGACCAGCAGCACGAGGAACCGCAGGCTGTTCAGCACCGCCGTTCCCGATGACGGAACCGCCCGGCGCACCACGTCGATGATCTCGGGCTCCCGCCAGGCCAATCGGGGCCGCACCCGTAGACCGGCTCGGCGCATACCCCAGAGCTGGATGGCGGCGTGGACGGCGACGCCAAGGGTGGAGCCACCGCCGAGCAGGAGCAGCTGCGGCGTGTCTATCTCGGCCAGCGCAGGCCCGGTGCCATACCAGAGGGCGTAGAGCGCCAGCGTTGCGATCACCACCGCGTTCTCGGCGATGCCGGCCGCCGCCGGCAGGGCGAAGCGGCCCATGGCCTGCTGCACAGCCTGGCCCGTCATCGCGATGCCGTAGCCAACGAGCTGGGGGGCCGTGAGCACGATCAGGGGCACCGCCGCGGCGATGAAGTCGCCTCGCTCCCCTGCATCGGCGACCGGCAATGCGAACAGGCGGGCCAGCAGGTACGAGCCCGCCACCACTGCCAACGTGATTGCGGTGAACCCGGCCAGCACCAGCGACAGGAACGAGCCGGCCACCTGCTCGGTGCGGCGCAGATCTCCAGCGGTGATCGACCGCATGAGCACCGGCACGAGCAGTGCGTGCAGGAGTGAGCCCACCGCCAACTCGAACACGATCCATGGCAGCTGGTTGGCCAGCTGGAACAGGTTGCCGAAGTAGGTGGGCCCGAGCACGGCCCCGATCAGGATCACGCGACCGAACCCGCTCACCCGCGACGCGAGCGTCCACACCGCTGACGCGGCAGAGTCACCAACGAGGCTCGAGCGGCGTTCCGTGGTCATCAGGTCTGATCAGTGGCCTGGGTCGCTGCGATCTGGCGCGCTCGTCGGGCGCGTGCGAGGCGCCAACTCTTGCGGTTCCATTCGAGGGCCACGCCGGCGAGGCCGAGCAGCATCCCGGTGGCGGCGCCCACGGCGGTGAAGAGAGCGGGCCGGGGAAAGACCTTGTCCTCGAACACGAACGGCTCGGTGATCATCACCGGGAGGCCGTTGCTCTCCTCGCCGATGGTCTCGAGTTCGTTCTCCAGCAGACGGGTCTCCAGGTCGTTCTTGCGGGCACGAAGCGAGTTGATCTCGGCCTGAGCCGCCTGACGGGTGGCCACCCCGCCAGCGCTCGTGTCACCGGCAACGCGACGCAGGGTCGCCTCGGCGACCGTCAGGTCTGCTGCCACCGTGTCGAGTTCGGCCGTGAGCGTGTCGCGCACCGACACGGGCGTGCGTTCCGAGGACTGGCTGAGGTAGGCGTCGGCCACGTTGGCCACCACGTCCTCGGCCTGCTGAGGGTCAGTGCTCACGTAGTCGACCCGGAGGATCTGCGTGCCCGGCACGAGCCCGGCGTCGAGGCGCTCCTCGAACTCCTTCACCGGGATGCCCATCTCGACCGCAACGGGTCCCACGAGGGAACGGCTCTGGATCGCCACGTCCTGGGTCTCGGTCCAGGCGGTGCCGCGATACTGGATCTCGGCTCGGGCGAGAAAGCGGTCGGCGAACAGCAGCGATCCGAACAACCCCACCTGAAGACCGATCACGGTGAGCAGCCCCACGATCATGCCGTAGCCCACCAGTTGGCGGGTGCCTGGGCGGTACCCGCCGTCGTCGGCATCGGCGAGGTGGGTGAACCCTGTTGCCCTGTCGCCGGCGTCGAATGGTGGCGCCACCTGCGTTCGACGTTGACGCTCGGTCGTGGTCATGACGTCGTGCCCTCCTGAGGGCCGGCCATCGACCCCTCGTCCACTCGGTGGGTGATCGGGATCAGATCGCTCACAGGTTTGGTTGGTACCGCTGGTGACCCGACCGCCACCATCCCGGCCGGAATGTCACGGGTGACAACCGAACCTGCCCCGACGAGAGCCCCGGCCCCGATCACCACATAGGGCAGGATCGTCGTGCCCGCTCCGATCTGGGCTCCGGCCAGGATCCGGGGGCCCCGCATCACCGCCGCCGAGGTCGAATCGCCGGGGTAGAGATCGTTGGCGATCGACACCCCGGGGGCGAGGAACACGTCGTCGCCGAGCTCGGTGAACTGGGCCACGTAGCAGTTGCTGTGGATCTTCACCCGATCACCGATCGTGCAGCCGTAGTCGATCACGCTGTTCGTCCAGACCGAGAGGTCGTCGCCGATCTCGCATTCCTCTCGAATCACCACGTTGTGGCCGGTCTGGAGACTCGCACCGATCACCGAAGCCTCGTAGATCACCGATCCGCTGCGGATGCGAGCCCCGGGCCCGATCACCAGGGGCCGCTGCTCACCGCGAGATGAGGCGTAGCCCACAGCCGCGGTGGGGTCCACCTGCGATCGAGCCAAGGTCGGTCCATTCATCGTCATTGCGCACCATCTCCTCTGATGAGCACCACCGGTGTGCGCAGCAGGATCATGAGATCTCGTCCGAACGACCAGTTCTGGACGTAGTCCAGATCGAGGTCCAGCATCTGGCGGGTGGAGAGCAGGCTCCGGCCCGACACCTGCCACAGGCCACTGCACCCGGGCAGCGCCCAGGTGCGGGCCTCGTAGGCGGGCCCGAACAGGTCGTGCTCCCACGGCAGCGCCGGCCGGGGGCCCACCAACGACATGTCTCCCTTCAACACGTTCCACAGCTGGGGGATCTCATCGATCGACGTGCGCCGGAGCAGGCCACCAACAGCGGTGACCCGGTTGTCATCGAGCTTGAATCCGTCGGGTCGCTCCTGTGCCGCGTCGTCGTCCCTGGCCCGCAGCTGCCACTCCACGTGGGCTCGGTGCTCGCGATCGTCGTTGCCGGTGCGCATCGTGCGGAACTTCACGATGGTGAAGGGCCGACCGGATCGACCCACTCGCTCCTGGCGGAACAACGCCGGGCCCCGCGACGTGAGGCGGATCGCCACGGCGATCAGAACGAGCATGGGAAGGCCGACCAGCAGCAGCGAGGCCGACACCGCGATGTCGAGGAGGCGTTTGAGGGCGAGCCCGAACCGGGATCCGATCCGCGGCTGACGAACCTGGCGGGGCGAGGCTGGCGCGCGTCGAGTGCCGTTGCCGCGGCCGCCGGGGCCTCGAGACCCGCCGGAGGTGAAGGTGGTGGCGGCGATCGCCGTGCGATGGAAGGCCAGGTACACGGCGAGCACGCCGATGAGACCACCAGCCACGGCCCCGAACACGGCCGCCTTGGCCGGGTCCGGGGTGACGGGGTCTTCGAGTACGAACCCGGGCGACACCACGCGGGGGTTGACGGCCGCCCGCTCGAGCTGCTCGTTCTCCTGATCGGCGAGGCGCAGCGTGAGCGCCGCGATCTGCTGGCGGGTCCGGACGAGCTGATCTTGACGGTCGATCTGCACCGGCACCGACAGTGCATCGCGGTCTTCGAGGCTCTCGACGAGCGAGGCTTCGAGATCGGACAGCGTTGCGATGTAACCCTCGATTGCGTCGGCCTGGAGTTCGAAGTCGTCGTTGGTGAACCGTTCGAGGTAGTTCGCCACCACGGCGTCGGTGATGCGACGAGCCCGCTCGGGGTCGGTGTCGACGTAGCTCACCCGGATGATCTGGGTGCCGCCGGCTACGCCGCTTTCGTAGTTCTTCTGGAACTCGTCCTGGCTGATGCCTTCGGCGGCTGCCACGGGATGCCAGATGCTCGGACTCTCGAACGACACGGCAACCGTCTCGGGCAACAGTGCAGGGTCGCGGAACTCCACCTCGGCCACAGCCTGCCACTCCTTGGCCTTCAGGAACTCGGCGACCACCGAGCCCTGGGCCCCGAGCAACGTGGTGACCACGCAGAGCACGAACGCGCCAGCCACCACCCGCCAGGGTGGGCGGGTGGTGGGATCCGGCAGGGTGGAGGGCCTGCCGAAGATCTCGGCCTCGAACTCATCGAGGCCGTCCACGTCGACGCGGTCAGTCAGCCGTGAGCTCATCCAGCGCCCCGCAGACCTGCTCGATGTCAGCGTCGCTCAGATGGGGATGCATCGGCAGCGACACGATGACCTCGGCGAGATCCTCGGTCACGGGATGCGACTTCTGTTCGGTGTCGGCGAACGCCGGCTGGCGGTGGCACGGCACCGGGTAGTGGAGCCCCCACCCGACACCGGCCGCCGTCAGGGCGTCGGTGGTAACCGATCGATCCACCCCGCGACATGTCACGACGTAGAGGTGGTGGACCGACACTGCCCGATCGGCCACCTCGATCGGTACCCAGCTCGCCGGGAGCATCTCCCCGTAGCGACCGGCCGCCCAGCGCCGAGCCTCGTTGTGCTCGTCGAGGTGCGAGAGCTTCACGCTCAAGAGCCGCGCCTGAAGCCCGTCCAGCCGCGAGTTGCGGCCGATCATCGCATGCTCGTAGCGGGAGTGGCTCGACCGCCCGTGGTTCGACAACGTTCGTACGGTGGCGGCGAGATCGGCATCGTTGGTGGTGACGGCTCCGCCATCACCGAGTGCCCCGAGGTTCTTGCCCGGGTAGAAGCTGAATCCGGCGGCTGCGCCCCTGGCGCCAATGGGTTGGCCGGCCCAACGGGCTCCGTGGGCCTGCGCTGCGTCCTCGATCACGGGCACGCCGGCCGCGTCGGTCACTGCGAGCACGTCGTCGAGGTCGACCGGTTGGCCGTAGAGGTGCACAGCCATGACTGCTGCGGTGCGGGGGCTGAGGGCAGCCCGCACGGCGTCGCCCGTTATGAGGGCCGTGGCCGGGTCGACGTCGGTGAATACCGGCGTGGCCCCGACCCGGACCACGGCCTCGGCTGTGGCGATGAAGGTGTTGGCCGGCACGATCACCTCGTCACCTGCACCAACGCCGAGGGCGGCGAGGATCAGCTCGAGGGCGTCGGTGCCGTTGGCAACGCCGACGCAGTGGGCCGCGCCGGTGTAGGCGGCGAACTCGGCCTCGAAGGCGTCGACGGCTTGGCCGCCGACGAAGCCGTTCGTGGCGAGGGTGTCGGTCCAGGCCGCGTCGAGGGCCGGCCGCATGGCGATGTGGGTGGCGGAGAGGTCGAGAAAGGGAACCGTCGTGCTCACAGCGCGGCCTCCGTGATCGACTCGGCGGTGAGTGGCTCGTCGACCACGATGGTCGACATCAAGTCCTCCGAGGAGGCGATGTCCACCCATTGGCCGCCTCGGCGAAGCGACTCCTCGGCGGCACAGAGTGCAACCACCACGTCGAGGCCGCGCCGACCGTCGACGGGAGGGGTGGCACCTGTCCGGATCGAATCGATAAACGCGCTCAGTTCGAGCTGGAGCGGCTCCTTGAAGTCGATGAACGGCGACACGATCGCTCCGTTCCGATAGGTCAGCGGATGCCCCGGATCGTGGGAACCGGCGTTGGCGTCCACGCCCTTGTCATACACACGGAGCCGTTCCTCGGTGGCGACGTCGTCGTAGACCGCCATCGAGTTCTCGCCAACCACCGTCGTGCGACGGACCTTCATCGGATCGAGCCAACTCACGTGGATGCATGCGCTCACGTCCTGCTCGTCGTAGCGGAGCGACAGGTACGCCACATCTGACTGATCGCTCATCAGGTGGAGGCCCCACACCGAGATCGAACTCGGCTGCGCGTCGAGGATGTAGTTCAGGATCGACAGGTCGTGGGGCGCAAGGTCCCAGATCACGTTCGTGTCGCGCTGGTAGAGGCCCAGGTTGAGCCGAGCCGAGTTGATGTAGCGCACCCGCCCGAAGTCAGGCGCCCGGGTCACCTCGGCCAGGCTCCAGACCGCAGGGTTGAACTCGAAGGTGTGCCCCACCATCAGCCGGCGGTCGCGGGCCTCGGCCAGGCGCACCAGCTCCACCGCATCGTCGACATCGGTCGTCATCGGCTTCTCGACGAGAACGTGGAGATCGGCCTCGATCGCCCGCCGGGCAATGGCGTAGTGCGTGCTCGGCGGCGTTGCGACCACAACGGCGTCGAGGTCATCGGCGATCTCGTCCAAGTCGCTGACGGTCCGGTCCACCGGGTAGCTCCCGGTGAGAGCTGCCCGTTTCTCGTCGTCGGGATCGATAAGCGACACCCGAACACCTGGGAGCATCGAAAGCACCCGCACGTGCTTGGAGCCCCAGTATCCGCACCCAATAACTCCGACATGGAGTGGGTCAACCATTTCGTTCCGCCTTTTGGAGTTCGTCCGGGCCGGCACCGCTCAGGGGGCGGGGCGCCGACAACACAAACTGACGACCGTGGCGCCGGTTCCTTACGATCCGCAGGGATCTGCTTTTAGGCGGTATTGCCCAAAACACGCCCGTTTCGGATCGTTTTGCTGCACGGCATCGGTTGAGCAGGCGAGACGGGCAGCCCCCGGTCCCGACCGCACCCGGCGGCGCTCGTCGTGCTGGGGCGGCGGTACGACCGTCTCACGAGTCGAATGCGACCCGTACGACTACGGATATAAGGTCACATACAGGCGGAGCTGATGGACACAGTTGTTCTCTATACGATCGCGATAGTCCTGTTCAATGTCGTGCTCATACTGCTGGCAATTCTCACGTGGTGGCTCATGAAGGCACCGAAGAAGGCCACCAGCGAAGCCGATGGAGCCGCCGTCGCGACGGCGCCGATCGGCACCGATCCGGGTGAGGTGACACTCGAGGGGCTCTTCCAGTTCGACAGTTGGTACAACGGACTCCCCCGCGACGAGCTCGCCCCCCGCAACGGCCGAGCCTCGGTCTCGGACAACTGATCCGATGTGCGGCATTTCCGGGGAGTTCCGGCGTGACGGCTCCCCCGTCGATCAATCCGACCTGCGGGCAATGGCGACGAGCATGGTCCACCGAGGCCCGGACAGTGACGGTTTCTGTGTGGACGGCGCCATCGGATTCGGCTTCCGTCGCCTCGCCATCGTGGATCTCGACGGTGGTGACCAGCCGCTGCTCACCGAGGACGGCTCGGTGTGGATGCAGGGCAACGGCGAGATCTACAACCATCTCGAACTCCGGGCCGAACTGATCGCGCTCGGTCACCGGTTCCGCACCAGGTCCGACATGGAGGTGGTGCTGCACGGCTATCGGCAGTGGGGCACCGAGATCATCTCCCGCCTCAACGGCATCTTCGCCGTCGCCATTTGGGATGCTGGCGCCGAACGACTCGTGCTCGCTCGAGACCATCTCGGCGTGAAGCCCCTCTATCTCCACGACGATGGCCGGCGGCTTCGGTTCGGGTCGGAGATCAGGGCACTACTGGCCGACGGCACGATCAGGCGCGAACTGGACGACGACAGTGTTCGCCTCTTCTTCCACTTCGGGTACCTGCCGGCGCCGACCACCCTGCTTCGGGGTGTGCGGAAGCTCCGGCCCGGGCATTTGATCTCGGCCACCCGGTCGAGCGTGAGCGAGCATCGCTACTGGCACCCCGGTGAGATGGCCGACCCGGACCTGGATGTCGACGAGGCCATCGAGCGGTACGGGCACCTCGTGACCGAGGCCGTCGAGCGCCAGATGATGAGCGACGTTCCCGTGGGAATGCTGCTCTCGGGCGGGGTGGACTCCGCCCTCGTGCTCGCCCAGGCAACGCCAGTGGCCGACGGCGCGATGCCGTCGTTCACCGTGGGCTTCGACGCCGCGTTCGAGCACGACGAGGGTGCCTATGCCGCTCAGACCGCCGCCCGCTTCGGCACCGAGCATCACCAGATCGACGTGAACCTCGCCTCGTTCGTCGACGTGTTCGAACGCACGCTGTGGTCGCTCGAGGAGCCGGTGTTGTCACAGAGCACCTTTGCCTTCCACCTGCTCACCGCCGAGGTTGCCAAGCACGTGAAGGTGGTGCTCACCGGTCAAGGGGCCGACGAGCTGTGGGCCGGCTACGACCGGTATCTCGGCGAGCGCTACGGCGCCCGCGCCCGGTGGCTGTTCGGATCGGGAGCGGCGGCGGCGCTGTCACGGAGGATGCCCTCGGCCGCCCGACTCGGCCGGGCCGTCGAGTCACTCGGCGAGTCCGACCCGGTGCGCCGCTTCGCCGCGATGCACCAGGTGTTCTCCCCGGATCACATCGCGGGAGCCGCCCAGGGCGGCCTCCGCAGAGCCGCAGCGCGGGCCGAGGACGTGATCGCCTACTGGCAGCGTCCGGTGGCCGACCGCGACGAGTTCTCCCAGTTGCTGCATGTCGACGCGCGGATGTCGCTCGCCGATGACCTGTTGTTCTACGGCGACAAACTCTCTATGGCGAACTCCGTGGAGGCGCGGGTGCCGCTGCTCGACCTCGAACTGGTGTCGTTCGTCGAGTCGCTGCCCCCGAACCTCAAACTGCGAGGCCGAACGGGAAAGTACGGCCACAAGCGGGCCGCCGAAGCCCTCCTCCCATCCGAGATCGTGCACCGGCCGAAGCTCGGATTCGCCACCCCCGTTGACCGTTGGTTCGCCAACGACCTCACGGCCGTCGTGCGCCGGGCCGTGCTGGCCGACGACTCGTGGTGCCGCCGCCATCTCTCCTCGTCATTCCTCCAGTCACTCATCGACGAGCACGCCGCCGGGCGGCGCAACAACCGCCGTCAGCTCACGGCGTTGCTCTCGTTCGAAGTGGTTTGCCGCCAACTCCTCGATGGCGCCGAGCCCGGCCACCTGACCGAATCCACCCAGGAGCTCTCCATGTCCACCCCCTCGCGGGCAGCAGGTACTGCATCATGAACATCGCTGTGTTCGGACTCGGCTACGTCGGCACGGTGACGGCCGCCTGCCTCAGCGGTCTCGGCCATCGCGTCACCGGGGTGGATCCCCTGCAGCCCAAGGTTGACGCCCTGAACGACGGCCGCAGCCCCGTGCTGGAACCAGGCGTGGAAGAACTCCTGGCCGCGGGCCTCGCCGCCGGCCGGATCCACGCCACCACCGACGTCGCGGCGGCCGTCGCCGCCTCCGAGCTCGCGCTCATCTGTGTCGGGACACCGAGCCGCACCAACGGCGACATCGACCTCCGCCACATCGAGGCGGTGTCGACCCAGATCGGTCAGGCGCTGGCCGCCGCCGAGCCCAAGCCCTACACGGTGGTGATCCGCAGCACGGTGCTGCCCGGGACCGCGGCCCGGGCCGTCGAGCTGCTGGCCGCCGAGGTCGGCGAGCGGAGCGGCGTGACGGTGGCGGTGAACCCCGAGTTCCTGCGGGAGGGGCAGGGGGTCGACGACTTCCGCAACCCACCCCTGATCCTGGTGGGGGCCGACAACGAGAGTGCGGGTCAGCAGGTGATCAGCCTGTACGACGGCATCGACGCGGAGCGCCGGGTGGTCGCCACCCCCCTGGCGGAGCTGGTCAAGTACGCCAACAATTCCTGGCACGCCGCCAAGGTGACGTTCGCCAACGAGATCGGGGTGGTGGCGCAGGCCCTGGGGGTCGACGGTCGCGACGTGATGGACATTGTCTGCTCCGACACGAAACTCAACATCTCCCCCGCCTACCTCCGGCCCGGCTTCGCCTTCGGGGGCTCGTGCCTCCCCAAGGACGTTCGGGCTATCACCTTCGCCGCCAAGAGTCACGATGTGGCCACGCCGCTGCTGTCGAGCTTGCTCCCCAGCAACTCGATCCACACGCAACGCGTGATCGATCAGCTCATCGAATGGGATCGACGCCGCATCGGCTTCGTCGGCCTCGCCTTCAAACCCGGTACCGACGACCTGCGGGAGAGTCCGCTCGTCGAGGTGGTCGAGCGCATGATCGGCAAGGGGTTCGACTGTGTGATCCACGATCAGGACCTGTCGACCTCGGATCTGATCGGGTCCAACCGTGCCTACATCGAGCGCGAGATCCCCCACCTGAGCCAGCTCCTCCAGGGCAACGTGGCCGAGCTGGTTGCCGACTGCGACGTGCTCGTGGTGTCGAAGCCCTCCCCCGAGCTGCTCGCGGCCTTGGCCGCCCGATCCAACACCGAACAGATCGTGGTCGATCTCGCCGGTCTACCCGCCGATGCCATCGGCGATCGCTCGTATTGGGGCGTGGCATGGTGAACGCCTCCCCCCACGTCCTCCTCGTGGTCGAGAACGCGCCGGTGCCCCAGGACCGTCGGGTGTGGAACCAGGCCCGGGCGCTGCGGGATCACGGCTACGACGTGACGGTGCTCTCCCCGGCCGACCCTCGGGCCGAGCGGCGGATGGGTCGCGAACAGATCGACGGCATCGACATCCAACGGTTCCCGATGCCGTTCGGCGGTCCCCGCAAGATCGACTTCGTGCTGGAGTACGGCTGGGCGCTGGTCGTGATCCACCTGCTCACGCTGCGGATCTGGCTGCGCCGACGGTTCGTGTCGATCCACGTGGCCAACCCACCTGATCTCTTCTTCGGGCTCAAGTGGATCTTCGGGCGCTTCGGCGTGCGGTTCATCTTCGACCAGCACGACCTCGGCCCCCAGACCTACCAGAGCAAGTTCGACGAGCCTCGCCAGGACCTGTTGTGGCGAGCGCTTCGGTGGATGGAGGACCGCTCCTACGGAGCCGCCGACGTGGTGATCTCCACCAACGAGTCGTACAAGCGTCATGCCCTGGAGCGGACCGATCTCGGTGACGACGACGTGTTCGTGGTACGCAACAGCCCCGACCTCGACCTGTTCCGGCCTCGGCCGCCCCGGCCGGAGCTGAAAGAGGGCCACGCCCACATGGCGGTGTTCGTCGGCACGATGGCTCATCAAGACGGCGTGGAGGTGGTGCTCGACGCCGCCCACCACATCCGAACGGTGCATGGCCGCGACGACGTGTTCGTGGTCCTTGTCGGCACCGGCGACATGTTCGACGCCCTTCAGGAGCGTCACGCCGAACTGGGCCTGGGTGACGCCGTCCGCTTCACCGGCTTCATCAGCGACGACGACATGCTGGGCTACCTGGCCTCGGCCGACATCGGCCTCGCCCCAGACCTCGACAGCCCGTTGAACAACATCTCGACCATGATCAAGACGATGGACTACATGGCGATGGGCCTCCCGGTGGTCAGCTTCGATCTGATCGAGTCGCGGGTGTCGGCCGACGATGCCGCCATCTACGTTCCCGAGCACAGTGCCGCCGCCTTCGGCGACGCCATGCTGGAGCTCCTCGACGATCCGGCCCGGAGGGCCACCATGGCCGAAAGCGGCCAACGGCGGATCACTGGTCCCCTGTCGTGGGCCAACAGCGCAAAGCAGCTGTCGGCCGCCTACGACCGGGCGCTCGGGTCGAGCTGAACCGAGCGGCCGTCGTGCCCACCGCTGCGTTCCGTTCCCGGTTGAGGGCCCTCCGGGCCGTGGCCGCCGCGCTCGCCCTCGTGGGAACGGCCTGCGGCGGCACCGCACCCCTCGTCGACAACGCCGCCTCCGGAGCCGACGCCGGCAACCCGGTCGATGGCGCCCCCGCCGAGGCCGAACCGTCGACGGCGACCGCCACGACATCGGTGACCCCCGATCCGCCGTCACTCCCGGTACCCCAGCCGTCGGCGTCGACCGAGACGGATCGCATCGACTCCGACTACCACGACTGGAGCCACGCCGGGATCAGCGAGGTCGACATCGCCGACCAGCTCGCCGTTGCCGACTTCGGCGCGGTGCCCGACGATGGCCAGTCGGACTCCGATGCGTTCGCGGCCGCCATCGCCGCCGCGGGGGGCGGCGGCGTGACCGCGATCGATCTCGCACCGGGCCGCTACGAGCTGACGTCGACGCTGTTCCTCGACTCCGGTGTGGTCCTGCGGGGTACAGGGCCGGACTCGGTCCTCGTCGTCGACACCGGAGGTCGCGACGAGCCAGGCATCGAGGCCCGGGGTGAACCCGCCGGGCCCTGGATCGCCGTGACCAGCGACGTCGCCGTTGGCGCCACCCGCGTGCCAGTGGCCGACGTCGGCCCGTTCCGCGTCGGCCACACCGTCGAACTCGAACGGGGCAACGACGATGCGGTGATGAACACCCGAGACGAGTGGGACGTCGACTGGGGTGAGGGCTCGGTCGGCGAGCTGAACGTGGTGGTGGGGATCGAGGGCAGCGAGCTGCTGCTGGCCACGCCACTCCACAGCGACTACGACGACGATCTCGGCGTCACCGTGCGCGTGGTGGACCCGATCCGTGACGTCGGGCTCGAATCGCTCACCGTGCAGCGGCGCGACGAGGGATACGCCAGCACGATGGTGTTCGCCTTCGCCCTCAACGTCTGGCTCGACGACGTGGTCGGCTACCGCACATCACGGGCCCACGTGGATCTGGCCCAGGTCTACGGCTGTCGGATCTCCGGCTCGGTGTTCCACCACGCCACCGACTACGGCGACGGAGGCCGGGCCTATGGCGTGAGCCTGGCCCGCCATGCCACGAACTGCCTCGTGATCGACAACACGCTGTTCGACCTGCGCCATGCGATCATCATCCAGCTCGGTGCCAGTGGGAACGTGATCGCATACAACGACGCCCGTGGGTCGGCCGGCTACGAAGATCGTCAGCCTCGGGCCGACCTGTCGCTCCATGGCCACTGGCCCCAGGCCAACCTGTTCGAGGGCAACGTGTTCGACCGCGTGGTGTTCGCAGACTGGTGGGGACCATCGGGGCCGACGAACACGTTGTTCCGCAACTGCGTGCGGGACTACGTGGTGGTGGCCGACCAGTCCGACAACCAGAACCTCGTCGGCAACGTCGTGGGCCTGGGCGGCATCACCGTTGAGCCCGACATCGATGGCACCACGCTCGAGGCCAACGTGGCCCTCGTGCCCGAGACGGGCGCCACGGTTCCCACGATCGAGCTGCCGGCATCGCTGTGGCGAGCCGCCGCTCCCGACTTCCTCGCGGCGTGGCCACCGATCGATGTTTCGAGTGCGACCCCCTCGTGCGAGGTGCCCGCTTCCTCACGGGCCGAGAGCTGAGCAATCGCACCCACCCGTGAGCTGTCCGAGTCGGATTTCTTACGTGCTCTTTCGGGCTTCGGAAGTTTTGCTCATGCCCAGGGACTCCCATCGACATCGATGTTGCGGTTCACTCGCAGGGAGAACGTTGGTGCAGTAGGAGCGGCTCGGCACAGATGCTTATGGGGCAGACGACCATGAACGCGACGACGGCCGCCTCGACCGGCCGTGACTCGGGGGCGGTGGCAGAGGCGCCACGGCCCGGGGGCGAGCCGAACGCTGAACACGCAGCGTTCCTCGCGCTGCTGACCGCTGCCCGCAGCGGCGACCAGCGAGCCGTCGAGGATCTCGCAACCCAACTGCTCCCTCAGATCACGGCCTACGTGCGCAAGCGGGGGGCGCAGGAACCCGAGGCGCTCGCAAGCCAGGTGATGCTGGAGTTCCTCCGGAGCCTGGATCGCCTCGAACTCCGGTCGGCCCAGCAGCTGTGGCGCTACCTCTATCGCATCGCCCACAGCCGGGTGATCGACGAGCGCCGCCGGGTTCGCCCCGACACCTCCGGCGGCGAACCGTCCGAGATCACCGACATGGCCGCCACCTCGTTCGACGAGCGCGTGGTCGACAAGATGTTCGTGGGTGACCTGCTCGATCAACTCAACGAGGACCAGCGCGAGGTCATCGAGATGCGGTTCCTCGAGGACTGCTCGATCGAGGAGACCGCAAACCGCACCGGCCGCACGCTCCCTGCGGTCAAGGGGCTGCAGCGGCGAGCGATCCGCGCCCTCGCGGTGGCGGCCGGCGTCACGTTCTCGATCGCAGCCTTGGCCGCCGGATCGGCCGCATGGCTCGGGGCACAACAAGCCGAGGTGGTCACCGCCACTGCTCCCCCGCCGCCGGGCTCAACCGAAACTCCGAACACCACTGCCACCACCCCCTTCGAGCCCGCCGCGCCGCTCGACGAGGGCGACCGGCAGTCGGGAATCGCGGTGTTGATCGAGACCGACGGCGAGGTCGAGGTGTCGCTTCCCAGGCGGGCCGTGCTGTCAGTCGACCTTCCGGCCGAGGTGGCCGCCGACCTCGAGTGGCGCCAGCTCGACGGGCCGGGCACCGCAGTGCTGCACCCCCAAGCCAACGGAACCGTCGAGGTCGAGCTCCCCACCCCGGGGGTGTACACCTTCCAGGTGGCCGGCGACGTCGGCCAGTCCCAGCCCGGATCGGGTCAGGTCACCGTCACCGCCTGGCCGCCGAGACCGGCAACGACGGTTTCCGCTACACCGACGGCCAGCAGCAACGACGCCACCGAGGAGGGGGCGGTGGAGGAGCCGCCCGACGGCCAGCAGCCTCGTCCGCCGGTTGGGAGCGAGACCATCGACTGCCCGTCCGAGACAACGATCCCGGACGACGATGCCACGACCCAGCCCGGCATCGACCAGGAACTCGGGGCCCGCACGGTCAACCAGCCGACGGCCTATCCCGACGATGAGACCGGGGAGATCAACCCCGTGCCCTCGACTCCGGCCGTGACCGTGCCCACAGTGGAGGACTGCCCCGCGTCCTGATCCGCCCGCTCAGCGTGTCGACCCGGGCGAGCCCCGGGCAGGCGTGGCGGGCACGAGATCACCCAGTCCGATTCGGTGGATGCGGTTGTACCCTCGGGCGCGCCGCCGTGACTACCGTTCAGACTTCCGATCTGCCGCCGCTCGTCGAGCAGGGGCCGGGATCGGGCACGCTCGTCAGCCGGGTGCAGAGCATCTGGCAGTACCGAGAGCTGCTCGCCAACCTGGTTCAGCGCGAGCTGAAGGTGAAGTACAAAGACAGCGCCCTCGGTCTGTTGTGGACCCTGCTGAACCCGCTGCTGTACCTCGCCGTGTTCAGCATCGTGTTCGCCGTCGTCATCCCCAGTGGGGCCCCTCGGTTCGGGCTACTCCTCCTGTCCGGGCTGCTCGCCTCGAACCTGTTCTCCGCCGGACTCACTGCGTCAGCATCGTCGATCACCGGCAACGGGCCGCTCGTGCAGAAGGTGTGGTTTCCTCGCGAGGTGCTGCCCCTGGCGGCGATCGGCAGCGAACTCGCGACGTTCGGATTCCAACTCGTGATCCTGTTCGGCGGGATGGCCGTGTTCCGCCACAGCCCCGAGTGGTCGATGCTGTGGCTCACGCTCCCGGCGATGCTGGCCCTCCTCACGCTGATCGTCGGCCTCGGTGTGATGTTGGCAGCGATCAACGTGTACTACCGCGACGTCGAGCACTTCCTGGGCCTCGCGTTGCTGACCCTCTTCTGGCTCACCCCCGTGGTGTATCCGTTCGACCTCGTCGGCCAGAAGCTGATCGACAGCTGGGGCCCCGGCGCCGAGCGGATCGCCATGCTGAACCCGGTCACACCGGTTGTGATCACGTTCCAGCGGGTGGTCTACAACCCCACCCAGTTCGACGCGGCTGGCCAGGAGCCGTTCCAGCTGCTCATGCAGCCGAGCTCGTGGTACCTGCAGAACCTCGCCGTCACCGCCGGCTTCGGCGTGGTGATGCTCGTGGTCGGGCTTCGCCTGTTCCACCGCCTCCAGGCCAACCTCGGAGAGGCCCTGTGACCACGGCGATCGAGGTCGAGGGTGTGTCCAAGCGGTTCCGGAGCCACAGCGAACCGGCCCGAACGCTCAAGGACCGGCTGCTCACGCTCGGCCGCTCCACGGTCGACACCTTCGACGCCCTCACCGACGTGTCGTTCTCGGTCGGCGTCGGCGAGACCTTCGGCATCCTCGGGCACAACGGCTCGGGCAAGAGCACGCTGCTCAAGTGCATTGCCGGCACCCTGACCCCGACCGACGGCGCCGTTCGCGTCCGGGGCCGCCTCTCGGCTCTGCTCGAACTGGGGGCTGGATTCCATCCCGACCTCACCGGTCGGGAGAACGTGTACCTGAACGGCTCGATCCTCGGGTTCTCCCGGGCCCGCATCGACGAGATCTTCGACGACATCGTTGCCTTCTCAGGCCTCGGCACGTTCATCGAGTCGCAGGTGAAGTACTACAGCTCAGGCATGTACGCCCGGCTGGGCTTCGCCGTTGCGGTGAATCTCGACCCAGATGTACTCCTCATCGACGAGGTATTGGCCGTCGGCGACGAGGCGTTCCAGGCCAAATGCGTTGATCGCATCACCCAGTTCCAGCGTGATGGCCGCACGATGTGCCTCGTCACCCACTCTCCCGACATGGTGCGCAGCCTCTGCGATCGGGCCATGGTGCTCGACGGTGGCCGGATCCGCTACATCGGCGATGTGAACGAGGCCGTGACGGCCTACCGCCATGCCCTCGCCGGCATCGGCGCCACCGACGACGCCAACCCCGGCCAACCCGTGATCGACGCCCGCCTGGACCGCAACGCCATCGCCATCGTCGACTCGTGGGTTGAGCAACGCCACCCGGGCACCACCACCCACCGCCCCGGCGACAAGGTGGTGATCCACGCCAGATTCCGGGCTCCGATCGGCCATACCGTCCGGGTTCGCCTCATGCTCGCCGGGCAGGACGGCGCCCCGCTGGTGAACGTGACCGGCTCCGACATCACCGGGAACGACGTCGGCCCCACCCAGGAGATGAATGCCGTGCGCTTCGTGATCGAGGACTTCCCGTTCACCGATGGGCAGTACCTGGTGTCGCTCGCGCTCGACTCGCCAGACGGCTCGGTCACCTACGACCGCCAGGACGACCACCTGTCGTTCGACGTGCACAGCAACGCCCCGGTGCTCAGCCGTGTGGTGATGCGGTTCGGCTTCGAGTCGACGCTCGGTGCCAGCACACCGGTAGGGTGACCGCCAGTCGCATCAGATCATCCATTTGATGTGATGACAACGATCTCGGCCAACGTATTGCCGGTAGAGATCGATGTTGATCCCGCCACATTCACACACATACATCAACAGGACATTCCCGCCCTCCTGCGATGCACGACACCGAGCCCGTCACTCGTACCAGCGAGACGGAGCTGAGTAGTGAACCCGCGCTGTTGCGTCGGTCCCCTCGCCTCGATCTCCAACTCCGGATCGCCGTCCGCCAAGGTCCGCCGCGTTCTCCTGCGGTGATCCCTCACGAGGCGCCTTCGTCGGCGCCTCGCATCCCTTCCGATCGACGAACGGCCATCGAGGCCGGGATCGGCCGGCAGCGCCGCCGGCTCGAGACTGCAGCCGCTCGCGTCGACGTGGCCCCACTCGCCGCTCGGGCCCGGCCGCTGGCCGCCCGGGCCTACCGAGCGACGGCCCCGGTCACGCAGCCTCTCGCCCAGCGATGGCGCACGTTCATGGCCGACGCCGCGGTCGGGCCCCTCCGGGCTCGGACCGAGGAGATCGCCCACGTACTCCACGAGAACCAACGCCAGCTGGCCGACGCAATGGCAGCGCTTGCGGCCGACGTGGCCCACATGAAGCACGACGTGGCCCGGACGGTGGCTGCACACGATCAGATGCAGGCGGCACTCGTCTCGCTGGAACACACCAGCGCCGAGGTGCGTCAGTCGCTGTCCCGGAGCGACGGTTCGCCTCTCCATCTCGGCCGCGCCGTGCAGCAGCTCGACGTAGGCCTCGCCGGCACCTACGACCACCTCGCAGCGCAGCTCGCCAATGTGGCCGAGCTCGCCACGGCCGGCGTCCGTCGCATCGCCGTACCGATCGATGCGGACACACTGCTCATGCGGGCCGAGGTCGGCTATGTGCTCTGCCCGGCCAACGACGTCACCCTCGTGACATGCCTCCTCGACACCGGCGCCCTCGAACGGGGCACCCGTGCGGTGCTCGAATGCATCACCCGCCCCGGTGACCGGTACGTGGACGTCGGGGCCCACATCGGCCTGCACACGATCCCGCTGGCCCAGCGAGTTGGCGTCGACGGGGCTGCCATCGCCGTGGAGCCCCACCCGGAAACCAGCGACCTCCTCCGTCGCAACCTGGAGGCCAACGGCGCCGCCTCGACCGTGGTTCACCAATGCGCAGTGTCGGATCGGATCGGCACTGCCGAACTGCACATCGGTCGAGTCAGCGGCCACCACTCCTTGCACGCCCTCGCTCCGGGCACCGAGCAGGACGGCTCCCCCACGCTCACTGTCCACACCACTCCCCTCGATGCCCTCGTCGAGCCCGACGCCGGGCTCACCGTGGTGAAGATCGATGCTGAAGGCGAGGAACTCAGCGTGCTCGCCGGTATGCAACGGTTGCTCAGCGACCAGGACGATCTGGTGCTCGTCGTGGAGTTCGGACCGTCGCACCTCACCCGCGCGGGTATCGACCCACACGACTGGCTCACCGCCTTCACCGCCCCCGGCTTCGACGTCCGCCTCATCGACGAGGAGAACGGCACCACCGCCGAGATCACATTCGACGATCTCATCGCGATCGAGTCCGCCAACCTCCTGTTCGCCCGGCCCGAGAGCCGCATCTGGAGGCGCCTGTGAGCGCCGACCCCGGGTGCGTCGTGCTCGGCGCTGGTGGTCACGCCAAGGTGGTGATCGAGCTGCTCCAGACGAGCGGTCGATCCGTGGCGTACTGCGTTGGCGGCGCCGATGGGCCCCGCGAGTGTCTGGGTATCGAGGTGCTGTGCGGCTACGACGAGTTGGGCCGGCTCCGAGCAGCCGGGCACCGCCACGCCTTCCCCGCCGTCGGCGACAACGCACTGCGCCGCCGCTTGGCCGCCGAGGCCATCGATGCCGGGTTCGAGCTGGTGAACGCCATCAGCCCCTCGGCCGTCGTCTCCCCGAGCGCTCGGCTTGGCGTCGGAGTGGCCGTCATGGCTGGCGTCGTGATCAACGCAGCCACCACGATCGGCGACCTCGCCATCATCAACACCGGCGCCACCGTCGACCACGACGGGTCGATCGGCACGGCGGCCTTCGTCGGCCCGCAATGCGCGCTCGCCGGAACCGTCACCGTTGGCGACGACGCCTTCATCGGCACCGGCACCGCTGTGATCCCAACCATCACGATCGGCGCCGGCGCCACAGTCGGCGCAGGAAGCCTCGTGATCCGCAACATCCCCCCTGGAGCCATGGCCTAGGGCTCCCCGACCCGGGTCGTCGGCGCCACGCACGACGGCCAGCAGGACGCCGCACCATGCTCGACCGAATCCCGGTAGCTCGCCCCAACCTCGACGGCAACGAGGAGAAGTACGTACTCGACTGCGTTCGCACCAGCTGGATCTCGTCCAACGGGGAGTACATCGCCCGCTTCGAGGAGGCGTTCGCCGAACGCTGCGGCACCAGGCACGCCGTTGCCACCAACAACGGCACCACCGCCCTGCACCTGGCCCTGGTGGCCCTCGGGGTCGGGGCAGGCGACGAGGTGATCGTGCCCACCGTGACCTTCGTGGCCACTGCCAACGCCGTGCGCTACTGCGGCGCCGAGCCGGTGCTGGTCGACGTACAGCCCGGCACGCTCAACATCGACCCGCTGGCGGTGGAGGCCGCCATCACCGAGCGGACAAAGGCAATCATCCCGGTGCACCTCTACGGCCACCCCGCGGAGATGACGGCGATCATGGAGATCGCCGAGCGTCATCACCTCGCCGTGGTGGAGGATGCCGCCGAGGCCCACGGCGCCGCCCACGACGGCCGCCCTGTCGGCTCGATCGGCCACTGCGGCACCTTCAGCTTCTTCGGCAACAAGATCATCACCACCGGTGAAGGCGGCATGGTCACCACCAACGACGACGAGCTTGCGCGCCGCCTCCGTCTCTACCGGGGCCAGGGGCTCGACCCTGCCCGCCGCTACTGGTTCGTGGTGGTGGGGTTCAACTACCGCATGACCAACATCGAGGCCGCCATCGGTCTCGCCCAGCTCGAAACGATGGACGCCGGGTTGGCCACCCGGGCCAAGGTGGCCCGCTGGTACGACGATGCGCTCGCGCCTCTCGATGACCTTCTGATCCGCCCGGCGGCCACGCCTGGCGCAACGAGCGTCTGCTGGATGTACAACGTGTTCCTCCGCCACGGCGACGTGAGCCGCCGCGACGAGGTGATGGCCCGGCTCGACGAGCGGGGTATCGAAACCCGACCTGTGTTCCATCCCATGCATCACCTGCCCCCGTACCGCGATCCGTCGCCGTACCCGGTGGCCGACGACTGGGCCTGCCGGGGCATCAGCCTGCCGACCCATGAGCTGCTCACACCAGACGACATCGAGCGGGTGACCCACGCCTTGTCGGAGGCCGTGACCCAGCCGCTCGTGACCTCGTGACGAGCTGAGCCCGTGAAGGTTGCTCTCTGCTCATCCATGGTGCCGTTCGTCCACGGCGGCGCTCGCAACATCGTCGACTGGCTAGCGACGAAGCTCACCGAGCACGGCCATCAGGTGGAGACCGTGCTCCTCCCCCACATCGACCACCCCGACGTGCTGTTCGATCAGATGGCGGCCTTCCGCTGGGTCGATCTGAGCGCCGCCGACCGGCTCATCTGCTTCCGGCCGCCCGCCCACCACGTGCCCCACGACAACAAGGTGCTCTGGTTCATCCACCACATCCGCCGGTTCTACGACCTGTGGGGTGCCTCGTACTTCCCCGACAGCGACACCACCCAGCTCACCGGCCTGCGCGACGCCCTGGTGGCGGCCGACAATGCAGCGCTGGGCGAAGCCCGCCACGTGTTCACCAACTCGCGCATCGTGTCGGACCGCCTCGCCACCTACAACGGCGTGGACTCGGAGGTGTTGTATCCCCCGCTGTTCGATCCGAGCGCCTACCAACCAGTCGAGCGCAACGACGAGATCGTCGCGGTGTGCCGGCTCGAACACCACAAACGCCAGCACCTCCTGGTGGAGGCAATGGCCCACACCACCACGCCCGTCACGCTGCGCCTGTGCGGCACCGGCAACAGCGGTTACGTGGAGCAGCTGCGCGACACGATCGCCTGCACAGCCCTGGCAGACCGCGTGATCCTCGACGACCGGTGGATCGACGACGACGAGAAGGTGAACGTGGTCAACCGGTGCCTCGCCGCCGCCTACGTTCCCGAGAACGAGGACTCCTACGGCTATCCGAGCCTCGAGGCGGCCCACGCCGCCAAGGCCGTGCTGACCACCACCGACTCCGGCGGGGTGCCCGAACTCATCACCGACGGCGAGAACGGGTTCATCGCCGAACCGACGCCCGAGGCGCTGGCCGACGCAATGGACCAGCTCTACCTCGATCGTGTCCGCACAGAACGAATGGGTGAGGCCAACCGCGAGCGCGTTGGCGAACTCCAGATCGACTGGGATCACGTGATCGAACGGATCCTCGCATGAACGTGTTGATCGTGAACAACATGGCACCGTTCGTGTGGGGTGGCGCCGAGGAGTTGGCCGTTCACCTGAAGCGGAACCTGGAGTTGGCCGACGTCAGCGCCGAGATCCTCCGCATCCCGTTCCAGTGGGAGCCGACTGCTGGCATCACCGCCCAGATGCTGCTGTGCCGACGCCTGGAGCTCACCAACGTCGACCGGGTGATCGCCCTCAAGTTCCCGGCCTATCTGATCCGCCACCACGAGAAGGTGATCTGGTGCCTCCATCAGTTCCGCCAGGCGTACGACATGTTCGACCCTGCCGCTCCGGATCCAGCCATGGTGGCCAACGACGCGGAGCTGCTGCGGGCGATCGCCACCGCTGATGCCGAGGCGTTCGGTGAGGCCAAGGCGATCTTCACCAACTCACCGGTGACCGCCGATCGGCTGCGCCGGTTCAACAGCATCGACGGGCAGGTGCTCTATCCACCGGTGAACGACCCGGAACGGTTCGGTGGCGGCGAGGCAGAGGGCTACATCTTCGCTGGCGGACGGGTGAACTCGATGAAGCGCCAGCACCTGCTCCTGGAGGCGCTCGCGTTCACCCCTCCCTCGGTCCGGCTGGTGATCGCCGGGCCCCCGGAGGGTGCCTCGACTGCCGACGACCTGGCGGCCAGGGCCGAGGAACTCGGGGTGGCGGACCGCGTCACCCTCGATCTGCGGCTTCTCGATCGTGACGAGCTGGCCGAGTGGGTCAACGGCGCATCCGCCTGTGCGTACCTCCCACGCGACGAGGACTCGCTCGGCTACGTGGCCATGGAGGCGGCGACCGCGGGCAAGGCCCTCATCACCACCGCCGACGCTGGCGGCGTGCTCGGCCTCGTCGATCCTGGCGTCACCGGCTGGGTGACCGAGCCCAGCCCCGAAGCCCTCGCCGAGGCAATGGCCGCTTCGGCCGCCGATCCCCGCGCCACCCGTCGCCGGGGCCTCGCGGCCCGCGAGCGATGGAACGCCTTCGACATCACCTGGCCCCGAACCGTGGAGAGGCTGCTCGCATGAGACTCGCGGTGGTGACCCCCGTCAGCACGCGCTCCGCCATCGCCCGTAGTACCGATCTCGTGGTCGCGGCCCTCCGGGCCCAGGATCACGACGTGCTGGTGGTCCGAGCCGACAACGACCTGGCCGTCGGCGTCGACCGATTCGACATGGACGACGGCGCCATGGATTGGACGCCGACACCCGAGCTGATCGCAGAGCTGAGTGCCGCCGACGCAATCGTGTACGAGTTGGGCGACAACGCGGCCTTCCACGCGGGGTGTGTGAAGTTGATGACCACCTTCCCCGGGATCGTGGTGCTCCACGACTTCTACCTGGCCAACCTCTACAACGGGTACTGCCACCTGCATCCTGGCGTCACGCTCGACGAGCTGGTGGAGGGCCGCTACGGCCCCGATGTGGCCGCTGCGCTTCCAGAGGTCGTCGCCGATGGCCGCTTCCAATCGTTCATGGCCGATGAGGCGCCGATGACCGAGGTGGCCGTCGAGGCAGCCCGTGCTGCCATTTGTCACGCCCACTGGGGAACCGAGCGGGTGCTGGCCGCATGTGGCGGACCGGTCACGGTCATGCCCCTTCCCTACGACGCCGACGCCGACACCGACGCCGATCCGGACATGGGCGTCGCCGTCGATCTCGACGGCGACCTCGACCTGGATCTCCGCGACGGTCCCTCGGAGACCCCGAGCGAGAAGCGGACAATCGTCACCTTCGGCCACGTGAACCGCAACAAGCGGGCGCGCAGCGTGATCCGGGCGCTCGGCGCCGACGCCACCGTGCGGGCCCGCTGGCGCTACCTGGTCGTGGGCCCCATCGATCCGACCGAGCGGGCCGAGCTCACGGCACTGGCCGATCAGCGCAACGTGGAGCTGGTGTGCCGTGGCGAGGTCACGCGAGCTGAACTGGCCTCCGCCATCGCCGGCGCCGATCTCGTGTCGTGCCTGCGCTACCCGGCGCTGGAAGCCAGCTCGGCCTCGGCCATCGAGGCGATGCTGCACAGGAAGCCGATCGCCGTGACCGACACCGGCTTCTACGCCGAGCTCCCGGACGAGGTTGTGGTGAAGATCGACCCCGAGGCCGAGATCCGCGAGTTGCACGAGCTTCTGCTGAGCTTCGACGCCCGCGCCCCTCACCTCGCGCAACAAGGCGAACGGGCCCGAGAGTGGGCCCTTGCCACGTTCGATCCCGATCGCTACGCCGCCGGCATCGTGGAGTTGGCCGAACAGGTCCGGGCCCAGGAGCCTGCGAGCGCTGCGCTCACCCGTATCGGCCGCGATCTGGCGGGTTGGGGCGTCGCCCCCGACTCACCGCTGCTCGGCCCGGTGCTGGCTCCACTCGATCCGGTGTGGTCCTGAGCCGATCTGGGCCGACGGCCCGAACAGCTCAGCCGCGGCCGAGCTCGCCTCACGCCGGGCTACAGCCTCGCGGGCGAGGCGACGGATCGAGGCGGTGATCCCGTCGAGCGGTTCTGGTCGATGGATCGCAAAGCCCTGCACTCGCTCGATCCCGAGGCGGTTCACCGCCTCGATCGTGCCCGCGTTCTCCACGCCCTCCGCGATGCACGGCACTTCGAGGGCGTCGGCCATCGTGGCGATGGCGGCCACGACCTGGTGGCGAACCGGATCGGTCGTGACGTTGTCGATGAAGGACTTGTCGATCTTGAGTGTGTCGAGCGGGAGCGACCACAGGTAGCTGAGCGACGAGTAGCCGACGCCGAAGTCGTCGATCACGAGGCGGGCTCCGGTGCCACGAAGATCATCGAGCTGTTGATGGTCTCCCTTGAACGACGAGATCAGGCCGGTCTCGACGAACTCGATGCCGAGACGATCGTCGGGGGCGGGGAAGCGCTCGACCACATCGCCCACCAGGCCCGCGGCCAGATGGGCGGGTGAGATGTTCACGTTCACCTCGATCTCGGCCAGTGCGGGATCGTCGCGCCAGGCGTTGAGCAGATCGGCGGCCTGATCGAGGACGAGCCGGCCGAGTTCCACCGAGAGGCCGGTCTCCTCGGCAATCGGGATGAAGTCGGCTGGCGACACCATCGTGCCGTCGGCGTCGATCCACCGGGCCAACAGCTCCACGCCCACCGGGCTGAGGTCGTCGGCCCGCACCACGCACTGGCCCCAGAACGTCACGGCTCCGTCTTCGAGGCCTCGGCGGAACCGTTGTTCCAGTTCCATGCGGGCGGTGAGCTCCTCGCGAAGCGAGTTGTCGAAGAAGGTCACGGGCTGGGCCGACGTACGCTTCGAGCGGTACATCGACAGATCGGCCTCGGCGAACGACTCGCTCGGGCTCGACATGGCGTCGATGCAGGTCACGCCAATGGAGGCGCCGATGCGCAGGTTCCGCCCCTCGTAGTCGATCGGCTGCTCGAGAACACGCAGCACCTCCTCGAGCAACGGCCGGAGGAACCTCGGATCAGCCGCGGAGGGCAGGATCGCCGCGAACTCGTCGCCCCCGATGCGCCCGATCGCCGTCTGGGGCGGGAGTGTGCGCTCCATCCGCCGGGCTGCCTCCATCAGCACGTAATCGCCGCACTGGTGCCCGAACGAGTCATTGATCAGCTTGAAGCGGTCGAGGTCGATGATCACGAGGCTGCGACCACGGGCGTCGTTCGGGCCCAGTTCGTCGAACAGTCCCTGGCGGTTCAACAGGCCGGTGAGGTGGTCGTGGCGGGCCGAGATCTCTTCGTTCTCGCGCAGGCGGATCAGCTCCACGTGCACGGCGGCAGCCACCGTGCCGACCGCGGCGCACACGCCGGTCCACACCACCGACACCAGGAACAGCGCCACGTTGGCGTTCAGTGCGTAGGCCAGGGCGTAGCTGAGGTTGCCGGCCAGCACGATGATGATCAGCCGTTTGCTGCGACCCGCGAACTGGATCACCGTCATGGTGCCACCCGCCGACGACACCACCATCGTCAGGGCGAGGATGTACTGATCCGGGCTGCGACCGGCGGCCGCCGGCGCCATCCACGGCAACAGCGCGAACAACACCATGATCCCGTAGCGATAGAAGATGTCGAGCGTGTGCGCCACGCGTTTTCGCCCGGCGCGGTCGGCCACCAACGCGCCAGCGGTGGCCAACCCGAGGCCGACCTGGGCCACGCCCCACACGATGATCATCGAGCGGGGGATGATCGTGTCGTTGAACACGGCGAGCCCGAGCGGCCCGATGGCCGGCGACACGAGCGTGGCGACGATCCAGCTCCGTCGGAGCTGGGTCTGCAGCTCGGCGGTGTTCCCGCCCATCCCGAGCGCCGATGAGGACACAGTCGCCTATCGACAGGCTTCCAGGCCGCCTTGACCAGCGTCTCGCCGGAGGCGATGCCAACGGGTGGAGCGCAGGCGATACGGTCGCTCGCCATGCACGACCCCGGCCGGGTGGACCCTCAACCGTCGTTGGATCGCTCGACCTGGGCCGGTCGGCTCATCGTGCTGGTCGCCGTGGGGTTCGGCGTGTTCATGGCGAGCGTGATCTACGCCGCCAACGCCGACATCAGCCACCCCGGGGTCACGCTCGTGCGCTGGCTTCCCTATGGCGACAAGGTGGGCCACGTTGGCCTGTGGGGCCTGTTCACGCTGCTGGTCAACCTCGCCCTGGGCCGGCGCCGGCGGCTCGGGAGGATCCCACTCGGTTCGGTGCTCACCTCGGCGGCGATGACAGTCGAGGAGCTGAGCCAGGCGTTCCTGTCGAACCGGACGCTCGACGCCGCCGACTACGGTGCCAACGTGGTGGGCATCGTGGCCGCCACCGTCGCCACACTGGCGGTGTGGCGGTGGCTCGCCCGACGCGCGACAGCGACCGGCCGTGGCCGCGGACCCGAGGCCGACGGGGCGGTCAGCGGCTGATCGCAGCGTCGAGGTCGGCCCACACGTCCTCGACATGCTCGATCCCCACGCTCATCCGGATCAGGCCGGCCGGCAGATGCTCCTGGCCCGGGATACCCGCTCGTCGCTCCATCGTCGACTCCACGCCGCCCAACGAGGTGGCGTGGCGGATCAGCTTGGTACTGGCGCAGGCAGCCTCGGCGGCGGCGCCGTCGGCCAGGTCGAAACAGATCATCGACCCGTACCCATCGAGCTGGGCGGCTGCGATCTCGTGGCCCGGATGGTCGGCCAACCCTGGATACCGCACGATGCTGACCGCGGCGTGCTGAGCCAGCCGTTCGGCGATCACCGCCGCACTGCGCTGGCTCTGTTCCAGGCGGAGGGAGAGGGTGCGGGCACCCCGAAGCGCAAGGTACGACTCGAGAGCGCCAGGGGTGGCCCCGTGCAACCGGCGGTGACGTCGCAGCCGCTCGCCAAGGTCGGGGCGGCGCGTGGCCACCAGCCCACTCAACAGGTCGGAGTGACCGCCGAGCAGCTTGGTGGCGGACTGCACCGAGACGTCGGCCCCGAGATCGAGGGGGCGCTGGTTGAGTGGGGTGGCGAACGTGTTGTCGACCACGAGCAGCGAGCTCGCGGGCCGGGGGGCGGCGCCGATCGTGGCGAGATCCCCGATCACCAGCAGCGGGTTCGATGGGCTCTCCAGCCACACCAGGTCGGCGGTGGCGGCCACCTCCACCCAGCGGGCGGTGTCGTCGGTGTCGATCCGGTGAACGGTCCACCGCCCGTCGGCTTCGGCGTCGGCCGCGAGAGCCGCCACGCCCTGGTAGCAGTCGGAGGGGATCGCCACCCTCGCCTCGTTGGGGGCCATGGCCAGCACCGCGGCGCAGGCGGCCATGCCCGACGCGAAGGAGACGGTGTCGGCCTGTTCGAGGTCGGAGGCGAAGGCCTCGAACGCACGCCAGGTGTCGGTGCCGATGTCGCGGGAGTAGGGCGAGTCCCCGGCCGAGCCGAACGTGGAGGCCACCACGATCGGCGCGTTGAGTGGCTCGTGGGTGGCCCTCGGACGACCGCTGGCCACGATGCGGGTCTGGGGGTTCCATTCGATGGGATCGGTCACGTCTGCTCCTGGGGCTCCCCACGGGGATCGGCCGTGGTCTCGGGCTGGTGGCCGCCGCGGGCCCACAGGGCGAAGCCGAGGCCGATCGCCCCGTAGCCGGCGTAGGCGATGGCCAATGGGGTGACCGATCCGTCGATGGCCCGGTCGACCACGCTGGCCAGCAGCGCACCGCCCCCCATGCTGATCGTGCCGATCACGGCCGCTGCCGTGCCGGCCAGATCGCCCATCGGCCCCATGGCCTGGGCCTGGAGCAGCGGGTTCACCAGCGTGCGCATGGAGTTGATGATCGTGATCAGGGCGAACCAACCCACGAAGGCGGGCTGACCGCCGCTCTGCATCGACCAGGCGGCGAGGGCCACCGACAACACGACCGTGAACGGGAGCGCGACGGTGATCACGCGGTCGGCCCCCACCCGCTGCACCTGACGACTGCCGAGGAACACCACCGCCCCCATCACCAGACTCATGCCGGCGAAGTAGTAGGCGAACTGGTCTCCCCGGTCGTACACGTCGTCGAACAGGAGCTGACTGCTGCCGAGGAAAGCGGCGAACGAGCCGAAGTCGAACATGGTGGCCAACGTCGAGCCGATCGTGGGCCGACTCCGGACCACAGCCCTGATGGCCTCACCGGTGCGGGCGAGGGTGAGCGGCCGACGCCGCTCCGGGGGCAGCGATTCGGGGAGGCGCACGAGCCAGATGGCCAGCGCCAGGGTCACGAGGATCGGGGCGCCCATCACCCACCGCCACGTGCCCAAGGCGAGCACGGCCTGACCGAGCAGAGGGGCGATGGCCGGCACGAGCATGAACACTGCGGTGGCGATGGCGAGGATGCGGGCGAGGCGGTCGCCGTCGTAGAGGTCTCGCCCGATGGCGAGCGTGAGGGCCCGAGGACCTGCGGCCCCAACGCCCCATACGAAGCGGCTGATCACGAGCACCTCGAACGTGGGGGCGAGGGCGGAGCCGAGCGCCCCGAGGGCATACAGGCCGAGGCCCGCATAGAGCACGGGCTTGCGGCCGAAGCGGTCGGTGAACGGGCCGTAGAGCACCTGAGCGCTGGCGAGCCCCAGGAAGTAGAGCGTGACGGTGAGCGCCACCCGGTTCGAGTCGGGGGCGAGGCCCAACCCGGCCCGGATGTCGCTGAAGGCCGGCAGGGCCATGTCGATCCCCAGCGCCGTGGTGGCGCTGATCGCCGCCAAGATGGCGACGAACTCGCCTTCGGACACGGGGCGGCGGCCCGCCTGTTCGGATTGCGCCACCCAGCGACGCTATCGCCTCGCCCGGCCCGGCGACCGCTGGTGTGACGGGTGCGGCCTACACCCCGTTGTCCGCCAGGAACGTGGTGGAGGCCACCACGGCATCGCGGCTCGGGATGTAGGTGAAGTCGAACGCCTTCTCGGCGTCTGAGCCATCGACGTCGAGGTTGCGGCCCAGGTTGCGGCTCACCTGCTTCATGGTGGGCACGAACAGGCCCATCATTCGCACCAGCAGGTTCGGCGCCTTGCGGGTGGAGATCTTGCGGTCGGGGTGGGCGGCGGCCGCCGCCTCGGCGATCTCGATCATCGAGAGCGCGCCCGCGTTGGCGGGGAATCGGAAGCCGACCGACTCGGGAGCGGCGATCGCCCCCACGTGCATCCGGGCGACATCGCGCACGTCGACCACTGGCATGTTCATCTCGGGCAGCATCGGGAGGCTGCCGTCGAGGAACTGTTCAGCCAACTCGAGCGATGCGCCGTAGTTGGTGTCCATCGCCGGGCCCAGCACCACGCCGGGATTCACGGTGGTCAGCTCCATCTCCGGATGCTCGGCAACGAAGTCCCACGCCGCCTTCTCCGCCAGGGTCTTGGATGCCTCGTAGGCCGAGACATAGTCGGCGTTGGGGTCGGTCCAGTTGTCGCGGGTGGATCGGGCCTCGGGCGCCTTGCCGGCCTCTTTGTAGATGGCGACGCAACTCGACGTGAGGATCACACGAGTGATGCCGGCGGCCTGTGCCGCCCGCAAGGCTCGGAGGGTGCCGTCGACTGCAGGGCCGATCAGTTCCTGGGGATCCTTGGGGTCGGCGAGCGGGAACGGCGACGCGGTGTGCATCAGTACGTCGACACCGGCCATGGCCTCGGCCCAGCCGTCGTCAGCGGTGAGGTCGAGCATGGCGTACTCGATGGCGGCGTCGGGATAGAGGGCGTCGATCTCGGCCTTGCGCGTGTCGGAGCGCACGGTGCCTCGAACTTCGTAGCCCTGTTCGAGCAGCTCGCGGATGATGTGCTTGGCAATGAATCCGGACGCACCGGTGACGAGCACCTTGGTCATGACTGGTCTCCTGTTGGGGTGGGGATGGGGGTGGTGATGCTGTTCCACATCACCTCGAATGCGTTGTCGAGTTCGAGGTCGGTCAAGCCGTGCTCCACGGCCAGTTCGAGCTGCATCTGAGTGAGCGCACCGACATACCCGACGGGCAGGTCGGCCATCACCCCCGACTGTTCGAGGCGATGCATGACCTCGATGGGAGCGGCGAACAGCGCCTCAGCGACGGCGGCCGCCGAGGCGCTGACGAGGCCGGCTTCGTGGAGCAGGCGGGCGACCTGGCGGCGCTCGGGTTCGGCGGTGGCCCATGCCACCGAGTTGTTCCACAACGATCGGGCCTGCTGTTTGAGCGGAGCGTCGGGGTCGACGCGGCCGATGGCCGTTGCCATCTCCTCCTTCAGGCGGAGATAGAGCGCGTCGAGCAGCTCCTGCTTGGTTGGGAAGTAGTTGAACAGCGTGCCGTTCGAGACGCCGGCGGCCTTGGCGAGGCGGCTCGTGCTCACCCCGACGCCCTCGGCGGCGAACACGGCCACGGCGGCGTCGAGGATCTGGTCGGGCCGGTGCTTCACGGCTCACATCCTATGAGCTTTTGGAGTGATCAGTCACTCTAAATAGAGCGGCGTTCGTCACATCCGGGCGCCGCTACGGTCTCGCCATGGCTTCGATCGAACGAGACCGCACTGCGGGCCCGGGCCGATGACTGGCGGCAGTACCCCTCCCCCGTCTCGCCGCTCGCACCGACGGGCATGGGTGCCGGCCCCGTCGGAGGCCCTGATCGACGAGATCTGCTCCGAGATCCCAGCCACGGGCCCCGACACCGTGACGTTGGTGGAGGGGCTGATTGCTCGCAACGCCGAGATCCACGATCACGAGTGCCTGAACCTGAACCCCGCCACCAACACGATGCGACCCCGAGCTGCCGCCGCCCTCAGTGCTGGCCTCGGGAGCCGTACGTCGCTCGGGTATCCAGGCGCGAAGTATGAGATGGGCCTGGAGGCAATCGAGCGGATCGAGGCGATCGCCGCTGAGTTGGCCTGCCGGCTGTTCGGAGCGGACCATGCCGAGGTGAGGGTGCCGTCGGGGGCGATGGCCAACCTGTACGCCTTCATGGCCACGGCCCAGCCGGGCGACACGATCATCGCCCCGCCGGCGTCCATCGGTGGACACGTCACCCACCACACGCCGGGGGCAGCAGGGTTGTACGGGCTCGTCATCCACGAGGCGCCAATCGATGCCGACCGCTACACGGTGGACGTCGACGGTGTCGATGCGTTGGCCGCCGAGGTGAAGCCTGCGCTCATCACCGTGGGGGCGAGCCTGAACCTCGCCCACCACGATGTGGTCGGCCTGCGGGCCGTGGCCGACCGCCACGGGGCACACCTGTTGTTCGACGCCGCCCATCTGTCGGGGCCGATCGCTGGAGGGGCGTGGCCGGACCCGCTGGCAGAGGGCGCCCACCTGATGACGATGAGCACCTACAAGAGCCTTGGTGGCCCCACGGCAGGCCTCGTGGTGACGAACGACGCGGAGTTGGCTGAGCGGCTCGATCGGATTGCCTTCCCCGGGCTCACCGCCAACTTCGATGCCGGAAAGACCGCAGCGTTGGCCATCACCCTGGCCGACTGGCTCGATGGCGGTACGGCCGAGGCCGCGGCGATGGTCGCCTGCGCGCGGGCGTTGGCTGCTGAGCTGAGCGATCGAGGCGTTGCGGTTCAGACGGCGGGGGGCCTCCCCACCTTGTCGCATGCGTTCGCGGTCGACGCCACGACCCTCGGCGGCGGGGCAGCCGTGGCTCGGCATCTGCGGAAGGCCAACCTGTTGGCGTCGGCCATCGGCCTGCCTCATGGGGCCGACGCCGGTGTCCGGGTGGGGACCAATGAACTCGTCCGCCTCGGGGCCGGCGCTGACCAGATGGCGCCGCTGGCGGATCTCATCGCCCGCGCCCTGACCACCAGCGCCCCACACGAGGTGGCGCCCGCCGTGACTGCGTTCCGGCAGGCGAATCTCCGACTTCCCTGATCGCTCACAGCGGGCTCACAGCTCCGTCAGTCACGCTGCCGAACGGAGAGCAACCAGACCCGCACAGGAGCTGTCATGACTGCAACCGAGACCCCCGATCATCCCCCGGCGGCACCGCCACGGCGCACCCTCACCGCGGCGCTCGTGATCGTGGCCGCTCTCGTCGCGTTGGCGGGCGTTGGCGTGTGGTGGTTCCTGCGCGACGACTCGCCGGACGAGGTGAGCCTCGACGCAGCGGTCGAGAGCGTCGACGACGATGGGGGCGAGGGCGGAACTGCCAATGGCGAGACCGCCGATGGCGATGCGGCTGCTGACGTGGATGCGGCGCTGGTCGGCGACCTCAGCGGGGTGTGGACCGTCGACATCGACACCGGCAGCTTCGACTATCAGACTGCGAGCGGCTCGTTCGTCGGGTTCCGCATCGAGGAGGAGCTTCGCACCATCGGCGCCACCACCGCGGTGGGGCGCACCAATGCGATCATCGGATCGATGACGATCGACGGCACCACGGTGACCGAGACCACGATCGAGATCGATCTGACGGCGATCACCACTGAGACGTCGATGCGCGACGACAACGTGCAGGATGCGCTCGAGACGGATCAGTTCCCGACCGCCACGTTCGTGCTGACCGAGCCGATCGAGCTCGGCGACAGTGCTGCATCGGGCGAGTCCGTGGCCACGACGGCAACAGGAGATCTGACGATCCACGGCGTGACGCAGTCGGTGACGTTCGCGATGGAGGCGCAGCTCGTCGACTCGACGGTGGTCGCCGTGGGGTCGAGCGACGTGACGTTTGCCGACTTCGGCGTGGAGGTCCCCAGTGGGGGTCCGGTGCTCTCCGTCGACGACTTCGGAGTGTTGGAGATGCAGCTGCTACTCACCCGGTGATCGGGAGCGGCGTACACTGCCGGTCCATGCATCACGAGTTCCGCGTCGAGCGCAAGATCCTCAAGTTGGTGGGGGCGACGATCCGCACGTTCGGTTCGGACGAGTCCCTTCTGCTCCGGGCTGAGCAGAAGGGCTTCAAGCTGCGCGAGCAGGTGACGTTCTATTCCGATGATGCGAAGACCCAGCCGGTGTTCGGTATCAAGGCGCGGCAGATCCTCGACGTGTCGGCCACCTATGACATCTTCGATCCGAACGGGGCCGTGATCGGGTACATGCAGCGGAAGGGGCTGACGTCCACGTTCGTTCGTGACGAGTGGGAGTGCTACGGGCCGCAGGGGCAGCACATGGCGTCGGTGAAGGAGGAGTCATCGGCGCTCGGGTTCCTGAGGCGGTTCGTGAGCCTGGTGTCGCTGATTGCACCGCAGCGCTACGAGGTGTTCGTGAACGGTGAGACGCTGGCATCGTTCACGCAGAACTACAACCCCTTGGCGGCGCGCTACCAGTGCCAGGTGGACGATCGGCTGGCGCAGTACATGGGGTGGCCCTACGTGTATGCGATCCCCAACATGCTTGCCGTGATCGAGAACAAGCAAGGCTGACCCGGCCCCGCTTCTACCCCGGTCCCGCCTCGGCTCGTCCTGGTACAGTCCGCTCCACCGCGCCACAGCGACACGCTTGCGCTCGACGGCACGCCCCTCCCAGTCCCCACGCCCCAGACCGCGTCACAGCGACAACGTTCGAAGCAAGCCAAACGCCAATCGGGCCGCATTGCGCCGACATCGACCCTGCGGCCGTGGGTACCCGCACATGCCCTTGCGCGCACGACCTGGAGCCCCGCTGCCGAGCTGCTTCTGCTGCCGCTACGACGCGGCGCCCACGCTGCGCGTTGCCGACCCACCTCCGAGACAAGCGGATGACCACGCCGTGGCCGGGCGGCCACCGGCTTCCGCCCAGTTCGGCCACCCCGATCGAGAAAAATCCTCGCCAGGCCGTGACGTTTTCAGCCCAACTGGTGCCCTAACCGATATGGACGGCGTGCGCGCCTGTTCACTGGGCACGGCGAAACCGAGGGCGAGTATGTTCCAACTCCCACCCGGCGGCCAGCGGACGATCATCGCCGCGGCCGCAGGCACCGCATCTGTGCTCGCGCTCGTCGTGGCTGGCCTGATCATCTTCCAGTCCTCCGACGACGACGGCTTCGACGCCATCGACCCTGCAGCCACCAGCAATCGGCCACCCGAGATCACAGCCACCTGGGACGGCGGCCTCAGCCACGTCGTGGGCACAACCATTGATCCGCTGATGGTCGAGGCGACCGATCTCGATGGCGACCCGCTCACCTTCCAGGGGACGAACCTCCCCGCCGGCATCGTGGTGGATCCCAACACGGGCACCCTGCGGGGAACGACCGTGGCCCCCTGCGAGTGCCAGGCGTCGGTTTCGGTACGCGACGGCCAGGGTGGATCCGACCAGATCGACTTCACGTGGACCGTGACGTCTCCCTCGGAGTTCGCACTCGACGACGTCGACTCGGAACCGGACCTGTCGCCGCAGCTCCCAACTCCGGCGCAAGGCGCCGACCGCGACCCGAGCGACCTGAGCCGCCCCGGCACGAACAACGCCGACACGAACACCACGGACACGCCGGCGACCACCACTGCCTCGACCCCATCGGGCGACACCGGCGACAGCCCGGGCGCCGACGCCGACGCCAACAACGCCACGACCACGACCACGACCACGACCACGACCTCCACCACCGCCGCTCCGACAGCCCCAGCGGAAGCCACGCCCGCCTCGTTCCAAGGTGTGCACCCCTTCGACAGCTTCTTCCAGGGCCGACAGCAGTACGACGCATGGACCGCTGGCGACATCGCCTTCTACGCCCCACAAGGCCGCGTCGCCCCAGAAGTCGCGGCCGGATGGATGGACTGGTACGTCCGGACCGACGCCATGTACCGGGTGGTGTCAGGCCGCGACAACTTCGACCAGGTGTACCGCCGCGGCACCCCCGACCTCGGCAACAAGAAGGTGCTGGCCATCGTCGAGACCTGCGGTGCGGGCTGCGGCTCCAAGCAACAGGCCGAGGCCGACCCGGGTTACATCAACGCCATGGTCGGCTCCCCCAACGACTTCCAGCAGCACTGGATCTTCTTCTACGAGATGGGTCGGGGTGGGTCACCAGAGCCCTGGTACGGCCGGGCAACGTGGCCGAAGAACACGGTGATCATCCCTCACCTCATGGCCGGGCTGGCCTTCTACGAGTTCGGCGGCATCAATGCCCTGCAGCCCGGCAACATCCCCGGCGACCTGCTGGCGGAGCTCGACCGCTGGGAACAGGAAGACATCGAGTACATCGACAACTTCCCAATCGCCGACCAGCAGTCGCAGGGGGGTTACACCTCGCACCACCTGATGCCCGCCATGCTCTGGCGGATCCGGATGGAGACCGACGTGGCCACCGTGGGTCAGATCACCGCCAACATGGCAGCCAAACCCGAGTCGACCTCGGCCCAGCAGGCGATGTGTGACTTCCGAGCATCAGTGAACGAGGCGACCGGCGGTCGCTTTGACAGCCGCATGACAGGCCCGTGGGGCCTGCCCGACACCTGCTGAGCCATTCGGTCGCTCAGCCCTCGGCGCCCCGACTGAGCAGTCGCCGTACCACGGTGGCCTTGCCCGCGGTGTAGGCGGTGCGGTCATCGCGGTGGGTCACGGCCAACTCGGCTTTCACCGCTTCGTAGTCGCGGCGCGCCTCGGCGCTGCCGTCCAGCAACTGGCGAAACCGCAGGTAGTTCCGCCACTGGGCGCTGCCGTGATCGACCACGTGGATGTGGGCCACCCGATGCCACTCGTGAGCTTCGAGGACCCAGACGTGACCGCCCTCGTCACCAGCGTCACCCCGATAGATCCAGCGATCGGCCCGGAGGGCCTCGTCGACCGGATCGAGCGCGGCGCCAGCCGCGACTCCGATGGCGATGTCCACGATCGGCTTCGCCAGGAGACCACGCACCGACGACGAGCCTATGTACTCCACGGCCACCGCCGGGGCGGGCACAGTCGCCGCCAGGTGGCGCTGAAGATGCGCCCCGGCAGCGAGCCAGTCACTCGTCGCCCGTTCGAGGCGAACCGTGCCGTAGTCGAGCCCGATCCCTGCCGCGGTCAGCACCTCGACCACGTCCCCTCCCGTTCCCATCTGACCAGGCTAAACGCCGCAATCCCAGCCTGTCCCCCGTCATCGGGCACACTGTGCGGAGTCTGCACGCCGGCCGCCCGTCCGTCGTCAGCGCAAGCCAACGGCAGCGCTCACTACGATGCGACTGGTGAGACCTCGGGTGGTGATCGTCGGCGCTGGATTCGGTGGGCTCGCGGCCGCCCGGGCCCTGCGTCGAGCTCCGGTCGACCTGGTGGTGGTGGACCAGCGCAACCACCACACGTTCCAACCGCTGCTCTACCAGGTGGCGACGGCCGGACTGGGCGTCGACGACATCTGCTACACCACGCGGGGCATCTTTCACCGGCAGAGCAACGCTCGGGCGGTGCAGGCCCGCGTCACTGGAATGGACCTCGCCGGCCGCCAGGTGATCACTGCCGATGGACCGCCCCTCCCCTACGACCACCTGGTGCTGGCCTTCGGCGCCGTCACTGCTGACTTCGGCGTGCCGGGCGTGGCCGAGAACGCCTTCGGGCTGAAGTCGGCCTCCGAGGCAGTACGCATCCGGAACCACGTGTTGCGCCGGTTCGAACAGGCCGAGCGGACGACCGACCCCGCAGTACGGACGGCGGCCACCACGATCGTGCTCGTCGGCGGCGGGCCGACCGGCGTGGAGATGGCAGGAGGATTCGCCGAGCTGATCGCCCGCCCGCTCCGGCGCGACTTCCCCGGAGTGGACGTGGACCAGGCTCGGGTCGTGCTCGTGGAGGGCCAGAACCGCCTGCTCGGGTCGTTCGCGCCTCGCCTCGGCACCAACGCCGAGGAGCGCCTGCGAGCAATGGGGGTCGACGTGCGGCTCTCCACCCAGGTGAGCGAGGTGGCAGCGGGCGCTGTCACCTTCTCCGATGGCCAGTCGATCGCAACCGACACCGTGGTGTGGGCCGCCGGGATCCGGGCCCACCCGCTGGCCGAAACGCTGGGCCTGGCCACCACGCGAGGCGGACGGGTGGTGGTGGACGAACACCTTCGGCTGTCAGATCATCCCGAGGTGCACGTGATCGGCGACCTCGCCGCCAGCCCTGTCGGCTCCGACGATGCCGACGCCATGGCCCCGCAGGTGGCACCCGGCGCAATTCAGGGAGGCGAACACGCCGCCGCCGTGATCGAGGCCACGGTGGTTGGCCAGCACATGCCGCCACCCTTCCGGTATCGCGACAAGGGCTCGATGGCCACGATCGGTCGCAACGCAGCGGTGGTGGAGCTCCCCCGAGGGCCCAAGATCACCGGGTTCATCGGTTGGGCGGCCTGGCTCGCGCTCCACCTCGTGATGCTGATCGGCTTCCGGAATCGGGCCAACGTGCTCGTGAACTGGGCCTGGAACTACCTCACCTACGACCGGGGCAGTCGCCTGATCATCGAGCTCGACTCAGGCGAGTGACCGGCCGACCCCCTCGTCACCGTCGGCGGTCTCGATGACGTCGATCGGTCGCCAGCGGTGCACCACCTCGCCACCGGAGCGGTCGAGCGTCCAGTAGTGACCCTGGCCGGGCTGATCGTGGCTCGCGTCGATGGCGAGCCCGTCGAGGTGGCAGAGCAACAGGGTGCCCACACCGCCATGGCCCACAACCGCCACATCGCCCACGCCCTCTCGGTTCTCATCGCCATCGCCATCGCCTCGCAGGAGATCGGCCACGGCATCGATGATGCGGGCCTGGGCAGCGACGGCAGTCTCCCACCCCTCCGCCGACTCGGTCGGTGATCCGAAGAACCGGTCCGAGAGCTCGTGGTGGCGGGCCGGTGGCACGAAGCCGGTGGCGCTGCGGTCGGTCTCGCCGGTGGCGGGCCGCACCTCCACCTCCAACCCGAGATGATCCGCCAGGATCCCGGCCGCCTCGCGGGCCTTGGTCTCGTCGCTACTCACCACCCGCTGGATCGCCGGCACCCAGGGCTGGGCCAGCATGGCCTCCGCCCTCGTGCGGCCCACCTCGCTCAGACCCCACCGCGGTACGGGAACATCAGGATCGATCACCACGTTCGCATGGCTGATGTAGCGGAGCATCGACATGGCGTTCAGGGTGCCAGCAGCACACCGGAATCCTCCGGCTGGCGCCCCCGCCACGTGGCAGACTGCTCGCCGTGGTCGACCCCGAACGCATCCAGGTCCGCACGATGGCTCCCGACGAGTTCGCCACCATGCGGGCGGTGTCGATCAACGCCTTCGGCGACGACGAGAGCATCGGCACCCTGCTCGACGCCCTGCGTGCGTCATGGGCCTGGGCGGACGAGTTGTCGTTCGTGGCCGTGCTCGACGGTGAGATCGTGGCCCAGGTGTTGTTCACCTCCGCACTGGTGGACGCGCCGCGAGAACTGGTGGAGGTGCTGGTGCTGAGCCCGGTGGGGGTTCGCCCCGATCTCCACGGCCAGGGCATCGGCAGCCACCTGATCCGCACCGCGCTCGACGAGGTCCGCCGTATCCGGTCCGAGCCGTTCGTGTTCCTGGAAGGCAGCCCGCGGTACTACCCCCGGTTCGGGTTCCAGCCCGGCGGCTCGCTGGGCTTCGCGAAGCCCTCCACCCGGATCCCCGACCCAGCGTTCCAGGTGCTTGCGATCGACGGGGCGGAGCCGTGGATGGCCGGCACCCTCGTGTACCCGGACGCGTTCTGGCGCACTGACTCCGTTGGGCTGCGGGGCGAGTAGCGGCGCCCTAGGCCACTTTCCAGGCATCCTCTTCGGCGCTGCCCGGCTCGGGCAGCAGTGCGCCGCCCTCCATGGTGTAGGACGCCTCGATGTCGACGGTGGTGGCCAGCACGGTGTCGGCCGCCACGGCCGCCCGCCCCGCCAGGGCCGCGCTCATTCGCGACGTGATCTCGGTCTTCTGGGCATCGGTTCGCCCGGCCCGGATGGTGCCCCGCAGCGAGGCGTTCTGATCACTCCCCAGACGACCCCGATCGTCCTCGGTGACGAGCACGTGGACGAACGACGGTGGCGCCCCGGTCACGCCGCAGTGGATGTCCACCACGTCGGCAGCGAAGTGCTCACGTTGGCTCTCGTCAAGCAGACCGGGGCGGATGATGGCGTGGTAGAAGGGCATCGGATCTCTCCTGGCGGGCTCAGACGGTTTCGCTGATCGACACGACCACCTCGTGGTCAGTGCAGTCGGTCACCTCGGTCCAGATGTCGCACACGCCGCGCATGTACGCCTCCCGGAACTCGAGGGTGGTGGCCTTGGGGATCGCACACGACACCACCGACGAGGTGCTCTGGCGGCCCTCGGTGAACATGTAGGTGGCCCGGATGGGCACCCAGCTCACCGTCACCGGGTCGCCAGGAACATGACGGTCGTGGTGTGCACGGAGCCGGCGCTCCAGTTCCTCGCCGCGCTGATGCGCAGCACTTCCTTCTTGGATCACGCAGCTGAAGGCAACCATGGTGCCTCCAGTGTGGGCTCAGACGGCGGCGCCCGTCGAGCCGTCGAAGAAATGGATGCGGTTCGTGTCGACCGCGATCTCGATGTCGGCGTTCTCCGACACCGACGAGTGCGGGCTGAACCGACCGATCACCGAGCTGTGGGCGCCCTGCGGGCCTTGGCCCAGCTCGTCGAGGTCGGGGTCGCCGGTGTCGACGGGCACGGCACCGATGTCGAGGTGCGCCACGATCTCCGACCCGAGGCTCTCCATCCGCTGCACCGTGCCGGTGAGACGGCCGGCGTGCTGGGGCTGAAGGCGGGCATCGTAGAGATCGTCGGGCCGGATGCCGACGATCAACTGGTCGGGCACCGACGTTGCGAGCGACGGGCGAGTGTTCATCACGTCGGGCCCGAGGCGCACCACCTGGTCGCCGATCTTGACTGCCGGCGTGGAATCCTCGGTCATCAGCTCACCGGTGAACAGGTTCATTGCGGGCGAGCCGATGAACCCGGCCACGAACATGTTGGCCGGCTTCTCGTAGAGCACCGACGGGGAGTCGGCCTGCTGGAGCACGCCATCCTTCAGCACCACCACGCGGTCGCCCATGGTCATGGCCTCGACCTGGTCGTGGGTGACGTACACGGTGGTGATTCCCAGCTGGTTCTGGATCTGGGCGATCTCGGACCGCATGTACACCCGGAGCTTGGCGTCAAGATTCGACAGCGGCTCGTCCATCAGGAACACCTTGGGCGCACGGATCAGCGCCCGGCCCATGGCCACCCGCTGGCGTTGGCCACCCGACAGCTGCCCCGGCTTGCGGTCGAGGAACTCGGTGAGTTGCAGGATGTCGGCGGTCTCTTTCACCCGACGCTGGATCTCGCTCTTGGACTCGCCGGCGATGCGCAACGGGTACGCCATGTTCTTGCCAACCGTCATATGCGGGTACAGCGCATAGTTCTGGAACACCATGGCGATGTCGCGGTTCTGCGGGGCGACCGAACTCACGTCCTCGCCGTCGATGTGGAGCGTGCCGCTCGTGATCGACTCGAGGCCGGCCACCATGCGCAGCGCCGTCGACTTGCCGCACCCCGACGGGCCGACGAGCACAATGAACTCGCCTTCCTCGATCGACAGGTCGACCGAGTCGACCGCCGGTCGGTCACCACCGGGATAGATCTTCGTGAGTTGGTTCAGCTCAACTGTGGCCACGTCAGCTCTCCTTCAGTGTGGCGGTCAACCCCAGCGGGCCATCGAGCCAGCCGGGAATCCAGGGATAGTGCAGCGGCATCGAACGCCAGGCCCGAACGGCCCGGCTGATCGACACGAGAACGAAGTTCACCAGGCCCAACAAGAACGCCAGGAGGGCCAACGGGAACAGGATCGCCGCCGGAGGAAGCGTCTGGCCGACGCGCATCAACGTCCAGCTGCCACCGATGAGCACGGCGCAGACGACGGAGAAGGCGAGGGCGAGACGCCAGGTCGCACTGGGGTGTCGGCCCACGAGACGGGGGCCGACGAACGCGAGCAGGGGGCCGAGCGGGAGCAGAAACCCGATCCAGCCGAGTGGGCCACCGGCAATGATCGCCACCACCACGGCGACGACGAGGGGGCTCAGGTGCGGCAGCCCGGCCCAGATGGTGCCCGGTGAATAGATGGGCTCGGCCATCACTGGTCCTCCCCATCGACGGCAATCGGGCCCTCGGTACGGGTGACGGCGATTGCTGTGCCGGGCTCCACGTCGGTCACCGAGCTGGTGGCACCGTCGGGCCAGACGATGTCGATCGACACCCGGTCGGTGGTGTCGCCCAGGCCGACATGGGCGGCGGTGGGCGGAGCCGAGAGGTACCCCCGGGCCGACAGGATCTGGCGCCGGGCGCTGAGGTCGCCGCTGCGGACGGTGACCACGGTGCCGACGGCATCCGCGTTCGGTGCCCCGTCCCACACGGGGTCGACGATCACGGCCGCGCCGCCGCAGAGCCGATTCTCGAACAGAACTGATGGCGAGCCGAGATTGTTCACCACGATGTCGAGATCGCCGTCGCCATCGAGATCGCCCTGGGCCATCCCCCGACCACCAGCGGTGTCGGCGAGTTCCCAGCCCGGCATGGGCTCGAGCCCGGCGCCGGTGTTGCGGAAGACCTGGTTGGCCTCGATGAGCTCGCCGTCGGGGAGCTCGGTGAAGATGCTCGTGGCCTGCATGCCGTTGACCACGTAGAGATCGGGGAGGCCGTCGTTGTCGAGATCGCCGCCGACACCCGACCAGCTCCAGCCGGTGGCATCGAAGCCGTACTCGGGGGCGCGGTCGGTGTACACGCCGTCGGCCAGGAACTGAAGCTTGTTTCGGGGATCCTGCACGTCGTCGACGCGGGCCGCTTCGATGTCTGGCATCACCTCGAGCCACGGGTCGAGGTCTGCGTCGGCCATCGGGGCCATGTCGGTGGCGATCACGTCGTCGTCGCCGTCGTTGTCGAGGTCGACCACGTCGAGGCTCATGGTCGACAGCGTGGTGGTGTCGAACGGCTCAGCGAGCACGAGGCCATCGGCGCTCCCGAACCAGATCCGGTCGGGGGTGCCCAGGTCGTTGCCCATGAACACGTCCTGACGGCCGTCACCGTCGAGATCGACCACCAAGGTGGCCAGGGCCTGAGCCGACTCGATCAGGAACTCGGTTTCGATCGTGCCGCCGTCGATCGTGTGCAGGGCAGCGCCGGTGCCGTTGCCGGTCAGGGCGCGCGGGTCGCGATTCTGGGTGAGTTCGGCGTTGTAGGAGCCGGTGACGATCTGGAGGCGATCGTCACCGTTGAGGGCACCAGCAGCGATCGAGTAGGCCACGGCGGCGGTTCGGAACTCGGTGCGCTCGTAGCTTCGGGGGCCGGTGGACCGCATCGTGATGGGTGGCCCGATGCCGGTGGTGAGCAGGATGTCGCGGCGACCGTCGGCGTCGACATCCGCGCTCAATGCCTGACGGAAGCGGCCCTCGGCCAGCACGTCGCGATCGAAGGTGGCGTCGCCCGCGTTCCAGAGAATGGACGTCTCGCCCGCCAGGTTGGGCAGCACGATGTCCACGTGGCCGTCGTCGTCGAGATCTTCGAGCAGCACGCCGGTGCCGGTCCCATCGCTCATGGCCGTGATTTCGCCGCGCCCTTCGGTGGTGTGATCGAGGGGGCGAGACACGAACCGGTTCTCGCACGGAGTCGAGGGTTCGGCGAACGCCGTTGCAGTTGATGTGACCGCCACGGCTGTCGCCGACGCTCCAGACCCGAGCCCGCATCCTGTGACCATGACGGCCAAGGCCGCCAGGAGCGCAGTGATGAGGGCTCGGGATGTTGGAGGACGAACCCGCCGACCGTGCCCGTATGAAACTGTTTGCCAGTTGGCGTCGTTCACGGGCACGGTCAGCGGGCTCTCTTAGGGGAGGATTGTCAGCCGCTCAGGGGCAGCGAGTTGACCTCGTCGTTGGCATCGATGATGGTCTGGGCGTCGCCCTCGCCGCGCATGACGGCGTCGATGGCGTTGCCCATGATCCGCTCGATCTCAGCCGACTCACGGGTGATCGGGAACAGGAAGGTGGTGCCTTCGTCGACGTGGACGGTGAAGGCGCTCACGTCAACGCCGTTGGCGGCGTGGGCATCCTGGGCGACCTTGGTGGCCGAGGGGATGGCCGGGAACACGACAGCGCCGCCGCCGATGATCTCCTGGCAGGCCGGGGAGGCCATGTACTGCACCCACTGCCACGACTCCTGCGGGTTGTCCGAGGCGGTCGTGATCGAGTCGGCGAGGCCGTTGTACATCGAGGAACGGCTGCCGGACGGGCCGATGGGGGTCGGCACGAAGGCGCCGTTCACGTCACCGGAGGTCCAGGTGCCGATCTTCCACGAGCCGTCGGTCATGGTGGCGGCCGAACCCTCGGTGAAGATGGTGTCCGAGCCGGAGCCCGACAGGATGTCGGAAGGAGGCATGTAGCCCTTCTCGATCAGGCTGCGCCACCAGAGCATCGTCTCGATGAAGGCGTCGTCGTCGTACTTGTACTCGCTACCCCAGGGGTTGGCGTCGAGGTACTCGAAGCCGTTACCACCGGTGAAGGTGGACCAACCGGTCTGGCTATAGGCCGAGGCGTACACGGTGTTGGACACGTAGCCGTAGACCGCAACGTCTTCGGCGTCGAAGCCGTCCTCGTTGCCACGCACGCCGTTGGCGTCAACCGACAGCGCAGCGATGGCCTCCTCGAACGAACCACCATCGGAGGGGTTCCAATCGAGAGCCTGCAGGTCGTCAACGGTCAGGCCCGAACCCTCGAGCAGGTCCTGGTTGACGACGAGGGCGATGGTGTCGAAGTCCTTCGGCAGGCCGTAGCGGTCACCCGAGGGGGCAACCCACAGGTCGGCGAGGCCTTCCCAGTAGATGTCGGTGGGGGTGCCATCAGCCTCGACGAAGTCGTTCAGCGGAACGAGCACGTCGGCGAACACGAAGTCCGGGTACTTGGCCAGGTGGTTGGTGAACACGTCGGGCACGTCACCGGTGGCGAAGCCAGCGGTGAGGCCGTCCCAGTAGTCACCCCAGCCGAACTGGGTGATGTTGACGGTGATCCCAGACTCGGCGGCGAAGTTGTCGGCGCACTCCTGGTAGAAGGGCTGCTGGTTGTTGTCCCACAGCCAGTAGTCGATGCTGACGCCACTGGCGGCAGCTTCGTCGCCACCGTCCTCGTCTTCCATGGCGTCTTCTTCACCCTCGTCGGCGCCGCTGTCGGTCGACTCCTCGGTGGCGTCGTCGGACGCCTCGTCGTCGGAGTCGTCACCACACGCTGCGGCAACCAATGCGAGTGCGAAGAGCATCGCAAGCAGTTTGTTCAGGTTCTTCATTCTGGTTGGCTCTCCCTTGAGGTTCATCCGGCTCGCGCCGGAGATCTGTGGGTTGGTTGGAATCGAGGAGCGGGCGCTACTTGATCCCGGAGAAACCGATCGAATCCACCACGCGTCGCCCGAGAACGGCGAACAGGGCGATGATCGGTGCACCGGCCACGAATGTGGCCGTCATCAGGCCCGACCAGTCCGGTCGGACCAGACCTGGAGTCTGGCTCTTGAAATCGTTCAGCGCGACGGTCACCACGCGGATGGACTCGTCCTTGCCAACGGTGAACGGCCAGAGGAACTCGTTCCACGCCGTGACGTAGGTGATCAGGGCCAGGGTGGCGATCGGGGCCACCGACATCGGGAGGATCACCTGGAAGAACCGGCGAGCATGGCCGGCTCCATCGAGCACCGCGGCTTCTTCGACCTCGCGCGAGATGCCGAGGAAGAACTGCCGGAGGAAGAAGACAGCGAACGGGGTCATGAAGATGAACGGCAACATCAGACCGATGTAGGTGTTCACGTATCCGAGGTCGCCCTGGAACGGAAGCCAGCTCAAGTCGATGGTGGCGAACCCGAGCCGCAACTGTAGATCGCGCACGAACAAGAAGTTGGGGATCAACGCAAAGATGGGCGGGATCATCAGCGCCGAGAGGTACACGGTGAACAGCGCCTCGCGACCCCAGAACCGAAGGCGGGCGAAGGCGTAGGCCGCCATGGCGCAGAAGAACACCTGGAAGATCGTGATGGCGGTGGCCACGATCATCGAGTTGATCACGGCCCGCACGATGCTGAACTTGGCGTCGTTGGCACCCGCGGCCTCGATCTCCTCACGGGTGATTTCGCCGATACCCAGCACCCGCTCGAAGTTGAACGACGTGGGTTCGGGCGGCAGCACGTTCGCCGGCTGGTCGAACAGCGACGCGTTGTTGGTGAGCGACGTTCGAAGCGACCAGTAGATCGGGAAGAGGCTGGCGATCAGCACTGCGATCAGCACCAACCACACGCCGGTTCGGCCGATGTTGAGCCGACGGGTCGTGGGGCTCTCCAGGGTGGTGGTCATGCGAGGTCCGACTCCCCTGCCCGCAGCAGCCGCAGCTGGGCGATCGTGATCGTCAACAGGCCAACCATCAGCACCGTGGCCGCCGCGGCCGCCTGGCCGAAGCGAGAACCGCCACCCAGGAAGCCCTTCTCATAGATGTAGAGGTAGATGACCCGGGACGAGTTCAGCGGATCACCCGGGTTGCCACCGAGACCGCCGGCGGCAGCCTGCACCACGTCGTAGACCTGGAACGAGCCGATGATGCTGATCACCAGCACCAGGGCCAGCACCGGCCGTAGCAGCGGAAGCGTGACCGTGCGGAACATCGTGAACTCCGACGCCCCGTCGAGTGCGCTGGCCTCGTAGAGGTTGCGGGGAATCGTCTGCATCCCGGCGAACAGCAGCAGGGCCGTGTAGCCGGTGAACTTCCACGTGTTGATGATCGCCAACGACGGGATCACCCAGTCGGGGTTGGCGAGAAAGGCGATCGGTCGGATCCCGAAGTAGCCCAGCCACTCGTTGATGATGCCGATGCTCGGATCGAGCATGAAGAGCCAGAGCAGGCCGACCAGCACGTTGGGGAGCATCCACGGCAGGAGGAGAATGCCCCTCACGAACACCGACTTGGTGAGGCGGTCCATCATCACCGCAATACCCAGGGCCAGCACCGTCTGCAGCGCGATGTTGATCACCACGTAGTAGGCGGTGACCCGGATGGCGTTCCAGAACACGTCGTCGCCGAAGATGAACCGGTAGTTGTCGAGCCCGTTCCAGGTGCCGGCGTTCCGCAGCAGGTTGAAGTCCTGGAAGCTGATGGCGATCGCCCGGATCGCCGGGATCAGGAAGAAGACCAGGAACCCGAACAGGCTCGGGAGCAGGAACCAGATGGCGACCTTCCAGCCACCGTCCACCCCGGCATTCGACTCCTTGCGGGCCGACGATCTGCGCCCCGTCTGTGCGGCCACGACACCGCTGTCCGTTGTCACGTCTGTCATGCGCACATCGCGGTCGGTGTGCCGGCTGAGGGCCCAACACACTCGGACGCGCGAGCCTCCCCACTCGCCGGTATCTGCAACTGCTGCGGTCGTACTGTAGACACCAACGACAGGCACGTCAACGTTGACGCAAACCATCGCGTTGAGCGATAGATCGTGCGGTTCCGATCGCTCGGCGCCGCTGCCGGCAGCGGCCGGTCAGCCGCCGAGCGCACCGTCATGCCCCAGGTACTGGGCGGCGTGGTCAACGGCGATCTGGCCGACATCGGCCCCCATCCGTCGGCCCTCCACGTCGTCGGCGGCCACGTGGATGCCGCCGTAGATGCGCGACAGGCCCGCCTCGTCGGCGGCGTCGTAGTAGGTGGCCCACTGGAGCTCGATGTCGACCGACGGGCCGCCGTCGAACTCCAGCTGTCCGGCCTCCACACGGTGAGTGGCCATGCCGCCGGGGAAGTACTCGCTGCCGGTCAGCGCCGTGAGCACCTCTGCGGCGGCCCGGCTGAACGTGCTGTGGCCCGAGACGTACCCGGGGAACGCCGGCGTCACGAATGTTGGTCGTTGATACGGCTTCCATTCACTCGCCGGAATCCAGCGCACCTGGTCGACCTCGTCGAACCAGGCCGGGCGGCGGGCCCAGGCCCGGATCGCCGGCTCCCCCACGTGGTCGACGAGGTCGGCGTGGTGACCGCCGGGGGCCGCCGAGGCCTCGGTGACCACCTCGATCAACCCCGGCACCACGGGCAGCTCGCCCTCACCGGCCAGGTGGCGGATCATCGAGATCGGTCGCACGTAGTCGTAGTGAGCCTTGGCCCCCCAGGCGGCGATGGCCGCGTCGTGCAGGGCGCCATTCAGCACGAAGTAGAGCGACACGTCCCACTGGAGGCGGTCGACCGTCTCGCCTGAGCCGCCGAGGCGGTACTCCTCCAGTGCGTCGGAGGCGGTGTTGGCGAGGGTGTTCCAGTGGCCCGGCGGCGTCTCCGAGGAGGGGCCGTCGGCCCAGAACTCGGCGATCACCCGGTAGAAGTCAGCGGCGGGCACGACGTTGGCCGCATAGGGCTCGCCGGTGGAGGGGTTCACGGCGTGGCCTGAGCCGTCATTCGTTCCCAGGCTGTTGGCCCCCCGGGCACCGGGGCCGATGTCCAGCATCTCCCCGTCGGTCGGATCGAGCCGGGAGCTGGCGTCGATCACGTCGACCGCACCGCTGACGAACTCCGGCTCGGTGGCCGTCCCGAGCAGCGGTGGCGGGCCTGGGTCGATCGGGAGCCCGGTGCTCGACGGTGTGAGTGCGAACGGCGTGACGGCCCCCCAGTGCGGGCCAACGTAGTCCTGAAGGTTGCTCTCGAGCAGCTGGCCGTTCTGCGTCATCGCCTGGACGAACAACAGCTGCTGCCACCGGTTGGGCTCGGTCATCGTGGTGCCCGGCTCGGCGAGTACGAGCGGCTCGTTGGCCACCTCGAACGGCGCAACGTAGAGGTCGGACTCCCGGGAGCCGTCGTCGGCCGCTGATGCGAGTACGGCATCGGCGATCGCCACGCCGTGGGCGGCCGGGCCGTCGGGGTCGTCGGCCATCGCCGGGTCGAGGCACAACGCGGTGAGGGTGGCATCCACGGTGGCGACGGTCTCCTCGCCCCCGATGGCGTTGGCATAGCGCACGCTCAGAATCCGGCTCGCAGCGAAGGCGATGGCCACTTCTTGGTCGGAACGCGATGCGCTCGAACCGTCGGCCTTCGCCGTGTGGGCGGAGGCCTCGCCGTCGTCGTAGGCCACCCAGCTGTCCCACATTGCGACCGAGAGGTGATGGAGGTTGCGGGCGTGCACGGTTGGCGCAGGGAAGTCGAGACGGATGGCATCGAGGGCCACCTCGTTCCACACCCGGGCCACGCTGCGATCATCCGGCAGGCAGACCGCGGAGGCCTCCGCGGTGGCGCACGACGCAACCGCTCCGAGGCACACGGTGATCGCCGCCACGCAACGGGCGACGCGCAGACGATTCCGACGGTTCGAACGGCTGGGCTGCACAGGTCTCGATCCTCGACTCGCTCTCCCGAGTCGGCGACCGAGGGTACCGGACCTGGGTGATCTGTCTGCATCACCCGAACCTCGCCTCCTCCCTTCGCTCCCCCATCTAGGCTGGCGTCGTGGTCGGATTCGACAGCTATCGAGCTCACCCGTGGCACGGCCTGCCGATCGGCGCCGACCCTCCCGACGTGGTGGACGCCTACATCGAGATCACGCCGTTCGATGCGGTGAAGTACGAGATCGACAAGCAGACGGGCTACCTCCGGGTCGACCGGCCGCAAGGCTCATCGGCCCTCCCACCAACGCTGTACGGGTTCATCCCCCAGACGTTCTGCGACAACGCCGTTGCGGCACTCACCCCAGGCGCCGACGTCGGCGACCGCGACCCCCTCGACATCTGCGTGATCAGCCAGCAACGGATCGACCGGGCCGAGATCGTGGTACCGGCCCGGGTGCTCGGCGGCGTGCAGGTGCTCGACGACGGTGAGGCCGACGACAAGATCGTGGCCGTGCTCGCGAGCGACACCGTGTTCGACTACGCCAAGGGCCTCAATCACCTACCCCGAACCGTGGTGAACCGCATCGTGCACTACTTCGCCACATACAAGATGGACATCTCCGGCGAGGAGCCGACCAATGCCCTCGAGGTGATCGGCACCTATGGGGTGGAGCACGCCCGAACGGTGATCTCCGCGTCGATCGACGACTACCGCCGCGCCTTCGGCGGGGGCGCTGGCCGCGGCAGCTGATCAGCCCGGCGCCACGTGACGGGCGGCTACGAAGGCCGAGAAGCGATCGATCCACTCCTGGTCGGCGTCCTCGTGGGAGAAATGGCCCGCATCGTCGAAGATCGTCAGCTCGCTGTCGGGAATCAGCTCGTGGAGGCGGTGTGCGTTGGCCACGCTGACGAAGGGATCTTTGCCACCCCAGGTCACGAGCACGGGCACCCTCAGTGTTGACAACCGCTGCTCCACCAGCGGCAGCTCGTCGACGTAGGAGCCGAAGTAGGCGAAGGCGCGTCGGTGCACATCGGGGTCGAAGCAGAGCTCCTCGTACTCGGCGGCCGCCTCGGGTGATGGGGTGAATCTCTCGTACCCCTCGCTGGTGGCGATGGCCAGGTTCTGGGCCATGATCCGGCGCCGCAGCGGCGGGTGGGTGGCGAGCCAGCGCACGAGCCCGGAGCGCACGGCCGACTCGATGCTTCGGTGGAACTCGGTGGGCCAGGTTCCCGGCCCGTCGAACACGTTCACGGCCAGCACCCGCTCCGGATGAGCCGACGCCAACCAGAGGGCGACGGGCACCCCGATGTCGGGCCCGACCACCACGGCTTGGTCGATGCCGTTGGCGTCCATGACCTCGACGAGAACCTCGGCCTGTGCCGACGGGCGCATGACTGCCTCCGACCCGGTCGACCGAGCGAAGCCGGGAAGATCGACGGCGAGCAGATCGAAGTGGGCGGCGAGCCGATCCCACACCGACTCCCAGCAGCGGATCGACTGCGGCAGGGCGTTCGTCATCACCACGGTGACGGGGTGACCGCCGGTGGACCGAGCCACCCGAAGCCGGTGGCCTGCCACCTGTTGGGTCTCGAATGTCATGGTCATGACGACACCCCAGGCGTGACCCAGGCCGCTTCCTCGGGCGAACCGGGCTCGGGAAGCACCACGCCACCCTCCATCGTGTAGGAGGCCTCGACGTCCGACGTCGTGGCCTTCACCTGGCTGGGATCGACACCGGCTCGCTCCGCCAACAGGTGGCTCAGTCGTGTGGTGATCTCGGTCTTCTGGGCATCGGTGCGACCGCCACGGATCGTGCCGTGCACGGCAGCCACGTTGGCCTCCGGCAGCTCGCCGGCGCCGTCTTCGCTGAACAGCACGTGCACGAACGATGGCGGGGCGCCGGTCACATCGCAGTGGACATCGACCACATCGCGAGCGAAGCGCTCGCGTTGGGTCTCGGCCAGGATGCCGGGGCGGACGAGGGCTCGATAGAAGGGCATCGGTTCACTCCTTGGTTGCGAGACTGGCGGCAGGGATGTTCTCGGCCACGGCGACGACCACCTCGTGATCGGTGCAGCCGGTGACCTCGGTCCAGAGGTCGCACACGCCGCGCATGTACACCTCTCGGCTGGCGAACGTCGTGGGGTGATCGAGCGTGCACGACACGATCGACGAGGTGCTCTGGCGGCCTTCGGTGAACATGTAGCCGGCCGGCACGGTGGCCCAGTCGACTGACACAGCCTCCCCGGGGTAGTGACCGGCGTGGTGCTCGCCGAGGCGGCGCTCCAGTTCGTTGGATCGCTCGGCGGCAGCGCTGCCGGCCTGGATCACGCATCGATATCGACTCATGAGGTCTCCTCACCTGCTGTCATGACGAGGAAGGTAGTTCAGAGCTACTTAGTTGTCCAGAACTACTTGGTCGTCCAGAGCTACCCACTTGCGGTACGCTCGTTCCATGCGGATAGACGAGATCGGCCGCCAGCCCTGCTCGATCGCCAAAGCTCTGGCCGAGATCGGCGATGCGTGGAGCATGCTCATCATCCGCGAGGCGTTCTACGGGCGAGCCCGCTTCTCGGAGCTGGTGGAGCACACCGGCGCTCAGAAGACGGTGGTGTCGGCCCGCCTGAAGTCACTCGTGGAGGTGGGCATCCTCGATCGGCAGGTCTATTCCGAACACCCCACCCGCTACCACTACGTGCTCACCGACAAGGGCCGCAGCCTCGCGCCGGTGCTGTTGACCCTGATCAAGTGGGGTGACACCTGGCTCGACACCGAGCACGGCCAACGCGTGATCCTCACCCACACCTGTGGCCACCACGTGGACGCAACGGTGGTGTGCGGGGCGTGCGGAGAGCCCGTACAACGCGGCTCCGTGACGCCTCGACCAGGCCCAGGACAGCTGGCCGTCGCCGAAGCCGGACCAGGTGCTCCACCCACCGGTGAGCACGCCTGAGGCCGCGACGGGTGACAGGTGTTCATCTGCCGCATAGCGTGGCTTCGGCATCATGGCTGCTCTTGACGCTCAGCGCCCAGCGATCGAGGTCGTCCGACTCTGGTTCGGCCTCCTGATCGACTGGATCGACCCCGGTGAACCGCGACGGTTCCCGGGGCCCTTCACGCGCTGGCCCACCGCGAGCGACGCCGCCCTCGTTGCCGCGGTTCTGCTGATCTCGGTGATCACGGTCGGCGTGAGTGAACGCCCAGAGGGCGACGCCCTGACGTTGGGCGCCTTCACCGAGCGACCGATCGGCTCGTTCCTGATCCTGGCCGCGATGGCCGCCGCCCTCTGGTGGCGGCGCACCAGCCCCGACACGGTCACCACCGTGATCCTCGGGCTGATGGTGATCTGGTCGGTCGGCGACTTTGGCGACGGCCATCAGGCGGCTCTCGTCGTGGCGCTCTACAGCGTGGGCCGACATGGACACGACCGCCGGCTCGGCCTCCTCGCCGTGGCGGCAGCCATCGTGGTCAACATCGCCGGAGCGCTGATCGACACCAATCAGGGCATCGATGCGCTGCAGGCGATCCTCCTCGCTGTCGTGCCGTGGTACGTCGGGCGTCAGTTCCGCAATCGGGCCGAGACGCTCACCCTCCTCGAGAAGCGGGCCGTTGCCGACGAGCGGGCTCAGGTGGCTCGGGAGCTACACAACGTGGTCGCCCATCGGGTGTCGATGATGACGGCGCAGGCCAGCACGGCAAAGGCGGCCGCTCCCCGCGATCTCGGTGCTGCGGTCGACGCCATGGACGACGTGGAGCAGACCGGCCGTGCGACGCTCGGCGAGCTCCGCCAGATGCAGGGAGTGCTCCGAACGACCACGCGCTCGACCAACGGTGACACGCCGGGGCTGCAACCTGGTGTTGACGCCATCCCTGCTCTCGTCGATGGCCTCATGGATACCGGAGCCGACGTCGGCCTGACCATCGAGCCTCTTCCGCACTGGCTGCCAACCTCGGTGGATCTGTCGGCCTACCGGATCGTGCAGGAGTCGATTGCCAACATCGTCAAGCACGCTGGGCCCCGCCCCGTGGTGGACATCGAGCTCTTCGTGGAAGGCCCCGATCTCGTGGTCGACATCACCAACACCGTGGATGCCACCGCACCAGCGCTCCCCGGCTCGGGCTACGGGATCATCGGGATGCGAGAACGGGCTTCGCTGCTCGGCGGCACCCTGGATGCCGGCCGCGAGCCACCATCGCAATATCGCGTGCACGCCCGGCTCCCGCTCCTCGACTCCGACCCGGCCTGAGTCGGGGTGGGCCGCCGCAGGTCACTGCGGGTCACGGCGTGCCGATCCGCCGTTGGATCTCGGCGTCGGGCAGGTCGGGGGCGTCCTGGCTGATGATCCAGAGATGGCCGAACGGATCGCGCAACCGCCCCTCGCGCCGCCCGTAGAACTGATCGTCGATCGGGATCACCACCTCGGCCCCGCCGCCCACGAGTGCAGCTCCCGTTGCGTCGGCGTCGGCAACCACGAGGGTGAGCAGCAGACCCGAGCCGCCGAGCGTGGCCGGGGAGATGTTGTGGTGCCCGTCGGCGTCGGTCACCGAGAACACGTCATCGCCGACCTGCACCTCGGCGTGGAGCACCCGCCCCGTCGGGTCGGCGTAGCGGACGAGTTCGGTTCCGCCGAGGGCCGAGGTGTAGAAGTCGAGTGCGGCTGCGGCGTCGTCGACCACGAGCCGAGGGGACAACTTGGCATCTGTCATACCCGACAGTTGAGTTCGACTCGGTGGCGGGATCTTGAAGAAAACGTCATCGATGCGCCAGGTGGTTCGGCGTGCCGCTGCCGTCGCCGTGGAGGGCGCCGGGCGAACGCCCCGCAAACTCGGCGAAGTCACGGGTCATGTGGGCCTGGTCGGCGTACCCGAGGACCGCTGCGATGGACGCGAGGCCCGGCGCGTCGACGGCTCGCACCTGCGCCACCGCCGATTCGAAACGAGCCAGCCGAGAGAACGCCTTGGGCGTGATGCCCACCTCGGCGCGGAACGCGGCGACGAAGGTCGATCGGCGGGTGCCGAGACGGTCCACCACGTCGGCCACGGCAACGCCACAGCGGAGCAGTTCGATGCCGCGCCTCACCTGTGATGATGACCCACTGGCTCGCGCCCCCACCTCGGCCTCGATCACCCTGGCGAGTACCGCGGCGATCGAGCCGTTGTACTGCGCGTCGCGCAGTTCCTCGATGAGACCCGACACATCGGTGCGCCAGAGTTCGCCGAGCGACACCGAACGGTCGGTGAACGCCGCGGCGTGTTCGCCGGTGAGGGCGCGTACGGCGCTCGGCTGCAGCGCCACCCCCACCGCCCGACGCTGCGGGCCCCGTTCGATGACTGCCGGCATCGTGGTCGGTCCCTGCAGGATGGCGACCGGGAACCCCGGGTCGAGCCCGAACACGAGCTGGGCTCGGCCAGTGGGGAGGCGCACCTCGGTGCCTGCCGCCCCGACCGCCTCCGAGCTCCATAGCCGGTCGACAACGTGGTCGATCGCCCGGCCATCCATACGGCCAATGGTAGGCGCACACCCCGCATGAGGGGCCGAGTTGGAGGCCATGGCGCTCAGAGGCCGACGGGAGTGCCGCCTGAAACCGGGATCGCTGCCCCCGTGATGTACGACGCCGCGGGGCCGGCGAGGAAGGCGATCACGGCGGCGATCTCGTCGGGCGTCGATGCCCGCCCCTGGGCCACCGCCTCGTAGCGCCGCGCCGCCATCTCATCGACGGGGATGGCGGCGGCCGCTGCGAGCCGTTCGGTGGCCTCGGTGTGCATGCGGGTGGCCACGAACCCTGGGCACACGGCGTTGCAACGGATGCCGGCGCGACCGAACTCGGCGGCGATCGTCTTGGTGAGGCCGACAACGCCGTGCTTGGTGGCGGTGTAGGCGCCGAATCCGGCCTCGGCCCCCAAGCCGCCGGTGGAGGCCACGTTCACGATCGACCCTCCCCCGCGCTCGGTCATCGTCGGGATCACGGCCTGGCAGACGTCCGCGGTGCCCTTGAGGTTCACCCGGTAGCTGGCGTCCCACTCCGCCGCGGTGATCTCCAGGAACGGCCGGGCGCCAGCCGACGTTCCGGCGTTGTTCACCACCACATCGACGCCGCCGTGGTGTTCCGAGACCATGGCAACGCACCGATCGATCTGGGCCCGGTCGGTGATGTCGAGCGGCACGGCCATTGCGTCACCCCCCTGCCCCCGGATGGCCGCCGCCAGCGCGTCGATGCCTACGTCAGCGGTTGGCCCAGGTTCGTGCTCGACGTCGGTGACGACCACCAGCGCTCCAGCGTTGGCCAACGCCTGCGCGGTGGCCCATCCGATACCCGATGGTGTTCCGGCACCCGTGACGAGTGCGACCTTGTGGCTCAGTGCGTCCATCGATGGCCGAACCTAGCCCTGAACGGTCATGATTGCGGCGAAGGCGAACACGTCACCGAACGGCATGTTCGGATCGGTCTCGCGAGCCGCACTCCCTCGGAAGGGCGTGAGCGCAACCGGGCTCGCAACAGGCCGGTTTGCTAACGTCGCCAGCCGGCGGGCTGAGCGGTGAACATCATGGTGCGACGGATCGTGTGGGGCGTTGGAGTGCTCGTGGCGGCGGTGGTGGCCGCGACGGCACCGGCCGGGGGCGTCGGCCCCTACGACGAGACGAAGTTGACGGCCTCCGACGCCGCAGCCAACGACGAGTTCGGGCGGACGGTCGGCGCCGGGGGCGAGACGATCGTGGTCGGCGCCTACCAGGACGACGACAACGGCTCGAACTCGGGCGCGGTCTACGTGTTCGAACCCGACGGCGTCGGCGGCTGGACCGAGACCAAGCTCGGCGCCTCTGACGGCGCCGCCAACGATCGGTTCGGGTTCGCCGTTGCGGTCTCACCCGATGTGATCGCGGTCGGCGCCGACTTCGACGACGACGGCGGGTCGAACTCCGGGTCGGCCTACGCCTTCACCCCCGCTGCTCCCCTGCCCCCGTGCAACGGGCTGGCCGTGACGGTCGACATCGGCTCCGGTGACGTGCCGACGAACGGCGACGACGTGATCCTCGGCACCAGCGGCCCCGACGTGATCAACGCCCTCGACGGCAACGACACGATCTGCGCCCTCGACGGCGACGACAACGTGGTGGGCGGCGCGGGCGACGACACGATCCTCGGCAACGAGGGCAACGAGGGCATCTCCGGCGGCTCTGGCAACGACGGCACGATCAATGGCGATGCTGGCGAAGACGCGGTGAACGGTGGCGGCGACAACGACAACAACGTTCGCTGCGGCGACAGCAACGACTCGGTGTCGGGCAACGGCGGCCGCGACACGGTGCACGGCGACGACGGGAACGATGTGGTGCGAGGCGGCCAGAACGACGACACCGTCAACGGCGGCGCCGGCGACGACACCCTTGCGGGCAACACGGGCGTCGACACGTGCAACGGCGGCACCGGAGGCGAGATCGTCGGCGACACGGCTGCCACGAACTGCGAGACCGTGCTCAACGTTCCCTAGCGAGATGGACCCGACGGCAACGATCTTTCTCGTGGTCATGGCCGTGACCGCGGTGCAGATGGCGATTGGCGTGGCGTTCTTCGCTCGCCTCGCTGTGGTGAGCCCAGCGACACATCGCGCCCTCGGGGCACCGAAGCTCCTCCAGAGTCGGCGGCGCGTGCCGGCATCCAACTGGGCGTTCGTGTTCCGGCGCCGCTACCGATCCCTCGACGACCGTCGGCTTCGTATCCTCGGCGATGCGTTCCTGGTGGCCCTCGTGTTGGTAGGGCTGGGCATCCTCGCCGTGGTGGTCTCGGTATTCGTGGGCTGAGCTCGCTCAGTGCGCCCGCAGGTCGGCTGCGATCTCGCCGGCTGCCTCGATCGAGGCGTCGGGCGAGTCGGCCACCACCTTCAGGTTCATCATCGAGCAACCCTGCTCCACGTAGGGCGCAAGGGCCTCGCCCACCTCGGCTGCAGTGCCGTAGGGAACGTATTTCTCGAAGGCCTCGAAGGGCACGCGATAGAAGCGCTCCATCGCATCGGCCACCAGCGCACGGGCCCGTTCCCTGGTCGCCGCCACCCCGACCCAGGGCTGATAGCCGTGGGTCCAGGTCACATCGGTGCGCCCCACAGCCGCCGCCATCTCGTCGATCGCGGCCACCGCCTCGGCAAAGCGCCGCACCGAGCACCATGCCCCGATCCACCCGTCACCGACCCTGGCGGCTCGGGCGAGCGCAGCGTTGGATCGGCCGCCGATCAGAATCGGTGTTGGCGGATCGATGGCCGGCCTGATGCGGGCCTCGGTCACGTCGAAGAAGGCACCCTGATGGGTCACCGGCTCGCCCGTCATCAGTGCTCGTAACAGGTCGAGGCTCTCGTCGGTGCGTCTCCCCCGGGTGCGGGGATCCACGCCGCACACCTCCACCTCGTGGCGGTCCTCACCACCAACCCCGACCCCGAGGGTGAACCGACCCGGGGCGATCTGGTGGAGTGTCGCCATCTGGCGGGCGACGGGGAGCGGGTGGCGCAGTGCCAAGAGGTACACCGAGATCATCACCCGCATCGACGGGTGGAGCTGCGACAGCGCGGCCACCTCCACGAACCCGTCGGTGCCGTGACCACCCTGGAACGACACGTGATCGGCCATGTACACCTGATCGATACCGGCGTCACTCAAGGCGGCGAGGATTGCCTGCTTGCGATCGAAGTCGGAGGTCCAGAGATCAACCGGAGTGGCGAATCCGACTGTCAACGTCACTGTGATCCCCCGTGTGGTCCGAGGCCGTCACGTTAGTCGGCAGTGGCTCGACGGGAGCACTCAACGGCGTGCGCCGCACCAGGAAGCGGCCGAGCCGCGACTCGGCGAACACGTGCACGGTGATGGCACCCCCGAGCACGAGCACGATGTCGCCGATGCTGAACACGTTGGCGAACGGGTAGCCCTCCGGAATGGCGAAGATGTCGCCGAGGAACCACAGACGCGCATCGTCGACCGCAGCCGAGTTCTCGAACTCCGGGGAGTCCACGATGATGCCGGCGGTCTCCAGTGCGGCGCGTTGCGCCGGCATGACCCCGCCGTTGGCTGCGATCGCCGCGAGGTTCATGAGCCCACCCAGCACGATCAGGGGCATCCCCGAGATGCGGCGGTTGTACCAGACGAACAGCAGCGCCACGCCGTAGCTGAGAAGGTGGATCGCGGCGGCAAGCACACCACCGAACGAGCCGGCGAACACCTCGATCAGCAGCACCTGCATCACGAGTGCGACGATGATCGTCCACCAGCCACGGATGCGGATCCGACCGAGGCCGCTCATCCGACCGCCGAGCAGCGGCGCCGTCGCGGCCAGGAGCAACAAGACGACGGCCGTGATCACTGTGACACCCCTGTGGTCGATGGCTCGGGGATCGCGTCCATCTCGATGCGACCAGCCCGAAGCAAGCCTTCGAGAGCGTCGGCGGGCATGGGTCGTGCGATCAGGAAGCCCTGAACCTCATCGCAACCGAGTTCACGGAGAATGTCGAGCACGTCATGGGTTTCGACACCTTCGGCCACGGTCATGAGGCTGAGATTGTGGGCGAGTTCGATCACCGAGCGGGCAATCGTGAGATCGCCCCGCTCAGTGGCGAGGTTCGTGACGAACGAGCGATCGATCTTGACCCGGTCGAGCGTGAGGTCGCGGAGCGTCGACAACGATGAGTAGCCCGTGCCGAAGTCGTCAACGGCCACCGTCAGACCGAGATTGCGGAGGTCGGACAGCACCATCGCCGACCGGCTCGGGTCCTCCATCACCGAGTTCTCGGTGACCTCGACTTCGAGCACGTCACCGGTGAGCCCGTGTCGTTCCAGGGCAGCCCCCACCCTGCCCGGGAAGCGGAGGTCGTGGAGATTGCGGGCCGACACGTTCACTGCGACTGGCACCTCGATGCCGACGCGGCGCCAGTCGCGGATCTGGCACACGGCGAGGTCCACGATGTGATCAGTCAGCTCCGTGATCAGATCGGTCTGCTCCGCCTGGGGCATGAACCACCCGGGCGGCACCGTGCCGTGCACCGGATGATGCCAGCGAACGAGAGCCTCCACCATCGTGATCTCGCCTGTCACGATGTCGATCTTGGGTTGGTACTCAAGGGCGATCTGGCCGCTGTCGGCAGCCGAGGCGAGGTTGGTGAGCAGCTCGATGCGGCCTGGCCCCTCATCCTCGGTGGTGGGTTGGTACAGCCGCACCCCACCGCCAGATCGCTTGGCCTCGTACATCGCCATGTCGGCGTGGTGCATCAGTCGCTGGGCGTCGTCCCCGTGCTCAGGAAACACAGCCACGCCGAGGCTGGCTCCCACGCGTAGCGGCACGCCGTCGATGTCGAGGGGCTGCGCGATTCGTTGGAGCGCCCGCCCTGCGATCTCTGCTGCGTCATCGGCCGACTGGATGCCGGTGAAGATGAGGGCGAACTCGTCGCCGCCGAGCCGGGCGCACTGGTCGTTCAGGCGTTCACTCGACACGAGACGAGTGGCCACCGCCTTGAGCACCTGATCGCCGTAGTGGTGGCCGAGGCGATCGTTCACGCCCTTGAACCCGTCGAGGTCGATCTGCACCAGGGCGATCTGCCGGCTGGTGTTGCGGGCCGCCTCGATGAGCAAGCCGAGGTGATCCTCGAACATTCGCCGATTGGGGATGCCAGTCAACTGGTCGTGCGTGGCCTCGTGCTTGTTGCGGAGGGCGATCGACGCACTCTTGAAGATGATCCACACCGTGGCGAGCAGGAGCGGCACCAGGAACAGCGACTGCAGGGCGATCACGGCAAACACCGGCGCGAGCGCGAGCAGCAGGCCGTCCATGCTCAGGTTGATACCGATCGAGCGGCGCAGCATCTCCGCAACCGGGAGCCCCGTGTGGAGCGCAACGGCCACACTCACGAAGGCGCTGTTCAGAGCGAACCCGACCGCGCATGCGACCATCACGCCCAGCAACCAGCGCTCGGTCACGGCCCCGCCAGCGGCCACGAGTCCGACATCGGTGATGAGCGATCCGGCGAAACCGCCAGCAGCGAGCGACAGTGCGAACTGGGCGGCGTTGAACAACGCCCGGTCGATCCGCTTTCGCCCGATCAGGTCGTTGACGAGCGACGTGGCCATCACTGCCACCACCGCGCCAGCGAGCGGCGACACGAACAGGAGCGTGAACGCGAACGCCCACGAGGCCGTGAGTTCGGTGTCATCGGTGAGCGACGGCATCGGCCGCAACTCGGTCACGAGCAACAGCACGGCGAACACGGCAAACACCGCCGGGTGTTCCCCCAGGAACGAAGTACCGCCGAGGGAGCGGAACGCCAGGGCAACCAACACCCCGCCCGCGACGATCGTGGCGAGCAGGAGCGCGCCGAGCCGGTAGTTCCGGCGAACAGGTTCGGTTGACTCCGACATGGTGATCCCAGGGCGTACAGACCCGGTGATCTCATCGGCGTGCGAGCCCTGTGCGTTGAGCGACTCCCGAACGCGACGTGGACGGCGGGGGTGCCGCCGTCCACGTCGTGTTCGTCAGGGGTCGAGATCGATCAGGTGAACTTCCAGGGAGCTCCCATGGTGAGGACCAGGCCACTGATCCCGATCATCGCCGTGGTGGCGTGCAATCGAACCTTCATGCTGTTGCTCATTCGTTCTCCTACCACTTGCGAACGGCCAGCGGGCCGCCCACGAGGTCGACAAGGCTTGGGATCATCACCCAGGTCCTTTCTGGTTCTTCCATGATGCGAATGCGGTTCGCCTGGTGGGCCGCACGCCTTCGCTGATGTAGGTAACGACGGCCCAGGCCCTCTGGCTGAATAGGCCCAACGGCCCATTTCTTGCGTCAGGGCAAGATGAGCCGGGCGACGATGTCGGCGTGGGCTTCGATGGTGCTGTCGGCCCGGGTGTCCAGATCGGTGAGGAGCCGGACCTCCTCACTCAGGCCGAACACGAGCGAGCCTGCACCGACCATGGAGTAGAAGATGTGGGGTACGTCGCGCTCGGCGATGGTGGGATCGAACCTGGTGATCGTGCGGCCGAAGTCTTCGTATTGGCGCCGAAGGTGTGAGTCGACCAACCAGGCACAGCGGCCGGCTGGGTCGGCCTGGGCATCGACCATGAAGTGCAGCACCTCGGGGTGGCGGGCCACGAACCGCACATAGATGCGGACGTACTCCCGTCCGGTGTCTCGACTGACGTCCGCTGGCAGCCGTCGCATCTGATCGACGACCTCCGTGGCCACGAGATCGAAGATGCGATCGGCTGCGGCTCGCCACAGTTCGTCCTTCGATGGGAAGTGGTAGGTGAGGAGCCCCTGCGTCACTCCGGCCACCTCGGCGATCGCCCTGGTGCCGGCACCGTCGAAGCCGTGGGATGCGAACACCTCGACGGCGGCCTCGACGATGCGATCTCGTGTCTGCTCCCGCTGGGCGGCTCGGTTCACGGCGCCATGATCTCGCTGGTCGATTGACAAGTCAAGGATGGTCGTTGATACTTCGC
>JBCCFL010000007.1:0-191181 GCA_039029735.1 Actinomycetota bacterium | reverse complement strand
TTCGGCGCCGATACCCGAGCCGAGGCGGGCCGAGTAGTAGCCCGGGTGGGCCGACTCCTCGGTGAGGGCCCAGGCGGTGCCCAGCTCGTCGAGCGGTTCGAGCATGGGCGTGACTCGCAGGTAGTTGTAGTACTTGCGGATAGCGCCGGTGCCGGACTGCTGGAAGTGGGTGAAGCCCGACGCCTCCAAGCGGTCGCTGCGGCGTACGGGCCGGCCCTCGGTTCCCTTGTCGTAACAGCCGTAGCCCGTGGGGTACGAGCCCGAGTAGGGACAGGCCGACACCATGCCCAGGGGGTAGGTGGCGCCCGGGTGAGTGTTGCCGATCTGCGGCTTGGGCCACCACCACGTGGCGGCGAGGCCCTCCGGCGGATCGAGATCGACTGCCTCGGTGCCGATGAACGGATCGACCGACTCGATCACGTCGGCACTCCCGCTGCCGGCGCCCCCGCTGTTGGCACCGTGCGCTGTGTCGTCCCCATGGGCGGACCGTAGGACGCCGATGTTCCAGCGTTGTTTCCGGATCGTGAACCGTGGGCACCCTCGTGATGGCTGGGTGTCAGCGCATGGCGTTGCGTGTCACGCGGGGAATTCTCGGTGTCCGATACGACGATGGGTGTCGCGGTCTGTGTTTGATGACGTCGAGCCTGACGATTCGCCCTTCCCTGATCCGTCCCCGTTCTGGGTCGCCGGTATCGTCAGGGGAACGGGCCGGCTCCTCGGCGGGATGACCGGCAGGCAGAAGGACATGACGAGCAACCCCCCTCCTCCATCGACAGCACCATGGCGTCAGCGGGTCGATTCCGCTCGAGCGTTGATCCGCCACCATCGCCACCATGCCGCTACTGAGGCCCGCCTCGACCGGGTGCAGGGCAGCCTCGATCAGGCCGCCGCCGATCAGGCGTCGTTGCAGCAGGCGGTGGCCCACCTCGATCCCGACCGGGTGGCGAGCGAACTCAAGACCGCGATGCGGGCCACCGACCGGTCGGAGCCGCTCGTGGCCACGCTTCGCCAGCGCTACGAGACGGTGCACGCCCTGCAGAACCAGCTCGATGAACTCACGCAGCGGATCGACGCCACGGTTGCCGATGTGGAGACGTTGGCGGCCAAGACCGCCCAGACCATGCTCGGCGCCGGTTCGTCTTCGCCGGCCCTCGATGCCGAACTCGGGCAGTTGAACGATGACCTCACCGCCCTGGCCGCCGCCCACGACGAGATCGCCGCACTCGACTCGCGCTCAGGGAGGTATCCGTCATGAAGTGCCCGCTCTGCGGTGACCAGGACCTCGTGCCGAACTTCCGAGCGGGTATCGAGATCGACGTGTGCCCCCAGTGCCGTGGGGTGTGGCTCGATCGAGGTGAGCTCGACAAGCTGGCCAACGCGCCGGAGATCCCTCCTGCGGCCGCTCCGGCCCCGGCCCCGGCGTCGACTCCCGGCGCTGGCCCCGGCCCGGTGGGCACGTACGCCCCACCTGCGGGGGGTGGGTCCTGGGATGGCGATCACGGCGACGATCGCTCGTGGGAGGGCAGGCCGCCGAAGCGCAAGAAGGCGAAGAAGCGCAAGGGGTTCGCCGATCGGTTGGCCGACGCGCTCGACGACGTGCTCGATCTCTGATCCGGTCGGCCGACGTGCCCGGCGCGCTCGGCTGCAAAGCGACCGATGGCACACCACATACTGACTACTGGTCGGTAACATCGGACCTGCGTGCTTGCAGGAGTTAGCGAGTACGGGGAATAGCAAGCAGCCTGCTCGGTTGCTTGTGGACGGCAAGTGAAGACAGTCGACGAGTGACGAGGGGTTACGAACGATGGCTGTTGTGCTGGTGACCGAAGCAGAACGCGGACTCGGCGCCGACCTGGCGCTCGGACTGGCCGGGGAGGGGCACCTCGTGGTGGCCGGTTCGCCGACCAACGATCCCCCGCCCGGGATCGAACCCGGCACCACGCTCGTGCCCGTCAAGCTCGATCTCAGTCGCCCCGAGACGATCCCCGGTGGCGTTGATGAGGCCGCCCAGGTCTATGGCGGCCTCGATGCGGTGGTGGCCAATGGCGAGGTGGGGCGGTTCACACCGTTCGAACTCATGGATGCTCGTGCGCTTGAACGGCTACTCCAGGTCGACCTCGTTGGTCAGCTGCAGGTCGTCCACCATGCGATCGGTCATCTCCGCCGCGCCCGCAACGGGCGCATCGTGGCGATCTCCAACTCGCTCGGTGGGCTCGGCCTGCCTGGCGGCGTGGCCGCGTGTGCGGCCAGAGCCGGATTCGAAGCAGCCATGAACGGGCTTCGTATCGAGCTGCAACCCTTCGACATCGACATCTCGGTGATCGAAGCGGCTCCGGCGACGCTGGCCGAGTACGGGATTCCCTACGAGGGGCAAGGCGTGCTCGACGATGCCTACCAACGACTGGCCGATGGCGTGAAGGACTTCGGGTGCTACGTGGAGAAGCCCGCATCGGTGGTGGACATGGTGCAACTGGCGCTCACCGACCTGCGACCTCGGCCTCGCTATGCCCGTGGCCCCTACGCCGAGTTCACCCGCCAGCTCCGCCAGTCCGAGCCGGAGCAGGCGTCGCAGATCATTCGGGAGCTGTTCGCGCTGTAGGTGGGTACGACCTGACTTTGGCGAGAGGTGTCCTCTGGCTAGAGGCGAAACCAGCCCGTTTCATGTTACTCGAACCGTTCAGATTGGGTGATATTGCCCATGAACCTCTGACGTGGGTGGACTCGGATTTTGGCGTCGTACTGCGTTGCGCAACGCTCCGACCAGGGGTAAACACACGGGTTCATCGGCTGGTTTGCGGGGGAGAGCCAATGCGTCGGGCTGCGGGAGAGGTGTGGCGATGACCACGACGATCAGAGACACCGGCGAGTTGGACAGCCTGCTCGATGGTGAGGGCTCGGTGGCCGACGACACATTGGTTGAGCTGTTCGCCCGTGGTCGACGAGTCACCCACGCCGGTGCCGCAGGTACGAGGAGAGAACCGGACCTCGGGAGGCATCCGTCCTGCGCCTACGAGCGGCGACGATGCATCGGACGAGGACGATTTCGGCCTCTCGACCCGATCCATCCGAAGCGAGGCTCAGAGTCCGGGTGACGGGGCGGCAGCCGGTGCACGCGATCAGCGGGAGGTCGACGCCACCACCTCTGTGCCAGCCTCTTCGTCCACGTCGGATCCAACCACGACACAGGCTTCAGCGGGCACCTTGACGGCACCGACCACCACCACAGCGACGACCACGCTCGCCGCTGGCTGGCCATCGCCAGTGAGTCGCTGCGAGCGAACCGCAGCGGCAGTATCGGTGGCCGCCGGGCCCGGAGGGTTCACCGGCGTCTATCGGTTCCTCGACGGGAACGGTCTCACCAACGCGTCGACCGCTGCCCTCGTCGAGGCTCCCAGCACGCAGAGCGCACGGGTCTGGCGCGCTGCCGACAACCCTGGCTTCAATCCGTTGGCGATCGATGTCGTCGTTGCGCTGTCTTCCACCGGCGTTCCGTCGGCATCGACCGCGTGCGCCGCCGGACCCGAGCCGACGACCACCACCACAACATCGCCCCCGACCGGTGATGACGATGACGATGATGACGACGACGACGATGATGACGACGACTAGAAGAGCGTGAGGTAGCGGTCGATCTCGGCTTGTGTGACCTGCTGGTGGTGCTCCAGGAACTCGGCCTGCTTGGTGGCCGCGAAGTAGTCGCGGTATGGGCCCGATGCGGTCGGGCCAAGGGCTGCCTCGAGAACCCGACTGCTCTTCAGGTTTTCGGCGGCGTGGAGGAGGGTTGGCGGCAACGGGGCGATCCCTCGGGCCGCCACCTCCTCCGCTGACAGCTCGAACAGGTTGGCGGTGTTCGGTTCGCCCGGATCGAGGGCTCGATCCACCCCGTCGAGCCCACACGCCAGCAGTGCGGTGAACAGCAGGTAGGGGTTGGCGGAGCCGTCGCCGAGACGGACCTCGAGCCGATCGGCATCAGGGACCCGGATCATCTGCGTGCGGTTGTTGCCCCCGAAGGCGGCGTAGGCCGGCGCCCACGTGGCTCCTGACACGGGCGCACCAACGCCCATCCGCTTGTACGAGTTGACTGTTGGGCAGGCGATGGCCACGAGCGCCTGCGCATGGTCGATCAGCCCGGCGGCGAACTGGTATGCCATCTCACTCAGCCCGAGGCCCTTCGAGTCGGGCGTGCCCTCCTCGCCGCTGAAGAGCGGCTGGTCGGCGTCGCCTGACCACAGGCTGATGTGGGTGTGGAGGCCGTTGCCGGTCTTGTCGGCGAACGGCTTGGGCATGAAGGTGGCGAATCGTCCCTCACGCTGGGCGAGCGTGTGGATCATGAACCGGAACAGGATCAGCCGGTCGGCCGTGGTCATGGCATCGGCGTACTGCCAGTTCTGCTCGTACTGGCCGTTGGCATCCTCGTGGTCGTTGGCGTAGTTGCCCCAGCCCATGGTGTTGAGGTGCTTCGACACCTCGGCCAGGTGGGGCAACATCCGGGTGAGCCCACGGGCGTCGTAGCAGGGGAGCGGATCGACGTCGCGCTCGTCGGCCACTCGGATGGTGCCGTCGTCGTTTCGTTCGAGGAGCGAGTACTCGGCCTCGACACCAGTCTTGACCACGAGGTTGCGTTCGGCCGCCTGGTCGAGGGCGCGGCGCAGGATCACCCGTGGCGCATAGGGCCACAGCTCTCCCTCCACGGTGGGGTCGCACTGCATCACCGCCACGTCGGGCTGCCAGGGGAGCTGGGTGTATGACGCAGGATCGGGGAGTGCCAGCATGTCGGGGCTGGATGGATCCTGGCCCATCGGGCCGGCGGCGAAGCCGGCGAACCCGGCCCCCTCGGTCATCAGGGTTTCGAGGGCCTGAACCGGGACGAGCTTGGCGCACGGCTTGCCGTGCATCTCCACGAACATCGCGTAGATGAAGTCCACGCCGTCCGCCTCGACCCTGGCTGCGATGTCATCAAGCGCATTCATTCGGAAACCTTCCCCTAACACGGTCACCGTCGGTGCCGGTTTCCGCCACCGACCGCCCCCGCTACGTTGCCTGAGACCGTAGACATGTCGCACTTCTTGCGCTGTCTCGGCCGTGTTAACGGAGGATGACCATGTGCGGAATCGTCGGTCTGTTCTGCAAGACCGAGACCTACCGGGCTGAACTGGGCCGGCTCACAGCAACGATGCTCCATGAGATGCGCGAGCGCGGGCCCGACTCGGCCGGCTTCGCCGTCTACGGCGCCGGTACCACCGGCCGCACCCGGCTGACGGTGCTGGCCGAGGGTCAAGAGCCCGACTGGGCCCCCACCGCCGCCGCCCTGGAGGCGGCGCTCGGTGCGGGCGTCGATGTGCGGCCGACCCGCGATCACGCCGTGTTCGAGACTGACGGCGACGGGCGGGTCGCCCGCCAGTGGTTGATCGACAACGTGGCCGGCGTGGACGTGTTGTCCTACGGCGAGCACATCGAGCTCTACAAATCGGTAGGCGATCCCGACCTCGTGGCTGAGCGCTACGAACTGTCCAGCCGCACCGGCACTCATGCCATCGCCCACACCCGCATGGCCACCGAGTCGGCGGTCACCACGAACGGATCCCACCCGTTCGTCACTGGCGCCGACACCTGCCTCGTGCACAATGGTTCGCTGTCGAACCACAATCGCTTGCGAACGGTACTCCACGGGCACGGCGAGACGTTCCAGACCGAGAACGACTCCGAGGTGGCCGCTGGCTATCTCTCGTGGCGCCTCCGCGAGGGCGACTCGCTCGACGCCGCCCTGCACCAGGCCCTCGTGGATCTCGATGGGTTCTACACCTTCGCCATCGGCACCGCAGACGGCTTCGCCATCTTGCGCGACCCCATCGCATGCAAGCCGGCCGTCGTGGCCGAGACCGACGACTGGGTGGCCATGTCGTCGGAGTACCGGGCCATCGCCAAGCTGCCTGGCGTGGCCGACGCCGAGATCTTCGAGCCCGAACCGGCCCGGGTCTACACGTGGACCCTCGCCGCATGACCGACGTGGCGTCTCCCAACACCACCACCGTGGACCTGGCCACCTCGTCGGTCCGCTCGCTGAACACCGCGTTGCACGCCGCAACGTCGGGCTCGTTCGTCGTCACCAATCCCCAGGGGGCCCATGCCGTGGCTGCTGGGATCAACGCCCCGCTCGACGTTCGGGTCGACGGCTCGGTCGGCTACTACTGCGCCGGCATGCACCAGCACGGCACCGTGACCGTCGACGGCAACGCCAGTACGGGCTTGGCCGAGAACATGATGTCGGGAACCGTGCGCATCACCGGCAACGCCACGATGTCGGCTGGCGCCACCGGCGTTGGAGGGCTGCTCGTGGTGCAGGGCAACGCCGGGGCCCGCTGTGGCATCTCGATGAAGGGGATCGACATCGTGGTGGGCGGCGACATCGGCCACATGAGCGCCTTCATGGCCCAAGCCGGGCGCCTCGTGGTGCTCGGCGACGCCGCCGACGACCTCGGCGACTCGATCTACGAGGCTGAGGTGTACGTGCGAGGGGCGGTGGCCTCACTCGGCTCCGACTGCGAAGAGAAGCCAATGGAGGCCGAGCACGTCGCCGCCGTGGCCGAGCTGTTGGCCGCCGCCGGCCTCGACGCGGAGCCGGCCTCGTTCCGCCGCTATGGCTCGGCTCGCCGCCTCTACTCGTTCCACGTCGATGACATCGACGCCGAGATCGCTGCCCGGGAGACCGACCGATGAACGACTGGCACCTGCGCGAGTCCTACACGTTCGACCGCAATGTGATCGCCGAGATCCGCCGTGCAGCCAACACTGGCATCTACCGGATCCGGGGGTGGGGAGCGAAGCGTGAGCTGCCGACGTTCGACGACCTCGTGTTCCTCGGGGCGTCGATGTCGCGCTACCCTCTGGAGGGGTACCGCGAGGCGTGTGGCACCGACGTGGTGATCGGCGAGGGTCGGGCCGAGCGTCCGGTGAGGCTCGACATCCCAGTGACGATTGCGGGTATGAGCTTCGGCTCGCTGTCGGCCCAGGCGAAGGAGGCCTTGGGCCGTGGCGCCAGCGCCGCCGGCACGTCCACCACCACGGGCGACGGTGGCATGACCGACGAGGAACGCACTCACTCCTCCACGCTCGTGTACCAGTACCTGCCGTCGCGCTATGGCATGAACCCCGACGACCTGCGCCGGGCCGACGCCATCGAGGTGGTGGTCGGGCAGGGGGCCAAGCCGGGGGGTGGCGGGATGCTGCTCGGCCAGAAGATCACCGAGCGCGTGGCTGAGATGCGCACCCTGCCGGAGGGCATCGACCAACGATCCGCATGCCGTCACCCCGACTGGACCGGCCCCGACGATCTGGAGATCAAGATCATCGAGCTGCGGGAGATCACCGACTGGCAGGTGCCGGTGTACGTGAAGGTGGGCGCCGCCCGCCCCTACTACGACACGGCGCTGGCGGTGAAAGCCGGTGCCGATGCCGTTGTGGTGGACGGGATGCAGGGTGGCACCGCCGCCACGCAGGACGTGTTCATCGAGCACGTCGGCATTCCAACGATCGCCGCCATCCCCGAGGCGGTGCGGGCGCTCGTCGAGCTGGGTGTGCATCGCGAGGTGAAGCTGATCGCCGCCGGCGGTGTCCGCTCCGGGGCTGATGTGGCCAAGGCGCTCGCACTCGGCGCCGACGCGGTGTCCATCGGCACCGCGGCGCTGATCGCCATCGGCGACAACGACCCGGCCTACGCCGAGGAGTACCAGGCGTTGGGGTCAGCCCCTGGCTACTGGGAGGACTTCCAGGCCGGCACCGACCCAGCCGGTATCACCACCCAGGAGCCGGAACTCGCCGCCCGGCTCGATCCCGAGATCGGCGGGCGGCGGCTGGCCAACTACCTGCAGGTGCTCACGCTCGAGGTGCAGACGCTGGCCCGCGCCAACGGCAAGTCGCACGTGCACAATCTCGAACCCGAGGATCTCGCCGCCCTCACCGTGGAGGCCGCAGCCATGGCCCGCGTGCCCCTCGCCGGCACTGGTTGGATCCCCGGAGCCTGATCTCCGATGGCCACCGAGCTGCCGATCTCGATCAAAGCCGTCGTGTCGATCGGCGGTGCCGTGCTGCTGGCCCGCAATGCCCGCGCCGAGTGGGAGCTGCTCGGCGGTCAACCGGAATCGAGTGAGTCTCCTCGCGAGACCGTTCGGCGCGAAGTGGCTGAGGAAGCGGGCATCGACGTCGTCATCAGCGAGTCGCCCCTCGATGCGTATGTGTTCGACGTGATCCCCTCCGAGGGGCATCAGGTGTTCATCGTCACCTACGACGCCGACGATCTGCCTGCTGGCACCACGTACCGGGCGTCGGCCGAGCATCAGGCCCTCGAACTCTTCTCGGTGGAAGAGGCACTGGGATTGGACGATCTGCCGCCGGGGTACAAGGCGTCGATCCGTCTCGCTCGACTCGCGAGGTGATGGACGGCGTCCGTTTCCGGGATGTGAACTGCGTCAACCGATCCGTCACCGGCGGCGGTGACACGAGAGACTTGCGTCATGGCTCGTTACGTTGTCAGCGTCCGCTCGCCGCTCCCGGCCGACAAGGCCTTCGCCTACATGGCCGACCTCGGCAACTTCGCCGAGTGGGACCCGGGGGTCAACGAAGTCACCCAGGTCGAAGGTGACGCCCCTGGCCTCGACGCCGCCTACGACGTGGCGATCAACGCCGTACCGAGCGACATCGTGCTCCGATATCACATCATCACCTTCGAGCCCGACGACCGGCTGGTGGCCAAGGCCGTTGGGCGCATCTTCACCTCGGTGGACGTGATCACCGTTGTGCCCGAGGGTGACGGCTCGGTGGTGACCTACGACGCCGAGCTCACGTTTTCCGGGTTCCTCGGGGTGGCCAATCCCGTGCTCGGCCTCGTGTTCGACCGCGTTGGCGACAAGGCGGCGGCGGGGCTCATCGAGGCCCTCGAGGGCGAGCGCGTCGAAGAACCCACCTCGTGAGGGCCCGGCTCCTCGACCTCGCGCTCGAAGGTCCGATCGTCGGAAGCTTCAGCCGGATCGGCTACGACGTGCGGCGAGCCACCGACAGCTGGACGTCGCTCGACGACTACGACCTGTCGGGCCGCACGATGGTGATCACCGGCGCGACATCCGGCCTCGGTCGAGCAGCCGCTGAGCAGTTGGCGCGCTGCGGCGCCCGGCTGCTCGTGACGGGCCGCACCGAAGACCGCACCCGCGACGCGGCGGCCGCCATCGCCGACGCCGCCGAGCGCGATCACGATGCGGTGATCCCGGTTGCTGCTGACATGGGCGACCTCGAACAGGTCCGTGCCCTCGCCGATCGGATCCGCTCCGATGTGGACCGGCTCGACGTGGTGGTGCACAACGCAGGCGCACTCAGCGCCGAGCGGCGGGAGGCGCCGGATGGCACGGAGGCCACGGTGGCGAGCCAGGTGGTCGGCCCGTTCCTCCTCACTTCGCTCCTCCTCGATCGCCTGTCGGCGGCCGCCCCCTCGCGGGTTCTGACCATGTCGTCGGGCGGGATGTACGGGGCTCCGCTGTCGGTGGCGAGCCTCGAGATGTCGCCGGAGACCTACAACGGCACGCAGCAGTACGCGCTGGCCAAACGAGCCCAGGTCACCCTCAATGAGATGTGGGCCGAGCGCTGCGGCAACCTCGGCGTTCGCTTCCACTCGCTTCACCCGGGCTGGGCCGCCACCCCTGGGGTGGCCGACGCCCTCCCCGGCTTCGCCAAGGTGGTCGGCCCGATCCTGCGCACCCCGGAGCAGGGGGCCGACACCCTCGTGTGGCTGGCCGCCGACGACGGCGAACCGCTCGACACCAACGGCCGGTTCTGGGGCGACCGTCGCTCCCGGTCGCTGCACCGAACGCCGATGAGTCGCCGCAGCGACACCCTCGAACGCCGCACCCGCCTGTGGCGGTGGGTGGTGGAACGGGCCGGGATCGATCCGCTGGCCTAGCGTAGGCGCACCTCCGTGCTAGGTGTCGAACAGATCTGGTAGCTGGGCGACATCAGCGTCGTCGAGACCGTCGGCGGCGTCGGCTGCGCGGACGAGATCGCCGAACCCGATGCCAGTCTCGTGCTCGACGAAGGCCACAGGCTTCCGGGCCGCCCTTACGTCGAGTGCTGCGGCCCGCTCGAAGTCGATGATGTCCACCCACTCGGACTGATCGAGTACGTACGCCGCAGACCGCAGCGTGCCGTCGTCGACCCACAGTGCGACCTTGAAGAATCGACTCGGGATCAGTACCCCTCGGTGCAGGGTGTCGTCGTCGGAGAAGATCGGCCCAGTCATCAACGTCATGCGTAGATCCTTGGCAACGGCGCCCCGCTCGAGCAGATACATCTCGAGCCCTTGCCAATGGCGCGCTCGTTGGTTGAAGTCTTTGTACTGGGGGGTGCAGTTGGTGAAGTGGAACGTGTCGTCGTTCGCAAGCCTGGCCGACTCGAGAGTTCCCCAGCTCGGTTCAGTCCGCCGCACGAGGTGCCCACGGTCGAAGTAGTTCTTGTTGTAGCGGGCAGGCTCGGATCCGTAGAGTTCCTCTCCGATCTGAAGGCGCTCGGGCAGGCGATCGTCGAACACCCACTTGTCCTTGCCGAACTCGTCACGCAATCGTTCGTTGTGGCTGGCGCCGTCGATGTTGACCGCAGCGACGAAAGCCATTCGACGGTGCCTGCTCATCCAGACCGTGAAGTTGTAGTACGGGAACTCGGCCTCGCCAGTGTCGGAGTTGTACGACGTTCGCCCCCACCGCTCGACGGCACCGTCGAGTGATGGAGGAGGAACACTGATGGCGAGGAAGTCGCTGCGATACCCGTTCCGAGCCTCGTAGTTGTTGATCGGACGTCGGTTCTCGATGAAGTCCCCAACCGACGCACTGGGTGGCTCGGACACGGGCTCGGCTCGGAGTGCCATCGTCGGGTGCCGGAGGCCCTCGAGCCACTGCGAGATCAACGCGTTCCCGGACGCCGACGATCTCGCCGACTCGACCATCCGGCTGATCCGAACTCCCTCGTTCGCAACCCAGATGACCTCGGATTCAGGGATGCGGAGTTCGTTCACTTCGTCGCGAGTGAGCGACGTGCCGTTTCGGAGGCGAATCCGGCTCGGGTCGTTCGGATCCTTTTCCGGCACGCCGCTCTTGTGGATCGCGACGACTTGCCATCGATCCGAGAAGCACGGCGCACCGGAGCTGCCCGATCCCGTGTCGGACGCATACCGCAGCACGTTGTCGAGCTTCTCGAGGAGGCGATTCTCCCGGAGTGACACCTGCTTGTGTTCGCCGTTCGGATGATGGATGAGTGTGATGAACTGCCCGGGCTCGATCTTCGGCACGTTGGGGTCGAGTCGCAAATGGCCGAACTGTTCGAGTGCCTCACCGTCAGCATTGATCGATTCGACGGCAACGAGACAGACGTCCAAATCCGCATCAACCCAGAACGCCTCGTCGGGAGTGAGCCGGAAACTCTTGGGGGAAGGCGGCCTCAGATTGATGCCGTACTCGTAGTCGAAGTCGACGTACGCTTCGGCGGCGACGCCCTCAGTCGGGAGGTTGTGGGCGTTGGTGGCGAGCAGACGCGGGGACACCAAGAACCCCGTGCCTGTGAACGGTCCATGCTGGTCCCGGGCATGCAACTTACACACGGCCCTCGCTGCCGCGATCCCTCGCCGGAGATACGCGACTTCGACGAGATCCCAGGATCCGATCTTTCGTTCCTCGAATGACAGAGAGGCCGGAAACCGATCGAGAGCTGGAGCGTCCAGTCTGGGCTCGTCGGCCCGGGCATCATCGATGAGCGGTGGAAACGCCGAGTGTTGTTCTGTGTTGAGCCCCGCACGTTCTCGAAGCGATCTCAGTTGGTCGAGGTCGACATCGTCGTCTTCTTCGTGGAATTGGACGGCCATGTGCGAACACTACGTGCCGAACGGGAACAGCGGTGTCGGAATCTCCAGATGGAATGGAGGTGATCGGCTTCGTCAGGAAAGGAGTTGCCGCGCGGCATCGAGGCCCGAGAGGTAGGCGCCCTCGACCCTGGCACCGGCGAATGCTTCGCCGGCGAGGATGATGCTGTCAGCTGGCCCAACGCGTAGGACCGAGTCGAGCGCGCGAAGGGGGCGCGAGAAGCGCCACCGATGTCCGACGGCGTCGAGGACCTCACCATCGAGATGTTCCGCTGCCGCGGCAACGAGCGCCTCAGTCCACTCCTCGGGGTCGGCCTCCAGGTGTTGTGTCGCGAAGGACTCGGAGGAGTGGATGGTGACGGCCGGAACACTGGAGATGCCCTTGTGCTGGTTGTCAGCCATCCATGCGATCGGGCCTTCGGTGAGGGCGAGGTGTCCGTCGGCGAGGCCACTCGGGGCGTCGAGCGTGGCCATCACGGCGAGCGTCGCCGCATAGGTGATCCGCTCGAGCGCGGTGGCCACGCTGTCGGTGAGCTTGATGTTGCTGTCACTGAGGATGTCACGCGTCTGCGGGATCGGCGGTGTCAGGATGACAGCAGCGGCGCCTTCGATCACGGCCTCGTCGCCCGCCACCACCGACCAGCCCTGGTCGTCCGGGGCCAGATAGTCAACCTTGATCTGCGTTCGAACGTCGAGGTCCCCGACGAGGCCCTCCACGATCGATCGCATGCCGTCGACGCCGGCCCAGCGCGGTTCGACACCCCGTTCGGGTTGGGTGAGGCTCTGTGCTTCGTACCACTGGTGCACGAGGCCCCGCTTGTTCCACCGCTCCACCATGGCGGCGAACCCGTCGGCCCGGGCACTGAAGTGTTGGGCGCCGTGGTCGAAGCGGGCGTCACCGACGCGCTTGGTCGACATCCGCCCGCCCGGGGTTCGGCCCTTGTCGACCACGATCGGAGAGAAGCCGGCCTGTTGCAGGGCGGCGGCGGCGGTGATGCCGGACATGCCGGCACCGATGATGGCGATTGGCGGTGCGCTCACGGGGCGTCAGGATGCCACGGCGGCACGCCACCAGCGACATCCTTCGCCCAGATCGGGCCCGATTCGGCGATGCCGCAAACAGGGGAGTGGTGAGTCAGGGAGTAGTGAGTCAGGGCAGTGGTGAGTCAGGGCAGTGGTGAGTCAGGGAAGTGCGATCGTGAACTCGATCGGTGTCCGGCTCCCCCGCGACAGCGTGTAGCTGCGATCCAACAGGTGATCGAGATCCGAGTGGTCGTCTTCGTGATCACGCACGTGGAACACCTGGAGCTGTGAGCCGCCGCCGGCTGCGATTGGATGGAGATCTGCCGACGTGCTCGCCGAGCTGATCGGCCCGCCCGACGCCCGATAGACCAGAAGCGTTGTGCCGTCGGCACTCGCAATCCAATGGGTGTGGAGGCCACCCGCGGGTGTCACGAGCGTGAACGAGGTGCGACCCACTGATGTCAACGCCGCATCGTCAGACGAGGCCCAGCGACGCGGATCGAGCGACTCCGGCGACCGCAGCACCCATCCGACCACGAGTCCCGCCGTCGTTTCGACCCTGCGCAGCGACGGGTCGGTCGGCACGAGGACGGGCCCGGCATCGAGTTGGGTGAACGTGGCAGCAAGTGCCTCGTCGAGATTGGATCGGGCAACGACCAGCTCTTGACGCGAGCGCTCGACGTCCTCGCGGTCGGCCCGCTTGAGGGCGAATCGCCGCTGTGTTGCGTGGAACGAGGCCGTCCGGTCGGCCACGATCCGTTGGCGGTCGGCAGCCTCGGCGATGGAAGCACTGAGATCGTCCCACGATGAGGTGGTCGTCAGCGGCTCGGTGACGACGTGGACCTGCGACAGGCGGTCACTGAACGATGCCGTGTTCGCCGTCGTGAACGAGGTCTCGAGGACAGCTGGTTCCCGGACGTGCACTGAGCGGACCCTCGGCGTGCCTGCCTCGGCGCGCCATTCGAGCGACCCCCGTCGGACGACACCCGTCGTGGTGCCGTCCGGGAGCGAGGCAGTTTGGAGGGTGTGATTGATCATCTCGCGGTCGAAGAGCCACACCCTCACCTGGTCCCCGATCAGCCGGATTCGAACCTCGAGCCTCGTCGTGGGGCCAACGAGTGTCTGGCCAACCGCGAGGTCGGCTCTCGGTCCGGTCGCACCGCGACGAGCGTGCAGATCGACTCGGCACTCTTGGGCATCTCGCGAGATGACGACCTCGTAGCGGTGCTGATCGCGATCGCCCGGCTGGCCTCTGCGGTCGTCTTCGGTGCGCAGCCCGACCGTGATCGCCTCACCCGGGTTCAAGATCAGGGTGGACGTCACCTCGCCATCGTCGAAGGCTTCGCCGAACGCAAGCGTCGATCCCTGGCCCGATGCGGTGAGCCCGCTGTTGCCATGGGTCCACCCCACGGTCGATGGCCACCAGTCGAGCTGGTCATGGAAGTGGTCGTGACGACGGGTCGGGCCGCCCACACCGCCCACCAACATGAGGGTGTAGCGAGACGCTGGCCGAAGGCCGCCACGGCCAGCGTTGGTTCCTCCGGTGATCGTGAGCCTGTTGAACGAGGCGTCGGTGCCTTTCACCATGAGGCCGATGGAGCCCGTTGCCGGGGCCAGCTCGGCGTCGGCCTCGACTCGAACGCCGGCTGCCCTGGCCGTGATCGTGTGACCGGTGGCCTGCGGCGTGACGCCCACGGCGAGATCGATCGGCCGATCCGTGAGGTCGCTCAGGCGGCCGATGTCGAGGGACTCGAGCACCTTGGTCGCCCCGTCGCGTACCTGCACGATCTCGAGCGCCGCCGACGGGCCACGACGGTCAGGACGGGCGAGGCGGTCAGCGTCGCCGACCCGCATGCGGACGAGATGGTGGTTCTGGTGGTCTTCGTATAGCACCACCAGACCGACGCTCCAGGTGGCGTGGCTGGACGATGCGACGTCCACCTCGACGGCAGCCGAGACAGCGCCCCACGTCGATCCCGTGATCACGTTCATGTGCATGTTGGGGTCGCTGTGTAGCCGCGCTGCGATCTCGTTGCGGCCGCGGTGGGTCCACTGGGCCCGCCGGCCGGGTCGTGGTCGACGGATCGGCCGCCTGATCGGACCCACCGGGGAACGTGCCGGCAGGTCCGCTCGCGTTGGAAGCGCCCGCACGTCGTCGACGCGAACCGCGGTCCACGCACTGGCGGGAACCTCGCCGACGGTACGGATGTCCAGACGTCGCCTGATCTCCAAGACGTCGTCAGGCGGTGGTGTGACCCCGGGTGCGCTCGTCGGGGCGATCTCGTCGAACCAGTACTGCTCCTCGGGCACCAGGGTTGCCGATGCTGCGGTGGTCCAGTTGAGAAACCACCCGTCGTGCACGGTGCCGTCGGCGTCTCGAACGAGCGCCTCGAGTGCGTACGGCGAGCCCGGTGCACCCGGGGCGCCGTTGTCTTCGTCGGGGAAGAAGCGATGCACGTAGGGTCGGTTGAAGCGAACGACGAGATCGTCGTCGGTGACGTGGCCCGATGTCTGGTGCTCGGGCGACATCCACTTCACGTACGGACGGAGGTCGGCGGGCGGTCCGTCGGTACGGAAGTAGTAGAAATCGGTTGTCTCGTGGGGACCGCTCTGGCCAATCCGGTACTGGCTCACCCCATCACTGAAGCCTGGCAGCGATGCGAGGAGCGCCGCCGCTGGCGCGGATGCCGCCTCGTCCATCACGACCGACGTGTCGACCTCGATCCGGTAGTAGGCACCAGGCGAGAGAAAGCTCCCTGGGTCCGTCGCCCGCTCCGTCACCAGCTCATTGGCAGCGCAGGTCGCCGACCTCGTCGCTGCGGCCCCGGCCTCGTCGACCGTGGTCCAGCACACCTCGAGCACGTGGAGTGGGCTCCGGGAGCTGAGCACCACGTGATCGAAGCCGTCGGGGTCGGAGAGCGAGATCTCCGTCAACTCGGACACGTCGACCTGGATGTCGGCCTCGATGTCTTGCATCGTGATCCCGTTCGAGGCGCGACCGGTGAGAACCGTGCGGCGGGCCACCGCGGCGACCTCCTTGGAGGCAACGACCACTCGCACCGCAAGCACCCGAGCCGGGAACTCGAGAGTGGCGAACCGATCACGACGCCTCGCGTCGAGGGCAACGTGGGCGCGCGGCCCATCGACGCCGAACCTGATGTCCGGGGCAATCATGACGAGGCCGTGCCCGAGAGCCCCCCACTCGAGGCGATGCCGCTGGCCCTCGGCGCCGTGTTCGGCCTGTGGCCGCAGGCGGCCGTTCTCGGCAGCCTCCTTGATCTGGTCATGGCCGAGGCACCGCTCAGAGGCCTCTCGGGCGTCGCACCACGGGTGGGTTGCGACGCCGGTCGCCTCAAGCGGCGACACGTGGGCGCCACCATCGAGAGTCTGGGCCGGCAGTGTGAAGGGGATCGAGCTGGTCAGATGTTCGAACGGGTTCGCGCTCCACAGCTCGAGCGTCCGACGTGATGGCCGCAGCCCGTCACTGGCATCGACGGCCGGCCGGAACAGGCCCCACAGCGGATCAGCGGTGGCGGACATCTCAGCAGGCGAGGTGGTGCCGATCTGGGTCCAGGCCTCACTCTCGCCGTCGACCAGTTCGTCAGCGGGAAGCTGGTAGAGACGCACGCTGGTCAGCGTCGGGACGAACGTGAGCTGCCCGGCGTCGAACCGCTCGGATCGATCCGACGAGAAACCGCCGAACTCCATGCCCTCCTCAACGTTGATCGCTTGATCGAAGCGAATCACTGGACGTGCGTCGAGGGGGACGACCGGCGCATCGGCGATGGGAGCGGCGCCGGCCAGAGCGGCCTCGATGCCGCCCTGCCCGAAGCGGCCTTCCAACGACACGCCGGCGACCAGCGGATCGAGCACGGGCGGCCGATCGAGGCGCCAGTGGAACGGAACCTCGACCTCCAGGTGGTCGGGGATGTCGGGAAGGTCGACGACGTGCTCCTCGAACCAGTCGAAGGCGCTCGCCAGCTCGTCGCCGACGAGCGGCACCTCATCGAAGTCGGGTACCGGGAGGTCGACACGCACGGCGAGCTCGGCTCTCGCATCGAGGGGCAGCGCGCCCTCCACACCCATGTCAGCCCGTGCCTCGACGCCAACGAGTACCAGGCCGAACGCCTCGATGTCGAGGAGCGCATCGACGTCGACAGAACCGGTGAACAAGAAGGGGTTCACGGTGACCAGCCCCGAGCCGTCGAGCACGGCGTGAACGGCAGCGGAGGCAACGACGAGATCGATCGCAGGCGGTTCGAAACCGATGTGCACCCCCATCCTGGCTCGCACCGAGAGGTCGTCCACGTCGATGGAGGTGGTGGGCGAGTCCGCCGCTGGCATGTCGATCATCAGGTAGGCATCAGCCCCGAAGAGCCAACCGATTGCAGGCAGCTGGAGGAAGTTGGCGCGGACGCGGCGGTCCTCGGGCTCGTCCTGGCCAAGGTAGAGATGCCAGTTCAAGAGGTTGCGGAAGTCGAAGAAGGCTTCGATCCCAGCGGCCACGTCGACCACGCCCTCGATCAGCTCGAGCGACGCCTCGATGTTCAACTGCGTGGTGAGCTGCGTGCCGTCGAAGTAGCCCAGCGCCTTGAGCGGTGAGTCGATGGGGAAGACCCCGTCGAAGACCAACGCCTTGCCTTCGACGAAGATGATCGGTCCAGGAATGGCAAGGGCCAGCAAGCCCTGAACGCCGAGAATCTTGCCGTCGGTGGTCGTGATCGTGATTCCGGCCCCGAGTGCGACGGACCAGATTCGATCCCGCCACTTGTTGGTCGGGTGGGCGCCTTCGATCGGGCCCCTCTTGTACCAGTCGTAGTACGGGTTCTGCTCTGGGTCACGGTCCGGCTCGACGTTCAGCCCGAACAGGCCCTTGGCCCCCTTGAATGCGAGCCCCGACTGGCCGAGCGGGATGCCAGAGGGCAACAACACACCGAAGTACACGTAGAGGAACGGGTAGGGCGGATCGGCGAGGTTCATCCCAGCCATCAGCCCGGCCTCGATCGCCAGTCCGCTCGTCGGAACCCGAAGGGCGACGTCGCCAGCGAACCCCACCTTGTCGGGCGTCTTGATGAAGCGGATGTAGCCCTCGAACTCCACCGCCTGAGGAATGCCGTAGAACAGGTAGATCCCGTCGAACCTGACCTGGATTCGGGAGGCGAGCTGGAGCATCTCGTCCACGGTCAGATCGATCTCGACGCCCTGTTCGGACACGCCGATCCCGAGCTCCTCGTAGATCCGGCGCGGCCACGTGATCCTGAAGCCTTCGACGCCGAGCCCAATCGGTATCTGCTCGATGAGCCGCAGGCTGCCAGTGAGATCGAGCCACAGTTCGTCGGTGGCCTCCAGATACCCGATGCCGATCCTGTTCAGCTCGAAATGGAAACCGAACAGATCGAGGGTCGCCAACTCCTTGAGATCGAGCCACGCTTCTTCGAACCGAAGAATTGGTGGCTCGATGGGCTCATCGATGCTGGCGGGCAGCACCTGGTCCACCTGAAGGTTGGTCACGTCGAGCCGGGGCCACTCGAGACCGTCGGCGTTCCAGAGCAACGGTTCGATGCCGCCGCTGAGCCCGAGACCGAGGCGACGTTCGTTGCGATTCCATTCGAACGTCGCCGACCGGAAGTGGAGGGCCAGCAGCTCGTCCTTGGTGAGCGTGATGCCCTCAGGATCGACGCTCTCCACGTGGAAGAGGAGATTGAACTGGTCGTCGACCGCGATCAGAACATCGACCCAGTCGTCGAAGTACGGCAGCTCGATCGCAGCACGAAGCTCGAATGCGGTCGGCACGTTCTGTTCGATGACGAGTGCGATCGACTGGAATGCAATCGGGATCACCCCGAAGAGCGGTTCGAGGTCCTGCTCGTCTCGATGCGACGCGAAGGCGATCGACACCGCCCCGGAGAACCCGTTCTCGTCGATGGTGGCGTTCTCGATGACGATCGCCTCGGGAGCCGCCGGCAGGTCCGGTGGCAGATGGACCTCGGCGCGCGGTACCGATATCTGCCCGAAGGGTTGATCGGCTTCGGCGACGTAGGTCGTCGAGTTGATCTCGATGATGATGCCGCTCGCAATGTCGCCGCCACCGACGTAGATCGGATCGGCGTCGAAGGTCAGTTGCCAGGCGTTGACGCCGTCCGACGCTGGGGCGAGGAAGTCGAAGCGGTCGACGGCGATCCCGGTGGACGAGGCGGCGATGCCGAGCGACAACAACGGCGCCTCAGCCGGCAGGGACAGTGCGACGACTGGGCTCTCGCCGTCAACGAGGAACCAGCCGTCAGGTCCGAGTTCGGCTTTGCGGGCGATCTCGGTCGGGAGGCGAAGCGTGAACCCCGACACCGAGGCGTGGATGTCGAGCCGGGGGTCTTCGTCGACATCGGCGATCAGCCGCATCGCAGGCTCAGCCACGCCGATCGCAAGGCCCGTCAGGCCAGGGACCATCAGCGGCACTTCGACGATGCCGTAGGCCGCCGCGTCGAACACGATCTCGACACCGTCGGCATCCACCGAGGCGGACGTCGTGACGGCGAGTTCGACCGGCTCGACGCTGGTGGCGACCTGGAGCTCGAAGCCGAGGGTCAATGCGAACGCCACCGCGAACGCCTGAGGATCGGTGGCGTCGAGCGCCAGCGTCGCGCCCGGCATCGGGGCCGCCGACGTCTCGAACCGATCGATCAGGGTCAATACTCCGGGTACCACGTCGAGCTCGTCGCGGTCGGTGGTCGGGTCCCAGAGCACGCTCCAGGTCTCGCGCTCGATACGGGCCGTCAGCGGGAGCGGAAGTGGCCCACTCGGCGCCTCGATTGGGAACTCGACGGTGCTGTTCCAATCGACGAGCGTGGTCGGCAGCCAGTTCGCCGCCGTGATCGACACCCCGTTCGCAGTGATGGAAGCCCCAATGGTGCCGATCGGTCGGCTCGCCAGCGCCGCGAGGAGACGATCCACCCGAGTGTTGAGCTCGGCCTGCACGGCAGCCAGGAACGAGGCTGGAGACCGGTAGGCCGCCCGAGGCATGTCTTCCAGGTAGCCGACGAGGTTCAAGACCAGGGGATGGGACAGACCGGCTCGATTGAGGCCGGGCCGGTGCATCGCCCACCGCACGGGGGTCGGGACGGGGGCGTCGTCGGCCCCTGCGGGGGGAAGCGGAGGGGAGTGTGGCGGGTCGTTGAGATACAGCGCAGGTTGGCGAACGGTGGTCACCAGGCCGAGCATGCGGGCCAGGGTGAGCGCAGCTGGCGAGGTGCGCTCCAGCCAGCGGAGGAGCAGCAGGTCACCGAGATCGGCGATGAGCCGGCTTGCGAGGTCGGCGATGACGGGCGCTGGCAGCGGTGGCCCCTGCGCGGCGAGCGCCGACTCGATGAGCGGTTGAACCTCCGCTGCGGCCTCGACGAGCGCAACTGCAGCATCTGAGCCGGCTCCGGCCAAGGCGGCGATCTCGCTCGCCTCGACTGGTCCGGCCATCACGCTCGCCACGGCCTGCTCCATTGCGGTGACCGCAGTGAGCACGGCCTGCTGGTCGGCCGTGAGGAGGCCCGTCACATCCCATCCGGCCTGATGGAGAAGGCGCTGGAGCGATGCCGGGTGTTGGGCGGCGCGGACGACGGGCGCGACCGCCGAATCGAGCTCGTCGGCCATTGCGATCAGCACGCGTAGAACGTCGGGTGACAGGCTCATCAGCGCACCTCGGCCCGGATGAGTCCGTAGCGCCCGCCGGTGAGCCGCCCTTCGGCGGTGAGGTCGATGCGGTCTCGCTTCGACGTGTGACCCAGGTTTCCACCAACGATCCACGCCTTGTGCTGCGCCTCATCGATCTCGACCACGATGTCGAAGTGGGTTGCGACGAGCTTCCCCTCGAAGAGGTCGTAGGCGATGTTGGCGTCGGACACGCCCTCGTCCCACTGCTCAGGGGTGGTGCCGGGCGGTCGCCCGCGTATCTGGCCCCCGACCACGTCGCCGACTCTGACGATCGCCTCTGGAGCGTCCTTTGTGTAGAACCGGAACGGATTGTTGTTCCCCTCGACCCCGTTGCGGTAGGCGAATCGGGCGTAGTCGATGTGCAGCTGGGAGAAGAGCCAGTCAGTCGCCTGGGCCCGGTGCATGACGTAGGAGATGAAGATTGCACTCCAGGCGTGAACCAGCTCGAAGGTCTCGAGACTGCGACCCGCTTCAGCCTGGAGGCGCGCGTCGTATGGCAGCAGCGAGTCCTTGTACCGCGTGAGGATCCTCTCCCCTTCGTCGGTGTCCTCCTTGATCGCACCGCTCGGCGGATTCCAGATCCGGTATTCCTCCATTGCGAACTCGGCGATACGGGCGGGCAGGCTGGCCAGGGGCGGATGGGTGCCGTGCAGCGTGCTCGCCACCACGAGCGGGGACGTCTCGATTGGCTCGTTGTCCGATCCGTGCGGATGCCAGAGCAGTTCGTGCTGGACGTCGTCGGCTGCGGTGCCCGGACCAGTGAAGGTGATGAGGCCCACGTTGTTGTAGCCAACGACCTCGGCCATCTCCTCCAGCAGTTCATCAGCTCGTGCCGACTGCTCGGCCGTACCGGTGATCCCTGGGGTGATGGCCGCGATGATCTCGGTGGACGGTCGACCATTGAGCTGCGCTGCTCGGAGTCGTCGTTCGGCTGGGCTCCGGTCGTCGCTCAGGAAGTTCATCTGGAACCCGTTGCGTTCGAATACACCATCCTCCGAGGTGAAGAGGTCGTCGACCACGAACGCCACGAGGTCGGTGCCGACGGCCATCAGCCCTGCGGGGGTTGGCACGTTCAGCGAGAAAAGCGAGGCGTCCTTGAGCTTGAGGTAGTAGGTGGCCCAGGCGCCCGGGTTCAGCGGATTCAGCAGCGGCGCCGTCTCGTCCCACCACGTGCCGAAGTTCGAGAGGTCGCTACCGAGATCGGACAGCGTGTCGCCAAGGTCGGCGAACGCGTCTGCGACCATCTCGCCGATCTCGAACAGAGCAGGCACGATGAAGTCGATGAGTCGGCCGTCGCGGCCGATCGCGCCGAGCAGCTGGGTGAGGCCCGTCTCGTTCTTCATCGACGACGAGCACAGCTGCAGCAGCAGCTTCGGCGGCACGACGGCGCCATCGGACGATTCTGATTCCGGGAACGAGATGAGGTTCGAGTAGGCGTAGTGGACGTCGCCTGAGACGAGCACGCAGTCGGCCGATCGCAGCGAGGTACGCAGCATCTCGAACCCGACCGGGTTGGCCTGCCACGCCTCGAAGTCGGCGATCTCCGGTCCGGAATTCAGCACGCTCAGCCGCTGGAACACGTCTTCGATGAGCGGGAGACCGAACACTGGGGCGGGAGAGATCACGATGTGCAGGGGTTCGGGTTCGAGCCGATCGTCGAGTTGCCTGGTCAGCTCCGCGCCGTGAATGAGGCTTGCCGCGGCGATCTTGCCGCCGATCGACGCGTCTCCGTCGATGGTGAGCCCAACCCTGATCGCCCATGCGGAATCAGGGAATCCGCGACGCGTCCTCGTGTCGAGCGAGATGATCCGCACCGGGCGGATCGTCGCAATCGGCGTGGTTGCATCCGGAACCGCCGCAGGGGGGATGTCGTAACTCCAGTCCCATTGCTTGCGGTTCGTGTCAGGCACCGTGAGGTAGGCGATTTCGTCTTCGGCGTCGGTAAACACCGAGTCGGCGGTCAGGCCCGTGAGCTGGCTCATTTGCTGGGGTCCGACCCCGAGAAGCGAGTTGACCTCCGCAACCGCCGATTCGGGGTTCATTGGATCGGTGTCACGGAACAGACGAGGAGGCTTCAGGCGTGCTGGTTCGTCTGGGTGAGCCGCCGTTGCAGTCGGGGTGTCCACATCCCACTCGGCGTCGGCTGCGTCGGAGGGGTCGGCGGGCACATAGGTCACGGCGTCGAGGAGTCGACGGCCGATCGGCCTGGTATCTCCTGTGCCGGAGTCGAGGTAGTGGTCTGGTTGGTTGCCCCAGTCCTGAAAGATCCCATAGGCGATCAGTCCGTTGCGCAGGAGCTGGGCTCCCGCTGGCTTGGTGTTCACGTTGAGGAGCCAGTCCTCGTTGAGATTCCAGTCGTCGGTGATCTCGTGATCGTCGAACATCATCAACGTCGGCACGTTTGCCAAGACGCGTCGTACCTTGGGGAGATCCGCCGCGAAGTCGAGCAGGGTCTCGGCGGCGTCATTCAGACCTGACGGTCCGAGCGGTCCCGTCAGCCCGTAGTTGGGGACCGACTCGAAGAACGGCGGTAGCTGGAACCGACGGTTCGTGCCGGTTCCGATCTGCGGCCACACCGCATCGGACCAGGCGAACACATACATCAGCAGGAACTCACCGAAGAACATGAGGTGAGCGTCCATAGCGTCGCTCGTCATCGACGCGAACTGTTTGAGCTCGAGGCCTCGTTGGGGAGCCGAGATCCTGCTCGGGCGGTAGTGCCCGTTCTCGCGCTCGCCGGGGAAGAAGTGGTTCTTGTACCGACCGGCGAGGTCCTTGATCTCCGCAGCTCCGAGGAGGCCGTGTTGGGCGAGTTCGGCGCCCAGCGCCACTGCCGAATCTCGTAGCGCACGAGCATCGGCGCTGTCGAAGTCTCCGTCGGGGCCCGAATCGAAGGCGGCCACGAACTCGTCGATGAGGGGCGCGACATCAGTACCGGCAGAGTCGGCCAGTGCGCCCAGCCGATCGCGGACTTCGGCGAGCTTGGGTAGCTCGGCCGGATCATTCATCAGCGCAACGCGGCCCCACTCCCGGTTCGTGGCCAGCGGCAGGAAGATCTGTTCGTAGGTCTCGAGCCAGTCTTCGATACCGCCGAGCGATGCGTCGAGGGCGTCCCTGGCCGTCTCGGCGGTGCCGGCCGGCAGGTCGGCCTCCTGGATCGCCCGCTCGACGGCTGTCTTGAGTACGAAGAGGCTGGTTCGGAGCTTTGCTCGCTGCCATTGGTTGCGAAGGGAGCTGTCGCTGAAGGTGGCATTGGCGATGGCGTCGTCGAGCAGGGCAACGACTTGATTCAACGCATCGATCACGTCGGCTTTGGTGGCGTCGGTCGCCCACGCTCCATCGTCTTGGGTTCGCTCGTCGATCCACTCGTGAAGCCGGGTCTCGAGAGTGGAGACCGCCGGTGGGAACGGTGCATGAGGAGCAGTGCCGTCGAGCTCCTCGTGCCATCCGAGCAGAACCTGCGAGGCGTCGTGAATCATACGAAGCAGTGGCGGGGACACATCATCGGCGTAGATCTGGTCGCCACCGAGAATGAGTAGGTGTGGTCGATCTGCGCGGGGAGCGTCGCCGTCGGCGAGCACGTCATCGAACGATGCGAGCATGTCGATGCCCATTCCGTGCGGTTTGCGGCATGACCCCTGGAGGATGCGCAGTTCGGCGAGATCACCCGGCGGCACCACGAACGACGGCAGCTGCTCGTGCCCGAATCCGATCCGGTGAGGATTGTCGAGCGTGAGGAGGTGCAGGTCGTGCTGGGCCAGAGACTCCTCAGGTGTCGTGCCGGTGGGTGACGTGTGGAAGAACACGTTGTAGGCGTAGGCAGCGCCCTGGTCGAGCGACTCGCCCGCGGCGAGATCGAGTGTGGCCAGCCCAACGAAGAAGTGTTCACCGAGGCGCACGGTGTCGACGATCGGCCCCACCCGCACCGGCTGGTCGTCGTGGAAGGTGGTGGGTGCGTCGTACAGCCGGAGCTGGATCCACCGGTGCTCGGTCAGCACCACGAACACGGCAACGCTGGTCGGTGTGACTCGCCGGAGGATCGGGCCGCAGAGCACCAGCGGGTAGCGGGCGAGGTCAGCCTCCCAGAGCATGAATCGTCCTCGGTGCGTCGATGGTGATTTCGTCGGAGTCGACGTCGATGAACGTGCCTGCGACGTCGACGCGCTTCAGCGTTCGGATTCGGTAGCGGACCGCGCCTGGTGGAGGAGGGTCTGCCGTGGCGTTGGCGGCGCCGAGCTCGGCTGGCAGATCGATCTCGTATCGGCCCGGGATGGCCTCGAGCCACTGTTCGGTCGAGCTCGTCGACGCCAACCGGATCGCAAGAGGCACACCGTCGAGTTCGGTTCCGAGCGAGATCGAGCGTGGGACGGATCCGTCGTCGAGGAGGTTGGCGCCTGGAGCTGGGGCTGAGCGATCGACGGTGGCCGGGTACACCCCGGCCACCGGCGCTGCCCCTGGGTCATCGAACGCCGCGGATCCCACCACGGTGGCGAGATCGAGAAGGCCGCGCCTCGTTGTGATCCTGGCTGGGCGGAGGGTGGAAGCGGGATCGCCGTTGTCAGCTTCGTAGCGGTACTCCGTGTGCTCATCGCCAGACTCGACGGTGACTCCGACGCCGATCACGAGTGGATCGTCGGGCAGTCGGAACGATGCCGTTCCCGAGGCGGGGGAGATGAGGAGGTCACTCGGCGGTTCGGCGGGCACCGCGTCCACCTGATGGAAGGCCACACTGCTCGGCGACCACGCCGAACGGGCTTCACCCGGAAACACTGCCCGGACCTTGTAGAAGAAGCGGCTACGCCCCCGCCCTGGCGCACGATCAACGAATCGACGGGCCGGGACGGCGATGGACGTCACCAACCCGAAGGCCTGGTCGTTCCCATCGTCAGCGCCGCCGCCCGTCACGTCGGCCAGTTGCCGGAGTCGGTCGTCGTCGCCGAGCACGGCTGAGTAGTCGGGGGAGGATTCCAGCCGGCACGTCGACGGGCTTGGATCGGAGGCGAGCACCGTTGCGTCGACGGAGGGCCGCATCAGAATCTCGACCGCGGCGGTGGCCCCGGCCGTCGCGTCGACTGTGTTCACTGGTGCAACAGCAACCAGGCGATGATGACGTGCTGTCGGGCCGGTTCCGACCCGTGCTCGGCCGCTGGTGAGGGCGGTCACTGCGGCCCGTTCGGCCGACGTCGTGACCGTGGCGACGACACGCACGAGACCGTTCGGAAGGGTCTCGTACCCGTGTTGGAGTTCGAGGTCGATGGCGTGCCCCGGCACGACACCCAGCGGGATCTGAGCGTCGAGGTCGCCGCCGCGAGCCCAACGCGCTCGATCGGTTGCGATGATCGTGGATGCCAGGGCTCGACCGAGCTCGTAGCGGACGTGTGGTGCAAGGGTGCCGGCATCGGCAGTTGCCCAGGCAATGGCAACGGTCGACTCACCATCCACATCCGGCAGTGACAGCTGACCGTTCTCAGCGTCGGACCCCTCCCGCTCGGGATAGGGCGGAGTCATCTCGACCGCTGGAGGTGGACGCACGGCACGAATCTCGGCCGGGGTCGCGACCTGAGCAGACTCCATGCCACCTCGATCGACGGTGAACGCTGAGATCCAGATCGTCGCAAACCGATCAGCCGGGTGGAGATCGACGTCGATGTCGCCAGGAGCACCGTCGAGTCCGAGAGTCGTCTTGGGCATCACCAGCGGACGGTGATGGCGGGCGACGGCCTCGATCTCGAGGCCGAGCCGCTCGATCTGGAGCAGCTGGTTCGCATCGTCGGGGCGTACTCGGATGAGCACCGTGCGGGTGGTCGAGGCCGCCGGGCCAGCCGTTCCATGGTGATCGGCGACCACTCGGCCCACGATCGTGGTGGGGGTGGAATCTCCCTGAGCGTCGTCGTGGCTCTGCGGGACCGGGAGCGATCCTGTGGACGGAGCGAATCGGAGGTCGATGGCGAGGTCGCCGCCTTCAGCGCGGTCATCCGGCAACGGGCCGGCGGCGAGGGGGACCGCAATGAGCGGGGGTGGTAGCTCGCCGTCGCCTGACTCGGCCTCCAACCCGGGGCTCCAGTCGAGGCCGAGATGATGCGTCACCGAGAGCACGGTGGCACCCGTGATTGCGTTCGTGGCAGCCATGACGGGCACGAACAGTCGAGCGGTGAGCCGGCGATCGCTCGTTGTGTCGTCGTCGTGGGCAACCCCGGCAGTACTGCCGAGAATCGGCACGATGGTGCCGCCGATCTCGATCCGACAACCCGTGAACAAGTCAGGTTCGAAGAGCGCGGTGTTCAGGAGCACCTCGACCAGGTCTTGCTCAGGGGGGAGTGCGTCCTCGGCCGCTCGAACTGCGGGGTCGAGTCGAGCGCGAAGCGCTGCATCAGGCGCTGAGTCGCGCACGGCGGCGTGGGCGACGGGCAGGTTGTAGCTGGTGAGGCGAGCGGTGCCGCCCAAGACGATCCGTTGGCCGTCGGGTGGGGCCACCTTGGAGCTGTGGATCACCTGCCATGCCGAGGGGGAGCGGTCGGCAGCGCCGTCCGGGTCGGGTCGCCAGCACCACCGCAGTTCGGTGATGTCGGGTGCGACCACCCACTGGGCTTCACCGAGTTCGGCTGTCGCCCGGATCACGCCGGTACGGTCCTCGGGGCGTCGGCGGCTCGGGTCGAGCCACGGTGCACCGTGTTGCTCCACAGATGCAACGAGATGCTTGGGCGGGATCGGTCGTTCGAGGTCGACCATGGCGAGATCGGCGGTGTCCGCGGGCGGCCCGACGCGGCCGAACACGTCCACCGGCGACACCGACCACGAGTACGACCCGGGTACGGGAAGCTGCCTGTCGGTGAATACCCGATCGCCGTCAGCAGTCGCGAGCTGGATGCGCTTCTCGGTGAGCCACTCGGTCCGACCGCCCCGGTGGCGACGGACGTCGAGCATTGCCATGGTCGAGGTGTTGCTGAGCGGGGGAGTGCTGCGGCGTACCGTGAGCCCCGCACGTCCCAGCGGCGTGGAGCCCCGGAACTCGACTCCCGGTAGCTGTTCTGCCACCACAGCTTCGATTCTCGGTGGCTCAGCAGCGTGCCGGCTGAACGCGAATCCCAACGAGATTGTCTTTGCCGGATCATCGTGATCGCCCTGGATCACGTAGAGACCAGGTTTGGGTTCGAGATCCACCCAGTAGGTGGCCGTCATCCGCGCCAGGTTCGGATCGAGGGTGGCGAGCCTGATGTGGTCGAGGACATTCACCTTGGCAGGGGCTCGGCCGTGTGCCTCGGGGATCGCCACCGTGTGGTCCGGCCTGCCGATCGTGGATCTCAGATGTGTGACCAGCTCGTTGACCTGCGTTGCTGGGTAGCGGGACACGAGATCGTTGAGGCTGTTGCCGGCGAAGAGCCGATTGCGGATCCCCTTCTCCACCAGCGACAGATCGAACGCGGCCGCGGCACCGGCGGGGATCTCGAGATGGGCGCGCTGTGCTCCTTCCCTGTGCGCCAACTCGGCTGCTGCCAGCTCTCGGACGAACCGAAGGGACGCGATCGCCTCGACGGAGTTGGGAATCAGGAGATCGGTGATGCCCGGACGTTCGATCGTCACGGTCTCGGTGAGTTCCACTGTTTCGATCTGGGCGGCCCCGTGTCGCACGTCGATACGCGGTGTCGAGCGGTTGCGGGTGTCACGGCCCCGAGTCGTGCGATCAGCGCCGATGCCTCGAAACGTCAATCGGACTGCGATCACGGGTTCGGTGAAGTGGATCAACAGGTGGCGGCCCGAGCCGCGGCGGCGAACGCGCAGCCCGCTCGACGTTGGCTCGAGATCAGCGTCAGCTGTCGAGAGAACGACCGCACTGGCGTGCACGGGATGATGGCGATCCCGTCCGGCCCAGTTCAGCTCAGATGTCCACCCTGTCGCCCCAGTGAGGTCAGCGACCTCTTCGATGTCACGGCGACGCGCGTCCCACAATGCGTCGTCGACATGGCGGACGGTGAAACCCGACGCAGGAAAACCTGCCGCGGCCGACACGAACCACCGGACATGATGGCCTGTGGGTCCGAACGTGTCCGGGTCGGTGGCGGCGGCGGTGACCACGCCCATTCGGGCGAAGGGTCGCAACGAGACAAGTTCGGCGCTCACTGTCGTCCTCCCTGCCCTGGTGAACCATAGGCGATCCGGTTCGGTGGGTCATCTGGGAGCCGGCGTGTCCACGGGCAGCAGCGTCAGTCGGCCGGCCAAACGCCTTCGACCTCGTAGGCCTCGTCGTCACCAGGCCAGGGTGGGTTCGAGACGCCGACGATCTCGAGGGGAGCCACGCCGACGGTTCGGAACTGAAAGCCGACCTTCGGCGGGATCGCAATCGAGAGCCCGGGTTCGAGGGTGACGATCTCGTCGCCGTCGTCGGTGCCGAGCCACATCTCGCCCCGGCCGCCGACCACGTACCAGAGTTCCTCGATCGAGTGGTGCGCCACCGCCGTCGAGGTGGCTCCCGGAGGCAAACGGAAGTGGGCCATACTCGCCCGGTCGAGGGCGACGAGCTTCCGCACGTTCGATCCGTCGGGCGCCACCTCATCGGCGTGGACGGGCAACAGCATCGTCTGCCAGCCGTTCGTCGTATCGGGGGCGTTGGTCTCGTTCATGTGATCCGCCGATCAGTGACTGAGGTCGAGTCCGACGGCGGCCTGCATCTCGTCCCAGCCGATCTCAGCCTTGAAGAACTGCACCACTGGCTCAGGAAGGGGGATCCGGGGCCAGCGTTCGTCGTCGAGGAGGTGAAGGTCGGAGTGGACGGTGCCGTCGTCGGCGAAGGAGTACGTGCGGTAGCCGGGTGGCAGTGTGGTCCACTCCTGCACGTCGAAGTTGAGGGTGAGCGACGGGCAGATGTGCACCGGCCGGCTGGCAACCGTCGGCTGTTCGTTCGTGTGGGTGTGGCCGGCCCCAATTCCCCGGATGTGGGGGTGGCGAGCCACGAGGCCCTCGAACTCCGCGGTGAAGTCGGGCTTGTCGAACGCGCCCGATGCGCCGGGGGCGTGGTGTACCCAGAGCCACACATGCTCGGCATCCGACGCGCCAATCAGCTCGTCGGCCCAGGCCACCTCGGCGGCGCCGAGGCTGCCGCTGGCCATGATGCGATCGTCGTTGTCGACGAGCCGTCCGAGGTCGTCGAGGGTTCGGCCATCGGCGTTCGAGTCGAGGAAGAGGAACAGCCACGGGCCGTGGCGCTCGGCTCGGCTGGTCGACACCGATGCGCCGGCGAGGCGCCCGTGGAACGGGGCGTGGAAGTCGTGGTTCCCCGGGAGGATCGAGGTGGGCACCGGGATCGCCGCCAGCCGCTCGGCTGCGATCTCGTATTCCTCAGCGGCTCCGTGATCGGCGATGTCTCCGGTCACCACTGCGAGCTCGGTGCGAGTCGCTCCATCGAACGCATGGGTTGCGGCTGCGGCGAAGGACTCGGCGGTGTCGGGGGCCAGCCCGCCGTACCCGCGGAAGCCTGGAGGGGAGACGTGCAGATCGCTCAGCTGGGTGACGGTGATCACGTGGCCTCCTTGTCCGTCGCGATGCGTGTCGTCGCAACGATAGGCGAGGCCGGCGCCTGTGGGGATCGACCTACATTGCGGTTCGACGACTCAGAAGGCGCTGCCGCCCTTGTAGTGCCCCTCGGGAATGAGGAAGCCCCGGGTGAGCCGGGCCATCGGGGTGTCGAGTGCCGTCAGGTGGTCGGCCACGGCCTGGAGCGCCTCGCCCAGCGCGGTGCCCCCGAAGATCCACGCGGTGAGGGCCTCGTGGTTGGGCGCCCCCGGGCCGGGCTGGGCGGCGATTGCCTCGTGATAGAAGGTGCGGAGGTCATCCGCGAGATGACGGACGAGCACGGGCATCTCGAACGCCCAGTCGATCCCGACGTCGGGTGCCAGGGTCGCCTCACCGCTGTCGGCGATCTCGCCGAGTGCTCGGGCCACAGCCTCGACCTGATCGGGCTCGGCTCCGGTGGCCCCGAACAAGGTGCGGCCCCGGGCCGTTCGAGTTTCCGCCGACCACGGGGCCAGGCGGGCCACCTCGGCGAGCAACCGGTCGGTGAGCGATGTCGCCTCCGGCATCGGGAGGTTGAGCGGGCACGACCAGGCCTCGGGCCCGGCCTCCTCTGGCGCCTCGACGGGGTAGTCCTCGATCGTTGGCTCAGTCGCTGAGTCGAGCAACCCGAACGCGGCCCGGAGCACGTTCGTCTGGAACTCAGGATCGTCGGACGAACCGAGCGGACGCCCCAGCGCGAACGGCACCCACAGCGCTCGGGGTGGGCCAACGGCTTCGCTCTGCTCGCGGATCAGGCTGATCGACGTGGTGGCCACGCCCGCCCGCTCGATGTAGTGGGAGAGGGCGCCGACCGCGCCCGTGCAGATCGGTCAAACCGGGACGAGGAGAGCGATGTCCACCCCGTCGTTGGCGAGGAGCCGGCCCACCTCCTCACCGGCGGGGGCGAGCGCGGCGTGATTCGGCTGGGCCCCCATGAACGAGTAGTGCCAGCGGGCGACGCCGCCCACCTCGCCGTCGGCCACCATGGCGCGCAGCCGGTCGAGCGGGAACCAGATGTTCGGATCCTGCTGGAAGGCACTGCGATCGAAGTTCGTGCTCACGTGCGACACAACCACGTCGGCGAAGTCCACGTCGCCCGGCAGCAGGCGGTAGTCGATGGCGCCCGGCTTGAATGGCTCGTCGCTGCGGCGGTGCAGCCCGGCGGTCGACACGATCGCCACCGTGGCCTCCGCCAGTGGCGGGGCCGTCAGCCATGGCCCAGGCTCGATGCGCTCCATCGCCGCGGCCCTCGCCCGCATGTGCTCAGCCTCGGTGGGGTGGAGGTCGCTCAGTCGAACCATGGCCGCATGCTAGGTGCCGCCCGCTCTGGGCTGCAGGTTGCGAGGATGCGTCGAACTCGTTGTGACATCGGTCGGTGACGTCACACGCAACGATCCACGGCCGATACTCGCAGCATGACCCGCGCTCTTCGATTTCTCGCGCTCGCATTCACGATCGTGTTGGTGGCGTCCGCCTGTGGCTCAACCGACTCCGACGATGGCAGCGCCACCACCGACGACTCAACCGGAACTGCAGCCGGTGACGCCGACAGCGAGGCCGACGACGAGGCAGCCGAGGCCGATGGCGATGGGGCGGCCGCAGTGGCCGACCTCGATCCGGCGATCTGCGAGGCATTGATGTCGGAGGACGTCAAGGATCTCGTGGCCGTGGCGCCGCCTGGTCTCGCTGACAGCTTCGAGGCGCTCGAAGAGGTCGGGGTGGCCATCGACGGCGAAACCTTCACCGACGTGTTCACTGTGCTGGAGGCCAATCCGACGCTCGGGTCGGATCTGTCGGCCTTCGCCGACACCGCCGAGGGATGCGACGCCGAAGACGTGGGAGAGTTCCGGGCTCTCGCCGGCATGCTCACGATGTGGGAGCCCGAGACCGACGACGCCTACTGCGAGGCCCTCGCCGCTGATGACGGCGCTGGTCTGGGTGACAGCGAGCCCGATCCGACGCTCGTCATTCCCGAGCACGCCGATGCCTTCGCCCGCCTCGAGGCCCTTGAGGAGAACGAGGCCCCGACCGACGAAGAGGCCACGCAGTTGTTCGCTGACATCGCCGGCCTCGGCCTCTATGCCGAAGGTCGCTGTGGCGTGGTGGATGCCTTCGCCTCGTCGCTCTTCGCCGCGGCGTTCATGATGGCCGCCGCCGACTTCGACGATCTCGAAGACTCGGACTTCACCTTCGACGATCTCGACGACGAGGGCGCCAGCAATGACGGCGACGCGTTCGGCGATGGCACAGAGGTCGATCCAGAGGTGAGTCGGGTGCCGGCGGCGCCAGCAGTCGAGGCCGATCTCGCTGCTCTGTTGCCCGACGACGGCCGGATCACCGGCCTCGAGGAGGTGACGCTCGACCTGGAGGCCGACGACAACCCCGGCCAGTACCTCGCCGTCGTGCTCGTGCCCGAGGGCTGGGAGGCGAGCACCTTCTTCGGGGTTGACTACGACCCGCCCGTATCGTCGAGCATCGGCTTCTTCACCGAGATGTCGTTCAATGCCGCCTGCCAGGGTTCCTGCGAAGTGACCGACGATTGGGCGGAGCGGTTCTCGACGCTGATCGCCGAGGGCGCCACGTTGACGAGCGACGAGTCGTTCGACGAGCCCGAGGGCCGCGTCGTGGTGAGTGCAGACTCGCTCACGACGTCGGTGCTCAGCGGCCGGTGGTCGCCCGACGTAGATCGAATGTTCACCTGCGACGTGGATCTCGACGAGGAGGACGCCGACCTGGTACCGCTGTTCAGCGAGCTGTGCCGTCGGGCGCAGCCGCTGTGGTTCTGACCGCTCAGGCCTGCCGGCCAGGCACCGCCCGCATTCCGAGATAGGCGATCGACATCGCGTGCTCCACGAGGTAGGTGAGTTCGGCGTCGTCAGCGAGCGACGCCGCCTTGGACTGGTAGAGATGCGCGAGCCCATGGCAGGTGGCCCACACCGATCTCGTTGCGACCGCGCGATCCGCACCGGAGTCGGAGCCGGCCAACGCTGCGTCCACCACGGCTGAGATCCGGCGGAACGCCCCCGGAGCGGTGGCGACGTAGGCCTCGTCGTCGGTGTCGAGCAGGTCGTGGCGAAACATCACCGCCATGTGGCCCGGGGCCGAGATACCGAGATCCACGTAGGCGACGCCGTGTGCCACCAGCCGCTCATGTGGAGAGAGGTCGTCGTCCACGGCGTCGAACGCGGCGTTGAGTCGCTCGAATCCCTCGGTGGCAACGGCGGTGATCAGCCCCTGCGTGTTGCCGAAGTGGTGGGAGGGCGCCGCGGGCGACACCCCGGCCTGTCGGGCCACCTCTCGAAGGCTGAATCCCGATGGGCCCTTGGTGGCGAGCAGCTGTGCGGTGGCGCTGATGAGCGCCCGACGTAGATCGCCGTGGTGGTAGGTGGCACGAGCCATGGTCAGAGCGTACCACCATATCTTGACACTGTTCAGACTCCGTCCACGATCCTCGGGTGGAGGCGGACCCGTCGGCGGGGCTGGCGTACATTGGTGGCGTGACCCGGCGTATCGGCGTGTTCCTGCTCGACTCGATCGACGAGCCTCACCGGTCGATCGCCGGTGACTACGACGTGCTCTTCTCGGGCCTCCTCGAACCGAAGTTGCCAGCGGGGGCCGAGCTGGTGATGGTCGATGCCCGCACGGCCGACGAGCTGCCCGACCACGCCGACTGCGATGGCTGGGTCATCCCGGGCTCACGCCAGAGCGTGTACGACGACGACCCCTGGATCGATCGGCTGCGTACGTGGACGGCCGAGGCCCTCGACCGGCGCACACCGCTGGCAGGGATCTGCTTCGGTCACCAACTCGTCGCCCAGGCCATGGGTGCGCCGGTGGCCAAGTTCGACGGAGGCTGGAACATCGGTGCCATCGACTACGAGGTGGAGGGTGAGTCGGCGCACGTTGACGCCCCCGAACGGTTCCGGCTCATCGCCAGCCATCAGGACCAGGTGCTCCAACTCCCGGCGGGGGCAGAGCTGTTCGCCACTGCGCCGCGGTGCGCGGTGGCCGGGTTCACCGTCGACGACCACGTGCTCACTGTCCAAGGCCATCCTGAGTTCGAGGCCCCGTTGGCGGCGTCGCTCTACCGATCGAGGGTCGAGCGGATCGGGCAGGCTCCGGTGGACGAGGCACTGGCCACACTCGATCGCACCCTGGATCGGCACGACGTTGCCAGCTGGTTGGTGGCCACGATCCACGCCGCAGCCGGCAACGAGGTCAGCGGAAGCTGAACACGTTCGTGGCCCGGGCGTTCGGGTCTTCGGCAACGAGGCCACGGCTCCGCAGCACCGGAAGCACGCCCTCACCGAACCAGTACGCCTCCTCGAGGTGGGGATAGCCCGACATGATGAACTCGCTGAAGCCGAGGTCGGCGTACTCGCTGATGCGATCGGCGACTTCGTCGTAGGAGCCGACGAGTGCGGTTCCAGCTCCGCCCCGCACGAGGCCGATGCCGGCCCACACGTTGGGATGGATCTCGAGGTTGTCGCGCGAGCCGCCGTGCAGGTCGGCCATGCGTTTCTGGCCCTCCGACATCGTGGTGGCGAAGTCGGCCTGGGCGGCGGCGATGGCATCGTCGTCGATGTGGGCGAGCATGCCGTTGGCCACGGCCCATGCCTCTTCCGAGGTGGGCCGAGCGATCACGTGGAACCGGATCCCGTAGGTCAGCTCCCGGCCCTGCTCGGCGGCGAGATCGCGCACGGCCGCGATTCGCTCGGCGGCCATCTGCGGAGGCTCACCCCAGGTGAGGTACACGTCCACGTTCGCCGCCGCCACCTTCTTGGCCGCGGGTGACGCGCCACCGAAGTAGATCGGCGGCGCCGGATCCGGCACCTCGCGGGTGGTGGCCCCAGCCACGTGGAAGTGATCGCCCTCGAAGTCGTAGGGCGTGTCGGTCCACGCCTGCCGCATGATCTGGAGGAACTCGCCGGTGCGCTCGTAGCGCCCGTCCTTGTCGAGCCAGTCGCCGAAGCGGTTGAGCTCGCGAGGCTCCGCCCCGGTCACGATGTTGATCAGCAGGCGCCCATTCGACATGCGCTGATAGGTCGACGCCATCTGTGCCGCCAGGGTCGGCGACAAGAAACCGGGCCGGAACGCCACCAGGAACTTGATCCGTTCGGTGCGGGGAATGAGCGACGCCGTGGCCAGCCATGCGTCCTCGCACCCGGTGCCGCACGGAGTGAGCATCGCGTCGTAGCCGAGCTGGTCGCAGGCCATGGCGATCTGAGCCAGATAGTCGTGCGACGGCGCTCGCCAGTGGGCGTCCACCTCGTCGGGCAACACGTCGCGGGAGTCGCCGCCGGTCGGGAGAAACCAGTGGATCTTCAGCATGTCAGCCAGACTAGATCGCAGAAGTTAGTAGGTCTAGCGAACAGTAAGAGACTCTTGCGGTCGGTGTGGTCAGGCCCCGGCTCAGCGGATCCACGGCCGCAGCTGCACGAGCGCTGGAACCTCGCCCCCGGGCAGCTCGACGGACCAGGTGCCGTCGTTCACCCAGGCCGCATCCACCCGTTCACCTCGGACGGCGAGCCCCATCCCCACGGCGGCGCCGACCGTGTGGCCCCACATGCCCGATGTGATGTAACCCACCCGTTCGCCGTTGCGGTAGAGCGGCTCATTGTGGTGGAGCAGCTGGGCGTCGGGCCCGTCGGATTGCACGAGCTGCACCTGCACGAGGCGCTGCGTGGCCCCTGATGCCTTCTGGGCCTCGACTGCGGCGCGGCCGGTGAACGGGGCGTCCTTGTCCCAGGCCACCGCGAACGAGAGGCCCGCCTCGATCGGGGTGTCGTCCGGGGTGATGTCGTCGCCCCAGTGCCGATACCCCTTCTCCAGCCGGAGCGAGTTGAGGGTGTGGTAGCCGCAGAGTTCCAGGCCGTAGGCAGCGCCGGCCCGGCGTAGTTCGTCGAACACGGTCACGGCGAACTCCGACGGGACGTACAACTCCCATCCGAGTTCTCCCACGTAGCTCATCCGGTTGGCCAACACCAGCGTGTCGGCCATGTCGATCTCGCGGTTGGTGGCGAACGCGAACGCCTCGTCGCCAAGGTCGGCCGAGGTGAGCCCGGCCAGCAGCGCCCGCGACTCAGGGCCCATCACGGCCAGGCAGGCCCAGCCCGACGTCACGTCGGTCACGGTGGCGTTGCGGCCGGCCACCGCTCGCTCCAACGTGTCGAGGTCGCGACGGCGGGTGCCAGCACCCCCGATCACCCAGAAGTGCTCCTCGCCGAGGCGGCTCACGGTGAGATCGGCCTCGATCCCGCCCGCCGGGTTGAGCCACTGGGTGTAGACCGAGCGGCCGATGTCGCCGTTCACCGGACCCGCCGACAACACGTCGAGCACGTCGGCGGCGTCACGCCCCTGCACGGAGAACTTGGCGAACGAGGTGAGGTCGAACAGACCCACCCGCTCGCGTACTGCCGCGTGCTCGGCGCCGTTGGCGGCGTGCCACTGGCCGATGCCCCAGCCGTCGTGGTGCTCGGCCTTGACCCCGAGGTCGGGGCGGGCGAAGAACATCGGGCGTTCCCACCCGTTGAGGTCGGCGAAGCAGGCGCCGGCGTCCACCAGCCGCTCGTGGATCGGGGTACGCCGGATACCGCGGGCCGTCTCGTAGGTGCGGTGGGGGTGGTGTGACGCGTAGAGCAGGCCGAGCACTTCGGTGGTGCGCGCCCGCAGGTAGGCCTCGGTGTTCTGGAACCGCTCGAAGCGGCGGATGTCAACGTCGTGGAGATCGAACGGAGGCGCGCCCTCGGTCATCCAGTGGGCGAGCGCCATCCCGGCGCCCCCCGCCGACTGGATGCCGATCGAGTTGAAGCCGGCGGCCACGAACAACCCCGTACGGCCCGGCGCCTCACCAAGGATGTAGGCGTCGTCGGGGGTGAAGCTCTCCGGGCCGTCGAACAACAGCCGGAGGCCGGCGTCGTGCAGGGCGGGGACGCGGTCCATGGCCGGCACCAGCCACTCGGCCAGGTGGTCGGCGTCGGGATCCATCGTGATGAACGGTCGATCGGTGGGCGGCGGGCCAGCAGCGGGCCAGGGTCGACCTACTGGTTCGAACAGCCCGAGGAGCAGGGCCCCACCAGCTTCGGGCTTGTAGTAGGCCCATCGGTCGGGATCGCGCACCACCGGCCAACCGGGGTCGAGGCCGGGGACCGGTTCGGTCACCACGTAGTGGTGCTCGGCCGCCATCAGCGGCACCTCCACCCCGGCCGTGGCGGCGAGATGGCGGGTCCAGAGCCCGCAGGCCAGCACCACCTGGTCGGCGGTGATCTGGTGACCGCCGTCGGTCTCCACCCCCACGATGTGAGTGCCGTCCAACAGCAGCCGGTCGACTCCGACGCCTTCGTGGATCCGTGCGCCCCGGTTGCGGGCCCCACGGGCCAGGGCCATGGTGCAGTCGGACGGCCCGACCACCCCATCCTGGGGCAGCCAGATCGCACCGTGGAGGCCGTCGGTGTCGACGAGGGGGAAGCGCTCGGCCACCTCGGCCGGGTTGATCTCGGTGGCCTCGACCCCGAGGTAGCGAGCCATGGCCGCCGTACGCCGGATCTCGTTCCAGCGCTCGGGGCTGCCGGCGAGGGTGAGCGCACCTGGCTGGCGGAGCCCCGGATCCTGCTCGGTCTCCTCCTTCAGGCGGGCGTACAGCTCGAGGCTGTAACGGGCCAGCTTGGTCTGGTTCTCGGTGGAACGCAGCTGGGCCACGAGGCCCGCGGCGTGCCAGGTGGTGCCGCCGGTGAGTTCGTGGCGTTCGAGCACGATCACGTCGTCGACGCCGCGTTCGGCGAGGTGATAGGCGACAGAGGCACCGACGATGCCACCGCCGACGACGATGGCCCGAGCTGATGAGGGGAGGGGACGTGAGCTCATGGTGGATCGGTCAGCGGTCGATGGCAGCGAAGGCCGTGCTGAGGTGCTCGACCATGCGGTCGAACGAGGTGTCGAGATGGTCGGGATCGGGGTGGCCGTCGCTGAGTTCGTACATCACGAACCCGTGGAGGGCGCTGCGCAGTGAGTGGGCGGCGTGGCGGCGTTCGTGGTCGGGCAGGTCGAAGCCTCGCAGGGCCTTCTCCAGTACCCCGACCGTTCGGTTGGCGGCCTGTTCGAGGTCGGCGTCGCCGGCCACCGCGTAGCGATCGGTGGAGCGGTAGCGGCCGGGATGGCGGCGGGCGAACTGGCGCCAGGCGCCGGCCACGGCCTTCATGGCCTCGGGGCCACTCAGGCCGACTGCGGCGTCGGCCAGGTGGTCGGCGAGTAGGGCACGGGTGGCGAGGCCGAGGCCACGCCACAGCGATGCGAGGTCGTCCACGTGGCGGTAGAGGGCTGGTTGGGTGACGCCGAGTTCGCGGGCGATGCCGGAGAGCGAGAGTGCCTCCGGTCCGATCTGATCGACGAGCTCACCGGCGACCTCGATCACGGTCGTCGCGTCGAGCGGATGCGGGGGCGAGTTGTTCGCGGCTGTGGTGGCAGCGGGCGGGGCCATCAGCCGAGCAGCTCCTGGTTGTCGGGGTCCCACACTGGGCCATCCAGCACACGGGCGGGGCGTTGCTCACCGAGGATCAGCACCGAGAGCTCCGTGCCCGCCGCCGCGAGATCGGCACTCACATAAGCGAAGGCGAGGCTGCGGGCCACCGTGTAGCCGTAGCCGCCCGAGGTGGTGATGCCCACCGGGGTCTCCCCGTGGAACACGCCTTCTCCGCCGACGCAGTCGGCGGCTTGGGGCCCGTCCGGCACATCGACGTCGAGGTAGACGAGCTGCCAATCATCACCCGATGGCGCCGGGCCGATTGCGTCGCTCCCCACGAAGGGGCCCTTGTCCACCTTCAGCCAGCGGTCGACGCCGGCCTGGCGCGGCCCGATGTCGTGGGTGAGTTCGAAGCGGGTGAGGTACCCCTTCTCCATCCGCAGTGAGTTGAGCGCGTGGCTCCCGAAATCGGCGAGGCCGAGATCACCGAGGCCGTCGGCGTGGTCGGCCGTGCCGGAGGCATCCCACAGCGCCTGGTACACCGTTGGCATGTCGCCCATCGGCACGTGAAGCTCCCAGCCCCGCGAGCCCGTGAACCCGATACGCAGCGCCCGCAACTCCACGCCGCCGAGGCGCACGGTGCGCACGGCCTGGAAGCGGAAGTCGTCGTTGGCGAACGAGGTGTCGGCCTCGGCGCAGCGCTGGAGGAGGGGGCGGGCATTGGGGCCAGCCACCACGAGTACGCCGGTGTCGCGGGTGCAGTCGGTGATCGTCACATCGAACGCCGTGCCGTCGGGGCCGGTGATGTGCTGGGTGAACCAGTCAAGGTCACGCTGATGGCCGACAGGGCCGGAGATGGCGTAGATGAGATCGTCCGCAAGGCGGGAGAGGGTGACCTCGGTTTCGACTCGGGCCTGTTCGGTGAGCACGTAGTTGAGGGCGATGCGGCCCACTCTCGGCACGGTGCCGGTGCAGATCCAATCGGCGTAGGCGGCGGCGTCGGGCCCGGCGAACTCGTACTTGGCGAAGGCGGAGAGGTCCATCACTCCCACGCGCTCGCGCACGGCCCGGCACTCCTCCCGCACCGGCTCGAACCACTCGGGCCGGCGCCAGCCATGCGCATCGGCCAAGGGCTGATCGTCGGGCACGAACCATTTGGGCTGCTCCCAGCCGTAGGCCGTGGTGTGGATCGCCCGTCGCTTGGTGAGGGTGTCGTGCAGGGAGGAGGTCCACATGGGGCGGGCCAACAGTCGCTCTTCGCCCGGCGCGTGCACCCGGAACATCCACTCGTAGTCCTCGATCGACTTGGTGCGGATGTACTCCGGCGTGGCCCAGGCGAAGCGGCGCGGATCGTAGTGGCGCAGGCTCAGTTCAGTGGTGCCGTGCACGATCCAGCGGGCCAGCTCGCGGCCGGCACCGGGGCCCCAGGCAAGGCCGATCGACGAGCCGGTGTTGAGCCAGTAGTTGCGGAGGCCCGGAGCGGGGCCGAGCAGCATGTGGCTGTCGGTGGTGTGGGTGATGGCGCCATGGATCACCCGCTTGATGCCCACCTCGGCCAAGATCGGCACCAGGTTGAAGGCCTCCTCCAGCCACGGTGCGATCTTGTCGAAGTCGGCGGGGAAGAGCTTGTTCTCCGCCTCCCAAGGCACACCGTCGTCCCAGATGGTCTCGGCGCCACGGGTTTCGTAGATGCCGATCAGGCCCGCCGTTTGCTCCTGGCGGATGTAGCCGGCGGTGCGGTTGTCGCGCATCACCGGCATCTCTTCGGCGCGGGCGGCGAACTCGGGCACCTCTTCGGTGACGAGGTAGTGGTGGAGCACGTTGGCCTGGGGGACGATGAACTCAGAGCCGCTCAACATTCCCACCTGGTGGGCGTAGCAGCCGGCGGCGTCCACCACGTGTTCGCAGCTGACGGTGCCCTGCTCGGTGACGACCGACCACTCGCCAGTTGGGAGCTGGTTCACCTCGAGTACCCGGTTGCGGCGGCTGACGGTGGCGCCGTTGGCTCGCGCCCCGGCGAGGAAGGCCATGGTGGCGTCGGTCGGGTCGACGTGGGCCTCCCCCTCTGTCCAGATGGCGCCGAGGGCGTCGCTGAAGTCGTAGAAGGGATTGATCTCAGCCGCTTCTGTGGGGCTCACCAACTCGATTGGGTAGCCGAGGTAGCGGCCGACTCCGAGCTGGCTCTTGAGCTGATCGAGCTCCAGCTCGGTGAACGCCACCCGCAGGCCGCCGGGTTGGTGGAGCGACACGGCCCGGCCGGTGATCTCCGGCAGCTGTCGATAGGTCTCGATTGCGTAGTCGGCGAAGGCGGCCGTGGTGTAGTCCCCGACGGAGCGGGTGATCTGGCCGGCGGCGTGCCAGGTGGAGCCGGATGTGGGCTCACCTTTCTCAACGAGGAGCACGTCGCTCCAGCCTTCGAGGGTCAGGTGGTAGAGCAGGGCGGCGCCGTGGATGCCTCCCCCGATCACCACCACTCGTGCCGTGCTGTCCATGAGAGTGACACTATCACTGTGAGTTAGGGTGTCTAACTCCGGTCAGCAGGGGGCGTAGTAGGCGGGGTCGTCGCCGTAGCGGTTGACGCCGACGCGCAGCCCATCCACGGCGCTGGCTTCGACCTGGAACACGCCGCGCCAGTCGCCGTTCGTGCCATTCGGGAGCGTCGGCGGCTGCACTCGCAGGCCGTCGCTCCACTGGACCACCAGGTTGTACTGCTGCTCGCTGGTGCGGCGTTGGCCGTCCACCACGAACACGTTGAACGGCGGGAACGTGAGGTTGGCTGGACCGGCTTCGTGTTCGGCGTGAATGGCCACGGCCACGAGCACGTTGTCGTCGAGAATCGTGTCGGGGGCGGGGGAGGCGGTGCTCACGAGCGGGTCGTCGAGGCCGGAGAGCATGTCGACGGCCGTGATCCGCAGGTGCCAGATCTCGCCTGTGTCGTCATCGGTGGTGGTGAGCGTGGCCGAGCCGTCGATGAGGTGCGGACGCTCGATGGAACCGTCGCGGTCGACGGCTGCGGCCCCGGCGTCGGCGTCGGTGTGGGCGTCAGTGGCACACAGGTCGTCGTGGGCGAGGTCGGTTGGCTCGTCGCAGTCGGCTGCTCCCGACTGTGGGCACGACAGCGGTTCCGGATCCACCGGGCCGTCGCCGTCGCTGTCGGGCCCGGCGTTCGCCTCTGCGTCGACCGCCACCGCGGTCGTTGACTCAGCCGTGATCTCGTCAACGCCGGAGTCGATGGCCCGCCCCGTTGCGGTTCCCTCCTGGCTGCAGGCCGACAGCAACGCGGCGATCAGAGTCAGCGTGATTCGCATCGTTGTCGCCTCCTTCGCGTTGGCCACTGCACGTGTCGACGAATGACATCGGTTCCCGTCGGTCTGAACGGCTGCTCCGAGAGGATCTGGTGGTGTGGATCACCTGAGCGGCTCCGGAGGCGTATTGACAAATTCATTTGTCAATACGAAACTGACGGCCGTGCTCGATGTTGACGTGATCGACGATCGCCGGGTGGCGCTGGCCGCTCTGGACCCCGTGCGGGCCCGCGTGTTGGGGGCGCTCGCCGAACCTGGATCGGCCACCACGGTGGCGGCCGCGATCGGGGAGACGCGGCAGAAGGTGAACTACCACCTCCGCACCCTCGAGGAGCACGGCCTCGTCGACTTCGTGGAGGAGCGCCCCCGGCGCGGTCTCACCGAACGCGTGCTCGTGGCGTCCGCCCGGTCGTACGTGTTGGCGCCCGACGTGATGGGCGAGTCCGCCCCCGACCCCCGGCAGCTCGATCGGCTGTCGGCGCAGTACCTGGTGGCCGTGGCCGGCCGGATCGTGAGCGAGGTCGGTGACCTCGCCCGACGAGCCCGACGGGCTGACAAGTCGCTCGCCACGTTGACGATCGCCGCCGACATTCGGTTTGCCTCCGCCGCCGACCGGGCCGCGTTCACCGACGAACTCTCGGGTGCGGTCACCGACCTGGTTGCCCGCTACCACACCGAGCACTCGCCCAATGGGCGATGGCATCGCCTCGTGGTGGCCGCCCACCCCGCTCCTGCTGGCGGCTCCACCTCCACCACCAACTCAGACACAGACACCCCACACGAAAGCGTGAGCCCATGACCGACGAGCGTTCGATCGAATTGTCCATTGAGGTACCTGGCACCGCTGAGGAGGTGTGGGCCGCCATCGCCACGGGCCCTGGCATCTCCTCCTGGTACGTGCCGCACCAGGTCGAAGAGCGCGACGGCGGCGCGGCCTCGGCCCGTTTCGGAGAAGGCCCCGGAATGGAGGTGCCGGGTCGAGTTGCGAGCTGGGAGCCACCGAACCGCATCGTGTTCGACGGGGGCGAGGGCGCAGGGGGTTTCGCCTTCGAGTGGACGGTCGAGGCCCAGGACGGTGGCACGTGCATCGTGCGTCTCGTCAACTCCGGCTTCGGTACCGGCGACGACTGGGACGCCCAGTACGACGCCATGACCGACGGTTGGACGATGTTCCTGCTCAACCTCAAGCTGCACTGCACACATTTCGCAGGCCAGGCCGCCACGCCGATCATCCCGACGTCGATGTGGTCCACCGGTCGTGACGACGCCTGGGCGGCGCTCACCTCCGGGCTCGGCCTGGCCCGTCACCCCGAGATCGGTAGCCAGATCGTTGTCGCTGGCGACGGCGCGCCGACGCTCGCTGGTGAGGTGGTCGACGCCACCCCGTGGCGGCTGTCGCTCCTCGTGAGCGAGCCAGCGCCCGGTACTGCGCTGATCGCGGCCGAGGGGATGGGCGATCAGATCGCTGTGTCGGTGTGGATGTATCTCTACGGCGATGCCGGTGCCGCCGCGGTGGCCGACGGCCCGGTGTGGCAGAAGTGGCTCGACGCACTGGGGGCCGACGCCAGCTGACCGCTCCCTGTGGCGCGGCTAGGCTGCGCAGCGCTGCGCACACGGGCGGGGGACACTGGCAGGGATGGCAGGGGCAGACGGAGACGAAGGGCACACAGATCCCATCGATCGCGCCCCGGTACCGCCGCGCCCGGCGTCGGAGGCCCCGTCTGCCCACGAGCCATCCGAGCTTCCCACCACATCGACGGGGGCGTCGTCGGAGCGGTTCGCCGGCCTCGCCGATTCCCGCTGGGCCGGCATCGGCGCCCTCGCGACTGTCGCCGCCGCAGCGTTGGCTGTGGTGTCGATTCTCGTCACCCGTCCTGGCGGCGGTGACGGCGACACAGACAGCGGCGCCGGCGCCGTCACCACCGCCGCACAGGCGTCCGGCTCGCTCGAAGACGTGGTGCAACTCGTCGTCCGCTGGCCCTCGACGGGCGGTGAGTGCTCGGGGCCGCCGATCGCCACGAACAATGAGTGGTTCACGATCGATGCCCTCGAATCGAGCCTCTCGTTCGAGGAGGATCCGCGGCGCACGGCGAGCCGCCTCGGGGGTGCGGTGATCGGACCAGCCGAGATCGACATCCAGATCCGCAACAACGGCAACACCGATCTCTTCCTCGAGAACATCCGGATCCCAGTGGCCGCCCAAGACGAACAACCGAGCCTCGACTGGGCGGTCGACTCGGGCATCGGCTGTGGCGGGGCAGGTACTGCGGCCGAGTACCTCCGGTTCGATCTCCAGGCCCAGTCATTCGCCCAGGTCGTGATCGACAACAGCGGCACGTCGGTCGAGGAGTTGGCAACCCCCGACTTCGTCGGCACGAGGATCGCCCCCGGCGACTCGTTCCGCTACGCGATCGAGGTCATCTCCTGCGGGCCGCTCTACGAGTGGACTGTGGCGCTCGAGTTCTCCAATCCGCAGGGCGAGATCACCGAGGTGTTGTCCGACGAGATGGGATTGTTTCGCTCCGTCGGTCCGGTGCCTGGCCTGCAGGAGTACCTCGTGGTGGCCGACCGCAACGCCGACTCCGGGCGGGCACTTTCGCAGCAGACCATCAACTACGCCGCAGCGTGTGAGGAGTGACGATGCGTCGTCTCGTGTTCGCATGTGCGCTGGCGGTCATCGTGTCGGCATGCACCCCCGAGCCCGAGGGGCTCGCAACCGGTCCGAGCAGCACAGCCGACACCACGGCCACCTCCGAAGCTGAACCAACCGGCACCACGGCGACGCCAACCTCGGGCCCATCACCGTGGCAGCTGGTGCCCACCGCAGACCTGCAGGTGCAGGGCGATGGTCCCTTCGAGGCGATCGAGCTGCACGTGGTGGGCAACACGTTCGTGGCCATCAGCGACGACGGCGATGACGGCGACGGATCGTCGTGGTCGACCGTTCGGGCCTGGCACTCCACCGACGGTCGTTCGTGGACCGAGGGCGACCTGGCCGCCGTCGTCGCCACGGTCGGCACGCCGGCAGCACCGTGGACCGCCCAGACCGAATCGGGCCTGTTCGTCGGCTCCGCGACTGACGGCGGTTACACGACCGACGACGGCGTGAGCTGGCGCTGGGTCGAACAGATCTCCTACCGCAGCATCGAGCGGATCGACTGCGAATTCCTCAGCCCCTACCGGCTGGACGGATCGGTGGCCGTGCACAGCGTGGACGCGTGCGCCATCGGGTTCTCCTGTACCAAGCCGCCACCGTTGGAGGTCACGATCACGGGGCCCGACGGAACCGAAGTGGCGTCGCAGTCGTTCGAGATCGACCGCCTGCTCGCCGTCGGGTTCGCCGACGACTCGCTGCTCGCCTTCGCCACCCGCTCGGTCAACTGGACCGACCCCGACTACACCGACCCACCGCCCGACACCCAGGACTTCGACCCCGAGTGTTGGCAGAACCAGTTCATCGACCTCGGCTACCTCACCTTCGACGTCGCAACCGGCTCGTGGTCGGAGTTCGTGGTCACACCGGGCAGCCCGCACACCTACGGGCTGGTGGGCGGCAACATCAACGGCACGATCCTGCTCGGCACCGACGTGTACAGCGGCGACAGCACCGGCCGGGGGGTGTACGAGCTGGCGCCGGGCGCAACCGAGCCCCAGCTCTATGAGCTGCCCGCAGCTGCGGTACAGATGCCCTCGATCACCGTCGAAACGAACGGCGAGACCGCAGTGGCCTTGGCCATCGGCATCGACCAGGCAGGCAGCTACCTGGCCGGCGTGTACGTCCGCGACGCCGGCTGACACCAGGCGCGAACCGTCACCGTCACGCCTTCGTGAGGCCCCGGTCGTCCTCCATACGGTCCACCATGTTGCGCACCGCCTTCACCCAGTGCGGGTGGGTGAGCACCCAGAACTCCTCGTTCGCGATGGCGTCGCGCACCATGATCCCCACCTCGTCGGGATCGGTGCCGGCCTCCAGCAGCTCCTGCATCCGCTGGGCCGTCTTGGTGGGCGGGGCGTCGGCGGGCGGTGGCGTGTGGCCTGGCCGGTACTCCACGGAGTGCCGGTTGATGGCGGTGTTGACCGGCCCGGGGCACAGCACGGAGGCCCGCACGGGGCTCTCCCGCTTGCGGAGCTCGCGCTCCAACGTTGCCATCAGCGCCACCACGCCGTGCTTGGCCACGTTGTAGGCGCCCATCGTGCGTTGTGCGATCAGCCCCGCCATCGACGACGTGGCGTTGATGTGGCCCTCCCCCTGCTCCTCGATCAACGGGAGGAACACCTCGATGCCGTAGATCGGGCCCCACAGGCACACGTCGATGATCCACTTCCAGTCGGACAACTTCATCCGGTGGGTGTGGGTGGGTATGCCGATGCCGGCGTTGTTGCAGAGCACGTGGACTGCGCCGTAGGTCGCGATCGTGGTGTCGGCGAGCGCCTGGATCTCGGCGTGGCTCGACACGTCGCACCGCTCGGTGACCACCTCGATACCTTTTGCCGTGAACTCGGCGGAGGCCGCCGCCATGGCGGCCTCGTCGAGGTCGGCAAGCACGAGCCGCATCCCGGCGTCGCCGAGGGCCCGGGCCATGCCGAGCCCGATGCCGCTGGCACCGCCGGTGATCACGGCCACCTTGCCGTCGAAGTCCTGCATGTCAGCTCCTCGTCGTGAGCACGAAGTTGTCGGTCATGTTCGCTCGCACGTCGGCCATGAAATCGAGGTACTGGCGCATGGAGCCGTTGAAGTTGCCGTCTTGGCGGCGGTTCTCTGCTCCCTCGAAGTTGTAGTAGCCGGGGGTGCAGTCCTTGTTGCGGCTCGTCTTGCCCCGGTTCTCGATCACCCGTTGCACCCACCACTCCTCGATCTCGGGCGTCGGATCCATCGAGTGGAGGCCGTTGCGGCGCACGTAGTCGATGCACTCGGCGATGTGTTCGCCCTGGCTGTTGAGCACGTCGGTGAGGTTGAAGGCGAAGAACGCCTGGTAGCCGCCCATGATGTAGAAGTTCGGGTAGCCGGCTGAGTGCACGCCGAGCACGGTGCGGATGCCGTCGGTGTACTTGTCGTTGAGGTCGAGGCCGCCTTCACCGACGATCTGGTTGTAGATGCCGGTCTTCTGCACCTCGAAGCCGGTGGCGTAGATGATGAGGTCCACCTCGAACTGCTCGCCATCGAACTCGGGGCCGGCGGCGGTGATCTGGCTCACGCCCTTGCCTCTGGTGTCGATCAGGCGAACGTTCGGCCGGTTGAACGTTGGCAGGTACTCGTTGTGGAAACACGGGCGCTTGCACATCAGCATGTACCAGGGCTTGAGTGCCTCGGCCGTTTCCGGATTCTCGACGGTCTCGTCGATGCGACGATGGATTCGCATCATGGCATCGATGTTGGCGTTCTCCTGGCGCTGGATCTTCTCCTCGCGGGTCATCGCGGCTCGGCGGGCCTTTTGCTCCTCGGAGATGCGAGGGCCCCGCACCGCCTTGGCCCGCCGTTTGGCCTGCCACCCCGGTTCGAGGTTGGCCGCCCATTCGGGGTCGGTCTCCCAGTCGTCGCGGATGTCGATCGAGCTGGGTGTGCGCTGGAAGACGAGCAGTTCCTTCGCCGCCTTGCCCAGTTGGGGAATGGCCTGCACGGCGGTGGCGCCCGTGCCGATGATGGCCACCCGCTTGTCGGCCAGCTTCTCCAGGTCGGCGCCGGTGTAGTCGTAGTCCCACCGGCTGGTGTGGAAGCTGTGGCCCTTGAAGTCGGCGATGCCGTCGATCTTGGCCAGGCGGGGCTTGGCCAGGGTGCCGTTGGCGCAGATCACGAACGTGGCCCGCATCGTGTCGCCCCGGTCGGTGCGGATCTCCCACATCTCGTCGGCCTCGTTCCAGATGGTGGAGGTGACCGTGGTCTGGAACACCGCGAGGTCGTACAGGTCGTACCGCTGAGCGATCGACTTGCAGTACTCCCAGATCTCGGGCCCGCCGGCATAGTGACGAGACGGCACATAGCCCGTCTCGTCGAGGAGCGGGAGGTAGTCGTAGGAAACCACGTCGCAGGCCACGCCCGGGTAGCGGTTCCAGTACCAGGTGCCGCCCACGTCCCCGCCGCGCTCCACGATGCGAATCGACTCCACGCCCTTCTCGCGCAGGCGGGCGGAGGTGAGCAGTGCTGAGAAACCGCCGCCGATGAACAGCACCTCCACCTCGTCGTTGATCGGCTCGCGCTCGATCACATCCTCCAGGTAGGGATCGGTCTCGTAGCCGCTGAGGGTGCCGTCCATCTCGGTGTAGATCTCGGTGCCCGGCGGTCGGTAGCCGAGCCGGACATCACGCTCTTCGGCGAAGCGCTCCTTGATGGCGTCGTAGTACTCCTGCGGGTTCCGGTTGGACCGGTCGCTCGAATAGTCGAAGTTGAAGACGTTCTGCGGTCGCTGTCGGCGGGGCTTGTCGGTCACGGTCACTCCTTGGCGCCACGTCGGCGGGCCGGCCCGCACGCACCACCCCAACGTGGGTCACGGGGCGCTCGTTGCGCAAACTCCGACGGCTCGCCGGGGCCGCCGAGCGTATGCCTGCTGGTCAGCACGGTGTGACAAGGGCCTGTTCCGGGGCTGATTTAGGCGGTACTACTGTGACGTTGTGGAGTTGGGGTGGTCCCTCCTTGGTGGCCTCGACGCGATCGTCGACGGCGAACAGGTCAGCCCGCGCGGCCGGCCGGCCCAGGTGCTTGCGGTCCTCCTGCTGCGGCGGAACAGGTTGGTGCCGCTCGAAGACCTGATCGACCAGCTCTGGCCCGACGACCCGCCGGGCACGGCCCGCAACAGCATCCAGCGCTTCGTGGCCGATCTCCGCAAGGAGCTCGGGCCAGCCCGAGAGCGGTTGGTGACCGAGGCGGCCGGGTATCGGCTGCGGGTGGAGGAGGGCGAGCTCGACCTCGATCGGGTGGAGAACGAGCTCGCAGCGGTGCGAAGCCTGGATCCCGCACGCTCGACGCAGTCGACCGAGGCCGCGGATGCGTTCGCCAGCCTCTCCATGGTGGGGGAGGCGCTGGCTCGACCGTTGTGCCCCGGCATGGCCCCGGTCGATCTCGTCGACCGTGAACGGGTTCGGCTCGCAGCGCTGCGCGTGACCACGCTGGAGATGGCGGGCGACACAGCGGTCGACGCCGGGCTCGACGCCACCGATCGGCTCGTCCAGTGGGCCGACGAGTACCCGCTCAACGAACGGCTCACCGCACAGCTCGTCCGGGTGCTGGCTCGGCGCGGGCGTCAGGCCGAGGCCCTCGCCGCCATCGAGCGGCTGCGCTCGGGGCTCCGCGACGAGCTCGGGGTGAGCCTGTCCCCGTCGGTGGCGTCGCTCGAACTCGACGTGCTCCAGCAGCGCGAGACGATGGAGGCGGTGGGCCGGGCCACGCCGCCCGGTGTGCGGCCGCTCATCGGCCGCGACGACGAGCTGGCCGTGGTGGCCCGAGCATTGGAAGACAACCGGCTCGTCACACTGAGCGGGCCAGGAGGCGTCGGCAAGACGAGCCTCGCGCTCGCCGTCACCCATCTCGACCCGGTCGCGCCGCTCGGCCCCACGCACGTGGCGATCCTCGGCGACGTGACGAGCCCGGCCCTGCTCGTCGACACCGTTGCGGCCGCCGTCGGCGTCGAGCTGCTCGAACGCGGTGTCGACGAGATCGCAGCCCAGACGGTACGGCAGCTGGCGGCCGAGGCGTGCGTGCTGGTGCTCGACAACGCCGAGCACATCATCGACCACGTTGCGGAGTTCGTGTCCGAGGTGCTGGCCCAGCCCGGCGCCTGCCGAATTCTCGTCACCTCGCGTGAGCCGCTCGCCGTTGCCGGGGAACGGGTGATCCAGGTGCAGCCCCTCCCGGTCGAGAAGGCAGCCGTCGAGCTGTTTGCCATCCGTAGCGCTGAGGTGGGCGGGCCCGACCGTGGTCAGCTGGTTGAGGATCCACTGGCAGCGGTGATCTGTCGTGCGCTCGACGGGCTGCCACTGGCGATCGAGTTGGCCGCAGCGCAGCTGTCCGTGGTGACCCTGGACGAGTTGGCGGCCCGCATCGGTCGACCGACCCGCTTGCTGCGAGGCCGGCGAGCGCCGCTTCGCCAGAGTTCGCTGGAGGCGCTGCTCGACTGGTCGTGGGATCTGCTGAGCGAGGATGAGCGTGGCCTCCTGGCCGAGCTGTCGGTGTTCAATGAATGGCCGCTGGAGGCCGTGGAGTACCTCGAGCCCGAGCGCGGGTTCTCGGTCTTGTCGGGGCTGGTTGCGAAGTCGCTCGTGCAGGTGGGCGTCGGTGCCGACGGTCGGTCGCGGTACCGGCTGCTCGAGACCGTGCGCGACTACGCCCGCGAGCAGCTCGATCGCCGCGATGGTCGCGCTGAGGCCGAGGCTCGTCATGCGGACTGGGTGCTGGCCATGGCCCGCGAATCGTCCATGGCCGAGGCCCTCATGCAGGTGGAGGCGCACGACCAGCTCGATCGGGAGCTGCCAAATGTGTTGGCGGCGCTTGGTTGGTTGATGGATCACGGGTGCCGCCGAGACCTGTTCGACCTCACGGCGCGGGCCGCTGGCCTGTTCGCCCATCGCGGGCCGTTGTTGGAGGGCTCGCAGTGGTTCGACCGCGTGATGAGCCTGCTCGATGGGCACGACGTTGACGTCGATCTCCGAGGGGCGATGCTCTCGGCCAGCTGGGGAATGGCGATCGCCAGGGGCGACTACATCGCCATGATGATGGCTGGTCTCGACGCCTCCGCCCTGGTGACCGACGATGCTCCGCCGTACGACTGGGCGCCGTCGATCCTGGCCATGACTGCCATGGGCTTCGAGGTCGCCACGCTCGATGCGACTTCGCGGCATCTGCTCGACCGTGCGGAGCAGGTGGCTCCGCACACCCCGTCGGCTGCTCTCAACCAGGCGGTGGTCGCGGTGTTCCGGGGGGACTTCGAGCTGGCCAATCGGCGCTACGCATCGGCGATCGATCACTACCGACGTGCCGTTGCGCACGATCCGGCCCCGGGGCGGGCGCTGCTCCTAGCTGAGAGCGGCCTGTTGACCGCGCTGCACATGTTGGAGCGACACGAGGAGGCTGCGGCGCTCGCCGACCAGGTTCGTAGCCCGGCCGACGCCGACGCCTGGCACTACTTCATCGAGATCAGCCGGGCGGTTGCGCTCGGCCCCGATTCACCATCGAGGGCCGCCCGGATCCTCGAAGCCGTGCTCGGCACAACGGCCGACGATGCGCTCCCGGGGCGCAGTGAAGACGTGCGCATCGCGACCGCTGTGGTGTTGTGGGCGGCTGGCGATCGTACTCGGTGCCTGGAGCTGCTCGAATCGGCGATCGGTCGAAGCCCGGCGTTGATGGCCCTCCTGGTGGAGTACCTCGACGCTGAGCCTCGCCGCCGCCTCTCCACCGATGAGTGGGGCGAACGGTGGCGATCCGGGATCGAGCGTCGTGTGGCCGAGCGACCGGCCGGATCCGACGGCTGGGCGTGGTCCGACGGGCCGGGAAGCACAGAGCGGGAGAACCTCAACGCCGCGTTGCGCGCCCTCTCGCCTGAGTGACCGGATTGAGCTGAGCCATCGCGACCACCCGTTCCAGGGTGGTCGACACCTGGAGGCCGGGGCCGAGGGCATCTCGCACCATGTCGGCTCGGCGCGAGCCCTGCTCGGCAGGGGTGGCGACGGGGTGGTTGCTGTAGTTGTTGTGGTTGGTCGACATCTGCGAGGCCTTCCTGCTCGGTGCCGGATCAGGCGATCCGACTGCTGCCACCTTGGCGGTGGCGGGTGAGCGGGCGATGAGCAGCGGGCATCGGGATCCACTCAGCGATCACTCAGTGGCCTCTGGTTGAGTTGGTCGCAGTGAGCGGTGGGCCTCATCTTCCCTCGGTTGGGTGGGGGCCCACCGCTCAGGTCGCGCTCCCGGCGAAGGTGGGCCGTTTGGGGCACGGGCCGGTCGTCAGTCGGGCGGACGGTCCGAGATCACTCCCGTTGCGTACAACGCCTCGACGGTGGCCTGGTCGTAGCCGAGATCGGTGAGGATCTCGGTGGCGTGCTCGTTCAAGAGCGGGCCGGGTCGGCGGTAGGTGGCCGGAGTGGCGCTCAGCTCGATGGGCAGGCGAGGCCACTCGTGAGTGCCTGCGTCGGGATGTTGAAGGGCCACGTAGAAGCCCTGCGCGGCGAGGTGCGGATCGGTCATCACCTGCTGGGCGTCGGCCACGGGGCCGGCGGGAACGCCGATCGCCTGGAGGGCCGCGGTCACTTCATGTTGGGTACGGCTGGCCGTCCAGGCGGCGACGGCGGCATCGATCGCATCGTGGTGCTGGTGGCGGTGGTCGCTACTCCAGGCCCGCCAGTTGGCGTCGAGGTCGAGGAGGTCGACGAGCGGCCTCCAGCCGTCGTCGTCCACCACGGTGATGGCCACCCACCGGTCCTCGCCAGTGCATCGGTACACCCCGCTGGGGGCGAACACTCGGTGGCGGTTCCCGGTGGGCCGGTCGGGTTGGCCGGTCAGCTGGGCATCGGCGATGGCGTGCCCGATCATGCCAACGGTCGCCTCCAGTTGTGCGACCTCGATCACACGGCCGCGGGCCTCACTGTCGGTGTCGCGGCCGTGCAGCGCAACGAGCGCGGCGACGGCGGCGTGCATGCCGGCCACCGGGTCGGGCCAGGCGATGCCGGCCTTGCGGGCCGTCTCGCCCTCGTAGCCCATGAGCGCGGAGAGGCCGGCCTGGGAGTCGATCATGGGGCCGTAGGCCACGTGGTCGCGTGACGGGCCGGTGCGGCCGAAGCCTGGCATCGACATCACGATGAGCGACGGATTCAGCTCGTGGAGGCGGGCGTCGTCGAGGCCGAAGTTCGGCATCACCCGGGGGCTGTAGTTCTCAACCAGCATGTCGGCCTCGGCGACGAGGGCTTCGAGGATCTGCCGACCGTCCTGAGTGGTGAGGTCGACTGCGATGTTGCGCTTGTTCACGTTGTACTTGTTCGAGAACCCGATCCGGTTCCAGTGGTGCTCCCCCGGGTCGTTGTCGGGGTAGTAGCGGGTGGCCATCACCGACGTGTGGTCGATGGTCGCGCCGCCTCGGGCCCACGGCGCCTCCACCATGATCACATCGGCGCCAAGATCGGCCAGGATGCGGGTGCAGTACGGGCCGGCCCACACCCGGGTGAGGTCGAGCACGCGCACGCCGGCGAGCGGCCCGTCGGTCAGATCGGTGCTGGTTCCGTCGGGCCGAGGCCCAGGCGTGGGGCCTACCGAGATCTGCGCTGCGGGCCCAGGGATGCGTACCGACGTGTTGTGGTCGTTGTTTTCGTCGTCGTGTGGTGCCGTTCGCCAGAAGCCCCGCTCGGCCAGGCCCGGGTCGTCGAGCACGTCGTCGAGCGAGGCCACCCGGCCAGCCGGGATACGCAGCGACTGGAACAGCTCGATCGTCTCCTCTGGATCGCGGGTGGCGAGCCACGGTACGAGGTGCTCGTCGAGCAGGGTGGGGTGGTGCATCACGTCGTAGACGCCGTCGATGCCGGGTTCGTCGAGCAGCCAGAGGAGATCGGTGACGGCGAGCAGTGTTTCGAGCTGATCGCCGCGGGGCACCACGAGGCTGATGTGGCCCGGACCACACGGGTACATGCCGATTGGGCGGCCGGGTCCGGCGTAGCGGTTACCCATGCGGGAGAGGATGTCGCCGTTGTGGGTGTAGCGGAGCAGCGTGAACTGGTGCAGCGCCGCCATCGTCTGGTGGTGCGTGACCGTGACCCGCTGGCCGTCGCCGGTAGTTCGACGGGCGGCGAGTGCCGCCAAGACCCCGATGGCCCCATGGGCACCGGCGGCGTAGGCCACCTGGTGATCAGGGCCGCTCACGGGCACACGGTCGGGGTCGCCGTTGAGGAACAGGTGACCGGAGATCGCCTGGTCCACGAGGTCGGATGAGCGTCGGCTGGCATACGGCCCGGTTGTTCCGAACGGCGAGATCTCCAGCGTGACCTGCTGGGGGTTGTCGCTGGTCACGTCAGGGTCTGCGGCGCTGAGCGGATCGATCGCTGAGCTGCGAATGACGACGTCAGCGGCGCGCAGCTGATCAGCGGTGGTCTGGTCGGCTTGCGCCTTGTCTCGGCTCAGGTATCGGCGCATCCCGCTCGACGGTGGGGGTAGCGGCGGCGTCTCTGACTGGATCGTGGTGACCCGAGCCCCGTGGTCGGCGAGCAGTTTGGCGGCGTAGCCGCCGGCCACGGAGCCCTCGATTTCGAACACAGTCAGATCGTCGAGCATTGATCACACACTGCAGCGTCGGTCACCTGTCGCGCCAGCGACGGCCCGATTCACGAGGTGGGGAGCCGTCGGAGCATCTGGTCGAGGCTCAGCTTCCTGTCCCATCCGACCGGGAGATTGCCGTCGCTGTAGCCAGCGGCCCGGAGGTCCTCCAGGTAGGGGTTGCGCAGGTAGGTCGAGGCGAAGGGGCCGAGGTCGTCGAAGTAGTGATCGATGGCGTAGACGGGGTCGAGCACGTACTGGCCCGAGTACAGCTCGTCGTCTTCGTCGTCTTCGTCGTCCCAGTTCCACGGCAGATTGGCGGTATTGGTGCTGCAGCGCGGGGAGTGCCCCGGCCCGCTGCAGTCGCCACGCATCGAACCCCAATCGTGATACACGGCCGAATCGGCGCCAGCGGCGGCCTCCATCTGGAGCGACCACAGTCGTTCGAGGCTCCGCAGTTCGTAGGTCACGAACCGATCGTTGCCGTGCTCGGGCGTCTCCCCGACCTCGCCGGGGTAGTAGATCACGCCGTCCTCGTCGGGGCCGGGGGTTGACCCCCGTCCGACCCGATCGCGCCGTGGGTCACGCCTTCGATGTCGAAGCGCGCGGCCAGGATCTCGAGGACGTAGGCCGTGCGTCCACCTGGAACCGGTTCACCCTGGTCCGCAGGCCCGTGAGCGATGGCGGGTTGGCCGATCGTTCGCACCAGCATCGGAACACCCCCTCCATCGCTGCTGTGCTGCGCCGTGCGCCCGATGTCCTTCGTCACCAGACGCTAGGGCATCGCTGCTGGTGTGTCCTGGCGCCGAGTGGCAGGCTCAGACCATGGCCGTGCTGCACTCAGATACTCCGATGACGATCACAGGCCCGCTACGGGCTCCGCATCAGCTGCTTGCCGAGCAGACCTACGACGACCATCTCAGCGTCCACGACGACGAGACGGCCGACAAGCTCGGCCTCATCGGTGCACCGATCGAAGGGCCGACCCACTTCAGCCAGTTCGAGCCGATGCTGGCTGCGCTCTGGGGTGAGGAGTGGTTCAGCCATGGCTGCCTGTCGGCCCACTTCCTCAACATGGTGGTCGACGGCGAGGAGGTGCAGGCGAGCGTCACCGTGCCTGGTGCCGGGGCTCGCCAGGTCGAGATCAACGCGGCCAAGGCCGACGGCACTCCCGTTCTGACCGGCACGGCATCGGTCGGCCCCAATCATCCCGAGACTGCGCTCGGGCCCCGTCTGGCGAAGGCGATGGCCAATCCCCAAGACGACCTGGTGATCCTCGACCAGCTGAGCGTCGGGCAGAAGGGCCGACCGACCGAACCGGTTTCGACTGGGCCGGATGTCCACTACGGCGATCTCTATCCGTTCACGATCCGCCGGAAACTGGAGACGATCACCGAGTTGCTCAGCTGGCACGACATCGACAACGGCACCGCGTCGCCGTGGGGGCACGCGGTGGTGCCGATCGAGATGTTGAGCGTGCTGGCCAACGCCGAGTCGAGAGGCTCTGGGTTCGCAGTGCGCCAGCCGTCCATCGGGCTGTTCGTCGACTTGGAGGTGCGGTTGCTCGGCCAGCCGGTGCTGGTGGATCACGTCTACAGGGTGGACCGCGAGATCGTGGCCCTCGCCCAGAGTCGGCGCACGGAGTCGTACTGGATCCGCAATCACCTCGTTGACGTCGAAACGGAAACGGCGGTGGCAGAGGTGCTGCTGCACAGCGGCGTGTTCAAGGATTCCTACCCCGGCTACGCCGACGCCTGACCCGGCTTGGAGCGGCGGCAACACGGTACGTTGCGGAGGTGGAGCCGTCATCTGACCCGCTGGCCGCACTGACCGATGAGGTGCGGGCGTTCACCGTCGCCCGGGGCTGGACGCAGTTCCACAACCCGAAGAATCTGGCGATGGCACTCGTCGGAGAGGCGGGGGAGCTGGCGGCCGAGTTCCAGTGGCTCACGCCGGAGGAGTCGGAGCCCGGCGGGATGCCGGCTGGCAAGCTGGCAGCGGTCGAAGCCGAGATGGCCGACGTGCTGATCTACCTCGTGCAACTGGCGGATCGGCTCGGCACGAACCTGCCCGAGGTGGCGTTCGCCAAGATGGCCGTCAACGCCGCGCGCTTTCCTGTCTCGGACGAGTCGGGCTGACGCCGGGCTGACTGCGGTCTGCCGCTGCCGCAGCCGCACGTATCAAATCTCGGCGCCGGTGGTCTTGATCGGTGAGACACCACGGCGGCGGGCATCGTTCCGCTCGTCGTGGACGAACCGATGGAGCGACCAGGATGGGCGACGCGACCCTCAACCCGACTCGGCTCGACACGGCCTTCGCTGTCGCGGCCAGCCCGACGTTTGTCGCCAGTGTGGTTCTGCTGATTGCGAACGACCACTGGCTCAAGGGTCGCTACCCGGGCCTGGTCACCGGGAAGGCGTCTGACGCAGCGGCGTTGATCCTGGCAAGCCTGGTGGTCGCCCTTGTCGTGGTCGTCGCGCCGGTGGTGAGTGCGCGTCGAGTGTTGCCGTGGCTGCCGGTGTTGGCGCCGATCGCCCCCGTTGGGCTGTTCGTTGCCTTGCAGATCGATCCCACTGCCGACGCCTGGTTCGAGCACGCCACCGGCGGGCTGATCGATGCGGCTGGCTGGGTGGCAGATCGCTTCGGGGTGTCGGTGCAGCTCGGTCGGTCGGTGAACACCAGGGATGTGACGGATCTCGTGATGGTGCCGGCCGTGCTCGTGGCGTCGTTCGAGATCCATCGAGTTGTTTCTGCGAACCCGTCAGCGCCTTCGTCATCACGATCGGAGAACTAGATGACTGCCCTTGAGAAGATCCTGCGGTTCAGCCTGGTGGCCGCGCTGCTCACCTTTGCCGTGTCGGCTCTGGTGGCATCGGGCCATGAGTGCGACGATGGCGACCCTGAGTGCGAAGAAGCTGGAGCCGACGACGGCCCAGGTGGCAACGACAAGGAGCCTCGAGACGAAGACCCGGAGCCCCCTGGCGGGGTCGATCGCGAGATTCTGGAAGCACACTTCGATCAGCAGCAATGGCAACTGCTGCTCGACGACTCGGGCCTGTTCCTGGCTGAGATCGACCCGGACGACGATCCGACCGACTACGCCTGGGCCGTGATGGCCAACGCCCATGCCACTGCGCAGCTGGCGGCGCAGGGTGACGGGCCGGGCCTCGCCACGGTGGACGTCGATCGGCTCCGGTCGACGCGGGCCGACCTCACGGCCGACGATCAGCTGGTCTCCCAGGATGCCGAACTCGCAGTCGTGGGCGCCGCCATTGCGTCCGAAGAGTGGTACGTCGTGCTGGACGTGGCGCCAGAGGATGGGGCGGAGGGCGATGCGCTCTATGCCGAACTGCTCACCGCCCGGGCGCTGGCCCTCGCCGAGTTGGCGCCCATCGATGACGACGCCCTGGCCGAACTGGAGACCGTCGACGTCGCGGAGCTCGCCGAGCTCAGCGGCACCGTGGATCCGAGCTTCGAGTCGATCGCTGAGCAGGCCGAGTTCGAGGTGGCGGAGGCGCTGGAGAATCCATGAGCGGTCGGCGACGTTCGAGTTCGATGGCGGCTCCGGTGCCGGGGCGCGGGGCACGGCCGCCCAAACAGACGCCAGTGGCTCGCGACGATGCCGCCCTCCTGTTCGATCTCGCTCGGCGGCTGGCGGCCGTCGTGATTCCGGGCTCATTCGTCACTGGGCTCTTCTACTACTTTGGGGTTGCCTACACGAGGGCGCTGTACGGCGCCCTCGGCGTGAACTACCGGGGCCTCGAGTTCACCACCACCGACTTCGTCATTCGCAGCCTCAACGTCACGGTCGAGCCGATGCGCACGGTGCTGATCGTGGCGACGCTCGTCGCCGTGGGCCATGTCGGCGTGCGGCTGGCCCTCTCGGTCATCGCCCAGGGTCCGACGGTTGCGAGAACGGTCGCCTGGGTCGTGGGGCCCGCAACCGCAGTAGTCGGGCTCGTGCTTCTGTATGGGAGCTGGAACGCTCGGCACTTCCGGCTCCCCAACGGGCGCCTGATCCTGCTCGGCCACCCGTGGCAGGCGGCGGCGATCTGGCTCGTCGGCTCACTCGTGATGGGGTACGCCTACTACCTCCATCGGGAGACGTTCGACAGTGCATTCGGCTCGGCTGGGGCGCGCAAGCGTCGACGGGTCGAGACACGCTCGACGATGGCTGTGCTCACGCTGGTGTTCGTCATCTCGACGTCGTACGGGGTGTTCGAGACCACGCGGCACTACGCCCAGCTGCGGGGCCAGGCGCAGGCGGAGCGCAACGAGGCCAACTGTCACGGGTTTCCTTTGGTGGCCGTCTACAGCCTCAACGCGCTGTACCTCGAGCACGACGGCATCGAGACGGCTGATCTCGGCCCGGACACGGCCGGGGCGAACATGGGTGACGATGCCGAGCAGGCCTCCGGGTATCGCTTTCGCTACGACGGCATGCGGCTCTTCATTCACGACAACGGGCGCTTCGTGGTGTGGCCGGCGGACCGGGCGCTGCGAGGTGGTGTGATCATCTTGCGAGAAGACGCCGGGATCCGGGTGGAGTTGACTCGCGAGCCTTCGGCTCCGCCCAAGGCGACGTCGGCCTACGGGCACACGTCGTCGCCCTGTCCCGTGTTGACATGATGGTCTGTGGCTGGCGGCGCATCGATGGCGAGCGCAGCGTGCGGCACCCGTCACCGGTGGCTCGCATGCGCACCGTGTTCGGGCTGATCGCGTTGCTTGCCATGTCGAGCCTCGTGTGGCGGCCAACATTGCTCGCCGAGTTCCTGGCGGCGCCGAACCCGAAGCTCCCGTTGGTGCTCGCCGTGTTGCTGGTGGCCGCCCTCCAGGTGAGGCACGCCGTCGGAGTGGAGCTCGGAGTCTCACTCGTGGGCGGGTTCGCCATCGAGTACCTCGGCACGGTGACGGGGGCATGGCAGTATTACACGGGCGAGGAACCGCCGCTCTGGATCGTTCCGGCCTGGGGCCTCCTCGGCCTGGCGGTCACCGGCGTGGTGCTACGGGGCGCACCACTGGTGCATCGCCACGACCGCGTGCAGCGCATCGGCCGCGGCGCCGGCCTGGTGATGGTCCTGGCTGTGGTGGTGGTGATGGTCGACTTCGGCGTCGACGAGGTCGGGTCGGGGTTGTGGCCGACCCTGGCGGTGGGCTGGGGTGCTCTCGTGCTGGCCACCCGGTCCGACCACGATTGGATGGTGCTGCTCGCCGGTGGCGTTCTGGGCGGGGCGTGCGAGTGGTACGGCACTTCTGACTACGTCTGGCGCTATGCCGGCGACGCCCAGTTGCCATGGTTTGCCATCGCCGGCCACGCCGCCGCGGCTCTCGCCTTCGCTCGGGCGGCGGCGGTGCGTGGTTCCAGTCCAGATCGCCGCCGTCGGACGCCTGGCCAGGCGGTCGGCGGCGTGCATGTCGGATGCGCTGAGCGGCGCCCCCGGCAGGAATCGAACCTGCGACGCACGGTTTAGGAAACCGACGCTCTATCCACTGAGCTACGAGGGCTGGGCAGTGGTCAGGCTAGCGGCCGCTACGAAGCGGCCCGTTGTCGTTCCGACCCACCCTTAGCGGTTCGCCTCAAGCCGGTGCCCGATCGGCCGATTGGGTGGTTCGAGGGAGGCACCAACGATGGCGCACCGACTGCTTGAACGGCGTAGGGGTTCGGGTTCGGCTGACTTCAATGACGCACTCGCGCCGATGAAGTCGCTGCTCGACGCGCTCGCCAGCAGCGTTCTCTTCGCCGACCTCGACCTCAACCTGCAGTGGATGAATCGAGCCGCAGCCGCATCCCTGGCTGCGATCGAGCACGACATCCAGGCCGCCTTCGGCGTTACGTTCAACCAGCTGGCCGACGGCTCGATCCACCGGTTCCACCAGGACCCCGAGCGGGTGGAGCAGATCCTCCGCAGCGAGGGCGGCATCGCCCTTCCCCACGAAGCCGAGTTCTCGTTCGGCGACACCACGTTGCGCACCACGATCGATCGGTTCATGGCCCCCGGAGACCGCCACGTTGGCTACGTGGTGACCTTCGACGACGTGTCGGACCTGCGCCACGAGCAGATGCGGGTGGGCAAGCTCCGTGACCAGCTCGCCTCGGCGGCAGCTGCGATCGCCGAGCTGAATCACTCGATCAGCGAGATCTCAGCCAACGCAGGCGAGGCTGCTTCGCTCGCCGACGCAGCCGAGCGCGATACGGCAACCATCTCCGCCGACGTGGCCAGCCTCGACGCCAGGCGGGCGGAGATCGACGACGCGTTGTCATCGATCGACGCCGTGGCTGACCAGACCAAGCTGCTCGCCCTCAACGCCACCATCGAAGCCGCCCGGGCCGGCGAGGCCGGCCGAGGATTCGCCGTGGTGGCGGGTGAGGTGAAAGATCTCGCCAGTCAGACCGGCAAGGTCACGGCCGACATCGGCGCCAAGCTCACCAGCAACGCCGAACAGATCGCTCGACTGCGCGCCGAACTCGAACAGATGGGCGCCCAGATGGCCGAAATCAACGACTACCAGACGGGCATCGCCGGCGCCGTCGAACAGCAGCACGCTGCCTCTGCCTCGCTCGCGTCGAACATCAACGCCGCCGCCGAGAGCACCGTTTCCGCCGAGGGCACCGTCCCCGGTAGCTGACAGGGCCCCGCCGCCACACCACCACCACCGCACCCGTCAGTAGAGGCCCGGTGAACGGCTGGTACAACCACCTTCTCTTACTGGGCAAAAGGTGATCGGGCGCCCGGTGTGCCTCGACAATCAGGTGTGCGTAGCGACGTCGACATGCGACACTGAGAGGCGATGGCGGGCAGCGTTCATGTGACCTCTGACGTGATGGTGGCGCGTCGGGCCCTCGCGTCCTGCTTCGAGCCCGAACCCGTCACTCACAACGTGGTCTATGCCGCCCTGATGCAGCCCCCTGAGCTCAACCCGGGATCGCAGTTCTGGTGGATCGAGACCCAGGGCGTACTCAACTCCTACTGCGCCGTGATCGGTGATCGCCCTGCAGTGGTCTGGGCCGCCGACCCCGACTACGTGGCGCCCCTGCTCGACGCCGTGCACGACAGCGCGGCCGGCGATCCCGATCTCCACCTCACCGGCATGACTGGCCGCGCCGGCCTCGTGGCCGAGGCGGCCGCCGACTGGTCCGCCCGTTGGCGCCTCGGCGCCCGCGTGGCCTCCACCGTGCGCTACTTCACCGCCACCGACGTGGTCGACCCGCCAACAGTTCCCGGTGAGCTTCGCATCGCAACGGTCGACGACCTCGACCTGGTGCACGACTGGGCGGTCGGCTTCCAGCGAGACGTCTCGGTTGGCCCGCCGCCGACCTCTGCGCCGAGCGCCGATGCGGTGGCAACCCTGCGGGCCCGGCTCACGTGGAAGATCGAGGCCGGCGAGGTTGCTCTCTGGGTCGACGATGCCCCTCGGGCCATGGCGTGGGCCAGCACGCCCGCCGGGGGAGTCACCAGGATCCATGGCGTGTACACCCCACCCCACGCCCGGCGGCGAGGGCTCGCCGCCGCCTGTACCGCCGCCCTCGTCCGTCGGATGCTCGATCGGGCCGACGTGCACACCTGCACCCTCTTCACCGAACTCGACAACGCCACCACCAATGCCCTCTATCCCCGCATCGGGTTCCGGGCGCACTCCACGCATCTCAACATCGAGTTCGTCGGCCTGCCCGTGGCACCGCCGCCCCCTGAAGAGTCGACCCCGGCGTCGGCGCAAGCCCCGGCGGCACGGCAGGTGGTCGACCCGCCAGTTCCTCTCCCGCCGACCCCGTTCCCGCCGGAGGCGCAACCCGCCGCGACGCATCCAGCCCTGGCCGAGCCAGCGGAGCCTCCCCATGACGAATCGTCGGTGGATCCCGAGCGATCCGAGGCCGACGCCGCCGCCGACCCCGAACTCACGGGCACGAACGGCCACAGTGCAACGAACGGGAGCGTCAACAACGGCACCGACCCCGGCACCACCGACGGGATCGACCTCGCCAACACCGAGCCCGTGTCACCATCGATCCTGGAGGGCATCGGTCCGGCAAGCAACGGCCACGAGATCGACCCCGACGTCGACACCATCCGCCCCTCCGAGATGCCCGAGATCTGGGCCCCACCGCCGTGGTCGGCGCCCGATGAGGCCGACGCACGCGACGACGACACCGTGTTCCCCGCGCTCGACGAGTTCGACGTGGACGGGGAATTGCCGAGGCAGGGTGAGTCGACCATGTCGCTCTCACCGGTCGTGCGCGACGACGAACCGGAGCTTCCAACGCGGTTCATGCGCCCGCCATCGGAGCTGCCGCCGCCCGAGGACGAGTTCGCCCCGCAGCCACCGCCGTCGACCTCACCGCCAATGGCTGAGCCGCCAATGGCTGAGCCGCCGTCGACCTCTCCGCCAATGGCTGAGCCGCCATCAGCCCCGCCGCCACACTCGTCGGCGCCCCCTCCAGCTCCGCTCGCTCCGACGCACCCACCCGCCGGCCCTCCGCCGCCCGTCGACGAGACAGACCCCGAAAATGGGCAACGGCCCCGACCAGAGCCGGGACCGCTACGTCATTCCAGCGTGTACCCACCCTCGGGTCCGGGGGGAGAGGCAAGCCCGGACCCGATGGATAGGTTCCCGCCGCCGCAGCCACACCCGGACGAACCGAGCTGAGCCGCGTGGTCTTTGCCCGTCAGGGCTCCCCACCGCAGGAGCCCTGACGGGGCGATCAATCCGCCCGTCCGCCGAAACGGGCGGATACTTCTCTAATTGAGCACGCCGCGCAGATCGGCGAGCCCCCGGTGGATGAGGCTCTTGACGGTGCCGATCGGCACGTCCATCACCTCAGCGATCTCTTGCATGGTCTGGCCGCCGTAGAAACGGAGTACCAGGGCCCGGCGGCGCGGTTCGGGAATGCTGGCCAACGCATCAGCGAGATAGTCGCTCTCGGCGTCGGGCCCCTCGATGAGCTTGTGCCACGAGTCGCGGCGCACCCGGCGCCGGCGGAGTTCGTTGTGGCAGCCGTTCACCACCGAGGTCCGCAGATAGGAGGCAGGCGAGGTCACCGTGCCCCACTTCTGCCACAGCTGGCGGAACGAGTCCTGCACCACGTCCTCGGCCACCGCTCGGCGGTCGACGAAGCGGCAGGCCAGGCGCACCATCGGCTCGTAGCGCTGCTCGTACAACCGATCGAACGACGCCAGATCCGTTGGCGCCGCCTCGGTCGCCGTGTGCTCGGCCGTTCGACTGGAGGAGAGCGTCGAACGGCCGAGCGTCGCCGTGGTCACGGAGGCGATTGGGGTGTGACCCGTGCGGCGCTGGGTGGGGGCCGGCGCTGCGAAGGTGCGGGTCGTGGTGGGGTTCGGTTTTTCAGCGAGTGCTGTGGTCATGGGATTCCGAGCCTTGAGTGGAGAGCTGGTCGGCGCGCCGTTGAGCCGACAACGACATCCTCGACCGGGTGCCCGAAAAGCGAAATAGGGGCCAGACCCCATTGGTCCCTGGGGCCACCCCCAGGCCTCTCAGGGTCGGTTGTCCACGCGTTGCCCGTGCGGGCGTATCCCCTGGTCAGCGCCTCAGTGGGGCGCAACCGGGCGCGACGGCTAGCGTTGGCGTTCTCATGGCTACCGTCCACCTTCTGGTCAATCCGGCCCGTCGTGGCAACGACGAGACCGACGCGGCGATCGTGGCCGCCCTGGCCGAGCACGGCCACGAGGCAGTCGAGATCCGCCCAACTGCGGCCGCCCAGGTGGCGGACGAGGTCCGGGCGGCCATCGCCAACGGCATGACGCGCCTGGTGGTGGCAGGCGGCGACGGCCTCATCCACAGGGCCCTGCCCGCTCTCGCCCACTCCGACATCCCCGTTGGCCTGGTGTCGGGTGGCACCGGCAACGACTTCGCTCGGGCCCTCGACCTGCCCACCGACGTCACCAACGCGGTGGCCAGGGCTCTCGACGAGCCCACCCCGGTCGACATCATCAAGAGCGACGAGGGCACGTACGCCGCCAGCATCATCACCGCCGGGTTCTCGGGCCGGGTCAACGCCAGGGCCAACGCCATGCGGTTCCCCCGCGGCGAGTCCCGCTACACGATCGCCACCCTCCGCGAACTGTATGCCCTCCGTCCGATCGAGCTGTCGATCACGATCGACGACACCACGATCGACACGGCCTGCAGCTTCTTTGCCGTGGCCAACTCCCGGTTCTTCGGCGGCGGGATGGCGATCTGCCCCGATGCCGACCACACCGACGGTCTCCTCGACGTCACGGTGGTGGGTTCGACCACCCGTTTCGAACTCGGACGCATGCTGCCTACCGTGTTCTCCGGCCGCCACGTCCGGCACCCCGCTGTCACGACCTTTCGGGGGCGCCGTGTGGAGGTCCAGACCAATGCCGACCTCTGGGCCGACGGTGAACCCTTCACCGGGAGCGGTTTCAGCTCCGATCACCGGGCTCTGAGGGTGGCCGGTAGTCTGGTCTGACGACGAACGAAAGAGGGCGATCGTGGTCGACGACGATTCAGGGACGAGGAAGTCACCATCCTCTCCTGATGCGTCGCCGAACTGGTTGTCGTCTGATGTCGACGAAACCAGGCAGGTGTCGAATCTGGAGTTCGACCTGACTGACGGCCACGAGCCCACGGTGAAGGTTCCGCCCGTCACCGGGCCGCCACCCGCTCGTGTGGCGCCTTTGAGTCCAGAGGATCTCGCCCAACTCAACACGGCCCTGGGCCCACCAGCTCAACCCTCGGTATCACAGCCGGTGCAGCCGGCCCCGTCGTCGCCGCCGATGCCTTCGGTGCAGGCGTTCCCGGGCCCAGCCGATGCCATCCCCGCCGAACCCGGTGCTGGTGTTGATGACCTCGACGAGACCACGGCGATGCTGCACCCGCCTGAACCGCTCGTGGTCCATCCCACGATCGACCCGATCGACCGATCGGACTTCCTGCCATCGGTCGACCCGGTTGGCCCCCCTGCTTCTGATGCCGACGCCGCCCTCGGCCGGTTCGACGTTTCGGCAGAACACGCGTCGAGCGGCTTCCACGAACCCGACCTCATCGACCGGCGCGACCCGCCGAAGCCGCCCCGGATCCGCACCACCGACCCCGGAGTGCCCGCAGTCGAGGTATCGGGCCCCACCTTCATCGGCGCCACCGAGGAGCCGACGCTCCTCGGGGCCGACAGCCCAGCCCCGCCAGCCAGCGGCCCCATGGCCCCGGCCGAGCCCGGGGCCGAGATCACGGGGAGCCGGCTCGGCCCTCTCCGCAGCCTGCGTCGCCCGTCGGGCGGCTGGTCATTGCCCGCCCGGGTCGGTCTCGTGGGCGGCGTGGTGGGAATCGCCGTTCTCGCCTTCGTGGCCTTGCGCAGTGGGGGAGAACCAGCCTCGCAGGATCTGGCCGCCGCCCCCTCGGTCGACGAGCTGGCGCGAGCCACCGTGCAGATCGTGGGCCTCGACCGCACCGGCAGCCCGCTGTGCTCTGGTTCCGGCACGTTCGTGTCCACCGAGGGCATGATCCTCACCAACGCCCACGTGGTGACCCGCGACTCGCTGTGTGACTTCGAATCGCTCGGAGTGGCCGTAACCGACGACGCCGGCCAGCCACCCCAGCTCCTCTACGCCGCCGATCTCCTCGCCATCGACGACGAGATCGACCTCGCCGTGCTCGGTGTGTCAGACGTGCTCGACGGCGCAGGTGCGCTCCCCGCCACGTTCCCGGCGATGGACCTCGGCGACTCCGATGCTCTCACGATCGGCGACAGCCTTCGCATCCTCGGGTATCCCGAGATCGGGGGCGACACGATCACCTTCACCGACGGCTCCGTCAGTGGCTTCACCGCCCAGGCCGGCATCGGCGACCGGGCCCTCATCAAGACCGACGCCACCATCGCCGGCGGCAACAGCGGCGGCGCCGCCATCAACGAGACCGGGCAGCTGATCGGTGTGCCCACCAAGGCGCGGGCCAGCGAGAACGGCCCTGCCGTTGACTGCCGCCCGCTGGCCGACACCAACGGCGACGGCGAAGTGGACGACAACGACAACTGCGTGCCGATCGGCGGCTTCCTGAACGGCCTGCGCCCTGTGAACCTCGCGCTCCCCCTGATCGCGGCGGCCGATGAGGCCACCCCGAAGGCTCTCGAAACCGCCGAGCCGGCCGTGGAGGTCGACCTCGGCGACGTGAGCGTGGTGAAGCCTCGCTTCTCGATCGGCCAGCAGAACAACGCCCCGACCGAGACGATCCTCACCGCCACCGGCGGCATCACCGAGCTGTGCCTCTTCGTCGACTGGTCGGGCATCCCCGACGGCGCCCAGTGGGACGGCATCTGGTACTACAACGAGTCGATCGTGCGTGACTTCAGCCTGCTCGGTCAGTCGTGGGAGTTCGGCGACCGGGGCGAGAACTTCTGGATGTGCGCCATCGACGACGAGACCGGGCTCGAAGCCGGGCTCTATGAACTCGGCTTCTTCCTCGACGGCGAGCTGGTGTTCGCCGAGGGCATCGTGCTCACCGAGGATGAGGTTCCGGTCGTCACCACCACGTGGCTGAACATCACCGACGTGGACGTGTGCGGCCTCGCCATCAACCCCCAGGGCTCGGGCCCCGTTGGTCTCGACCAGCTCGACCCCGACACGGTGATCCCCCCTGGCGAGTCGATCGAGCTCGACCTCGCGCCGGGGCTGAAGGTGGTGGAGGCCTACAACTGCGACGGTGAGGCCGTGGCCGACTCCGGGCAGGCCGGGCTCGACATCGTGGCCGACCCCAAGGAGTACGTGATCGGAGACCCTGGTGCCGAGGTCGACTTCAACGCCGACACCGACCTCGACGACGACGGGTAGGAGCCTGCGCGAAGCAAGCCCCGCCCGGCGCCACGGCTAGCCCTCTCGGGGCACCCACTTCGAGGTGGCCTTGATGTCCTCGATCTCGTAGCCGGCCGCTTCCCAGCCGCCGAAGCCCGGTTCGAGATGGCCGACGTTGCCGTAGCCCATGTCTTTCATGGTCTTGGCCGCGAGGGCCGAGCGGCCGCCGCCGGCGCAGTAGAGCAGGTAGCGCTGCTCAGGCTTGAAGACCTCTCGGTAGTACTCGCTGGCCGGGTCGACCCAGAACTCGAGCATGCCCCGCGGCGCGTGCACCGCGCCGGGGATCTTGCCCTTGAGGTACAGCTCACGGTGGTCGCGTATGTCGACCACCACGGTGCCGTCGGCGCCCATGGCGGCCTTCAGCTCGGCGGCGGAGAGGTTGTCGATGCTCGCCTTGGCCTCGTCGACCAGGTCCCAAGCCTTCTTCACAGGAGTGTCAGCCATCGCCGCAGTATCGCACTCCGTGCTCACCAGAGCACTTGGAGCCCACCCAGCTCGGCGAACGCTGCGTCGCGACTGATCAAGGTGTGGTTCTCGAGGATCGACTGCGCAGCGAGAAGTCGGTCGAACGGATCGCGGTGATCCCAGCGCAGTAGTCCGGCGCGCAGGGCGTGGTTCGCCTCGATCGGAAGATGCCGGGCGCCGAGGTGGCGAATCGTTTCGTGGTACTGGTGCACGAGTGGCTCCGCCTCGGGAAGTTTGCCGAGGCGGACCTTGGTGCTGAGTTCCAACGCCGAGACGGCCGAGACGACCAGGTTGGTCGATGGGTCCGAGATCTGGACGCGTGCTGCATCGCTCAGACGGTCGGGGTTGGCGACGGCCCACACGAGTGCGTGCGTGTCGAGCAGGAGAGAGATGGCCATGGTTACTCCCAGGCTTCGAGTTCCTCGTCGGTGAGAGGATCGAAGGCCGAGTCGGGGACATCGAGCGGGAGGAAGCCGAGCGGCCGCGGTGGAGGAGCCTCCACCGGCAACAGTCGAGCAACCACCTTACCGGAGCGCGCAATGAGCACTTCTCGCCCTGCGGCGGCAGCGTCGAGGAGTTCGGAGAGCTTCGCCTTCGCCTCGGCCACGTTCATCTGGATGGTCATAGTGACCAAGTCTACATGGTCACTCACTAGCTCAGCCCGATTTGCTGCAGCGAACTAGTCGTCGTGGCGGGGGCGGGCCCGATCGGCCTTGGTGCGGGAGCGGCGTTGCTTCTCGGCCAGGCGGCGTTCCTTCGAGCCCCGAGTTGGTTTGGTGGCCCGACGGGTGGGTCGGGGCGCCAGCGCCTCGCGCAACCGGGCCGCCAGGCGCTCGCGGGCCAGGCGGCGGTTGCGGGTCTGTGAGCGGGTGTCATCGGCCGCCACGGTTGCCATCGGGCCGATCTCGGCCAGCAGGCGCCGGCGCTGGGTCTCACTCAGCACTGCGGAGCCTGCGACGTCGAACGACACCTCGGCTCGGGTGTGCGACGTGTTGGCGTGTTGACCTCCGGGGCCGCCTGAGGTGGAGAACCGCCACGACAGCTCCGCCGCCGGAATCACCAATGCGTTCGTGACGAGCAGATCGTCGTCACTCACGACAGCGCTCGACCAGGATCAACTCGCTCACGATCAGAGGTCCGACGGGGTGGAGATCCCGCCGAGGTCCTCGCTCGCCTCGCACGAGATGTCGCCGCTGCGCACCGACATCTCGACGCCTTCACCGAACTCGATTTCGTCCGGGTCGTCGAAGAGCGGCTCGCCGTCGATGCGGACCGTGAGCTTGTCGGGGTCGATGCCCTGCTCGATGAACTGCTGGCGGTAGGCGTCGAGGAGGATCCCCTCCGTCACGCCGTAGGCCGTGCGCATGCACTCACTCGAGCCGATCACGTTCTGGGCGTAGGCGTAGGCGAGCGGGGTGAGCCCGAGGTTGTCGTCGACGAAGGGGAACACGTCGGTGATCTCACCGACGAAGCCCTGCTCCACGTCGAGGCTGTCGCCGGTGGCCACGGTGTCCACCCGGGGGCGCACGAACACGATCGACGAGCCGTCGATCACCACGTCGGTGGTGCCGTCGGTGTTGCGGTAGATGGTGGCCGAGCTGCCGTCGACGCAGGTGTCGACGTCGCCAACGGCGTTGAGGGTCACCCGGTCGGTGCGGTAGGTCTGGCCGAGCAGCTTGTGCTCCTTCTTGCCCTCCACCGGAACCACGGCGTGCACCCGAGCGCGGCAGTCGAGCGAGATCGGCTCGACGGCCACGATCCGCGCCTCCTCGGGGAGGCTGACGTCGACCTCTGTCGTGCCGAAATCAGGCAGATCAGGGCCGTTGAAACGAAGCAGGCCCGTCTGGCCAAACAGGATGCCGACACCGACCAGAACGGCGGCGGCCACGATGGCGAAGAAGGTGCGGGTCATGACTGGAAGACGTTCAGAGCCGAAAGAAAGTCGCGTGGAGGTGGGATGGGCCTGGTCCGGGTGGACGCGGCGGCGGGTGGTGGGCAGCTCGGGGCGGTCGAGCCGGCAGAGCGGGATAGACAGAGAGCCATATGGCTTCCGATCCCGCTTCCATTGTGGCCCAGCTGTCCCTCGATGAGCAGATCTCGCTGCTGTCGGGGGCCGATGTGTGGCGCACCGTTGCCCTCCCCGACGCCGGGATTGGCGCCGTCAAGGTGACCGACGGCCCGAACGGCACTCGGGGCGACGGAGTGTCGGGGGCCACTGCGGTGTGCCTACCGGCCACGATCGGTCTCGCCGCCTCCTTCGACCGCGATCTCGCGGTGGACGTGGGCCGGCTCCTCGGGCGTGAGGTCGGTCGCAAGGAAGCCCAGGTTCTGCTGGCGCCGACGATCAACATGGCCCGCCACCCGCTCGGTGGTCGGAACTTCGAGAGCTTCGGCGAAGATCCTGTGCTCACCGCGGCGATGGCGGTGAGCTACGTCGATGGGGTGCAGAGCGAGGGCGTCGGCGCCTGCGCGAAGCACTTCGTGGCCAACGACGTTGAGTACGCACGGCTCACCGTGTCGTCGGAGGTGTCTGAGGCGGTGCTGCGCGAGATCTACCTGGCCCCGTTCGAGGCGGTGGCCACGGCTGGGGTGTGGTCGATCATGGCCGCCTACCCGATGCTCAACGGCCGCTACTGCACCGAGCACGAGTGGCTGCTCACCGATGTGCTGCGCACCGAGTGGGGGTTCGACGGCCTCGTGATGTCGGACTGGGGGGCCACCTTGCATCCTGCCCGCCCGATCACGGCGGGGCTCGACCTGGAGATGCCCGGCCCTGCGCTCACCCTCGGCCCCAAGCTACGCACCGCGGTCGACGCGGGCGAGGTCGACGCCGCCGACGTCGCCGCCCGAGCCACCCAGGTGGTGCGGCTCGCGCAGCGCACGGCTCGACTCGGCGCAGTGGCCGCCCAGCCCGAGCCGCCCGAGCGCTCGGTGGACGACCCCGCCGATCAGGCGGTGGCACGCCGGGCCGCCACCGATGGCATGGTGCTACTCCACAACGCGGAGGTGCTCCCGTTCGCCGGCGACGCGCTCACCACCGTGGCCCTGATCGGCCCCAACGCCGAGCCCGGCACCATCCAGGGTGGCGGATCGGCGCAGGTGCCCGCCCACTACACGATCACTCCGCGAGAGGGCATGGCGGCGGCGCTTCCCGGCGCCGAGGTGATGTACCGGCCCGGCTGCTTCGCTCACCGTTATCTGCCGCTCGTGAACCAGGAGCACTGGCAGGAGGGGCCGACCGGTGGGCCCGACCTCTCCGTTGCCACCTACGACAGCGACGACTGCTCTGGTGACCCCGTCGGCCAGCGCGCCACGCGGTCGGCCGGTGCCTTCATCCAGGGCGACCCGGCTGATCGTCCGGGCTCGATGCGGTGGACGGGGCACCTCGAGATCGACGCCACCGGCACCCATCACTTCGGCGTGCTCGCCGTCGGTCGATCTCGGGTGGTGATCAACAGCCATCTCGTTGCCGACAACTGGACCGACCCGCAGCCCGGCGACGCCTTCTTCCAGTTCTCAACCGACGAGGTGGTAGGCGCGATCGACCTCACTGCGGGGTCGGTGGCCGAGATCGTGGTGGAGTGGTCGATCGACCACACCACACCGCTCGCCGGGATCCGGTTCGGCTGGCTCCCCCCAGTCGACGAGGATGCCATGCTCGACGACGCCGTTGCCGCCGCCTCAACCGCCGACGCCGCCGTTGTGGTGGTGGGCCTCAACCACGACTGGGAGACCGAGAGCCACGACCGGCGCACGCTCGACCTCCCCGGCCGCCAGGACGAACTGGTTCGTCGAGTGGCGGCCGCCAACCCCAACACGGTGGTGGCGATCAACGCCGGCTCGCCGGTGTCGGCCCCGTGGCTCGACGAGGTGGGCGCCACCCTCATGTGTTGGTATCCGGGGCAGGAGTTCGGCGCTGCGCTGGCCGACGTGGTGCTCGGCGTGGCCGAGCCGGGCGGCCGCCTGCCGGTGACCTGGCCGGTCAGCGTCGACGATGCGCCGTTCCCACTGCCGACACCCGAACCTGGGCCGCCCGCTCCGGGCGCCAAGCTCGAATACGAAGAGGAGCTCCTGATCGGCTACCGGGCCTATGACCATCGCGGTCTCGAACCGCTCGTGCCGTTCGGCTTCGGCCTCGGCTACACCAGCTTCGATCTCGGGGTGCCCGAGGCGCTGGGCGCAGCCGCATCGGGGGCGCTGGGGGCCAACGATGCGGTGGCGGTGCGAGTGCCGGTCCGCAACACCGGCGACCGCGCCGGCAAGTGTGTGGTGCAGGCCTACGTCGAGGCTCCCGAGGCGGTTCGAGCATCTGCCACCCCCGCACGGCCGGTGCGAGCTCTGGCGGCGTTCGCGTCGGTCCATCTCCCCGCCGGAGCCGAGGCCTGGGCCGAGCTCAGCGTGCCGGCTCGGGCGTTCCATCGCTGGGCCGACGGCGGCTGGACGGCCGATCCGGGCGCGTTCACCCTGCACATCGGCACATCGAGCCGCGATCTCGCCCATCAGGTCGAGGTCGTGCGATCCCTAGACTGATGGCCATGACGGCGAATCAGACCGAGGAGCAGGCGGCGCGCACGCCCGTGCGGATCGCTCCGGTCGAATCCGACATGACGGCCGACGAGCGGCGCCAGATGTTGTCCGACGTGCTCGTCGCGCCCGACCCGACCGACGGGTTGTGGTCGCTGTGTGACTCCGGCGTTGCCGCAGAGGTGGTGCCGGAGCTTCCGGCGCTGCGTCTGGAACAGGATCCCATCCACCGCCACAAGGACGTGCTGGCCCACACCATCGCCGTCACCGCCAAAACCCAGCCCGACCTCACGGTTCGCCTTGCCGCTCTCTTCCACGACATCGGCAAGCCCGCCACGCGTTCGTTCGAGCACGGTGGCGTGACGTTCCGCCACCACGAGGCCGTGGGGGCCAAGATCACCAAGGCCCGACTCCGTGAGATGGGCTTCGAGCGCCAGATGGTGAAAGACGTTGCCGAGCTCGTACGCCTGTCGGGCCGGTTCAAGGGCTACGCCGACGGGTGGTCCGACTCGGCCGTGCGGCGCTACGCCCGCGACGCCGGGCACCTCCTCGGGTACCTCAACGAACTCGTGCGGTGCGACTGCACCACCCGCAACCGGGCCAAGGCCGATCGCCTGCAGCGTCAGATCGACGAGCTGGAGCACCGGATCCTGGAGCTGGCCCGAGAGGATCGCCGGGCAGCCGAGCGGCCGCAGATGGATGGCCAAGCGGTGATCGCCCACCTCGGGATCGAACCGGGCCCGGTGGTCGGTGCCGCGCTCGCGTTCTTGCTCGAGATCAAGCGGGCCGAGGGTGTGCTACCCGACGACGAGATCCGGGCTCGCCTCGATGCCTGGTGGGCCGACCGCCAGGCGGGGGCCGACGCCGCCGCACGATGACGGCCGGGTCGGCGCGCTCCAGACCGTGGCCGGAGGCGGCTGCACCATGACGACGTTCGAAGAGGCCGTGATCGCCGTGCTCCACGCCACCGAGCCCGGTGACGTGTTGAGCTATGGCGACGTGGCGGCTGAGGCCGGCCACCCCGGAGCGGCACGGGCGGTGGGCAACATCTTGAGCCGCAGCGAAGGGCTGCCGTGGTGGCGGGTGGTCAGCGCATCGGGGCGACTGATTCCCCACGACCCGGTGCGCCAGGCCGAGATCCTCGCATCCGAGGGGGTGGAGTGCCGCAACGGCCGAGTGGTGATCCCACCCCCTCCATCCGACGATCTCCTCGACGACGATCCCGCCGCCACCCTCGACTAGTACACGTCTTCCTCCAGGACCCATGGTGGCTCGAGATCCGCCTCGAAGGCGTAGAGCTCGATCGAGCCGTCGAGCTGTTCGAGGCCTGCGGCCACGTACCCGAGATGCTCGTACGCACCGATGAGCATGCGGCATCGATGCGCCCCGGGCACGGCAGGAAGCCGGTCGAAGCCGTCGGCGAAGCGGTCGACGATGACGAACAAGTGGTCGGTGAGGAACATCGATCGAAGGTCCGGCGGCAGGGCCGTGTCCACGTCGTCGAAGAACTGGGCCAAGGCCCGAACTCGCCGTCGCTGTGGCACGAGCAGCGGTCAGCGGGCGCGGCGTGATCGAGGCGGTGGCGTGAGGCGCCCCACTACTCGATCCACGAACTGGCGAACGCCTGGGTGGACGTCTGGGTCGTCCACGAAACCGGCTTCGACAGCCTCCGAGCGACGATCAATCGGCGTGTTCGCCGGATCGGGAGCTGGTCGCCAGGACATGATTGGACCGTATCACGGGCCTCTGACGTCGAAGCCGCCGCTGCTCCTGGGATCGCCACCCTCGACTAGTCCGTCGGGCGCAGCGGGTAGCCGTAGCGGGGGAGGAGCGGGGCGGTGATCGCCGACACGAGGCGTTCGGTGCGGCGAGGGAGCGCCGTGCGCCAGCGGTCGTCCAGACGCAGGCGTAGCTCGGTCGCGCCGAAGCGCATCGGGTTGCCGGCCACCGAGTGAAGTGGATTGCGAACCACGATCGGATCGGCCCGCAGCACGTCGAGATCAATCACCGCCGGGTCGAGGTCCATGAAGCGCAGGATGCGATCGATCGTGGCCACCGGATCGGCCATCAGGTCCTCGTAGCGGAGGCTCAGGGTCGGCACCCGTTGGGCCAACGCCTCGAAGCCCAGGTTGTCGGTTACCCATCGCGCCGCGGTGCGGCTCGGCCGGTAGCGGGGCATGAGATCGCCGTCGGCCTCGGGTCGAGCCACCTCCTTGGTCCAGGAGTAGGCCACGCCCCTCGGGTCACGCACGAGGTGCAGCACCCGCACGTCGAGGTGCTCGTCGAGTGCCAGCAGCGCCGCCGTCGAGAGGTGTTTCGACGACTCCAACAGCACGGGGGTCTTCCCCGCACCGAACCCCTGGCACTGGTTGGTGAGCATCGCGACCTCGGCAGTGGCCGTGAGCACCCGCTGAAGATGCCAGCGGTAGCGGTCCTGGGCTTCGCTGGTCACGCCCCGCAGATGGGCGGCCATGATCTCAGGCATGCGGCGACTGCGGTCGACCGACCAGCGGAGGTGGATCAGATCGCCGAGATCGACCTTGTCCCACCCACCGAATGCCGTCCGTCCCACCTTGATCCAGTGGGCGCACTGACTGAACGGCGCCCCGCACGAGCACCGCTCGTCGTCGCGCACGCCGCGCTCCCAGAGGTGCACTGTTTCGCCGACGGCGAACGTCGGGCCCAGTTCGTGGAGGAGGCGTTCGACCAGCGTCGACCCCGATCGCCCGAGCCCGCCGATGAACAACACCCGCTGCCGGGTATCGGTGCCATTCGAGGCGCCGGTCGGCTCCTCGGGGACCTGAGCCGTCATGTCCATCGCATCGGCCGATCGAGAAGCGCCTCCACAGCGCCGATGTCGGACGACAGCAGCTCGTGCAGCCGATCCATCTGGTCGGGGCGCAGCGATGACTTCTGCACCCGGTTCCAGCCCGTCAGTTCCGGTGGCGTGTAGCGGCGCAGCCCGAGGAAGTCGTGAACCTGGTCGAGCACCGTGGCGGGGTCGGCGTAGAGGTCCTCACTACGCAGGACCAACACCTGGTGGGGCGGGAACGCGGTCATCCACCGCTGGAGGCCCCGCGCGTAGCGGCTCTGGTCGACGTACGAGAAGTGTTGGTGCGCGACGCTCACGTATGACGGGTCGGCCAGCATGTGGGCCTCCTCGCCGGCGAGCCGCTCGGGCTCGGCGTCGAGGGCGGCGTCGAAGTCGAGCGTCTCCACGCCCTGGCGGGTGCGCTCGGCCCAATGCCCGTGGGCCCGGTCCATTGGATTGCGGAGCAGTGCGATCACCTTCGTGTCGGGCACGAGGCGCCGGGCCCGGATCGCAGCGTGGGGGTGGTGGAGGTAGTAGGGCGTGGCCTCGCCGACGATCAGACGGCGACCGGCACGTTGCTCGGCCAGCCAATGAGCGGCCTTGTGGGGGAAGTGGGATCGGTACCAGGCCTCGCCGCGCCAGTAGTTCACGTCGAAGTAGTACGTGCCCTTGCGGGTCTCGCGGGCCGGGAACAGCGAGCGCACCTCGGGGTGAAGGAGCAGCCAGCGGGCGAGAGACGTGGTGCCACCGCGTTTGGTGCCGATGATCAGGTAGTCGGGCAGACGACGATTCGACGCCGTGACCATGCCATAACGACGGATCGCCCCACGGGCGCGGGCCCGCAGCGCAGCTCCCGGCCCGTCGGGCGCCACGTAGCGGGCGCCATAGGGGGTCATGGGCGGTACCGACTCGATCACGGTCACCCCCTCCTCATCGGCCGATCCTCAGCGAAGCTGATGCTCCACCGTGTGCGACGATGGCAGGAGAGGGCAGCGCGGCGAATGCAGCCCGATCCACGGAGGAGTGCAGGCAGATGGTGGCGTTGGTGTTGTCGATCGTGTTCACCGCGGCGGTGCTCGTCGCCGCTGGCATCGGGGTGTATGTGATCGCGGCCAGGACGGCCTCGGGCCGGATCGGGCGCAACAACTACGCCGGCATCCGGACGCCCGCCACGATGAGTTCCGACGAGGCCTGGCTGGCCGGCCACGAGGCGGGGGAGGCGTTCGCCAAGTGGGGCGGCCTGGTTGCCGTCATCACCGGCGCCGTCTCGCTGCTGCCAGCACTGCTCGCACCGGTGTTCGGCGACGACGGTCGAGACACGATCGCCACCTGGTGGACCTTCACCATCATGCTCGGCACGGTGCTGATGGTCACGTTTGTCCTGGTCTCGGCGGTGCAGGGCCATCGCGCCGCCAAAGAGGTGAGGGACGGGTAGAGAAAATATGAGTTGAGCATTGTCAACTTAGGTTTTCTTCGTTACTCTCGTTGGCATACCCCCAACGCCCAACCGGGATGCCCCCTCATCCCCGACCCAGCGAGGAAACCTGTGCTCCTGCAGAACGATCCCTTCTTCAACGCCGTGCTGAACCGGTTCGCCTCGGGCGCAGCCGGCACCCATGCCGTGGCCCCGATGGACGCCTACCGACGCGGCTCCGACGTCTGGGTTCACATCGACCTTCCAGGCGTCGCCGCCGACAGCCTCGACATCTCCGTCGAGCGCAGCGTGCTCACCGTCACCGGCGAGCGTTGGTGGAAGCGCCACGACGGCGACCAGGTGTACCTGGCCGACCGCACCCAGGGCCGCTTCCAGCGCCAGGTCCACCTCGGTGACGGGCTCGACACCGAGCAGATCGAGGCCGACTACGCCGATGGCGTGCTGACGCTGCGAATCCCCGTGGCCGAGAAGGCCAAGCCCCGCAAGATCTCGATCTCGGCTCGGACGAACGAGCCCTCGATCGAGGCAACGGAGGTGGTGGAGGCGGCCGGCGACAGCGCCCAGGCCGCTGCTGCGGACGCCCCATCCGCATAACTGCCTAGCTCCCCGATCCGCGGGGTCGGGAGAGCTACGTTGAGGTTCCCCACCAACACCCCACGGGCCGCCGATCACTCCCTCCGATCGGCGGCCCGTTCTCTTTTTCGGGTGGCCCCACCGCGACGCACAGTCGCCCCTCCACCGCTGTCCGCAGCCCGGATGCAGGGAACTGCTACCGTTGCCAATAGTGGTTTTCTTGTGTGGCCGTCCCGGATGTGGTCGCGAATCGTCAGCGACACTCCAGATCGACGCGCCGTCCGCCACGATCTCGTTGGTCGACCCCCGGGTCAGCCGCGACGGGGTGCCCTTGTGCCCGTTCCACGCTGACGCAACCACGCCGCCAATGGGCTGGGCGATGAACGACCTGCGGAACCAGAACCGCACCCTCAGCGCAGTACCAGCCGTCGACGAGGAGCCCCGCCCGGCTCGGACGCGGCCCGAGATGCCCCCGGCCGAGGCTGTCGACGACGTGGACAGTGACCACGAAGGCAGTGGCGCCGACGAGACGAGTAACGGCGACGGCACGAAACTGAGCTTCCCGGTGTCGCGCGAGGTGCGGGAGATGCCGGTCAGCGCTTCGGCCGCCGTCGACGATGAGGTCGATGCCCACGAAGGCGACGTTGGTGCAGTCGATCTGGAGCCACGACCTCGCACGAGGGCTCGCCGCCGGACGAGCGTCGAGGCCGACGCTCCCGAATCGCGGCCGTCCAAGCGGCGTGAGGCTTCCGAGGACGAGGATCCGCCCGAGGAGTTCGAGCCCGAGCAGGAGCAGTTCGCCTGGTACTCCTACGACGAGGGCGAGGAAGGTCCGAAGGAGCTGAAGGCCAAGAGCCCGCTCCTCTCCCGGGCGTTCCGATCGTCGGTCGGCTGACGCCGACCGACTCCGATCAGCTCTCGTAGGCCTCCAGCGGAGGGCACGAGCACGACAGATTGCGGTCGCCGTAGGCGTTGTCGACCCGAGCGACGGGTGGGAAGTACTTCGACGCGTCCATGCCCTCCAGCGGGAATGCCGCAGTGCGGCGGCTGTAGGGCCGGTTCCAGTCGTCGGCCATGAGCGCAGCCGCGGTGTGCGGGGCCTGGCGGACCACCGACTCCTCGGCGGTCACCTCGCCCCGCGCCACCTGCTCGATCTCGGCCCGGATGGCGATCATCGCATCGCAGAACCGGTCGAGTTCGGCCAGGCTCTCCGACTCGGTCGGCTCGATCATGAGCGTGCCGGCCACCGGGAACGACATCGTGGGGGCGTGGAAGCCGTAGTCGGCGAGGCGCTTCGCCACGTCGTCGTTGCCGATGCCGGTCTCGGCTTCGAGGGGCCGGATGTCGATGATGCACTCATGCGCCACGAGGCCGTCACGCCCCTGGTAGAGCACGGGGTAGTGACCGGTGAGGCGATGGGCGATGTAGTTGGCGGCGAGCACTGCCGTCTCGGTGGCTCGGCTGAGACCATCGGGGCCCATCATCCGCACGTACATCCACGAGATCGGCAGGATGCCGGCGGAGCCATACGGCGCCGCTGACACCGGGCCGGTCTGGTCGGCGCCCTCCACCGGCACCACCGGATGGCCCGGCAGGAACGGAACGAGGTGCTCGGCCACACCGATCGGACCCACGCCGGGGCCGCCACCACCATGAGGGATGCAGAAGGTCTTGTGCAGATTGAGATGGCTCACGTCGGAGCCGAACTGGCCCGGCTTGGCCACGCCGACCAAGGCGTTGAGGTTGGCGCCGTCGGTGTATACCTGACCACCAGCCTCGTGCACCGCGGCGCACACCTCGGCCACCGTCTCCTCGTACACGCCGTGGGTGGACGGGTAGGTGATCATCAGCGCAGCCACGTCGGCCTGGTGGGTGTCGAGCTTGGCCCGCAGGTCGTCCACGTCGATGTTGCCGCCGTCGTCGCAAGCCACCACCACCACCCGCATCCCGGCGAGCACGGCCGACGCAGCGTTGGTGCCGTGGGCCGACGACGGGATCAGGCACACATTGCGGTGGCCCTCGCCTCGCGACCGGTGCCAGCCTCGGATGGCGAGCAGCCCGGCGTACTCGCCTTGGCTTCCCGCATTCGGCTGGATCGACACCTTGGCGTAGCCGGTGATGTCGGCCAGCATCGCCTCGAGCTGGCCGATCAGCTCGCCGTAGCCGGCGGTCTGGGCCACCGGGGCGAACGGATGCATGTTGGCCCACGCCGGCCACGAGATGGGCTCCATCTCGGCCGCAGCATTGAGCTTCATCGTGCAGCTGCCGAGCGGGATCATCGTGCGATCGAGGGCGAGGTCCATGTCGGACAGGCGACGCAGCCAGCGCAGCATCTCGTGCTCGGTGCGGTAGCGATGGAAGTTCGGGTGGGTGAGGAAGGTGGAGGTGCGTTCCTCACCGTCGACGACAGGCGCGCCTGGCGTCTCGACCGAACCCACCACGTTGGCCACGTCGACCGAGGCCCCGAGGGCCGAAAGCGCCGCCGCCACGGTTGCCGGGGTGGAGGTCTCGTCGAAGGCGGCCGACAGCCGGTCGTTATCGACGAGCCGCAGGTTCAATCCGGCCTGCTCAGTGGCAGCCACGAGTTCCGCCGCCCGACCGGGAGCGGTGACGGTCACGGTGTCGAAGAACCCGGCCGATGCCTCCAGCCCGAGTGAGGCCACACCACCCGCGAACGCCGCCGCCAGTCCATGCACTCGCTGGGCGATCGCAGTCAGGCCCTCCGGGCCGTGCCAGGCGGCGTAGGCGGCCGACACGTTGGCCAACAGCACCTGGGCGGTGCAGATGTTCGACGTGGCCTTCTCCCGTCGGATGTGTTGCTCCCGGGTCTGCAGTGCGAGGCGGTAGGCCGTGCGCCCCTCGGCGTCGACCGACACGCCGACGAGGCGGCCGGGCAGCGCCCGGGCGCGGGCCGATGACGTGGCCATGAAGCCGGCGTGGGGGCCGCCGAAGCCCATCGGTACACCGAAGCGCTGGGCCGATCCAACCACCACGTCGGCCCCGTGCTCACCCGGAGGGGTGACAAGCGTGCAGGCCAGCAGGTCGGTGGTGGCGGCCACCAGGGCACCACCCTCGTGGCAGGTCTCGATGATCGAACCCAGAGCTCGGACCTCACCGGTGGTGCGAACGTGGGCCACCAGCGCGCCGTACACGGCCTCAGGGTCGAGGTCGGTGGAGGGGTCGCCGATGGTCAGCTCGATGCCGAGCGGCTCGGCCCGGGTGGCCACGACGGCAATCGTCTGGGGGTGACAGGCCTCGTCCACGAAAAACGCGTCCCGGCCCGTTTTCGACAGCCGGCGCAGCATCGTCATGGCCTCTGCCGCCGCGGTGGCCTCGTCCAGCATCGATGCGTTGGCCATCTCGCATCCGGTGAGGTCGGCCACCATCGTCTGGAACGTGAGCAGCATCTCGAGCCGGCCCTGGCTGATCTCGGGCTGGTATGGCGTGTAGGCGGTGTACCAGGCCGGGTTCTCCAGCATGTTGCGGCGGAGCACCGCCGGGGTGATCGTGCCGTACCAACCCATGCCGATGAGAGAGGTGGCCACGGCGTTCTGGTCGGCGAGGCGGCGGAGCTCGGTCAGCGCCTCGGCCTCGGTGAGCGCCGGCGGGAGGTCAAGGTCCTCGAGGTGGATCGACTCGGGAACAGCCCGGCGCAGGAGATCACGGCTGGTGGCGTAGCCGAGGTCGGCGAGGATCTTGCCTTCCTCGTCGGGGCGGAGGCCGATGTGGCGGGGGGCGAAGGCGTCAGTCATCGGAATCAACCTCGGTGGTAGCGGTGGGGGACGAAGGGCAGATCGGAAACAGTGACGGCGGCGTCGCGGCCACGGACATCGGCCACGAGCGGCGTGTCGGCGGCGGCAACCGAGGGGTCGACGAAGCCCATGGCGATTGGGGCATCCACGGTGGGGCCGAAGCCGCCGCTCGTGACAACGCCGATCGGTTGGCCGTCGGGGGTGGCCAGGGCCGATCCGTCGCGCACGGGGCGGCGCCCGTCGGGCCGCAGTCCTACCCGGATTCGGGTGGGCCCGTCCGCGAGTTCGGCCAGGATCCGCTTGGCTCCGGGGAACCGGGCGTCTTCGCGGCGACGCTTCGGCACCGTCCAGGTGAGGCCAGCCTCTACCGGGCTCGTGGTCTCGTCGAGATCCTGCCCGTAGAGATGGAGGCCGGCTTCGAGCCGGAGGGTGTCGCGCGCTCCCAGGCCTGCGAGTCGCACCTCGGGTTGATCGAGCAGGGCCCGAGCCACATCGACCGCGGCCTCGGCCGATACCACGAGCTCGAATCCGTCCTCGCCGGTGTAGCCGGAGCGTGAGCAGCCGACCACGCCCGAGGTGCCACCAGCGGTGACCGTCAGCGGGGCGAAGGACAAGAACGTGAGATCGGCGGCGTCCGGGGCGATGCGGGCCAAGGCGTCGACCGCCTTCGGGCCCTGGAGGGCCAGAAGCGCCCGATCGTCGTGCTCGGTCACGGTGACCACTGACGGGTCGAGATGCTCACGTAGATGGGCGAGGTCCACATCGCGACGGCCGGCGTTCGCAACGATCATCAGATGGTCGTCGAGGCGGGTGACGATCAGGTCGTCGATCACGCCACCGTCGGCGTTGGTGAGCAGCGAGTAGCGCTGCTTGCCTGGCGCCAGCGTGGCGATCGACGCCGGCGTGAGCGCCTCAACGGCGTGGATCACGGCGTCGAGATCAGCCGAGCCGGCGGGGGTGAGGGTGACCACGGCCATATGGCTCACGTCGAACAGCGCCGCAGAACTGCGACACCATCGATGTTCGGTGGTCACCTCGTCGTAGCGGGTGGGGAGTTCCCAGCCGGCAAAGGGCGTGAGGCGTCCGCCATGCTCGATGTGAAGATCGTGCAGGGGCGTGCGCCGTAGTTGGGCGTTGTCCATGAGGCAGGTGTCCTTCGTCCGCGCCGGACTGTGACGACCCCTCTGTCATGGGTACCTGAGAGATTCGCCACGCCGTTCGGTGTGACATCCCCTTCGGTGGTCGATCACCTCGTTGGGGCGAGGTACCGACACTCTCCAGAACGGCTCAGTCCACATGGTCCGGGGTGCCTGAGAGATTCCGGGGTCGGTTGCTCCTTCGGCGGGCCGACCCGAGGATCGACCTCTCTCCCATGAGGCATAAAGCCGCGACTGCGACTATACCCCCCTGCTCATGGCGCTGCCCGATTCGCGGCGCACGGCCGGTGGAGCCGGTCAGGCGCCGGTGGGCGACCCGGCGAGATCGTGGGCGAGCATCCGGTTCATTGCGGTGTCGACCGCCGGGGTGTTGAAGTCCATCGCCGTGATCCGGCTCAGCCAGGTGAGCGAGATCCGATCGTCCATCACGGTGCCGGTGTCGGTGTGGGGCGGCAGTTCGAGTTCATCGCCCCACTCGAGCTTCACGCGGTAGCTGCCCTGGTGCCCGAGCTTCGGTTCCAGCACGGCCTTGGACATCGCGCGTGGCGGGCCCTCGCCCACCTCGGTCCACCGCCATCCCTTCATTTCTGCGACCGGCAGGTTCGGCACGTTGATGTTCAGCACGCCGAAGTCGGGGGGAGGGTCGGCCAAGAGGGACTGGGCGGCCGACACGGCGATGGTCGCGGCCGATTCCCATTCCTGGCCGGCCAGCATCTCGTCGTAGCCCTGGCCTTCCACGCCGAAGTCGGTGACCGACTGCGACACGGCGATGCCGGGAATGCGGCCGTTGCGGCCTGTGAGCACCGCACCAACGGTGCCGGAGTGATAGACGGATCGGCCGACGTTCGCACCGGGGTTGATTCCCGACACGATCAGGTCGGGGTTGATCCCGAACGCGCCGAGGCGGGCAAACATCACACACAGCGCAGGAGGGCCGCTCACGGCCCATGCGGATTCGATTCCGTCGATGGCGGCGACGTGGACCTCGGGCTGCATGACGTGGAGCGCACCGATCGCGGCTCCGGCTCCGGAGAACTCCTGATCCGGCGCCACCACCGTCACGTCGCCCAGATCAGTGAGTGCGCGGGCCAGAACATGCAAGCCCACCGAGTCGATGCCGTCGTCGTTGGTGACCAGGATGCGGGGGCGGGGCATGGGGCGACGCTACATCGCCCCGGTTACACAGGGGTTAATCCGTTCGGACCAGTAAGCGGATGATGGCTGGCTGATCGGTGCCTCATCGGTGGATCAATCGGCACCGGTCGCGACGCTTGCCAATGCAACGGTTTGCATAACGCTGAATCGGGTTGCGAGTGCAGCAATGGCCTTCGCTCGGACCTTCGTCGACGCGAATCAGGCAGCCGCTGCACCGAGCCGGAATCCCGATGACGTGGTGTTCCCGAACATGCCGACTTCGTGATAGTTGCGCACGGCGACGTCGTTCTCGGCGGCGCCAACGGCAACGAGCAGCGGAAGGAAATGGTCCTCGCGGGGATGGGCATCGCGGGCGCTCTGGGCCGACGCCCACTCGGCCAATTGCTCCGATCGGGCCGGGCCGATGTCGGTCATTGCGGCCGACAGCCACTCGTCGAAGCGCCGAGACGGTTCCTCTGATCCCTGCACCAGCCGCGACAGGTTGTGGTAGCTCGGCAGACCACTGCCGACGATGAGGATTCCCTCCTCGCGGAGGGGAGCGAGGGCCCGTCCGGCGGCGAGATGCAGCTCGGGGTCGAAGCCGCGATGGATCGACATCTGCACCACCGGCACGTCGGCCTCGGGGTACATCACGTAGAGCGGAACGAACGTGCCGTGGTCGAAGCCCCGGTCGGGGTCGACATCGGTGGGGAGGCCGGCATCGGCGAGCAGCTCGACCGTCCGCTCGGCCACCTCGGGTGCGCCCGGCGCCGGGTACTCGAGCTGGTAGGTCTCGGGCGGGAAGCCGGTGTAGTCGTAGAGCATCGGCGGCTCGGCGTTGGTCTGCAGGGCGAAGGCCGATGCCTCCCAGTGGGCGGTCACCACGAGCACGGCCTTCGGGGTGGCGCCCACCTCGGCCGGGATGCCGGCGAGGGCGGCTTCGAGCGGGGACCAGTCGACAGGCATCAGGTCTTTGATCCAGGGCCAGGGGCCACCCCCGTGGGAGATGGCGAAGGTGGGAAGGGTGGTGCTCATGATCGGCTCCTCGGCCGGGCGGGCCACAGGTGTGGAATTGAGTTGAGTGTTCAACTCAGAATAGATTGAATGATCAAGTCAGACAACCCCCGCACGTAGACTGGGCTCGTGGTGACCGACGACGCCTGGCTCGACGACGAACAACTGCGGGCCTGGGTCACGCTGATGGCATTCCTCGAGGTGATGCCATCGTCGGTGGAGGGCCAGCTCAAGCGCGACGTTGGCGTCAACCTCTTCGAATACAGCGTGCTGGCCATGCTGTCCGAGCAGGTCGATCGCACGCTGGTCATGAGCGACCTGGCTCAGGTGGCGTTCGGTTCGTTGTCCCGGCTGTCACACGCGGTCACCCGTCTGGAGCGCCGGGGCTGGGTGGAACGCCGCGCCGGGTCAGGGGGGCGCCGCCACAACACCGTGTGGCTCACCGATGCCGGCCTGGAGGCAATCACCGACGCGGCCCCGCTCCACGTCGCCCATGTGCGCGAGCTGTTGGTTGCGCCGCTGTCGGCGGCGGAGCTGGCCACGCTCACCTCGCTCCTGCGGCGACTGATCGGCGCAGCCAACCCTGCTCTCGACGAGCGCCTCGACCACCTGGTGCCCACCATCATCGAGCGGAACCTCGGCTCCACGTGATCGCGCTGGGCGTCCTAGCGTGGAGTGATCGACTCCGTCCCGCCCTTCGTGCCGCCGGCTGCCTCGCCTCGCCCCGCTCGTCGGGGGATGCTGGCGCTGCTCGCCGTGATGATGCTGATCGCCGCCGCGTGCAGCGAACCGTCTGAGTCGTCCACGTCGTCCACCACCGACACGCCCACCACCACGACGACGCCGGCGACCGGGCCCACCTCACCCCCCACCACCACGCCGCCCCCGTCGCAGGAACGGCTCGACGCCCTCGCCGCCCTGCCGGGCCAGCTCGCCGTCGGACGTGGATCTGCGCTCGTGCTGGTGGACCCCGACGGCGCCAACGCAATCGAACTCGATGGCAGTGAGCCCGGGGTGGCTGCCACCCAGCCCGTGTGGTCGAACAGCGGTGCCCGCTTGGCCTGGAGTCGAACGTCGGCCGAGGGGCACGAGCTGGTGGTGCTCGATCCGGCCAGCGCCGGCGAGACCACGGTGCCGCTGCCCGGGCCGACGGCCTACTACCTCCAGTGGACGTTCAACGACAGCGGCCTCGCCTACCTCCGCGACGGCACGTCGGAACCCGGGGTGGAGCTCGGCGTGGCCCCCGTCGGCGGATCGGCCACGCCGTTGGCGATCACGGCTCCGCTCTACTTCTCGTGGGCGCCTCGCAGCCCGACGCTCGCCCTCCACCTCACCAACGAACGCATGATCGTGATCGACGCCGCCCTCGACATCGGCCCCGGAGAGGACATCCCGGCCGTGGCCGTGGTGGAGGAGACGGGTGATTTCACGGCCCCCGCATGGGTGGACGACACCACGCTCCTCGGCCTGACCGACGCTGGGCTTGCCCTCATCGACGTGTTGTCGGGCCGCACCACGGTGCTGGTCGAGGCCGATGGCCCCGTGCAGTTCGTGCTCAGCCCCGACCGCGAGCGGGTGGCCTACGCCGTGCCGGGGTCCAACGCGGGCCTCAGCCTCGCCTCAATCGATCTCGCCCAGGGCGAGGCGAACACCCCCGCCGGTCTCAACGTGATCGACCTCGGCTCGGGGCGCATGCAGCAGGTGAGCGCCTCGGCCCCCGCCACCTGGGAGTGGTCACCCGACTCCCAGCAGCTGGCGTTCCTCGACGTCGACTTCGCCAATCTGCCGATCCGAGCCCAGTGGAACTTCTGGAACGGGGTCGAGGCGTCACAGGTCCCGCCCCACTATCCGAGCCAGAAGGTGGCCCAGGCGTACCTACCGTTCTTCGAGCAGTACACCCAGTCGTTGCACCGCTGGTCGCCCGACAGCAGCGCCTTCGCCTACGCCGGGCGCGTCGACCCCGAGGCGTTGGCGCCGTCGGTCTGGGTGCATCTGATCGGCTCAGACGAGGCCCCGACACCAATCGTCACTGGCGACCTCGCCACCTGGAGCCCGTAGTCGGCTCTTGGTCCGGGGCGCCGACGCTCAGTCGGCGCCCAGCACCCGATGTTCGGGATTGTCGGCCCACCACTGGGTGGCATCGACTGACTCCAACTCCTCGTATCCGACCGGCAAGCGGAGCAGCCCGGCCGACGAGCGGTAGTACACCTCCCAGGCGTGGTAGCCCGAGTAGGCCTCCGGGTTCTCGGCCAGCACCGAGGCGTAGGCCTGCACGGCGGCCACGTATCGATCGGAGTTGTTGTAGCCCCAGATCGCACGGTCGAGATCGGTGGCGGCACCCCGGTCGATCAGGTACTCAGCGGCGCCCCGGATGGCGTCGCGATCCTGGGTGGGGTCGCCCTCGCAGCACTCGGCCCAGGTGGTGGGGAGGAACTGCATCGGCCCGACGGCGCCGGCAGTGGAGATGCCGCGGATGCGCCCCATTCGGGTCTCCACGAGGTTGATGGCGGCCAGCACCTCCCACGGCACTCCGGTGGCGGCCCCCGCGTCCTGGTAGTAGGCGAGGAGTTCGTCGGCCGGTGCCGGCTCCACGATCCGCCACGCCGGCAGGTAGTCGGGGATGCCGTGCTGAAGGAGGAGCACGTTCAGCTCCACCCGGGCCTGCCAGTTGGTGGCCACCGCCGTGGCGATCTCGGGGTCGACCGCGCCGAGCACGGTGTCGACCTCGGCCTCGGGTCGCACGGCGAGGATGCGGTAGAGCCACTGCTGGCGTCGCCCCCACGCTGCCCGTTGTTCGGGATCGAGGTCGGTGTCGCGTACTGCCAGTTCGGCGGCCGAGAGCGCATCAGCCAGCTCGGCGGCCGATGTGGGCTGGTCGTCGGGCACCGTTGGCGCCGGTGCCTCGGTGGTGGAGGTACTGGAAGCGAGCGTTGGCACCGACGGCGCGTCGGGCTCGGTGCTGTCGGGGGCCACGGCCGCGATGCTGCTGGCGGTCGATGACGTGGAGTCGACAACGGCGTAACCCTCGAGGCCCGTCCCCGTGGTGACGTCCTCACCAGCACAGGCCGAGGCGACGGCGGCGAACGCGGTCAGCACCGCCAGGCTGGCGGCCCACCGATGCGTCACCCGGTTCTCAACTCCCAGCCGAGCCGGTCGGGCCCGATCGATGTGGGGTAGAAGACCACGATCCACGACGTGGCGGCACCGGCCCGTACCTCGATCGAGTGGCCATAGTTGCCGTCGCCGGTGAATACACCGTCCCAGTTGTATTCGGTGAAGCCCTGTTGCAACGGCATCGACGCCATCCGAACATTGCGTAGGTTGTTGCCCTCCAGCGTCCACAGTTCGAGCGCATCGCCCTGGGCACCGTTGTTCTGGAAGTAGTAGTCGGCCCACACTTCGTTGCTGGCCCCGGTGCCGGTCAGTGGGCCGACGGGCACCGTGGTGGTGCCGACACTGCAGTACCAGTGGGTGCCCTTCGGGTACCACCGGAGATAGCCAGCGAGCGGCTTCTGGGTATTGGTCTTCGCCACGTACTCCCGCGACTCGGTGAAGGCCAACATCACCGACCCGCGTGGGTAGCCACGGTCGATGGCCTGCACCCAGTAGTCCTGGCGAGCCACTGAGATCTCGGGGCCGAGCACGTCGGAGTAGATCCAGTTCACGAACGCCCGGTTGGTGAGGTTCCGGTTGTCTCCGAACTCCCCTGAGGTGGCCATCGCCTGGGAGATCTCGGCCAGGCTCATCTGGCCGGTCCGGTACTGGTCAACCCAGTAGCGGAACCCGTTCTCCTCTGGCGGCCGCCCGAAGTAGGCGAGGTACAACCGGGTGATCGAGTCGGTCATCGCCGCACAGCTCGACTGATAGGTCTGGGCCGGAGCGGCAGACGGGCTCACGAGCGACGCCCCCAGCAGTACCAGGGCAGCCACGAGCGCTCGGAGCACGTGCCGAGACCTCACCGTCCGGGTACCAACCATGTTCTTGGGCTCCTCGAAAAGCACCAACTCCGGCCGCAGGGGGCCATCGTACCAGGTGAGACGGGCTGAGCGCCCGGCGCCCGTACCGGTGGTCAGGCGTCGCCGGTGGCGACCAGGCGGTCCGGGTCGGATGACCACTGGGACCACGATCCCACGTACAGGCGGGGCCGGCCCAGACCGGCGGCTTCGGCTGCGAGCACGTTGTGGCAGGCGCTCACGCCGGATCCGCAGTAGAGGATGGCGTCGCCGTCGACCCCCGCGGTGGTGAAGCGGGCGGCCAGTTCCTCGGGTGGGCGGAACCGGCCGTCCGGCCCGAGATTGGCATCGAACGGCACGTTGATGGCACCAGGCACGTGACCGGCCCGGGGATCGACGGGCTCGGTCTCGCCTCGGAATCGTTCCGGCGCCCGGGCGTCAGCCACCACCCCACCGTTGCGGATGTGGGCCGTCATGGCGTCGGCGTCGACGATGGCATCGTGGGGCCACGGTCGGGCCGGGTGCTCGACGGGTTCGGTCGGGTCGGGGCTGGGGCCACTGGCTCGGGGCCCGGTCCAGGCCCCCAAGCCTCCGTCGAGTAGGGCCGCCTCGGATCCGAGAATGCGTAGCATCCAGGCCAGCCGGCCCGCCGTTCGACCTTCCAGGTCGTCATAGGCCACCACGGTCGTGTGGGGCCCGATGCCCACGGCGGCGAGCCCGGTGGCGAACACCTCCGGGCTGGGGAGGGGATGGCGCCCCTCCTGCGGCGTGGCGTGGGCGGCCAGCACCCCGTCCATGTCGACGAACACCGCCCCGTCGATGTGCTCGGCCTCGAAGGCCGGTCGGGCCGGACGCCCGTCGAGGTACCAGCGGGCGTCGGCCACCACCAGACCGCCGGCCGGGGGCGAGGCGAGCGCATCGAGGAGCCACTCGGGCGAGACGATCGGAGCGATGGTGGGGCTGGCCATGGCCCTTCAGCCTCGCACGTAGTCGGTGGCGAGACCGTCCACCACGGCGAAGAACTCTTCGGCGCAGCGGCCGATGATGTCGGCCACCGGCTCGACGTCGTCGATACGGCCTGCAACCTGGCCCGTGAGGGCGATCGCCGCTTCCATGTCGCCGCCGAAGTAGAGGTCCTGGGGTGAGCCGAAGTCGCCGAACACGTTGTGCTCGGCGTACTGAAGGCCCGAACTGCGATCGGTCTTCAGTGCTCGCAGCGCAGGGGAATGGCGCTGGTTGAGGAACACGGTGTCGGTCTCGGCCGCGGCCGTGATCGACTTCTTCCAGTTGTCGTGCACCGGGCTCTCGGCCGCCGACACCATCCGCGTTCCCATCTGAACGGCCTCGGCCCCGAGGGCGAACGCGGCGGCCATGGTGGAGCCGTCCACGAACCCGCCAGCCGCCACGATCGGGACGTCGACCTTCGATCGGACGAGCGGGAGCAACACCATCGAGGCCACCGGGTCGGGGTTCTTGAACCCGCCGCCCTCGCCGCCCTCGACGATCAGACCGTCGACCCCGGCTTCCACCGCCTTCATCGCGCCGCGCAGTGTGGGCACCACGTGGTAGACGATGAGGCCTGCCTCCTTCAGCTGAGCTGTGTAGGCCTGGGGGTTACCAGCCGAGGTCGACACGAACCGCACCCCCTGGTCGATCACGAAGTCGACGATGCCGGGATCGCGCACGAAGGCCTGGGCCACGTTCACCCCGAACGGCTTGTCGGTGAGGTCCCGCATCTTGCGGATCTCCTCCCGCACTGCGTCGAGCTCACCCGACGACGTTTCGATGATGCCGAGCCCGCCTGCGTTGGAGACCGCCGAGGCGAGCTGTGATCGGGCGATCCAGCCCATCGGAGCCTGCACGATGGGGATCTCGATGCCGAGTGACCGGGTGATGCGGTTGTCGAACCGATGTGACGATGAGGGCGAGGGGTCGGTCATGCCTGCGACCCTACGGCGCCGTCAGCCACGCGGTCACGTCGGAGGCCGTGAGGGCACCGGCGTTACCAGGGCACGCGGCGAGGTAGGCCGCAGCGGTGCCTGGGTCATCGCCCCACGACTCGGCCAGCCCGGTGCCGATGGTACGCAGGTAGGCGTCGGCCGCTGGTCCGGTGGGGAGACGGTTGGCGTCGGCCGTGGTGAACGTTGCCACGGGGGCACCATCGGGCCCTGAGCCAAGGTGGATCACCCGCCCGTACCAGCGGTCGGTCACGTCGAGGTGGCTCCCTTCGGCGAGGCGGCTCCAGTCGACGACCAGCGTTGGATCGTCCGCCTTGGGCACGTCGAGCCCGTTCTCCTGGCGGAACACGTCGTCGAACTGCCGGCGTGTGACACGCCAGATCCGGCCTCGGGCGCCCGGTGCGTCGGGTGCTGGCTCGGGGTCCACGAAGGCTACGGCGCCGCCGTTCCAGCTGCGGGACGAGCCGGCGAAGAACAGCGGCAGCGGCAGGCGGAACGGGCGATCGTCGCTCGGTGGCTCACGATCTCGCGCGCCACGATGGGATTGGGGCGCTGTGCGGCCGGCAACCGTGCCGCCCTGCAGGTAGCGGAGGAACCGGTCCCGGCACACGTTCGAGCCGTAGGCGGCGTACCAGACGTGCGCGGTCATCGACGCTCGGCGGCTGGGGCGAAGGACAGACCGACCCAGCCGTCGTTGGTGAACGTGTGCTGCGGCGGGCCGGCACTGGCATAGACCTCGCACAGTTCGTCGGCCTGCTCCTCGACGGCACCGCTCACGATCAACGCCCCGCCGGACGCGACCCGGTCGCTGATCGACCGACCGATCTCGCGGTGGACGACGAGTAACACGTTGGACACCACCACGTCGAAGGGGCCCGCCGCGTCGGGGTGGTCGAGGCTTGGCACCACGGTGACCTCTGCGGTGGTCGTGGCGGCCGCGACGTTTCGGCGGGCCACGGCCTCGGCCGACGGGTCGTTCTCGACCGCCACCACCGTGGTGGCGCCGAGGATGGCGGCGCCGAGGGCCAGCACACCGGTGCCTGCTCCCACGTCGAGCACCCGCCCGAGGGGCCGCTCGGCGGCCCGCTGCACGAGCCCGTCGATGGCGAGCTGGGTTGTGGGATGCCCACCGTGCCCGAACGCCGGGCCGACGTCGAAATCGACAAGCTGGTCAGCCACCGTCACGGCCCCTCGCCGCTCGGGGTCCACCCAGGCGTCGGGGTCGACGGTCTCCACGTCGACCGTCAGCGGCTCGCCACCGTGGCCCAACGTCTCGGCCCGGCGCTGCACCATCGAGCGAGCTGCGAGGGCGCCCTCACGGGAGTCGAATCCGGCGATCAGCGTGACCGTTGCCGGCTCGGCGGGCTGCCTGTTCTTCTCTTGATCGCGAGTTTCGAGCTCCGCCACGCCCGTCGTGTGGTGATCCCAGAGCATACTTGTGAGTGGTTCGGCGATGGGTGCCGGCACGTCGAGGCGGAGGATCCATCCCACACCTGCCGAGACTACGGCAGCAGGATGGGGAGGGTGAGCGACATGCATGCCGCCATCGATATCGGCACCAACTCCTTCCACCTCGTCGTGGCCCGTGGGGGCACCGAAGGGGGCTTCGAGGTGGTCACCACCGAGAAGGACATGGTGCGCCTCGGCTCCCAGGGCGAGGGCATGCGTCGGCTGTCGCCCGACGGGATCGAGCGCGGCGTCAAGGCCCTCACTCGCATGGTGGAGGTGGCGCACAGTCTGGGCGCCGACATCCGCGCCGTTGCGACCAGCGCCGTGCGTGAGGCCGAGAACCGCGCCGAGTTCGTCGAGCGGGTGGAGCGGGAGCTCGGCATCAGCGTCGAGGTGGTGAGCGGCACCGAAGAGGCCAGGCTCATCCACCACGGCGTGGTGCACGCCATCCCGGTCGGCGACCAGCGCTGCCTCATCGTCGACATCGGCGGCGGTAGCACCGAATTCATCGTCGGCGACGGGCCAACGCTCATCGAGCCCCGCAGCCTCCGCCTCGGCGCAATCCGGCTCACCACCGAGTATCTCGGCGAGATGGGCGAGGAGGCTCCAACGATGGAGGCGCGCCTGGCCCTCAGGGCGCACCTCCGCGGCGCACTCGACGGTGTGTCGCGCGATCTTGGGCGGCTGCAACCCGAGCTCGCCATCGGCAGCTCCGGCACCATCAGCACCGTGGCCGAGATCATCGCCGCCGAGCGCCGCGACGACGTGCGCAACCTGAACGGCTTCACGTTCACCGCCGCCGAGCTGAAGGCCGCCACCCAGCGGGTGGTCACCTCCACCCTCGCCGAGCGCAAGGCGATCAAGGGCCTCGACGAGCGCCGGGCCGACATCATCGTTGGCGGCATCGTGCTGCTCGACGAGATCTTCGCCGCGTTCGGCCTCGAAGAGATGACCGTGAGCGAGTACGCGTTGCGCGAAGGCGTGCTCTTCGATCGCTTCCCGGCCGGGGCCGAGCACCTGCGGGACCTGCGGCGGTCCAACGCGCTCCGCCTCGCCCGCCAGCTCGATCCCGATTCGGGCCACGCCGTGACGGCGGCGAATCTCGCCACCACCCTGTTCGACGAGACGGCGGCCATCCACGGGCTGGAGCCCTCGGCCCGAGAGCTGCTCGAGGTGGCGGGCCTGCTCCACAACGTCGGCATGTTCATCTCCCACTCGGGCCATCACAAGCACAGCTACTACGTGATCCGTAACAGCGAACGGCTCACCGGTTTCACCGAGCACGAGGTGGAACTCGTGGCCCTGATCGCCCGCTATCACCGCCGCAGCCTCCCCACTCAGAAGCACCGACCGTTCGCCGCGCTGTCGGCCGACGACCAGTACCTGGTGAGCGTGTGCGCTGGGCTGCTGCGGGTGGCGATCGGCCTCGATCGCCGCCATCGAGGGCTGGTGGTGTCGGTGGCCACCGAGTACAGCGAGAAGCGCAAGAAGCTCACCGTGCTCCCACGGGTGGCCAAGACCACCGATCTCGCCGTCGAGATCGCAGCGGCCACGGAACGTTCGGCGCTTCTCGCCGGCGTGCTCGAGGCCGACGTGGTGGTCGGTTCACCGGTGGCCGCAGCAGGGTGAGCGACGGCGCCACGACGCCCGATCACGCCGAGCGGTCCGGTCATCCGAACTCGTCGGCGATCGAGCAGAGCGCCCGCTGGTTGGCCTGGCGGAGCCGAGTGGATCTCGACGAATACAACGAACGTTGGCATCGAGCGGCCGCGGCCGGTGCAGCGGTGCACGGCGAGGCCGACCTCGTCGATGGTCTGTCGTCCGCGCCGGGGCGACGGGTGCTCGACGCCGGCTGTGGCACGGGCCGGGTGGCGATCGAGCTCGCTCGTCGCGGCTGGCAGCCGGTCGGCGTCGATGCCGACGCCGACATGATCGCCTACGCCCGCCGCAACGCCCCCGAGCTGCCGTGGGCGGTGGCCGACCTGGCCGAAGTGCGGCTCGACGAGCCGGTCGACGTGGTGGTGATGGCAGGCGACGTGTTGGCCTTCGTAGTGCCAGGGCGCGAGGCGGCAGCGGTGGCCAACCTGGCCCGACAGCTCAGGCCAGGCGGCGTGCTGGTGACCGGGGGCCAGGTGCCCGACGGATCATGGCTCGACGCCTACGACGGGTGGTGCGCCAACGCCGGCCTGAGCTTCGATCGCCGCTACGCCACCTGGGAGCAGAGCCCGTTCATCGAGGGAGCGACATATGCCGTGTCGCTCCACGTCGCCACGCACTGAACGAAGCGACCGACCCTCCGAAGGGCCGAACGAGCCACGGCCACGGATGCTGCTCCACCACGTCGAGCTGAGCCGCCCGGCGGCGAAAGCCCGGAACCGGTGCCACCGTCGCCGCCAGCGGCCGCCCGCCGAGCACCTCAGTGGGCCGTCCGAGGTGGAGCTCCAGCGGACGGTCGAGTGCGAGCTCGGCCAGCGTCTCGGTCAGGAACACGAGCCGTTTCGCCGACAACTGCAGGCGGGCCAGGAGCGGCTCGTCGAACACGAACACCGCTGGTCGGTCCACGTCAGTGGCCAACGCCGGATCGTCACGGCCGAGCGACTCGGCGGTGAGCCACACGATCTCTCCGAGGCCAGCACCGACCGGGGTTGGCGGTCCTGCGGTGGCCTCGGGGTCGGGGTCGGTGCGGAGTGCAGCGGGCTGGTCGACCGGGAGGCGCTCGGGTTCGTCGGGCCAGTCCTCGATCGGGCAGCGGTGGCGATGGGGGCAGTCGGCGCAGAGTCCGGGCGCCCGCTTCTCGACCTGCCAGCGGCTGAACCCGTAGGGCTTCGACGAGCCGACGCCGGTGGTCCACTGCCAGCCGAGGCGGTTGGCGGCCCGGGAGCCGTCGAGCAGGTGGCGGAAGAAGTGGTCCTCACCGTCCTGCCAGCGGCCGCCCGTGCGGATCGTCCAGTGACTGGCCAGCCACATCCGGGTCTGATTGACAAGCCAGCCGTCCCGTTCGAGTTCGCCGACCACGAGATCGAGGCAGGGCAGGTCCCGCTCCCACTCTCCGGGACCGACCGCGGCGAGCTCGGCCTTGGTGCCGACGGCGGTGGCAGTGCCGAGCCGGGCGTACCAGTGTCGGGCGTACTCCTGCCACAGCAGCTCCTGCTGGAACGTGTCGACGTCGCGCTCGGGCCCGCCCGTCACGTGGCGCCACACCTCGGGCAGCGTGAGCAGACCATGGCGGATGTAGGGCGACAGCCGTGAGGCGCCCCGACGCGACGCGGGATACACCTCGTTGCGCCGGCGGGCGTAGCCGGTAACCGAATAGCCGTCGAGAGCGGCGTCGGCCGCGGCCTGCCCACCCCGGATCGACGGGGAGCCAGCCACGTCGTCGCCCACGAGATGGGCCAGGTTGGCGGCCACGAACTCGACCGCGGCCTCGGGGCCAGGGCGGGGGGTCGGGAGTTGCGTCATCGCGCCGCTCGGAAGACACGCCGGATCCGGATCGGCCCCTTGGCCCGCGACGGGTCCACCACCTGGCCCCGTTGGGTGATCTCCACCCGGCCCTCGGCCACCAGGCGGCGGGCGGCCGCCCGCGCCGGCTCCATGAGGGCTCGCCACGCCTCGTCGCCGGTGTCGGCTGTGCCGCCGGCACCGCCGGTGTCGTCGGGCGGGGCGCCGCTGTCTCGCTCCGCCGTGGCCGCCACGGCCCGCGCTGCCTCCGACGGGCAGATCGTGGCGCCGGCGGCGCGGCGGTCGAGCAGATCTTCGATCGCAGCCTCCAACTCGGTGTCGACGGGCCGGATCTTGCGCGTCCGGCATGCGGCAGAGCAGTAGCGCACCTCGTCCCACGAGTTTGCCCACGCCTTGCGCCAGGTGATCTCGCGCCCACACGACCGGCAGATCTTCGGATCGGGCTGGCCGGCTCGGCGCCTCGACGCCTGGCGGCTCACAGCTCGCCTGCGTCGAGGGCCACCAGTACCTCGGAGGCTCGGGCCCGGATCTCGTCGAGATCAGGCCGCTGGCGCATCGCTGCCACCTGACGGCTCATGCGGTGGTTGCCGGCCAGGGTGTCGGCGTTGCGGGCCAGGAAGTCCCAGTAGAGCGTGGTGAACGGGCACGCCGTCGGCCCAGTGCGCAGCTTCGGGTCGAAGGCGCAGCCGCGGCAGAAGTCGCTCATCTTGTTGAGGTAGGCGCCGCCCGACGCGTAGGGCTTGGTGGCCATCCGGCCGCCATCGGCGTAGAGCGCCATGCCGATCACGTTCGGCAGCATCACCCACTCGGCACCGTCGACGAAGCTGGACCACATCCATTCGGTCATCGCCGCCGGATCGACCCCGGCGGTGAGGGCGAGGTTCCCCAGCACCATGAGCCGCTCGATGTGATGGGTGTAGCCGTGATCGTGGAGGTGGCCCACCACGCCGCCGACGCAGGCCATCGCCGTGGCGGCCTCACCGGTGAACGCAGGTGGCACCGGACGGGTGGCACCCAGCGCGTTCGCCGAGCGGTACTCGGGCATCCACGCCCAGTAGACGCCCCACACGTACTCCCGCCAGCCCATGACCTGCCGGATGAAGCCCTCCACCGAGTTGATGGGGGCGGCCGAATCTCGGTAGGCGACCTCGGCGGCACGGATCAGCTCGGACGGGTGGAGCAGCCCGATGTTCAGCGACGAGGCCAAGGTGGAGTGGGCCATCTTCCACTCGGCGCCGAGCATGGCGTCCTCGTGCGGGCCGAACGGGGCGAGGCCGCCGGCGATGAACTCGTCGAGCCGGGTCGTCGCCTGGGCCCGGGTGACAGGCCAGGTGCCGTCGGGGGCGGCGCCCCAGAGCTCGATCTCGCCTCGTTCGTGGGCCGTCTCCATCACGGCCAGGATCTCGGCGTCGATGTCATCGTGGGCGAAGGAGGTGATCTCCGGCCACGATCGACCATCCTTCGGCGGTCGCTCACGGTTGTCGTGATCGAAGTTCCACTGGCCCCCGCACGGGTCGTCGCCGTCCATCAACACGTCGAGCTCGCGGCGCTGCCACCGGTAGAAGTCCTCCAGTTTGATGCTGTTCCGGCCTTCCGCCCAGGCGGCGAAGTCGGGGTAGGAGCACAGGAACTGGTCGTTCGCCACGACGTGCACGCCGGCCCGGGCCAGCATGTCGCGGCCGTCCCAGCTCATCGGCTCCATCGCCACCACTCGGGAGGGCGCGAACTCGGCCCGATGCTCGGCGAGGCCGGCTGCGAGCGTCGGGGCGTGGCGGTGGTCGACCTCGAAGCCATCGGCCTCCAACTCGGCGGCGAAGTGGGCCATGGCCGACAGCACGAGATGGAGGCGCTGACGGTGCCACCGCTTTGACGCCAACTTGGCCTGAGAGGTGACGAGGAGCACGCGGCACTCGCCCGGTGCCCGCTCGGCCAGAGCCCCGACGGAGCGGTTCAGCTGGTCGCCCAGGACCCAGACGGTTTCCACTCGACGGGACGGTAGGCCACCCACCCCGACCGACGATGGATCAGGCTCGAGCGTCCAGGAAATCGCCGGACCCGATCGAGACTGCCCCGTACCGTCGCGAGATGAACGTCGACATCGTCGAGCTTGAGGCTCAGCTGGCCGAGTTCGTACGTCGGGCGGCCGCTGGCGAGGTCATCGTCGTGACCGACTGCGGTCAGTCGGTGGCCCAGCTCGGGCCGGTCTCAGCTCATTTGACCACCGAGGACGCCACGGGCTCGAGTTGGATCCGTGGACCGCTCCGTCCAGGCCTCGGACCGGCGCCGCTGATATCGCCGGGCATCGCAACGTCGGCCGAACTCTTTGCGGAGGACCGGGGCGACTGACCGTGTCGTGAGCTCTGGAAGGGCGATCGCCAGGGGCGGATCCCCGGTTAGGGGAAGATGGGCTGCTCGCCGGTGGCGATGTAGCGCGTGTGGGTGAGCCACAGGCCCCGATCGGTGTCCACGTGGTGGAGGTGGTAGCCGGCGGGGTCGCGGATCAGCGCCACCGGATCTTCGGGGCCGAGCATGAGGGCCGGGCTCTGCACGGTCGACAGGCAGCTGCTCACCGTCACGCCTGCCATGCTCACCACGGTTGGTCGGTGCAGGTGCCCACACACCACGCGGAGCACGTTGGGGTGACGAGCGACGGTGGCCAGGAAGCGGTCGCCGTTGCGGAGCGTCGACCGGTCCATGAAGGCGATGCCCGACACGTACGGCGGGTGATGCAGCGCGATGGCGCACGGCGCGTCGCCGATCGCAGCGAGCGTCCGGCTGAGCCAGGCATCGTGCCCGTCGGTGTAGTCACCGTGGTTGCCGTCGTCGACGGTGGCGTCGAGCCCGATCACCGTGAGGTCGCCGACTGGGGCCACCCAGCTGAGGTGATCGTCGGCCGCCCAGTCCATGGCGAAGCGGGCGCGGAAGCTCGGCCGGTGGTCGTGGTTGCCGGGCAGGATGAGCAGCGGGATCTCGAGCGGTGCCAGGAGGTCGGTGAGCTGGTCGAGTTCACCGGGGTGGCCGTCGTTGGTCATGTCGCCGGTGGCCAGCACCACCTCGGGCCGAGGATGTTCGGCGTTGAGGCCGGCCACGGCCTCGGCCAGCCGGGCGTTGTTGTCGACGAACGCCACGTCGTCGCGGGCGGGATCGAGCACATGGGTGTCGGTGATCTGGGCCAGCCGAACCACGGGCTCAGCCTTCGTCAGAGGCGTCGTCAGCGTCGTCGCTGTCGCTGTCGCCCTCGTCTGGATCCGGGGCCACCGCACCATCAGGGCCGGGGCGGGCCACCACGCCGAGGTCGACGGCCACGTTGCCCTCGGCGTCGATCTCCACGAGGTACTGGGTGAGGCCCTCGCCGTTTGGCGGGTACTCGGCGCCGTCGCAGGTGTCGGCGTATACCTCGCGGTCGGGCACCCACTCCACGAAGCAGTCACGGGGTGACGTGGGCGGGCGGGCGGCGAAGGCGAACCAGCCCCGTTCGGGGTCGTCACCCACGTGGGCGAACACGATGTCGGTGTCGCCCCCGGGGGACGGATCGGGCAGCAACAGCCCGCCGCCGCCGTTCTCGTCGATCTGCACCGCCAGCTCTTCGGTTTCGCCGACGGGGAACACCTGCTCGCCGACGCTGAAGCTGATCGTGTCGCCTCCGAAGAGCCGATCAGCTTGGGTCACGACGAACAAGATTGACAGCAGGCCCATCAGACCGCCCAAACCGACGATGAGCGCCAGCTTCGCAGGAGAACTCTCTTGTTGTGCTACCGGCATCGTCACCAACGCTCGCGAGGGGCTGTTCTCTGCCTAGTATCGCAGCGTCGCCCGTCACCGACGACGGGCGGGCCGCCCCTATTGGGCGGAACATCGCTCGAATCGGGGCGGAGGCTCCAACGTGGATCTACTCGAATATCAAGGCAAGCAGTTCTTCGCGTCATATGGCATCCCTGTGTCTGATGGAGCTGCGACCGACAACGTGGACGAAGCCGTGGCCATCGCCGATCGAGTGGGGTATCCCGTGGTCGTCAAGGCCCAGGTCCACACCGGTGGACGGGGCAAGGCCGGTGGGGTGAAGCTCGCCGAGAACGCCGATGAGTGCCGTGTTCACGCCACCAACATCCTCGGTCTGGACATCAAGGGCCACATCGTGGAGACGATCTGGATCGAGAAGGCGTCCGACATCGCCGAGGAGTACTACGCCAGCTTCACCCTCGACCGCTCGGCCAAGCGGTACCTGGGCATGTTGAGCGCAGAAGGTGGCGTGGAGATCGAGGCCGTGGCGGAGGAGAATCCCGACGCCCTCGCCAAGATCCACATCGATCCCACAACGGGCCTCACCGAGGAGGCGTGCCGCCAGTGGGTCGCGGCCGCGAGCCTCAACCCGCAGGCCACCGAGGGTGCCGTCGACATCCTAATGAAGCTCTACACCGCCTATGTGGAGGGCGACGCGGATCTCGTGGAGATCAACCCGCTCATCCTCAAGCCGACCGGGGAGGTGCACGCCCTCGACGCCAAGGTGAGCCTCGACGGCAACGCCACCTACGAGCACCCCGACTACGAGCAGTACGACGCCACGCAGCCCCGTGACGAGCGCGAGATCGACGCCCACGCCAAGGGTCTGCAGTACGTGGGCCTCGAGGGCAGCGTTGGCGTGATCGCCAACGGCGCCGGCCTGGCCATGAGCACGGTCGATGTGGTGAACCAGGTTGGTGGCGCTCCGGCCAACTTCCTCGACATCGGTGGCGGCGCCAACGCCGACGTGATGTCGGGTGCGCTCGAGGTGATCAACAACGATCCGGCTGTGAAGTCGATCTTCATCAACATCTTCGGCGGCATCACCCGTGGCGAAGAGGTGGCCAACGGCATCATCGAGGCCATGCAGCGGGTGTCGATCGACGCCCCGATCGTGATCCGCCTCGACGGCACCAACGCCGAACAGGGCCGCGAGATTCTCCGGCCTCACCTGAACGACACGCTGATGATGGCCGACACCATGCTCGACGCCGCCCGCAAGGCCGTCGAGCTCGCGAGCTGAGGACCGGAGCGACAATGAGCATCTTCGTCGACGAGAACACCAAGGTCGTCTACCAGGGCCTCACCGGCTCCCAGGGCCGCTACTACGGCCTTCTCAATCGTGAGTACGGCACCCAGGTGGTGGCCGGCACCAACCCGAAGAAGGCCGGCACCGACGTGGAGGGCATTCCCGTCTTCGCCACCGTTGCTGAGGCCAAGGAGGCCACCGGCGCCACGGCCAGCTGCATCTTCATCCCCGCGCCGGGGGTGCAGGCCGCCGTGTTGGAGGCCGCCGAGGCGGGTATCGAGTTCGTCGTTGCCATCACCGAGGGCGTACCCGCCCACGACGAGGCGTACTTCTACAACAAGCTGAAGAACGACTTCCCGAACACCCGGCTACTCGGCCCGAACTGTCCTGGCATCATCAGCCCCGGCAAGACCAACATCGGGATCACCGCCGGCCACATCGCCAAGGCCGGCGGTCCGGTGGGCATCGTGTCCCGATCGGGAACGTTGACCTACCAGGCGCTGTACGAGCTGCAGCAGAAGGACATCGGCGTCACCACCTGCGTGGGCATCGGTGGTGATCCCGTGCCGGGCACGAGCTTCATCGACTGCCTCGAGGCGTTCGAGGCCGACCCCGCAACCAAGGCTGTAATGATGATCGGCGAGATCGGCGGATCGGCCGAAGAGGAAGCGGCCGAGTTCATCAAGAACAACATGAGCAAGCCTGTTTCGAGCTACATCGCAGGTGTCACCGCACCTCCCGGGAAGAAGATGGGCCACGCCGGCGCCATCGTCTCGGGCGGCAAGGGCACCGCGGCGGCCAAGATGGAGGCGCTCCGCGATGCCGGAGTGCTCGTCGGCGAGAACCCGACCGAGGCCGGCGAGCTCATGGCGGAAATCGTCGCCAAGCTGTAATCAGCATCCTGAAGCCGGCCTGCAGGGCCAGCAATGACCATTCTTCGACAGCCCGATCTGGCCCGCTGGGGCTGGGTCGGGCGTGTCGCTTTTGGCCGAGGCCTGCTTGACTGGTGGGCGTGAACGGCCGCGTCCCCCTCATCGCGTGCGTCCTTCTGCTCAGCGCCTGTGGTGGCGCCGAGCGCCCCGTGCTCACCAATCAGGGCCTACCGGAGGACGAGCCCGAGGCGGAAGAATCCACCGAAGAGGTGCTGTCGGCCACGCCGACCGACGAGCCGGCCGATCCCAGTGGCCTGCCCTCACTCGACGATCTCGGCGATCTCCCTCCGGCGGTGGTGAGTCCGAGTGGTGTGATCGTGGCGGTGGTCGGTCCGTCCCCATCGGGTGGCCTCACGGTGCAGACGCCGTGTGGCAACGAGGCGTCGCTGGCGTGGGGGCAACCCGTGATCGGCGCCGACATCGTGCTCGATCCTGGTCACGGCGGCCCAGGCGACGAGAACGAGGGGGCCAAGGGCCCATCGGGGGAGACCGAAGCAGAACTGAACCTCGACGTCGCCCGCCGTGCGGCTGTACTGCTCGGCGGCCTCGGGTACGAGGTGGTACTCACCCGCACCGACGACTACGAGGTGCCGATCAGTACCCGCACCGCCCTCGCCGACCAGCTCGATGCCACAGCGTTGGTGTCGATCCACCACAACGCCCCGACCCCCGACCCGGGGCCCGACAACGGGCCCGGCTCCGAGGTGTACGTGCAGGCCGCATCCGATGAGTCTCGGCGGCTCGGTGGCCTCATGTACGAAGAGGCGCTCGCGGCGCTGTCGGTGTTCGATGCCGACTGGGCCAGCCGCGACGACGCGGGGGTGCTCAGCGTGCTGAACAGCGACGGTGAGGACTACTACGCCATCAACCGCCTGGCCGAGACTCCGGCTGTACTCGTGGAGTTCGCCTACATCTCCAACCCAACCGAAGCCCTCGTGCTCGGTACCGACGAGTACCGCCAGTCGGCAGCGCAGAGCGTGGCCGACGCCGTCGACCGGTTCGCCACCACCACCGACGACGGCAGCGGCTTCGTCGACAACCCCCGGCTCATTCCGTCGTCTCCCGGTGGATCGGGCAGCCCGCCAGAGGGCTGCGTCGACCCCGATCTGGAGTGACCCCGATCCGGCGTGCGGTAGCTCCACACGCTGAGTGACTTTCGGCGTTGGCCCGAGGTCTGGCCCTGGTGGCGCTAGCGTCAAACGGGTGCGTGCTCTGCTCTCGGTCTACGACAAGTCCGGAATCGCCGCCCTCGCCGCCGATCTCCACGAGCTCGGTGTGGAGTTGCTCTCCTCGGGAGGAACTGCGGCGGCCATCGCGGCCGAAGGGATCCCGGTCACCGATGTGGCCGACTGGACGGGCGTGCCGCCGATGCTCGGCCACCGCGTTGTCACCCTCCACCCGCGGGTACACGGCGGTATCCTCGCCGACCGGCGCGACCCATCGCACTTGCGCGATCTGGAAACCCATCAGATCGACCTGATCGACATCGTTGTCGGCAACCTCTATCCGTTCGGCTCCGACCCCGGCATCGACCTGATCGACATCGGCGGCCCCACGTTGCTTCGGGCCGCAGCCAAGAACCACGAGCACGTCACCGTGCTGGTGGATCCTGCCGACTACGCAACGGTGCTGGCCGAGATCCGCCAGGGCGGCGGAACATCCGTTGGCCTTCGCCGCCAACTCGCTCGCAAGGCCTTTGCCCACACGGCGGCCTACGACGCCCAGATCGTCGGATGGTTCGACAGCACTGTGGGTGCCACCGAAGAGACGCTTCCTCCCACGATGCACCTCTCGCTCGAACGGGCCCAGTCACTGCGCTACGGCGAGAATCCCCACCAGGCCGGCGCCCGCTACCGGGTGGCTGGCGTGCCGAGTTGGTGGGACGAGGTCACCCAGCACGCCGGGGTCGACCTCAGCTACCTGAACCTCTTCGATGCCGACGCTGCCTGGTGCCTCGCCCACGATCTCGGCGACGGCCCGGCCTGCGCCATCATCAAGCACGCCAATCCGTGCGGAGCCGCCCGGGCCGAGGATCTGGCCACTGCCTACAGCCGGGCCCTCGCCTGCGACGAGCGCTCGGCGTTCGGGGGCATCGTGGCGATGAACCGCCCTGTCGACGAGGCCACCGTGGCCGCCATCGAAGCGGGAGCCCAGGCCGACCTGATCATCGCCCCCGGCTACGACGAGGGTGTGATCGACCGCCTCGAGGCCAAGCGCAAGAACACCCGAGTGCTCACCGCCCCGGCTCCTCGTTCCGCTGCGCTGGCCGTCCGCCAGCTGAGCGACGGTTTCCTCGTGCAGGAACCGCACCACCGCGCCGCGGCTCCCGCCGAGTGGCGGGTGGTCACCGAGCGCCAGCCCACCGACGCCGAGCGGGCCGACGCTGAGCTCGCGTGGCGCGTGTGCGGGCATGTGTCGTCGAACGCCATCGTGCTGGCCAAGGGCGGAGTGGCCTGGGGGATCGGAGCCGGGCAGCAGAATCGCGTGGAGTCCGGGCAGCTCGCCGCGCAGAAGGCTGCAGGCCGAGCCGCAGGGGGCGCCTGCGCCTCCGATGCGTTCTACCCCTTCCCCGATGGCGTGGAGGCCGCCGCCGACGCTGGCGTGGCCGTGGTGGTGCAGCCCGGTGGCTCGATCAACGACGACGCTGTGATCGCAGCCGCCAACGAGCGCGGCGTCGCAATGCTCTTCACCGGCGAGCGGCAGTTCCGCCACTGACGACGTCGGCTCGGCCCGGCTGCATGGATGTCGGGAGCCTTCGATCGCATGGTGACGGACACGCCGACACAACGGGTTCTGGGGGCGGGGGCCGTAGGCTTTCGGCTCGATCCGATGCGACCCGAGGAGCGCTCATGACCGCCCAGCTGATGCCCGGCCAGCCCGTGGCCGACGAGGTGTTGGAGACCGTGGCTGCCCGGGTGGCCGAGATGGCGGCCGCTGGCGTGACGCCGGGCCTCGGCACGATCCTCGTGGGCGACGACGCCCCGAGCGCCGGGTACGTGGCCCGCAAACACGAGGCGTGCGAGCGCGTTGGTATCGCCTCGTTCCACATCGAGATTCCGGCCGATGCCGGCCAGGGCGCGCTGCTCGCCGCCGTCGACGATTTCAACGGCGACGATGCGGTGGACGGCTACCTCATCCAGCATCCGGTGCCGGACGGGTTTGATTTCAACGCCGCCCTCAGCCGGATGGATCCTGCGAAGGACTCCGACGGCCTCCACCCCACCAACCTCGGCAAGCTCGTGCTTCAGGAGCCGGGCCCGGTGCCCTGCACCCCGGCCGGCATCCAGGCCATGCTCGCCTTCTACGGCATCGACGTAGCCGGCAAGAACGTGGTGGTGGTTGGTCGCGGCCCCACACTCGGCCGGCCACTGGCTCTGCTGCTGTCGAATCGCGGATCGGGCGCCGACGCCGCCGTCACCGTGGTGCACTCCCGTGTGCCCGACCTCGACGCCTACACCCGCTCGGCCGACATCTTGATCGGCGCCGTTGGTTCGCCCAACCTGATCACGCCCGACATGGTGAAGCCGGGGGCCGTCGTGGTCAGCGGCGGCATCACCTGGGAAGGGCGCAAGCTGCTGCCCGACGTATCGGAGGATGTCGGCGAGGTGGCGTCGTGGATCACGCCCCGGCTCGGCGGGGTGGGCCCCACCACGATCGCAATGCTCCTGCGGAACACGGTGGCCGGTGCCGAGCGCCGGATGACCTGATCACCCAGCAGGTTCGGAGTCGCGATAGATCGAGGGCCGGTGGGGGCGCATGAGCCCCGAATCGGTCGACGGGATCAACACCGTGTCGATCTCGCTGCGCTCGGCCACCGCCGCCCGCAGCGCCTCGATCCCGTACAGCTCGGACGTGGTGTGCCCGATCGCCACCACCGGCCGGCGGACGCGATCGGCGTAGGTCGCAGTGCTGAGCGGGAGCTCCCCGGTGAGGAACACGTCGTATCCGTTGGCGAAGCTCGGCTCGGCGTAGCGGGCACCGGCACCGGTGACCGTGGCGACCGAGGACACGTGATCGGGCATCGGGCCTGCCACGAACACCGGTTCGCTCGTCAGCTGATCGAGGCGATCAAGCCAGTCGTCACCGGCAATCGGCTCGGCGTAGCGGGCGCCGAAGCCGAGACCGCCTGTGGCCGGAATCTCGACGGGTTCAGCGAGCCCGATCGCAGCCAGGAGGCCGACGCTGTTGCCGATTACTGGATCGCGATCCAGCGGGAGGTGGTAGGCGAGTACCGAGAGCTCGGCCTGGGTGGCGAGCCAGATCGGCGAGTCGGGGAGGATCGCTGGCTGAGAGCCCGACCAGTTCACGCCATGATGCACCACCACGGCATCGGCTCCGGCCGCCAACGCAGCCGAGATCGTGTCGGAGGTCGCTGTCACCGCGAAGGCGGCGCGCTGGATCGGTCGCCCGGCGAGCTGCACCCCGTTCAGGCAGTAGTCGTCGCCCCGGTCGGGCACGAGCAGCTCGGCGATCATGGTGTGCAGGTCGTCGGGGGTCATCACGCCTCCTCGCCGGCGAGCCTACCGTCGGTCGATCCGAGCCCTGATGGCGCTGGCGCCGCCGCGTGCACCTCGTTCAGCGCTTGCTGGCGAACCAGACCTCTTCCACCGGCCACTGGCTGCCCCACTCCCCGTCGGCGAAGCCGAACGGGTTGCCGTCGTCCGGCTCGATGAACAACTCCTTCAGGTCGAGCACCTCGAAGCCGCACTGTCTGAGCAGCCGGATCATCTCGCCGTGACCGATGTGGTACTCGATCCCGTCGGTGTCTGGCCACGCAATGCGGTGCAGGTCTCGCTGTGGTCGCAGCAGGCGATCACCCGCCGACCCGTCGCTCTCGAAGTCGGGGGCGCACAGGCTCACGAGGAGTGAGTTGCCGAGGAACGCAAGGATGCCGCCGGGCCGCAGCAGGCGGGCCGCCTCCGGGATCCAGCGGTAGGGATCCGCCCAGATCGCTGCGCCGTACTCGCTGATGGCGAAGTCCACGCATCCGTCGGCCAGCGGCACTGCTGCGGCGTCGGCGTGGATGAGCGGGAACCGCACGTCGAACTCGTCCTGGAGCTGGCGGGCCGACGCGAGTTGGCCGGCCGAGTTGTCGACACCGACCACCGAGGCGGCGCCGGCCTCGAGGCACCAGGCGGAGACGTAGCCGGTGCCACAGCCCAGCTCGACCACCTGGCGCCCGGCTACGTCGGCCAGCATCTGCACCTCGGCCTCCGGTCGTTGCCAGCACCCCCAGGTCGGGGTTCGTCGCTGCTCGGGGGCGTAGGCCCGCCGCCCGGCCTCCACCCATTGCGGCGCGACGCGGTCCCACTGCCGGCGGTTGGCGAGCACCGAAACCTCGTCGCCGAGCCGGGCGAACACCAGGATGTCGTTGTCGTTGTCGTTGTCGCCGTTGCGGGCGGCCCAGCCTCGCTCGGCGAACACTGGGCGCACCGCTGCCGTCACGGCGCTCGACCTGACGCGCGCCTCGCTCGCCCCGAGGCTGTGCAGCATGCGCTCGCCGCACTGGATCAGCACGTGTGCGGCGCTCTCGGGGGCGCCGGGGTCGAGTGTTGGGCCATCCAACCAGCCGATCCCAGTGTCGGCGTCAATGCGCAGGCCGATTGCGCCGATCGGCCGGTGTTCGTGTTCGGCCACCACCAGCGGGCCAGCGGGGGCGGGACGCTCGACTCTCCTCAGCTCCATGGAGCCATTGTGCTCTCAACGGGCGCCACCACCTCGGCCACTGCGTCGAGGCGGCACGGCCGGTGGAGGAGAAATCCCTGCACCTGTTGGCAGCCGAGGTCCACCAGCGCTGCGAGTTCCTCCTCGACCTCGACCCCCTCGGCGATCACGTCCAGGCCTAGATCCGCGCTCAGGTTCACGAGCGATGCGACGATCCGTCGAGCCGACGGGTCAGCGAGTATCGAGCTGGTGAGCGAACGGTCGAGCTTCAGCGTCGACACGGGCATCGTCCAGAGGTAGCCGAGTGAGGACGCACCCGAACCGAAGTCGTCGATGGCAACCGCCACGCCCATCTCGTGCAGCTCCTCCAGCACCGCGATCGACATGGGATCGGCAATCAGCTCCCGTTCGGTCACCTCGATCAGGAGCTGCTGCGGGGCGACCCCGCTCATCTCGATCGCTGCCGCCACGGTCTCGAACACGCGACCGTCGGTGAGCTGCGACGGCGCCACGTTCACCGACACGTGACGCTCCGGCGCAGCGGCCAGCCACGGGGCCAGGGTGCCGAGGCTCCGGTCGAGCACCGCCCCCAGAACGTGGTCGAGCATCCCGTGACGGTCAGCCACGTCGATGAACTCGCCAGGAGGCACCGTTCCTCGCACCGGGTGACGCCAGCGGGCCAGCGCTTCGAAGCCGATGAGGGTGCGGTCGGCCGAGGTGAACAGCCCCTGCACGTCGGCGTCGAGCTGTGGGGTGCCGATGGCCCGGCGGAGGTCGGCCTCGGTCTGAATGCGATGCTCCATCTCGGCGTAGAACTCGGGGCGGAACTCCTGGGTGCGGTTGCCGCCCAGCTCCGCGGCCCGGCTCAAGGCGGTGTCAGCCTCGCGGAGCATCTCGGCTGCACTGGTGGAGTCGGCATCCGACACGGAGTAGCCGATCGAGACCCGCAAGTGAACCGACGTGGCGTCGATCACCAGCTCTGCGGTTGCCGCCTCCCGCAGCGCCTGGCCGGCGGCCTCGACCTGGCCGTCTTCGGTCAGGCGGCGCATCATGATGGCGAACTGGTCGCCGCCGATGCGCGCCACGATGTTGCGCACCCCTGCGATCTGGCCGAGTCGGCGGCCGAGAATCAGCAGCACCGAATCGCCGAACTCGTGGCCGTAGGTGTCGTTGACGAGGGTGAAGGAGTCCACGTCCACGATGAACAGCGCCACCGGTTGGCGGGTGGCCAGCACGGAGTCGAGCTCGTCGACGAAGGCGTCGCGGTTCTGGAGCCCGGTCAGGCGGTCGCGCACGGTCCTGGCCCGTAGCTCAGCGGACAGCGTGCTCTCGGTGGTCTGGTCGGTGCCCATCACGTGCACCAGTCCGGTGCGTTCGTCGTACTCGAGCACGAAGTCCCATTGCCGTACCGCGCCGGCCGGGTCCACGGCCACCGACACCACGGCGTGACCGGTCCCGGTGGTGATCGCCTGCTGGAACGCCGTCACCAGCTGTGACTTCGGCGGCTGGGCGAGCACGGCGAGAACCGGTTGGCCGATGATGGAGGCGGCGTGGCCATGGCAGGCTCCGACGAAGGCCGGATTCGCCTCGCGGATCGACCCAGCAGCATCCGTGACCGCCAGGGCAATCGCCGTCCGTTCGTACGACCATGCCGCCAGGCGCGCCGAGAGTGCGTCTGGGTGCTCCATCGAATGCTCCATCGGCCGGTGCCACCAGGTGATTGAGGTTCCGCCGGTCGGACCGACCGGCGAACACAGCTCAAGATCTCGGGCCGTCCGGCCGAGGGGGAATGGTCTCTCGAGAGGAGCCCGAACCATGACCGACCCCGTCACCGTCGACCCGTCCACCACCGCCCTGCTACTGGTCGAGTACCAGAACGACTTCGCCACCGAAGGTGGCACCCTGCACGAGGCCGTCTCCGGCGTGATGGAGCACACCGGAATGATGGCGAACTCGATCGAGCTGGCGAACGCGGCCCGCGACGCTGGAGTGACGATCATCCACGCCCCCTTGGCCTTCGATCCGGGCTACGAGGAGATCGCGGGGTCTTCCTACGGAATTCTCAAGGGCGTGGTCGACAGCCAGTCGTTCGCCAACGACACCTGGGGCGTGGAGCTCATCGAGGCCATGACGCCGGATCCCGCCGACGTGGTGCTCACCGACAAGCGCAGCCTCGACGCCTTCAGCACCACCAATCTGCAGTTCGTACTCGGCAGCCGCCAGATCGAGACCCTGGCCGTGGCCGGGTTCCTCACCAACTGCTGTATCGAATCGACCATGCGCAGCGCCTACGAGCGGGGCTACGAAGTGGTACCCGTGGTGGACTGCATGGCCGCCACCAGCCTCGAGGAGCACGAGATGGCCGTGAAGCACAACTTCCCCCGCTTCTCGCGCCCGGTCGACCACCGGCAGTTCCTCGATGCACTCCCCGTTGGAGTCGGAGGCTGAGCGCCAGCACCTGAACTAGCGTCGGGGGTGGGGGTAACCCCACCCCCGATCCGCCGGGAGGTCCCATGGTCGCCCCCACCTGCGGTTTTCTACGGTCGAACCATGACCACCGTTGCCATGACCTCATCGCCTCCGGACCCTGCCTCCGCCCCATCCGAGCACGCCGGCACCGGCCTCTGGCCTCCCCGCCTCCTCCGGCCACGGACGGCCCGGGAGCTTGTGTTCCTCATCACCCGCTTCCCGGTCGGGTTGTTCTGGTTCATCGCCATCGTGACCCTGTTCTCACTTGGAACTGGTCTGCTCATCGTGATGATCGGCTTCGTCGTCATCGCGTTGCTCGCGCTCATCACCCGATTCGGGGCGCAGATCGAGCGCCAGTTCGTGAGCTTCGTCGACGGTCGCCGCATCGAGCCGCCGTACCGGGCGCCCGAGAACAACACGCCATGGGGCCACGTGAAGGCTCGCCTCGTTGATCCGGCCACCTACCGCGATGTGATCTACCTGATCCTGCAGTTCCCGATCGGGATCATCGCCCTCGTGGTGCTCTCCATCCTCGGGTCGCTGTCGATCGGCGCGATGGCCTTGCCGTTCTACTACTGGTCGATCCCGGGCGGCGTCGAGGTGTTCGTGGTCGACAACGAGCCCAGCTGGGTGATCGACACGCTCGGCGAGTCGTTGATTGCTGCGGCCGGCGGGTTCGTCATGCTGTTCTTGGCCCCATACCCGATCTCGGCTCTTGCCACCGTCGGCGTGTGGCTGGGCCGTGGGCTGCTGGGCCCGACGGCTCGTAGCCGTATCGCCGCCGCCGATCAGCGCAGCGAGCGCAGCGTCGCCGCCAACCTCGTGGAGCGCAAGCGCATCGAGCGAGACCTGCACGACGGCGCCCAGCAGCAGCTCGTGGCGGCTGCCATGAACCTCGGCCGAGCCCAGGCCAAGTTCGATGCCAGCCCCGACGAGGCCCGCGCCCTCATGGATTCGGCCCAGGAGCAGACCAAGGCGGCGATCGTCGAGCTGCGGAATCTGGCCCGTGGGATCATGCCGGCTGTGCTCACCGATCGGGGCCTCGACGCCGCGCTCTCGGCGCTGGCCCAGCAGAGCCACCTACCCGTGTCGGTGCGGGTGGAGGTCGACGAGCGCCCCCCGGAACCCGTCGAATCGGCGGCGTACTTCGTCGTGGCCGAGGCGCTCACCAATGCGGCCAAGCACGCCGGCGCCAGCGAGGCCCGGATTGACGCCCGCCAGCACAACGGGGCGCTCCTGATCGAGGTGAGCGACAACGGGCAGGGAGGGGCGAACGCGGAGGGCGAAGGCCTCCGTGGCCTGGCCGACCGGGTGAGTGCGGTGGGGGGTCGGCTGAGCGTGCACGACGGCGTGGCCGGTGGCACGGTGGTGCGAGCGGAGTTGCCGTGCGAGTCGTGATCGTGGAGGACTCGGTACTCCTCCGGGAGGGCCTCGCCCGCCTCCTGGAGGACGAGGGCATCGAGGTCTGCTCTGCGCTCGGCGACACCACCGGCCTGATGGCCGCCGTCGCCGCCGACGAACCCGACCTGGCCGTGCTCGACGTGCGTCTCCCGCCCTCGTTCGTAGACGAGGGCCTGCGGGCGGCAGCCGAGCTCCGCGCCGCCCGCCCCGCCTTTCCCGTGCTCGTGCTCAGCCAGTACGTCGAGGAGCGGTACGCCGCCGACCTGATCCGCTCCGACGCCCGGGCGGTGGGCTACCTCCTCAAGGAGAGGGTGGCCGATGTCGCCGAGTTCGTCGATGCCGTTCGACGCGTGGCTGCGGGAGCTACGGTCATCGACCCCGAAGTCGTCGGCCAGCTCCTCGCCCGGCGCGGACCGGGGCCCATCGAGCAGCTCACCCCCCGTGAGCGCGAGGTGCTCGATCTCGTGGCCCAGGGTCGATCGAACGGGGCAATCGCCGACGCACTGGTGGTGTCGGCCGGCGCCGTGGAGAAGCACATCGCCAACATCTTCACGAAGCTCGATCTCCCGCCGGCGTCAGAAGACCACCGGCGGGTATTGGCTGTGCTGTCCTACCTCCAGGCCACCCGCTGACGCGCCGGCTCGGGCGCCATCACCGGCGAACGGGATAGATGATGCGAATCACCACCACCGCCAGCGCCGAGGCCACCAGCTGGGCCGCGATGAACGCCGGCGCCGACGCCGGTTCGATCCCGGCGAAGGTGTCGGACAAGGTGCGGGCCACGGTCACCGCTGGATTGGCGAAACTCGTCGATGAGGTGAAGTAGTAGGCGCCGGCGATGTAGCCGCCGACCGCGAAGGCAGCCGCCCGTCCCTCACCAGAGCGGACCACTCCGTAGATGACCACAATGAGGCCGAAGGTGGCCACCATCTCCGCGAACACCAACGACGGATCGGACCGTTCCTTGGTCGACCAGTTCACCGCCGGGAGATCGAACATGAGGTTGGCCACCATGATGCCGACGATGCCGCCGGCCACCTGGGCCGCCACGTAGGCGAGCGCCCGAACAGTGTTCATGCCTCCCATCAGGCGCTCCGCCAGTGTCACTGCCGGATTGAAGTGGGCGCCCGATGCGGGCCCGAAGGCGAGGATCAGAGCCACGAGCACGCCGGCCGTGGCGAAGGCGTTCTGGAACAACTGGAGCCCGACGTCCTCGCTGAGCCGCTCCGCCATGATGCCCGAGCCCACCACACCGGCGAGCAGGAAGGCGGTGCCGACGAACTCCGCGGTCAGCGCCCGCCACGGAAGCGGGGCACTCACGGCAGCATCGTGTCCAGCGCCTCCACGGCGATGTCGGGCTGGGCGTCGGTGAAGCCCTGCGATTGCGACGAGATGTAGATGGTGTCACCGCTGCGAGCAGCGATACTCACCCGGCTCACTGGCACACCGCTGAGGTTTCCGGTGTAGTCGACCCGGAACGATCCATCAGCGAGCTGCGGATCGTCACCAGCGCTGTATTGGCCCTCGGCCCCGGTGGTGGGATCGATGAAGGTGCCGCACGCGATCAGTTCGGCCTCGTAGGCGGCGAGTGCCGACTCGGCCGTGGCCTCGGTGTCGAACCGCGCCACGATCACGTCGAGGAACGGGCCGAGCCCCTGGGTCACGGCCCACGCCGACGACGAGTACCCCACCGGGGCCGCACCGTCGAAGGCCAGGGTTCCGGGGCAGGTCTCGGCAAGCGGCGTGTTGGTCTCGGCGACGAGCGTTGCGTAACCCTCGGGGGTGGCACCGTCGAGCAGGGTGCCCTCCACCGCCGGCTCGACCGCTGCGGTCGCAGCATCGTCGCGGGCGGCCACGTCGGGATCGACCCATTCGCAGCCATCGCGGGCCGGCTCACCACCGAACCGGTCGTCGAGCCACTCCGTCACCTCGTCCATGGCCGAGATCACGGTGTCGCCGTGCCCGCCGCCGGGATACAGCCGGTACTCGGCGTTGGTCTCCATGGTGCAGTAGCGCCCGTGCAGGCTCTCCACGAGATCGGCGGGCACGATCTGGTCGGCGCTGCCCTGCACGATCAGCACGGGGGCCGCCACATCGGCCAGGCCCGGCTCGTTCGCCGCCAGCCGTTCGGGCAGTGCTCCCTGGGGCTCGCCGTTCTCCCAGCCGTCGGGGTTCACCATGTCGTCGAACCCGGACCCGAGGAACGCCGCGAACACCTCACCCGTGCACGACGACTCGGCGACGTCGGCGAGACGCTCGATCGTGGCGGCGTTGAAGTAGTCGGCGAGGTCCACGTCGTCGTAGGCGTAGTCGTATGCGTAGGCCGTCATCACCGAGAAGCCCTGCACCGGAGTGCCGATGGCCTCCATCAGGCTGCTGATGCCGGTGGCGGGGGCGGCGGCCACGACACCGACCACATCCAGATCAGGGGCGTAATCCGGTGCGATCTCGCCGGCCCAGAGCGCGGCGTGACCACCTTGGGAGAGCCCGGCGATGGCCACCGGGCCGGCCAGGTCGAGATCGAGTTGTTGGGCGGCTCGGGCAATGTCGAGCACCGACCGGCCCTCGCTGGTGCCCACGAGGTAGGGGTGGGGCCCGGCGGAGCCGAGGCCCTCGTAGTCGGTGAGTGCCACGGCGTAGCCAGCCTCGACGAGCGGTTCGGCCGCTGCCGACAAGAACTCGGTGCTGACCGACGGGGCGCACACGTCTGCGGTGCCGGTGGTGCCATGGGCCCAGGTGACGAGCGGCATGGCGGCCGTCGGCTCCGCTGGGGCGATGACGAGGCCGGTCACTTCCACCGGTTCGTCTCGAACCCCCGTCGACACGTAGCTGACCTGCCACGCCTGGGCTCCTGGGAACAGATCGGTGTCGGTGGCATCGATCAGGTCGCCGGGCTCGCCCTCCACGGGCCCTCCGACCGGGTCGGGGTCGGCGTCCGAGTCGGTCGCGGCGGGCTCGCCTGCGTCGGTGGTTGGCGTGGCGACGTCGTCGGCGGTCTCGGCGTCGGCCGCCTTGTCGTCGCCGGTCGTGTCGGAGCAGGCGGCGGCGCCGAGGGCCAACACGAGCGCGATCGCTGCGTGACGCAGCCACGAGCGGGCTGATGGTGGGACGGCCATCGCGACGAGCCTAGAGGGCGGGGCGCCCGGTCAGGGAGCCGACAGGCCGAGGTGGGCGGCAGCCACCTCCACCCGGTGCGTCACGCCGTCGCGGTATTCGTCGAGGTCGAGCTCTTCGCCCTGGCTGCCCTGCTGGCCGTTCAGGTAGCGGGCGTAGACGCCCTCGCTGATGCAGGCGAGGCGCCATGCGGCGAAGCCCTGGTAGTAGTCGACGAGGCCGAGGTCGACGCCCATCTCGTCGGCGTACCGGGCCGCCATCTCCTCCTTGGTGTAGAAGCCCTCGAGGCCGGTGGTCTCGGCGTCGCCTTTCTGGTCGGCTTCGGCTGGGTCGTGCCAGTAGCCGAGCAGGCCGGCCAGGTCGGCCATTGGATCGCCGAGGGTGCACAGCTCCCAGTCGAGCACGCCAGCGACGGGCCCGGCCGGGTCCATCATGCAGTTCGAGAGGCGATAGTCGCCGTGGGCGATCGTGGTTCGGGCCTCGGGTGGCACGTTGGCCGACAGGTGGTCGCGGACGGCGTCGATGAGTGGCAGTTCCCTGGTCTTCGACTGCTCCCACTGCCCAGACCAGCGCTTGATCTGACGTTCGATGTAGCCCGACCGCTTTGCCAGGTCACCCAGGCCGACCGCATCGATGTCCACCCGATGCAGCGCACACAGGGTGTCGATCAAGGCGTCGCACCACCGCTGCCGGACCTCCGGCGAGAACTGGGCGCCGATCTCGGCGTCGCGAACCACCACCCCGTCGAGGAAGTGCATCACGTAGAAGTCGCGCTCGTTCACCTCGGGGTCCTGACAGAGCCCGACCATCAGCGGCACGGGAACTGCCGAGTCGCGTAGCGCGTCCATCAGCCGGTGCTCGCGATGCATGTCGTGGGCCGAGGGGAGCAGTTTGCCCATAGGTGGGCGCCGGAGCACGAAGCGGCGGCCACTCGCGTCGGTGACGGTGTAGGTCATGTTCGACCGGCCACCTGCGATGAGATCGAACGTCAGGGGCGCCTCGATCTCAGTGCGCTGGGCGAGCCAAGCCGTCACGTTTTCGCCGTGAATGCCTTCTGTCGGATGTTGGGCGGCCGATTGCGTGTTGGTCATCCCCGTCATCTTGCCACTGCCGTTGAAGCAGGAGCGAGGGCGGGATGTACTCATCGCGGTTGCGGGACGAACACATGTTCGATAGAACGTCACAAGGCTTCCCTACGGTGGAAGTCAGCAAGCCGGCCACTCCAGTGGATCCAGCGGCTTGCATCTTCAACGCCACCCCCACAAGCACACGTGACGAGACAACGGTCGGAAAGAGAGAAGAGAAGATGGTGAAGGTACTGGTGGCAACCACCGAGGGGCAGGGTCTGCGGCCCGACGACTATGCCTGGGCAGTAGACGGTGAGCTCGTCTACGTGCCGCTGCCCGCCACGGGCAGCATACGAGGGTTCGTCGGGATGGCGAGCAACCGGCTCACCACAACGGCCATGGTGGTTGAACGGCCCGACCTCGGCCTGGCCGACGTCATGACTGCGCTCGGCGATTCGCTGGAGCGGCAGGGTCTCCTGGAGCGATCTGAGCACGGGTCCGATGAGGTCGATGAGCTGTTCCGTCGGCTGCTGGAACGGCTGCTGGCCACGGCGGGTCATTTCGGGGTTGGCGCCATCATCGAACGCTCAGGGGAGCGGCTCCACCGTCGGGCCCAGACCGAGCCGTTGGCCGTCCCGTCCGATGTCGCCGGGCAGGAGCACTGACGGACACACCGGGGGTCTGCCCCGCCCGGCCGGCGAGTGGCCGCCGAGCGGGGCCTGCCCCAGAATGTCCCGGTGACTGCCGAGCCAGCCGCCTCCTCCTCCTCCTTCGCTGACCTGATCGCCCTGCGGGCGCTGCCGCCGGCGGAGCGCAGTACCGACGACCACACCGCCGTGTACCGCTCGCCGGCCCCTCCAGAACGGTTCGGGCGGACCTACGGCGGGCAGTTCCTGGCGCAGGCGATGGCGGCCGCCGCCGCCGAGGTCGACGACGATCGGCTCCCGCACTCGATCCACGGGGTGTTCCTGAGCGCTGGCGCCCTCGACACCCCGCTCGACTACGCAGTGTCAACCACCCGGCAAGGGCGATCGTTCTCGTCATTCGACGTGGTGGCCGAACAGAACGGTGCGGTCCGCTTCCGGGCCTTGGTGTCATTCCACCGGCCCGAACCGGGGCTGGAGTGGCAGGCGCCGCCTGACGTTGCGCCCAACGATCTCCCACGTCCCGAGGGGCTGATCGACTACGTGAGCTTCAGCGCCCAACACCCAGACTTCGATCCGTCGAGCTGGGACGGCGCTGTTCGACCACTCGAGATCCGCTACATCGACCCACCCGACCAGCCGGGCGGCGATCCCGTCACGGCACCCCAGCGAGTGTGGGCTCGGGTCACGGGCTCGATCGATGGCGCGGCCGACGGCGCCGACTGGGGCCACCGGGCCGGGCTCGCCTACCTGTCCGACAGTCTGCTCATCGACCAGGCCCTGTTGCCCCACGGGTTCCGCTGGTTCGACGATCGTCTCACCGGTGCCAGCCTCGACCATGCAATGTGGTTCCACGCTCCGGCTCGGGCCGACGAGTGGGTGCTGTACGAGCAGCGGGTGGAGGCCACTGGCGGTGCCCGTGGCCTGGTGACCGGCCGGCTCTATCGCCCCGATGGCGCTCTCGTGGCCACGTGCGCTCAGGAGGGTCTGATCCGCTGGCGCGACAACACCAGCTGATCGTCACCCGCATCGGACACCCGGCGGTTTCGGCTCACGGGGGGCGCTGCGGCCTCAGCCGATGAGGAACGCCGCGGTGGCCACCATTGCCAGCACGGCCATCACGATGCACACCGCCAGCAGCAGGATGTACTGTGACCCCGGACCGCGCGGTTCGGGCTCGGGGAAGCGCCGAGCCATCGGTTTGGCCCCTGGCAGGCCCGGTGCAGGCTGAGCGGGCGCCGCAGGCTGGGGCTGCGGCCTCGATCCGTTCGCCGGGAACGGCGATGTTGCCTCGGGGTCGGGCATCGGCGGCGGCGACTGGCGTGGAACAGCAGCCGTCGCCTGATGAGGCATGGGCGGCTCGGCCCGCAGCGCGACGTCGGCCGGCACCGCCGGGATACCCCGAGCGGCACTGATGTCAGGAGGGGCGGCCGGGGGGAAGGCAGCCGCTGCCTGCTGCTGGGGTGCGGCTGGGGTGAGGGGAGCTGCCGCGTTGGCGGGCGCGCCCGAGGTGGCTGGCGCCGCGGGGGCAGCTGGCGTCGCCGGAGCGCCGACGCCGGGTGTTCCGTACGCGGGGTTCGATCCCGACGGGTCGCGTGGGGTGGTTGGCACCGCCGGAATCGAGAAGGCCGCTGCGCCCTTGGGCTGTGAGTCGAGGGCATCGAACATGCCGGTGACCACCGGCGTGGCGCTGTCGGCGTCGGCCACGGCCTGACGGAGTTCGGTGATGAAGGCCGCACCACTCGGCGGGCGCAGTCGGGGATCGGAGTTCATGGCCCGGGCAATCAGCGCCCGAAGGGGTCGCGGTGCCTCGGCTACTGCCTCGGCGCCGGGCCGGGAACCGAGCAGTTGGGACCGGGCGAGCATGGTGGCCTCGGCCACGGTGGGCGGGCCGGAGGTGTCGCCGACGCTCAGCGGATTGCCAGCGGCCTCAACTGCGGCAACGTCGGTCTCGCGGTACTCCATGATTGCCGACAGCGTGGCCCACAGCAGTGCGCCGAGGCTGTAGACGTCCATCGTGGGATCAGCTGGGTTCACCCCCGTTTCGGGTGCCCGAAAGAAGGACTCGCGTTCGTTGCGGCGCTCCGGGGTTCGGCCAATCTCGAGGGCCGATCCGAAGTCGGCGAGGCGGGGGAGCAGGAAGTCGGTGAGCAGCACGTTGTGCGGGCCGACGGCTCGGTGCACGAGGTTCGAGCCGTGCAGCTCGGCCAGGGTCACACCCAGGGCCTCCACGAGGAACGTGGCCTCGCGCCACGGGATCAGGCCGTGATCGGTGAGCAGGCTCTCGAGCGTGCCACGGCGGTAGAGGGGCCGGGTTAGGTACTGCTCACCGGCGAGAGTCGACCCGGTCTCGAGGAGCGGCACGATGCCGGCATGGCCCGACAGGAGCGCGCTCACGGCACGTTCCTGCTCGAAGCGGGTGGCCGCCCGGGCGCTGGCCCCGTGATGGAGGATCTGGAGCACCACGGCGCGGTCGGTCGACTGCTGGGTCGCACGGTAGGTGCTGGTGGAATCGCCGATCGTGAGCGGTCGGACCTCGGCCATCCCGAGCACGACAGGCCCGTCTGAACCCGCCGTCGTCGGTTGAGCCGACGCGGGCGCGGCATCGCCACCCGATCGACCGTCTGACGCGATCGCATTGCGTTCGCTTGTCACTGTCCCACCTCGTCGAGAGAACCCATCAGCGCAATGATTGCGCCCGTAGAAGCATTTTCGTCGATTCGATTGGTTTTGCAAGGCCAAGCCGAGTGCGTTCGCGCAGTTGTCACGCGGGGGCAGGGCCAGGTCACGCCAGTGTGGCGAAATCCACGGCCAGCGCCGGGTCGAACGGCCTAGCGTGGACCGTTCGCTCGTTCGGCGGAGGGGTCGCAGTGACCCCCGCCACCACGGAGTCGGGAAGGGGGCAGGCCGTGTCGGAACTCAGCGTCAATCGGCGGGCCGCCATCCTCATCGGCGAGCTGGTGAGCTACGCCCCGGTCACGTTCGCCGTCTCGGTGACGGGTGCGGCAGTGTTCGCCGGCGCCACGGTTGCCACCACGCTCGTGCTCGGGTGGATCACCGACGAGGTGGTGCTCGATGCCTTCGAAACGGGTGAGGTGTCGGCCAGCACCATGTTCGGTGCGATCGTCGCCGTGGCCATCGTCACGGCCCTGCGGGCAGTGGGCGTTGTGTTCCGCCGCTACTACGCCGCATTGACGGCCGAGCGCAGCAGCCGCGCCCTGCGCCGCCGGCTCGTCGAGCAGTATCTCGATCTGCCGTTGTCGTGGTTCCAGCGCACGCCGGCCGGCCAGCTCCTGGCCCACGCCGACAACGACGTGGACGTCACCTCCGACGTGCTGCACCCGCTGCCGTTCTCCCTTGGCGTGGCGTTCCTCGCGGTGTTCTCCGCCGGGGCGCTCTTCCTCGTCGACCCGTTCATCGCGGTGGTCGCACTGCTCATCTTCCCAGCCCTCACCCTCCTGAACCGGGTCTACAGCAGCCGCATCGAGAAGCCGGCGGCCCAGGTGCAGGCTGGCGTCGGCGCGGTGTCAGCCATCGCTCACGAGAGCTTCGACGGTGCGCTCGTGGTGAAGACCCTCGGGCGAGCGGAGGCCGAGAGCGCCCGCTTCGAGGTGGCCACGCAGTCGTTGCGAGACCATCGCATGCAGGTGGGTTTCATCCGGGCCGTGTTCGAGTCGGCGATGGACGCCCTGCCGAACCTCGGCATCGTGGCCGTGGTGGTGATCGGTGCCCTCCGCATCGATGCGGGAGCAATGACCACAGGCGACCTCGTTCAGGTGGCGGCGTTGTTCACCGTGCTGGCGTTGCCGATGCGGGTGTTCGGCTTCTTCCTCGAGATGGTGCCGCCGTCGGTGGTGGCCCGTGATCGTCTCGCCACGGTGTTCGCCGAGGAGCCGGCTGCCGAGGCTGCGGCGTCGGGCTCGGTGCCCGATGGTCCGCTCGCCGTTGATGCCATCGGCGTCGGGTTCGGCTACACGTCGAGCACCGAGGTGCTGGTCGATGTCGACTTCCACGTCGAGCCGGGTGAGGTCGTGGCTGTTGTCGGGTCGACCGGCTCGGGCAAGTCCACGCTCTGCCTGGCGCTGGCTGGCCTGGTCACCCCCACCCGGGGCCGGGTGGAGATCGGTGGCCGGGATCTCGCCACCATCGCTCCCGCCCGCCGGGTGGACGCCGTGTCGATGGTGTTCCAGGAGTCGTTCCTGTTCGCCGACACGCTCCGGGCCAACGTGGACGTGACCGAGCAGGGCAGCGAGCCGCTCGCAGCCGACGACGAGGCCACGTGGGCGGCGCTCAGCCTGGCCCAGGCCGATGGCGTGGCGCGGGAGCTGCCGGACGGGCTCGAGACCATCATCGGCGAACGAGGGGTGACGTTGTCTGGCGGTCAGCGGCAGCGCGTGGCCCTCGCACGCGCTCTGCGACGTCAGCCCCGCCTCCTGCTCCTCGACGACGCCACCAGTGCGGTGGACGCCGTGATCGAGCAGCGGATCCTGGCCGGGCTCCGGGCCCAGCTCTCGACCACCACGCTCATCGTGGCCCAGCGGGTGTCCACGATCGAGCTGGCCGATCGGGTGCTCTTCTTGTCTGGTGGGCGGATCGCCGCCGCCGGTCCCCACCAGGCGTTGCTCGCATCGGAGCCGGGCTACGAGGCGCTCGTGCGGGCCTACGAAACGGACCAGTCGTGAACGCGCCCGACCCCACGGCAGCGGACGAGGGCACTGAGCCCGTGGTCGGCGCCACGTTCGCGTCGGATGCTGCGGCGACCGAGCCCGAGGCGGCGCTCCGAGTGCTTCGTCGCGGCCTGGCTGCGAGTCCCACACTGCGTCGAGGCCTCGTTGCCACGGCCGCCATGGGGCTCGCCGTCGCCGTGTCGAAGCTCGCGGTGCCGGTGCTGATCCAGCTCGCCATCGACCGGGACCCCGAGCCCGACGGTTCGGTCGATCTCGACTTCGTGGCCACCACGGCGGCGGTGGCCGCCGCGGTGATCCTCGCCGCCGCTGTCGTGAGCTGGATCGCCCAGCGTCGGCTCGTGCTCCGGGCCGAGCAGGCCATCGCCGAGCTGCGCACCGATGCGTTCGCCAAGGTCCACGAGCTGTCGGTTGCCGACCACAACGACACTCGGCGCGGGGTGCTGGTGGCCCGCGTGACCAGCGACGTGGAGGCGCTCGCACGGTTCGCCCAGTGGGGTCTCTACGCCTGGACGATCAATCCCGTGATGATCATCGGCACGTTCGCCGTGATGGCCTTCTACTCGTGGCCGCTGGCCCTTGTGGTGTTCGCCGCCTACGCCCCCGTTGCTCCCTGGTTCCGGTGGCTGCAACGGCGCCAGCTCGCGGCCTACGACGAGTTCCGCACTCGGGTGAGCGAGATGTTGTCCCGGTTCTCCGAGGCGGTGACCGGCGCCGCCGTGGTGCGCAGCTACGGGCTGGAGCGCCGCACCCGTTCTGGCCTGCACCAGTCGATCACACAACGACTCGAGGCTCGGATGCGGGCCAACCGGTACATGGCCTGGGTGTTCGTCACCGGCGACGTGCTCGGCGCGATCGCACTGACCGGCGTGCTCGTGGTTGGCGTGACCTTCCGGGAATCGCTCGGGCTGGAGAGCGGCGAACTCATTGCCTTGCTGTTCCTTGTCACCCTCGTCCAGGGCCCGATCGGCGACCTCGGCGAAACGCTCGACCAGACCCAGACCGCCGTTGCGGGCTGGCGCAAGATCCTCGACCTGTTGGACCGCGAGCTCGACGTGGTCGAACCGACCGACGGTCAGATGCTGCCCGACGGGCCGCTCGCCATCGAAGCCGAGGGCGTCGGGTTCGCCTACCGGCGGGGGCCGGCTGTGCTCACCGACGTGAGCGTGGCGATCCCGGCCGGCACCACCGTGGCGATCGTCGGGGAGACCGGTTCCGGCAAGACCACGTTCGCCAAGCTGCTCTGCCGGCTGGCCGACCCCGTGGCGGGTGAGATTCGCATCGGCGGCGTGCCTCTTCACCAGGTTGCCCCACGGGCTCGGCTGCAGGGCGTGCGGATGGTGCCCCAGGACGGGTTCCTGTTCGACACCTCCATTCGCGAGAACGTTCGCTTCGGCTCGCCCGGCGCCACCGACGCGGCGGTCGACGACGCCTTCAGCCGCCTCGACCTCGACTGGTGGTTGGCCAAGCTCGACGGTGGCCTCGACTACTCCGTCGGCGAGCGCGGCAGCAACCTGTCGATTGGCGAGCGCCAACTCGTGGCCCTCGCCCGGGCCGCGTTGGCCGACCCGGGGCTGCTGATTCTGGACGAGGCCACCTCGGCGGTCGACCCCGAGACCGACCAGGCGCTGAACGCGGCATTGCGGGTGTTGGCCCGGGGGCGCACGATGGTGAGCATCGCCCACCGGCTGGCCACGGCGGAGGCAGCCGATCTCATCCTCGTGTTCGACCGGGGTCGTCTCGTTGAACGGGGCGCGCACCACCAACTCGTTGCCGACGGGAAGGTCTACGCCCGGCTCCACGAAGCCTGGGTGGGCAACACCCAGCGGAGCGAGTGAAAGCGGATACGATCTCGTCCGTCAGACACCCCGCCATACCCCTGGGAGCGCGTTCGTCGTGAGCAAGGCACCAGTACGAGTCACCGTCACCGGAGCAGCTGGCCAGATCGGCTACAGCCTCCTGTTCCGCATCGCCAGCGGCGAGATGCTCGGGCCGGATCAGCCCGTCATCCTCCAGATGCTGGAGATCACCCCGGCCCTCGGCGCGCTCGACGGGGTAGCGATGGAACTCGACGACTGCGCCTTCCCGTTGCTGGCCGGCATGGTCAAGACCGACGACGCCAACGTTGCCTTCGGCGACGCCGACTACGCCCTTCTCGTTGGAGCCATGCCCCGCAAGCAAGGCATGGAGCGCTCGGACCTGCTTCAAGCGAACGGTGGCATCTTCGGCCCGCAGGGCAAGGCGATCAACAACGCCGCGTCGAAGGGGATCAAGGTGCTCGTCGTCGGCAACCCGGCCAACACCAACGCCCTCATCGCCATGAGCAGCGCCCCCGACGTCGACCCTCGTCAGTTCAACGCGATGACGCGCCTCGACCACAACCGGGCGATGAGTCAGCTCGCGGCCAAGGTCGACGCGTCGGTGAACGACATCACGAAGATGACGATCTGGGGCAACCACTCCACCACCCAGTACCCCGACCTGTTCCACTGCGAGGTGGGTGGCCAGAACGCCGCCGCCATGGTGAACGACCAGGCCTGGCTGGAGAACGAGTTCATCCCCACCGTGGCCAAGCGGGGCGCCGCCATCATCGAGGCCCGCGGTGCCTCGTCGGCGGCGTCCGCCGCCAACGCCGCGATCGACCACATGCGTGACTGGGCACTCGGTACGCCCGACGGCGACTGGGTGTCGATGTCGGTTCCCTCCGACGGCTCCTACGGCGTGGCCGAGGGCATCATCTCGAGCTTCCCCTGCACCACCTCGGGAGGCGAGTACCAGATCGTGCAGGGCCTCGACATCGACGACTTCAGCCGCACGAAGATCGACGCCTCAGCCGCCGAGCTGGTGGAAGAGCGCGACACGGTGAGCGGGCTCGGCCTGATCTAGGCGCACCACACCGGAATCGGCGGCTCACCCGAGGAGCTGTGGTGCCCTCCTGATCAGGAGCACCGCCGCTCCACCCGCCACGGCCACGCCAACGATCACGCCGGCGAGGGCCGACGCAAACACCATCAGCGGGCTCGTGCCGTTCTCCACCGTGATCACGGGGGTGATCTTCGCCGCGCCGTCTGGCCCTTGGGCGCCGTCGGGGATCTGGGCCGAGAACGCCGAGTTGTCGGAGACGACTGCCACCGGGTTGGCGACGACGGAGCTCCCGGGGACGGCCGGAGCCGCTCCGTCGTCGCCGGCCGGTCCAGCGAGAGCCTGAGGCTCGTCGCCGGTTCCAGCGGAACCGCCGCCGGTCGGGGCCTGCGCCGTCTCGGCCGCAGCAGGCGCGTTCGTCGATGAGTCGGGGGCGGCGGCGGTCTCTGGTGCCGGCGCCGCCGTGGTGGGAGGCGTCGATGCCGGCGGTGCGGTGATCAGCGTTGCCCCTGAGGGGCCGACGCCCTTCACCTCACCCGACCCGCCGTCGAACCGGACGTCGGAACAGCCGTAGAAAGTCTCGTTGCTGTCGGATCGGGTCCAGATCGAATAGATGATGTGTTGGCCGGTCTTGTTCGGTAGCTGGACCTGCCACTGGTAGTCGGGGCTGCCGTTGGCGTTGTCGCTGCCGTTGGGCTGGCTCTGATTCCACACCGAGAACGGCTCGTCCTCCAGATCGTCCCAGCCGAGCGGCGAGGTCGGATCGAAGCCATCCTTGGTCACGTACAGCCGGAACTCGCCGGGGTGTGGGGCCCAGGCGTTGTAGCGGATCGTCATCTCCGCCCCGGCCGTGAGGCTGGTGTAGGGCCAGTCGGCCCGGGCCAGGTCGTAGCCCGCGTACTTGGGCTCGCCGCCGCTGCAGAGCTGGCCGTCGGGGATGTAGCCCCGGGTACGGCCGGCGCCATCACCTCGCAGCACGCCGAACCAGTCCCACAACGGCTGCTTGCCACCGATGGCGATCGCCTCGGCACACGCCGGGTTGTTGGGCTGGATGTCGCCGGTGGAGTGGGTGCCGTCCACCCGGCAGAGGTACGTACGGCTCCCCGGCTGCGTAGCGGCGCCGTGGGCATCCGCCGGCCCCGCGGCGATGGCGAGCAGGAGCGCCACCAGCCCGGCCGCCACGGTGCCCCCGAGGGCAGTCCTACGAAATGGGCGCATGGTCACGGGGGTCTCCTGGCTGCGGTCGTGCACGTCTGGTTCTTGCCCCACGACCTCCTCCTGTCCGGCACGGAGCCGTGCGTTCCCGCGATCGTCGATGTTTTTTGGGCGGCGTCGGACAGCGCGCGAGGGAGCTACGTTGGGACCGCGGCCGGGCCCCGCATCGCGATCGAATGACCTCTTCCTCCCACCACACACAGCCGAACGGAGACAGCGCTGAGGTGTTCCTCGGGCTGATCTTCGAGCGTCATTCGGCTGCGGTGCTGGCCTACGCCCTGCGCCGGTGCGGGCCCGACGATGCCGCCGACGTGGTGTCGGAGACCTTCGTGGTGGCGTGGCGCCGCATCCATGACGTACCGGCCGAGCCCGGCGTGAAGCCGTGGCTCTATGGCGTGGCCCGGCGCGTGTTGGCCAACCAACGCCGAGGGATCCGCCGCCGGGGGGCGCTGGCCGAGCGGGTGGCGGCGCATCTGCGCCCGTCGGTGGAGCTGATCCCGCCGATCGAGACCACCCACGCCGACCTCGTGGTGCACGACGCCCTGAGCCAGCTTCCCGACGCCGACCGGGAGGTGCTGGCCCTCACCGTGTGGGAGCAGCTCAGCCCCAGCGAGATCGCCGTGGTGTTGGGCATCTCGGGTTCGGCTGCCCGCAAGCGTCTGTTCCGGGCCCGGCACCGCATGGCGGAGCTCCTGGGCCCGACCGACTCCGACCCGTCCGGCGAGATCCAGGAGGTGATATCGCGATGACTCGTGATCTGACCGAAGAGGTCGATGCGGCGATGCGTGCCGCCGACCCGATGCCCGAGCAGCAGGTGCCCCGGTTCGACCGGGCCACGATCGATGCGGTGACCCGAGAGATCTCGGCCACGCCGATCGGCCGGCGGCGCCCGTGGCAGGCCTGGCGCCTCCCCGCCTTCGACCGGCCTGCGTTGGGCGGGCCCGAGTGGGGGCGAGCGGCCTTCGTCGGCGCGCTGGCGCTCGTTGCCGTGGCGGTGATCGGCGTGGCCTCGATCGTCGGCCTGGGGTCTGGCGACCCGTCGGCCGACTCGGCGTCGGTGGACCTCGACCCGCCGGCCACGCCCAGTTCCACCGCTGGGGCGGCCACGGAGGCAGTGGGCAACGAGGCCGCGTCGGTGCCGACCACGGCATTGCCTGGCGCCTCCGACATGACGACAACGACTCCGCCGCCCGCCGAGCTGGAGCCGACCACCACCCAACCTCCCACGTCGCTCGGCGCTGGGCCGCCCTCCCTCGGCCCTGGACAGTGTCTCGCCATCGAGGCCGAGGGGATCGCCGACAACGACGGCAACGCCGGTTGGGTCGCGGTGGCCGATCCGGCCGCCAGCGGCGGTGCGTTCCTGGTCTGGGCCGGTGAGGCTCCGGTCGGCGACGAGATCGATCCGCTCGCCGTGGTGACCCTGCCCGTTGCCGTCGACGGTGCTGGCTCCTACCGGTTCTCCTGGTCAACGCGGGTGCCAGCCGACACGCCCGAGGAGCCGCAGCCGGGAAGCTGGCTGGCCGTGGACGGTGCCGCCCGCTTCGGGCCACTCACCACCGGTGACTACGGGGGGTTCGTGCCCATCGTGGGTGCCGGTTTCGGTGGGTTCGGCTGGGCCGCCACGGCGTCGGTCGACGGCGTGATGAGCGATCCCGTGATCGACGTGGGCGGACCTGGCCTGTTGCTGGTGCAGCTGGCGCCACGGACCGAGGGTCACGAGATCGACCGCATCGTGTTCCACGACGCCTCGATGGATCTCGCCATCGCCATCGGCTCCTGCCCCTGAGGGCTGGGCTACTTCAGGAACTTCGAGGTCGTGGTCGGGGCCGCGGGGCGGCCCCTTCGGGAGTTCGCGGGCGAACTCCTCCGCTGGGCTACTTCAGGAACTTCGAGGTGGTGTTGTCGGCCAGGAGCTTGCCGTCGGTCTGCCACTCCGGGCAGTAGTACACCGTGTAGCGGCGGTACTCGACGGTGCGAACCGTGTCGTCGCAATCCACACATGGCTCGCCGGCTCGGTTGTGCACCTTCGACGGCCGGTCGGCGCTCTTGCCGATGTCGTCGAGAGTGCGTTCGTGATCGGTGGCCCGCTCGATCACGGCCTGCATCGCCGCGTGGAGCCGCTCCACCTCGTCGGCCTTGAGCTTGGACGCGTTGGCGAACGGGGACAAGCGCGCCTCGTAGCAGATCTCGTTGGCGAGCATCCGACCGAGCCCGGCGATCACGTGTTGGTCGCGCAGCAGGCCGTGCAGCCGCTTCGAGTGAGCGCCCAGCAGCGCAGCCAGATCGTCGAGGCTCAACTTGTCCGCCTCGGGACCGAGATCGTCGAGCGGGACCTGCGGGAGCGGATCGCCCTGCACGGCCCACACCCCGGCCTTGCGCTCGGTGCCAGCCTCGGTGAGCATCCACGCCTCGTCGTCGCCGGCTTCGGCGCCGCTGAAGATCCAGCGCGCGAGGCCGAGCTTCGGCTTCTTCGAGCGCTTGGGGTCGGGCCGTAGCCGACCTCCCTGCATGAGATGGATCACGTGGTAGAGGTCGTTCTCGAAGCGGAGAAGCAGGTACTTGGCTCGCCGCTCGACCGCCACCAACTCGGTTCCGACCGCAGCGTCGGCCGGAGGATTGAAGGTCTTCAACGCAGCGAAGTTCAGCAGCTCGAACCGCTGGAGGGTGGCGCCCCGCAGGGCGGCCTCGAGCCGTTCGGCGTGGGCCTGTACCTCGGGCATCTCGGGCATGCGCCGACGCTACCTGCTGTGGGCGGGCGTCGCCGCTCAGCCGGCGTAGCGGGTGCGCGCCCGCAATGGGGCCAGCAGGTCGTCGACCGCGCCGAGCGGCGCCTGATGAGCCAGGAGCACATCGGGCTGCCCGTTGAGGTCGATGCGCCCGTCCAGCACGGCCCGTTGGGCGCTCTCCACTCCCTGGTTCACCGCCACCGCCAGGTCGTAGGGCATCGTGAGCGTGACCGTCGGGGATGTCGCGTCCGGCCCGGGCCGTACCATGCGGGGCCGATCGGCGCCGAGCACCAGGTGGTGCTCGCAGTCGCCGTCGGGGCCGCCGGTCACCCGGTAGGCCACGACCGCCGTCGCCATCTCGTCGGCGCCCGCCACAGAGGTCAGCGCCGCGTCGGCGGCCTCAACCCAGGCATCGCTCAAGAACAGCACCTCGTCCATGACGGCGACCCTATCGCTGCTCTCGAGAGCGAGGCGGGTCTGCCGGCCGCTCAGTGACCGGCGGCGAGCGACAGCTGGTCGCGCAGCTGCCGGCGGTGGGCCAGCTCTGCTCGCATTGGATCGATCACGATCTCGTCGGCGATCTCACCCACTGCGTCAGCGGTACGTTTCCGCACGCGTCCTGCTCGGCGTCGCGCCCCAACGCGGGCGAACTGGCGAGCGATGAACGCCAACAGCAGGCCGGCGATGATGCCGCCGATCACGAGGCCAGTGGGGTAGGGGATACCGCGATAGCGCGGAAGGGGAAGCGGTGGGAGCTGGAAGTAGGCAACGCCGAAGATCACGGCGAGCCAGATCAGCCCCGCCACGACGGCGGCGGCGAACATGATCTGCATCATGTTCACCGGGTTCCACCAACGGGGGGCGCGCCCATCGACGTCGCGTACCGAACCGGCCACCGCCTGGTCGATCCGATCGGCGAGTACGGCACCGTCGGGGGTGGCGGCGTCGCGGACGAGTTCGGGCCACGGCTCGGGCAGCGGCTCGGTGACCGACCGGATCGCAGCCTGCACCGCACCCTCGGTGCGGGCCAATTGGGCGCCCGACGGCGCCGGCAGCGATGCCCGGCCAGCCCGGTCGCCGCCGAGATGGAGGCGGCGGAGCGGATGGGGGCGCAGGGTGCGGATCCATCGGGTGAAGGGCCACCCGGTCCGGCGGGCTGCGTCTCGCCGGTGGCCGGCGGCCACGGCGTCGATCACCACCTCGATGCCGGCGGCCTCGGTCAGCTCGTCGGCGAGGCGGTCGCCGACACCTCGGGGCACGTCGTCGCCTCCCTGGTCGGCGCCGAGATCGGCGAGCAGTGCTTCCGCTGCGGTGCGTACGTCGGCGTCGAGCCGCGCCACCATCGACCGCTGGGCGGCGACCGCGTCGGCCAACGCCGCCCGCAGGTCCACCACACCGTCGGCACCAGCAGTGGCGCTGGTGGCCACGATCGGCGTGTCGGGTAGACCATCAGCTGTGAGAAGCCGCCCCAGGTCGGCCCGGCAGGTGGCGAGATCCTCGGCCGACAACTGGTCGGCCTTGTTGAGCACCATCACCGTCACGGCCCCATGCTGGCTCAGCTGGCGGAGGTACGAGTGGAGCGCGGCGTCGCCGTACTTCTCGTGATCGGTCACCCACACCAGCACGTCGGCGTGCTCGGCGATGCGTTCCATCTCCTCGCGGTTCGACGCCTCGATCGAGTCGTGGTCAGGAACGTCGAGCAGCACGAGACCATCGAGGGTGTCGTCGCTGTCGACCACCCGATGCCGGTTCGCCACTTCGAGCCATTCGAGCAGCGGCTGCGGGTCGTCGTCGCCCCAGTAGCAGGCCAGGGTCGACGATGTGGTGGGCCGCCGGATGCCAGTGGTGGCAACGTCGGACCCGACCACGGCGTTGGCCAGCGACGACTTGCCGCTCCCGGTGGCCCCCAAGAGGGCAATCAAGGTGTGGGCCGTGCCGTGGCGCAAACGTTCGTCGGCCTTGGCCACGACCGCCTCCGCCATCGCCACGTCAGGCTCACCAAGGCGGCCTTCCGCATCGCCGATGGCGGCCCGCAGTGCAGCGAGGGCGTCGGGTAGGTCGCGTTGCGACCGTCGGCGGCCGATCATCGAGCGTCCCGCACCGCAGTCAGCGCGGTACGGAGCTCATCCAGCGCCTCCGGCGGATTCACAACCGACCAGAGTTGGGTGCGGAACCGGTTGGCGTCGGTTTCGAGGAGCACGCCGATGCGGTCGAGCAACATCCGTCGCGCCTCGGTGGCCAGCTCCCGCACGGCCTGCTCACCGAAGATGGCCGTGAGCAGGGTCTGCGACAACCCGGCCGTGCCGGCGCCGATGGCGATCTCGCCGCCCGTGATGCCGCCGGTCTGGGCGAACAGCACGATCATGAGGGCGATGCCAATGCTGTTGACGCCGAGGGCGAGGGCCCGGGCGGCGTTGCGCTTCCCCGATCCGCGTTGACGCACGAGTTCGAGGATGTCGTCCTGCCAGGCGCGGATCTCGGCGGCCACGCCCTCTCGCAGATCCGGAGACGACCGTTCGAGCGACCGGTCGTCGCCGATTGCCTGACGCCCGCCGGGAAGCGCCCGCCAGGCCGTGACGGTAGCCAGAGCAGCCCGGTCGGCGTGATCGATCAGCAGTCGCTCGAGTGTCGAGGTGATCTCGCCCTGGACCTGCGAGGTGTTGGTCGTGCGTCCAAGCACGAGGTTGGTCAGCCGATCCCGGACCCAGCTGATCCGAGACTGGATCGCCTGCATCATCTCGGCTGTGCCGATCAGCTCCTGCCAACGGTCGAGCACCTCCCCGCGGAGCAGGTTGCCGTTGCTCATGTCCTCAGCGAGATCATCGCGTGAGGTGCGGTAGGTGTCTTCGAGGGCGAGGCGGAGGTCGTTCGCAGCATCCTGCTCGACCGACGCGGCGGCGAGCACCTCCTCGGCCCGCCCCGGCACGCTGCTGATGGCGCCGTGCAGGGTGCGAGCCACCACGGCGGCCCGCGCCTCGGCATCAACCGCCAGCCGCGACAGCAACGCCGAGATGTCGGCGACCGACGCCGCAGGCAGACGGCCGTCCTCGAAGAGCGCCGGATCGATCTGCTCCACCGGAAAGATCGTGACGTCGGGCAGGGCGGCGTCGGCCAGCATCGAGGTGAAGTGGGCCACGATCTCGGAGGAGGCGCCCGGCGGGATGCGGTTGATGATCACGGCCAGGGCCGTGCCGCGATCCCTGGCCTGGTGGAGGAACTCCCACGGCACAGCGTCGGCGTAACGGACGGCAGTGGTGGTGAACAGCCACAGGTCGGCGGCGGCCAGCAGCTGGGTGGCCATCGAGCGGTTGGCTTCCTCGACCGAGTCGATGTCGGGCGCATCGATGATGGCGACCCCGGGGGTGAGGGCGTCGGAGGCGACGATGCGCAGCACTGAGCCGCGGGCCTCGGTGTCGTTGCCGACGCGGGCGAGTTCGGGGAGCAACTCGCCACCGTCGAACCAGGCCTGATCAACGGGATGGCACACCAGCACGGGGGCCCGGGTGGTGGGGCGCAGCACGCCTGCGGCGGTGACCTCGGTGCCCACGATGGTGTTGGTGATCGTCGACTTGCCGGATCCGGTGCTGCCTCCCATCACGGCGAGGAGCGGCGCGTCCAGCCGACGGAGGCGGGGGATGAGGTAGTCGGAGATCTGGTGGACGAGTTCGTCGCGGGTGGCCCGCGCTGGTGCCACCCCGTCGAGGTCCAGATCGAGGGTGGTGGAGGTGAGCGAGCCGGCCAGAGTGGCCAGCGGGTTCACCAGATCGGCGGCAGGTCCAGAACTCATGTACCGACAAGACTACGGGCGGGGCCCGATGGTCGCGAACGGGCCCGCTGGGGAGCCCGACATGCCTCATGTGCAGGGAAAACATGTCGGTCCGATGGCAGAGCCGCACAACGAGCGAAGGTGCGGTAGTGTGCGGGCTTCGCTTGGCCACACTGCAGTGGCCACGGGCGACGGCGGAGCAGGTGGAAATCGCGAGTGCCTCTGAGGTCAGGTTGACCTCAGCCTTGGCATGCCCCGTCAGCGCGCGCCGGTTCTGATGGGAAGTCCGCAGGTCGGCGGGGATCCAGTCGCCCGGGTCGTCGCCGGCCTGCTCCTGTCGGCCGGCACGGAGGCCGGCCGTTGGGAGCCCGCGGCGTGACGTCCTCCGACGTCGCGCTCGGGTGGGTCGCGGCGGGGTGGCGTTGCGCTCGTCGCTCGTATCGGTGATCGGCTCCAGGCCGGCGGCTACGGTGCCGGGGATGGAGCGAGCGCCGAAGTGGGAGCGGCGGATCGAGCCGCCCGGTGCTCCGTCTCCGGAATCTGGGTCGTGGCGCGACCGGCGGATCCTGCTCGCCGTGCTCGTCGGCGCAGGAGGCACGTTCCGGCTCGCCACCGACGTCACGGTCGTGCCGGAGGCCGGTCGATCGTCGTTCCGCGTTGCGGTGCTCGACGGTTCGACCACCACCGTGATCGCCGAGTCGGAGCTACCCGTACCGCCGTTGGCCCAAGGCTGGGAGTTCCGAGGTTCGGGAATCTGGGTCGACCACGTATGCGAGGACCCGTTCGTGCACTGGAGCTTTGGGCTGGAGGCCTTCGCGCTCCAGATCGACGATCCCGTCGAGCTGCTCGGCACTGGCTACGGCCACCGTGTACCCCTGGGGTGGGAGCTCGACTTCGAAGCCGTCGGTGAGCTGACCGCCACCGGTGACGGTGGTCCCCTCACCGACGCGGGGGGCGGGTACCGCCAACTCGGACGGCTACACGGTGTGCTCCTCGGCTCCGGTGATGAGATCGACGTCGAGGGGCCGGCTGTGTCGGTGCACACGTGGGGGCCGTTCCATCCCAGCATCGTGGACCTGCCCGCCGCGGGGCTCGCTGGTCCGGGTGCACCGGCGCTGCGCGCTGCCGGCCCGGCCCTGGCTGAAGTCGCGCTCCCTGGCGTCGACGACGTGTGGTGGGTGGAGGGCAACAGCGGCGTGACCGCCAGGGGAGAGCTACTCACCTGAGCCGGTTGGCTCCGGTCGCCCGACTACGATCGCGTCCATGGAGTCGATCGACGTCGCCGTGATCGGTCGAGGCCTCATCGGGGCAGCTGCGGCTCGGCATCTGGCCGAGCGAGGGCAGCGCACCGCGCTCGTCGGGCCCCCGGAGCCGGCAGAGCGGGCCCGTTCGACCGGTCCGTTCTCGAGCCACGGCGACGAGGGGCGCATCACCCGCATCGCCGGCCGGTCGATGACCTGGACACGGCTGGCCACCCGGTCGATCGCCCGCTACGCCGACATCGAGGAGCGATCGGGCATCCGCTTCCACGATCCCCGGGGCGCGGCCGTGTCGATGGCCGATCTCGACCCGTGGCTCGACTCCGGTCTCGTGTTCGGCTCCAACGTGCACCGAGTCGACCGCGACGGGCTCCGCTCGGCCACCGGTATCCATCTCACCAACGGTCACCCCGTTGCCTACGAGGGAGCGCCGGCGGGGCTCATCAACCCCCGCCGCCTGGTGACCGCCCAGACCGATCTGGCCGAGGCCGCTGGAGCACTCGTCGTGCCCCACGTCGCCGCCCTCGAACGACGAGAGTCGGGCTTCGAGGTGAGTGGGCCGTGGGGCTCGGTGCGCGCCGCATCGGTACTCGTGGCCACCGGTGCGTTCGGCCGGGATCTGCTCGAACCAGTGCTCGACCTCGAACGCCGCCCTCGAACGGTGCTGATGGCCGAGGTGGGGAACGTGGGCCCGCTGCCAAGCCTGATCGTGGCCGATCCGCCCGACGAACGGCTCGAAGAGTGCTATTGGGTGCCACCCGTGCGGTACCCGGACGGTCGGATCTACCTGAAGATCGGCGGCAACCTCCGCAGCCATCCGCTGTTCGGCACCGACGACGAGTTGGTGTCCTGGTTCCAGGGTGCCGGCGATCCCAACGAGATCGAGGCACTCGAGCAGTCGCTGCGATCGCTGCTGCCCGATGCCGAGATCGGCGAGACCGACACCGCCCCGTGCGTGATCACGGGCACGGCGTCGGGCTACCCCTACATCGGCTGGGTGGACGACGGCGTTGCCGTGGCCATCGGGGGGAACGGCTCGTCGGCCAAGTCGTCGGACGAACTCGGCCGTCTGGCCTCACTGCTGTTCGACGGCGACAGCTGGGACTCGGCCTACGACGCCGCGCTGTTCAAGCCGCAGTACTCGGCCTAGGTGGTGCCTGGGTGGGCCTAGGTGAGTGGCGGGCGCACGCCCGGCCGTGCCGCCCGTCGTGCGGCTGACCCCTCCGGTGGGGCCGGTGGCCGTTCCCGGCTCGGTTCGAACTGCTGGCGGAGCCCTTCGAGCACCACGCCCAGACCGAACTCGAACTCCCGCTGGCGATCGAGCCGTTTGGTGAGCACCTCGCTGATGGTCGGGTAGTCGCCCGTGGCCAGCACGGGGCGCAGCCGATCGATTCGTTCGTCGCGGGCCCGCTCGGCGTTGATCTCGATCAGGGCCTGACCCACCACGAACGATGCGATCACGTTCGTGGCGTATGCGCCCTGTTCCAGAGGCACACCCATGTCGGCGAGCTGTTTGATCAGCTGCTCGGTGGCATCGATGTTCGATGGCGACAAGACGGCGCCCTGGGCCACGGCTGGGGCCAGCGTGGGGTTGCTCAGGAGTGCGTGGCGCAGCGAGTAGGCAAGGCCTCTGAGCTTGGAGAGCCAGTCGCCTTCGGTTGGCACAACCATCGCTTCGAGGCACACGAGATCGACGAGCCCGGCGATCAGGTCGGCCTTGTCGCGCACGTGTGAGTACAGCGACGGCGCCTCCACTCCGAGGTCCTTGCTGAGGGCCCGCATGGTGAGGCGCTCGAGGCCCTCACGCTGCACCAGCTCGCGAGCGGCGGCGATGATCAGGTTGCGATCGAGACCCCTCCTTGTCACGGCACCCAACCTACCCGCACGCGGCGCGTCGACACGACTGTTCAAGAACGGACGGCCCAATCGCCGATACCTCTCGACGTCCCCCGAGAACGGAGATCCCCCTTGCCGAATCCTTCTCCCTCACGCCGCTGGTCGCTGCTGGCAGCAGCTGCGCTGTGCGGCTCGTCGTTGATGCTCGTGCCGAGCACGGTCGGAGCCGAGACCACCGACGAGGCCGACCACGCCCAGACCGTGATCGATGCCCTCCTCGAACTCGGCGTGCCCCAAGAGGTGATCGACGACCAGTTCGGCGATGACATCCGCCGCTCTGTTGGCTCACTCATCGAGGCCGGCCTGATCGACACCGATGACGTGACCGCCCTGCGCGAGGACATCCGGGAGGACCGGATTGCCGAGGCGGTGGAGGATCGCCAGGCTCGGGCCGAGGAGCATCGCCAGGCTCACCGAGCCAACGTGGCCGAGGTGCTCGACGAGTACGGCGTGGTGTTGGAGGAGGGCCAGACCGTGGCCGAGGCGCTGGAGGCGGCCGGCGTCGATCGCGAGGCGGTGCGCGAGGAGGTCCGATCCCGCAACGAGGCCGAGCGAGCCGAGCGTCAGGCCGAGCGCCAGGTGGAGCGCGATGAACGCCAGGCCGAGCGGGCCGAGCGCCAGACCGAACGCGCCTCGGAGCGCGTTGAGGAACAGAGCGAACGGACCGAGGAACGCGAGGAGCGCCAGGGCGAGCGCGAGGCCGAACGAGCCGAGCGTGCTGGCGAGCGCGACCGTCGCAACGCCCCCGAGGCGCCATCGCCGGACGATCCCACGCCGGCACCATCGCTGGCGCCTGCCCCCCAGGAGGAGCCCGCCGCTCCGGCGCCGGCCCCCGCGCCCCAGCCCAGCGAAGACGCCTGATCGCCACGCCGAGGAGACTGACCAATGACATGCATTCGCATAACCATCCTCGCCGCTGCGGTGGCCCTCGCCGTCAGCGCCTGTGGCGGCTCGACCGAAGACTCAGCCGCGACCGACACGACCGGCTCCGACGCGGCCGTGGCGCCGACCTCAGAACCCACCACTGACAACGCGCCAACCGACGCCGTCGCCGAGGCGGCCGACGACGCGCCAGACGATCTCGCCATGGACGACGAGAACATCGACATCGGGGCCGACGACGCGTTCGGTGTGGCCTCGTTCGGGGTAGAGGCCGACACGCTCTCCGACGAGGGGGTGGCCGAAGCCGCCGTGATCATCCTGACCTACGGCGACCTCGAGACGGCGCTGGCTGACGGCATCGTGACCGAGGCCGAGGTCGAGGCCGCACTGCGGATCCTCGACGGCACTGCAGGAATCACCCTGGAGTGATCCCGGGGGTCAGCTCTGGCTGGCCACCTTGCGGTTGACCACCTTCGACTTGACGTAGTCGCGGTTCATGTAGGCGATGAAGTCCTGTGGGATCTCCTTCGGGCATGCCTCGGTGCACTCACCATGGTTGGTGCACGAGCCGAAGAACTGCTCCATCGTCTCCACCATGGCCTCGGCCCGGCGGAACCGCTCCGGCTGGCCCTGGGGCAGCGAGTTGAGGTGCCAGACCTTCGCCGAGGTGAACAGCTGCGCTGCCGAGTTCGGGCATGCCGCCACGCAGGCGCCGCAGCCGATGCAGGCTGCGGCGTCCATGGCGGAGTCGGCAACCTCTTTGGGGATCGGCGTCTCGTTGGCGTCAGCCGCGGTGCCGGTGGGGGCACTCACATAGCCGCCTGCCTCGATGATCTTGTCGAGCGGCGACCGGTCGACCACGAGGTCGCGCACAACGGGGAAGGCAACGGCCCGCCACGGCTCGATCGCGATCACGTCGCCATCGGAGAACTTGCGCATGTGGAGCTGGCACGTGGCCGTGCCCTTCTCGGGGCCGTGGGCCCGACCGTTGATCATCATCCCGCAGGTGCCGCAGATGCCCTCGCGACAGTCGTGGGGGAACTCGATCGGGAGCTCTCCCTTCTCGATGAGCTGCTCGTTGACCACGTCGAGCATCTCGAGGAACGAGGCATCGGTGGGGATGTCGTTGGCCTGGTAGGTCTCGAAGTGCCCATTGGCCTCGGGGCCGGCCTGACGCCAGACATTCAGCGTGAGATTGAGGGACTGGCTCATCGGGTGGCTCCTTTGCCCATACGACTCGTTGCAGCGGACGACGTTTCACCGAAGGCGAAACTCGAGGATGGAGCGCTCCGCCGCCCCATCACTTGTAACTCCTCTGGGTGAGCTTGACCTCTTCGAACTGCAGGTCTTCGGCGTGCTTGGTCTGGGGCGAGTCCTCGCCGTTCCACTCCCACGCCGACACGTGGGCGAAGTTCTCGTCGTCGCGCAGCGCCTCGTTCTCCTCGGTCTGCGACTCCTCCCGGAAGTGGCCACCGCAGGACTCACGGCGATCGAGGGCGTCTCGGGCCATGAGCTCCCCGAGCTCGAAGAAGTCGGCAACGCGGCCTGCCTTCTCGAGCGACGAGTTGAGCGTCTCGTTCTCGCCGAGCACCCGCACGTCCTTCCAGAACTCGTCGCGCAGCGCCCGGATCTCGGTGATGGCCTTCTCCAGACCGTTCTGGTTCCGGGCCATGCCGATGTAGTCCCACACGAGCTTGCCGAGCTCGCGGTGGAAGTAGTCGGGCGACTTCGTGCCGCCGATCGACAGGAAGTGGTTGATCTGGTCGTTCACGCCCTTCTCGGCGGCCTGGAACGCCGGGTCGTCGGTGGAGACCGGGTCCTGGCCGAGTTGGGGCGCCAGATAGTCGCCGATGGTGTAGGGAAGCACGAAGTACCCGTCGGCGAGGCCCTGCATCAGGGCCGATGCACCGAGGCGGTTTGCGCCGTGATCGGAGAAGTTCGACTCGCCCGTCGAGTACAGACCAGGGATGCTGGTCATCAGGTTGTAGTCAACCCACAGGCCACCCATCGTGTAGTGGGTGGCGGGGTAGATGCGCATCGGCAGCACGTATGGGTCCTCGCCGGTGATGCGCTCGTACATCTGGAACAGGTTCCCGTACTTGGCCTCGATCACGTCGCGACCGTCACGGCCGACTGCTTCGGAGAAGTCCAGGTACACGCCGTTCTTGAGCGGGCCGACGCCCATGCCCTGGTCGACCACGGTCTTGGCGTTGCGGGAGGCGACGTCGCGGGGCACCAGGTTGCCGAACGCCGGATACTTCTCTTCCAAGTAGTAGTACCGGTCGGCCTCGGGCACGTCGTTGCCGGCGCGGCTCTCGTCGGGGCTGCGAGGTACCCAGATGCGACCGTCGTTGCGGAGCGACTCCGACATCAGGGTCAGCTTCGACTGGAACTCGTCCGACACCGGGATGCAGGTGGGGTGGATCTGGGTGTAGCACGGGTTGGCGAAGTAGGCGCCCTTGCGGTGGGCCCGCCAGGCCGCAGTCACGTTGCACGCCATGGCGTTGGTGCTCAGGTAGAACACGTTGCCGTACCCGCCAGTGGCCAGCACAACGGCGTGGGCACTGTGGGAGCGCACGTCGCCGTTGGTGAGATCGCGGGTCACGATGCCGCAGGCGTGGCCGTCTTTGACCACGACGTCGAGCATCTCCTGGTTGGTGTGGAGCTGCACCTTGCCGACGTCGACCTGGCGCATCATCTGCTGGTAGGCGCCGAGGAGCAGCTGCTGGCCGGTCTGGCCCCGGGCGTAGAACGTGCGGCTCACCTGGGCGCCACCGAAGGACCGGTTGTCGAGCAGGCCGCCGTACTCGCGAGCGAAGGGAACGCCCTGGGCCGCCATCTGGTCGATGATGTCGACCGAGACCTGGGCCAGGCGGTACACGTTGGCCTCGCGCGAGCGGTAGTCGCCGCCCTTCACCGTGTCGTAGAAGAGGCGGTACACGCTGTCGCCGTCGTTGCGGTAGTTCTTGGCCGCGTTGATGCCGCCCTGGGCCGCAATCGAGTGGGCCCGACGGGGCGAGTCGTGGAAGGTGAACGCGTGAACGTCGTAGCCGAGTTCACCGAGGGTGGCGGCAGCCGAGGCCCCCGCCAGACCGGTGCCAACCACGATGACCTTGAACTTCCGCTTGTTGGCCGGGTTGACGAGCTTGATGTCGAACTTGTGGTTGTCCCACTTGTCGGCCATCGGGCCGGCGGGGATCTTGGAGTCGGGCAGCATGGGTGGCTCCTAGGCTCGGGCGGGGCCTCTACGAGAGGGCGTCGGCGTTGATGATTCCGGCGAGGACGGCGATCGGGAAGCTGACGTTCCCGACCAGAACGATGAGCGCCAGCGCCGTTGCGAGGTGACGACGGATGGCGTTGTACGACGGGTTGTTGACGCCGAGGCTCTGGAACATCGAGTAGGCGCCGTGGAAGATGTGGATCGACAGGAGCACGTTCGCAACGATGTAAACCGCGGCAACCACCGGGTTTGACAGGCTTCCGACCACGTTCTCCTGTACGTGCCCACGCTCAAAGTCATACCCCGGGATCCAGCCCCACGTGAGATCGGCCAGGTGGAACACCAGGTAGACCAGCACGATCACGCCCGAGTAGCGCATCGATCGGCTGGCGTAGTTGGCGGCGAGCCAGTCGCGCTTCGAGGTGTACACCTTGTTCGACGCCTGGTTCATCAAGGTAAGCGCATACATGGCGTGGATGTGGAGGGCGAACGCCGCAATGAGCACGCCCCGGATGATCCACAGGAACACCGTTCGGGGCAGGATCGGCACGAGGATCTCACGCAAGAACTCGCCGTAGACGTTGGCGTCGTAGTCGAGCTCCCCGTTGTGCTCCACCACACCGATGTAGAGCTTCAGGTTGCCGACCATGTGACTGATCACGAACCCGAGGAGGATGATGCCGGTGACCGCCATCACCCACTTCTTGCCTACCGCCGTTTGGTAGAGGTTGAGCGGGAACGGGAGCTCTCGGCTCTTGGGGCGAAGCGGGCGCTGCGCGCTGTTCTGCTTCGGCATCGTGGGTGCGGCCACGGGCGACCTCCGCGCTGGGTGGGGGTTGGGTACGGTCAGTTGTCAAACTCGCTTGACGCGCACACGGACCATAGCCGCGGCGCAGACGCCGTCCCCAACGATCAGGCGCGTCCTCGCACAATCGTAAATCCGCATCAGTGCGGGACGTAGGGTCGGACGAGCGATGGCGCACGCCGAATCGGTCGGAGCTAGGGTCGGAGGCGTGAGTGATCGACCGGAAACGTTGGGCGCGCTACGGGCATCGGGCTGGATCTCCCGCTCGGTGAAGGAAGAACTGCGCCAGAATGCGGTCGCCAGGATCCGCAGTGGCCAGCCGCTCTTCCCGGGGGTTCTCGGCTACGAAGACACGGTTCTTCCCCAGCTGGAGCACGCCGTGCTCGCCGGCCACGACGTGGTGTTCCTCGGTGAGCGGGGCCAGGCCAAGACGCGTATGATCCGGTCGCTCACCGGCCTTCTCGACGAGTGGATGCCCATCGTCGCCGGCTCGGAGATCAACGACGACCCCTACAACCCGGTGTCGGCCCCGGCCAAGGCTCTGGTGGCCGAGCACGGCGACGACACGCCGCTCGGTTGGGTGCACCGCGACGACCGCTTCGGGGAGAAGCTGGCAACTCCCGACACGTCCATCGCCGACCTGATTGGCGAGGTCGACCCAATCAAGGTGGCCGAGGGTCGCTATCTCTCCGACGAACTCACCCTGCACTACGGCCTCGTGCCTCGCACGAATCGCGGCGTGTTCGCCATCAACGAGCTCCCCGACCTGGCCGAGCGGATCCAGGTTGGCCTGCTCAACGTGCTCGAAGAGCGAGACGTTCAGATCCGGGGCTACAAGATTCGGCTCCCGCTCGATGTGCTGCTGGTGGCCTCGGCCAACCCTGAGGACTACACCAACCGCGGTCGGATGATCACACCGCTGAAGGACCGTTTCGGGGCGCAGATTCGCACCCACTACCCGCACGAGGTCTCCACCGAGATGGAGATCGCCCGGCAGGAGTCGAACATCACCGATCCGGCCGCCGATCTGGCGGTCACGGTGCCTCCGTTCATGGAGGAGCTGGTGGCAACGTTCACCCACCTCGCTCGGTCGAGCCCTCAGATCAACCAGCGCTCAGGTGTGTCGGTGCGCCTCACGGTGGCGAACCTCGAAACGCTCGTGGCTGCCGCGACCCGTCGGGCCCTTCGGCTCGGCGAGTCCGAGGTCGTACCCCGGGTGTCGGACCTCGACGCCTTGATCTCGTCTACGGCCGGCAAGATCGAGATCGAATCGCTCGAGGAGGGCCGCGACGACGAGGTGGTCGACCACCTGTTGCGGGGCTCGGTGCTTGCGGTGTTCAAAGAACACTGCTCGGTCGAGAGTGTGCGCCAGGTCGTGGATGCCTTCGACGAGGATCTCACCGTCAGCGCCGGCGACGATCTCCCCGTGAGCGCGTACGTCGAGATCCTTGGCAACACCCCGGCCCTGGCTGCCCCGGTCGCAGCATTGGTTGGCGACGATGATCGCCCCGCTGTCCAGGCCTCTGCGGTGGAGCTGATCCTCGAGGGCCTGCACCTGTCCAAGCGCCTCAACAAAGACGCGGTCGCCGGCCGCGCCAGCTACCGGGCACGAGCTTGACGGCCTGACCTCGGCGTCCCGCGGCGTCAGGTACAGTACGGGGTCATGGCGGAGCAGCTCGTTCCCATCATGAAAGTCACCGACGCCGACCGGGCCGTTGAGTGGTACGGCCGTCTCGGGTTCGCGAAGGAATTCGAACACCGTTTCTCGGCGGACTTCCCGGCGTATGTCGGGATCACCAGCGAGGGTGCGGCGATCCATCTCTCCGAGCACATGGGAGATGCCACGCCCGACACGCTTCTCTACTACTGGGTTGACGACGTGGATCGGATTGCGTCGGACTTCGGGGTGAGCGTGCAGGATGCGCCGTGGGCTCGTGAGATCGAACTCACCGATCCCGATGGCAACCGCATCCGAATCGGCACCCGCAAGAGTGACGCGCCGCCATCGAGCACTGAGGCATCCATCGGCGAGTCGGCCGACGCTGGCGATGACGCCGGCGAGAGTGGTGGCGACGAGAGCGGCGCCGATGATGGTGGTGGCGACGGCGAGAGCGCCGGCACCCCGGTCGACAGCGCGACCTCGTCCGACTGAAGGCTCCCTGCCTACCGTCAGCCTGCTGCCGACGCTGACGACACCCGCAGCTTCTGCGCCTCTGGTCGTTCGACGCGCTGCCGGTCGACCACGCCGGGGTTGACCTCTCCACCTCGCCGCCAGTGGTACCCGTCGATGGGGCTCGACTGCCACCAGCCCATCACCGAGGTTGTCGCAGCGGCCTCTCCGGTGAGCTCGCACAGCGCCTGCTGATGATCGGGGCGGGCGTTGCCGTCGTCGGCGACATCCGCGAGATTGCCCGCAGCCACCACCGCTCGGTCACCCAGTTCGTCGGCCACCCGCAGCAGGGCTTCGGCCGCAGCCTCGGGCCACGGCGCCCAGCCGGTCGGCCCCACGGTGGCGTCGGCCGGGTGAGGGTGCCAGGTGCCGTTGCCATCGATCTGGATGGCCGGCCGGAGTTCCACGATCACCCGATCGAACGCATCGCGTAGGTGGTCGGCGGTTCGTGGCGGCAGCGCGCCGGCCACCACCTCACCATCGCCGAGGGCATGGAGCCAGCTGTGCCACAACAGCCGTTCGAGCCAGGTGGCCGGGGCGGTGGCCTTCACGTCGTCGGGGGCTGCTGTCACCAGCCGCGCCGTTTGGTAGGTGGCAACGGGTGCTGTGCCCCGGAGCAACCGCCAGGCCTCGCCGTCGGCGAGGATCGCAGCCCGGACCGCCTCGGCGGTCGCTGTGGCGTCGCGCCCACCGGGCGGTGCGGCGGCCCGCCAGTTCGCGTCGATCGCCCGGCTGATCGCCTCGCGCTGGGGGACCCAGCCGTGGACGAGATCACCGAAGTGTTCACCAATCCAGTCCACATGGCGGGGCCACAGGAGCGACCGGGCCCGGTCGTCGACGAAACCACCCTCGTCGTCGGCGAACCACCCGGGCAGCGTGCCGTCGATGAGGCATGCCCACACGTCGAGCCCATGGTCTCGGGCCGCGCTGAGCACGTCGCGGCGGAACTCGACGGCGGTCGCGTCGTGCGCACCAGGCCGCGGTTCGAGTGCCGCCCATTCGAGTGTGATCTGGATTGCTGAGATCCCGAGCCCGGCCAGTTGTTCGAGGTCTTCTTGCCACGAATCGGTGAACGACACCAGGCCCTGCGACGTGGGCGCTCTCCCGCTGCGCACCCACAGGCTCCAGTCCGACGCCGGATGCACCCCCTCCAGCTCGGTTGCGGTGAGCACGACGCCGGTTTCCATAGACGACAGAGGGTAGGGCCGGCGGCTGCCCGCTCCGGCCTGACCGGCGGGAAGCCGGAGGGGTCAGCTGATGCGCTCGGTCAGCGCGAACGCTTCCTGAGGCAGTCCGGGCCAGCGGGCGATGATGTTCCCCTCGCCGTCGATCAACAGCGACTGGGGGAGGGCGTCGACCTCGTAGTGGGCGGCGGCGTCGTCGGCCACCGACCAGAGCGTGGTGACCTCCAGCCCAGCCGACTGTCGGAAGGCATCGGCCGCGGCTTGGTCGCCGCCGGTGCCGACGGCCACCACGCCGACGGCGTCGGCGAAGGTGTCGGCGTAGCGCTGCACCACGACGGCCTCGCGCTCAGCAGTCGACGACTCGGTGCTCCAGAACCAGAGCAGGGTGAGCCCATCACCGATCTCGGCCTCGATGTCGGTGGTCGCGCCCGTGGCGAGGTCGGTGAGCGACCCGTCGGGCGGGGCCACGCCGGATCGCCCTTCCGACGCCGGGTCGTCCAGGCCCTCGTCGGGTGGCTCGGCGAGCGCGCCGTCATCGTCGCCGTTGCCAGCGCCTTCTCCGGTCTCGGCGTCGGTGCCGGTATCGGGGAGTGGGGCATCGTCGGTGGCCTCGGCGTCGATGGGAGCCCCGGCGGTCTCACCGTCAGTCTCGGCGGCGTCGGACCCATCGGCCTCGATCACGCCGCCATCGCCGTCTGCACCGCCATCGTCGGCGGCGTCGGGCTGGTCGGGGCCGACGTCCACGCTCACGGGCGTGGTGTCGTCGAGCACGGCGTCGTCCGCGCCGCACGCTGCCAGTCCGCCGGCAGCAATCAAGGCGATGAGGAACACCCCCGGGCTTCCCATGCGGTGCTGCCTGACATGGGGTGCGCCACCGTTGCTGCTCACCGGCCGATTCTCAGCTCCCACCCGCCTGCCTCTCATCCGCCGACCGACGCCTGCGGGGCCGATCACCGCGAAGGGTACGGGGCAGCGGTAACGGCCCGAGCTTCGCTGAGCAGGGTTACTCAGTAAGACTGCTGCTCCCGCACGATCGTGATCCCGCCAGAGGGCGAACGGGGCCCGGCTCACGGTGGATGGGTCCTCGGCGGAGCACCCCCACTAGGCTTGGTTCATGGTCGGCCAGCGTTTTCGGTACTCCCGGTGGGACGGTTCGCAGAAGGGCTTCGACTTCGACGCCTTCGACGTGCTGAGCGAACTCACCGACGATCTCATGTACCACGGCGACCCGATGGCTGCGCTGCGTCGCCTGATGCAGGAGGGTTTCGAGGACCGCAACGGTGAGCGCGTCCAGGGTCTGCGCGAGATGATGGAGCGCCTCCGCCAGGAGCGCCAGGAGCGGCTCGAGAACCACGATCTCGGCGGGGTCTACGACGAGATCAACGACGAGCTGCGGGAGCTGGTCGACGCCGAGCGGCAGGCCCTGGCCGACCGTGAGGCCCTGGCCGACATGGAGCTGGGCGACGCCGACGCCAGCACCGAGCAGCAACGCAACGCCGAGCTGGCCAAGCAGACCACGGGCGACAAGCAGATGCAGCTCGATCTGATGCCCGATGATCTGGCGGGCAAGGTGCGGGGGCTCCAGAACTACGAGTTCGAGTCGAACGAGGCCCAACAACGCTTCGACGACCTGCTCGACAAGCTCCGGAGCCAGCTCATGGAGCAGCAGTTCAACCAGATGACGGGGGCCATGGAGAACATGAGCCCCGAGGACATGTCCCGCATGAAGGACATGATGGCCGAGCTCAACAACATGTTGGAGCAGCGGGCCCGAGGGGAGGAGCCCGACTTCGAGCGGTTCATGGAGGAATACGGCGACTTCTTCCCCGAGAACCCCCAGACACTCGACGAGCTGCTCGAGAACCTGGCGCAGCGGATGGCCGCCATGCAGGCCATGTTGAACTCGATGACGCCGGAGCAGCGGGCCCAGCTGCAGGATCTGTCGAACCAGCTCCTCGAGGACATGGACCTCAACTTCGAAGTCTCCCGCCTCGGTCAGAACCTCCAGGAGATGTTCCCAGACGCCGGGTGGCAGCAGCAGTACGACTTCAGCGGCTTCGACCCGCTGGGGTTCGCCGATGCATCACAGATGCTTCAGGAGCTGGGCCAGCTCGATCAGATGGAGCAGTTCCTCCGTCAGCCCACCTCACCGCAGGCGTTGGCCGAGGTCGATCTCGATCAGGTGCGCGACCTCCTCGGCGAGCAGAGCGCCGAGAGCATCCAGCGCATCACCGAGCTGGCGAAGATGATGGAGGAGCAGGGCCTCATCCAGACCAAGGACGGCCGCCTCGAACTCACCCCGCGAGGCCTGCGTCGGCTCGGCCAGCAGGCGCTTGGCGACCTGTTCTCGAAGCTCAGCCCCGACAAGATCGGCAAGCACGACATCGAGCGTTCGGGCTTCGGTCACGAGAGGAATTTCGAGACCAAGCCGTACGAGTTCGGCGATCCGTTCAACCTCCACATCGAGCGAACGGTGCGCAACGCTGTGCAGCGGGCCGGCGGTGGCACCCCAGTGCGGCTCACGCCGGCCGACTTCGAGGTGGAGCGCACCGAGCGTCAGGTGCGGTCGAGCACCGTGTTGATGCTCGACCTGTCGCTGTCGATGCCGATGCGCGACAACTTCCTGCCGGCCAAGAAGGTGGCGATGGCGCTGCATGCGCTGATCTCGTCGCAGTTCCCCCGGGATTACCTCGGCATCGTGAGTTTCTCCGAGGTGGCGAAGGAGCTCAAGCCTCAGGATCTCCCGGAGGTGTCGTGGGATTTCGTCTACGGCACCAACATGCAGCACGGCTTCCAGCTGAGCCGTGCCCTCCTGGCCAAGGAGACCGGCACGAAGCAGATCATCATGATCACCGACGGCGAGCCAACAGCTCACCTGCTGGCCGACGGCACCCCCTTCTTCAGCTATCCCCCGGCGCGTGAAACCGTGCAGCAGACGCTGGCCGAGGTGATGCGCTGCACGCGGGCCGGCATCACGATCAACACCTTCATGCTCGATCCCGACTCAGGGCTCCGCGGGTTCGTGGAGCGGCTCACCGAGATGAACCAGGGCAGGGCGTTCTTCACCAGCCCCGAAACCCTCGGTGACTACGTTCTGGTGGACTTCATCGAGCACAAGCGCAAATTGCTGACTGGTAGACGTCGTTCAGCGTAGGTATGATCACGATTACCGCTGTGGGGATGCGCGGTTTCGGCTGAGGTCGTAACCGGCTCGGCGGTGAGCGGCGCCTCTGCGCTGCCGGTGGAGACTGCTCCGCCGACCGGTCACCACTGGTGTTGCTGAGGGCTTCGTGTCGACAAGGTTGTCGAGGCGAATTGGCCTGATTTCTTCGCGTTTTCAGGTTGTCAAGCGCCGGACTACAGTGTTGTAATTACAGCCAAGTGCTCAGTTCTCACGGGCGAGTTCTCATGAGGCGAGCCGCGGCAACAGTGCCGGCGATGGTCCACACACGCAACGTCCGCACGTTGGTTCGGCGGTAGGAGGAAATATGCGCTTGGGGCGGAAGCACCTCATGCTGGATACGAGTTGGCAGGGATACGCCAACTGCCTCGGTGTCGACCCGGATCTGTTCTTCCCAGAGCGGGGGGCGTCGACGCGAGAAGCCAAGGAAGTGTGTCGAGGCTGCGTGGTCCGCGAGGACTGCCTGGAATTCGCGCTCGCCAATGGCGAGAAGTTCGGGATCTGGGGCGGCATGAGCGAGCGCGAGCGGCGTCGAATCCGCCGTCAGCGTGCGCTCGAGCGCCAACGAGCGGCCACGGCCACCGGAACGGCCTGATCGGCCCTCGGGGCGCCCCGTAGCGGTGCGGCAGGCGACTTCGCAGCCTGTCCGGTAGGATTACTGCGTGCCCAACCTTCGTTTTCAAGAACTGGCGATCATCCTCGTGATCCTCCTGGTCCTCTTCGGGGGTTCACGACTGCCTCAGCTCGCTCGCAACCTCGGCCAGGCCCAGAAGGAATTCAAGACGGGTATGGACGAGGGCAACAGCAAGGAAGAGACGTCCGAAGACTCGGTCTGATCGCCGTCGGGCGACCCGGCCGGGAACTTCGCTGTCTTCCCCGGCGTTGACTGCGGTGGTTGGTACGGCTGATTCACCGGCGCAAGACGGGCCGGCGGTCACTGATGCCGATCCCACCACCGTTCCCACCTGGGAAGAGGTGGCGGAGCAGTACGGACGGTTCCTCTACAGCCTCGCGTATCGGCTTACCGGGAATCATCAGGATGCCCAGGATCTGGTGCAGGAGGTTCTCTTGCGAGTGCGACGCGGCCTTGCCGGCTATCAGCCCGGCAACTTCAAGGGGTGGTTGTCCCGGATCACCACCAACACCTTCCTCGACCGGGTGCGCAAGCAGAATCGCCGCCCCACGGTCGCCCTTCCCGAGGATCCTGATCGGGTGCTCGCCGGCTCCCCCGGGGCCGACGTGGAGCTCGCCGCCCGGGATCTGCCCGATCACCTTCAGGATCTGCTGAGCGATCTGCAGCCCGAGTACCGGGCGGCCGTGGTGCTGGCCGACGTGCTCGGCTACTCCTACGAGGAGATCGCAGACATCCTCGATGTTCCGCTCGGCACCGTCCGGAGCCGCATCCACCGAGGACGGGGCCGGCTGCGCACGGCCCTTGCGTCATGAACGCCCCGGGGCCCGAGGAGGAGCCGTGGGAGGCAGACGTCCACGGTCTTTTGTGGGATCTGCCTGACGTCGAGCCGCCGCCGGGGTTCCTGGCTGCCGCCGTCGATCACCGGCCAATGCACGCCGGCCGTATCTTCACCTCGCTCGTGGCGATTGCCGTGCTCGGCGTTGGTGCCACCGTTGGGGTCGCCCTGGCCGCCGATGGCACCGTGACCCCCGAACTCGATGCCCTCGCCCGGCAGCACCTGGTGGCCGAGCGCGATCTCGGCGGTGACGATGCCGCTGACGTGCTCGACTCCGACGCCCGAGATGCCGTGCTCGGCATCGTCGGCCCTGACGTGCCCGACAGCTACGTGCCAGCAGGCCATGCCACCCGAAACGAGCTACGGCAGGCCGTGTTCGACCTGGGGGCGGGAGAGGCCGTCTCGGTCTTCGTCACCGCCGGTGCTCCCGACTGGGACGCGATGGGCTCCACCGGGCACCGCCGAGAGGTGGATGGCGCGATGGTGTGGAGCGACGATCAGCGCCAGATCACCGTGGTTCAGGCAGGTCACGATACGGCTGTGATCGTGGGCGTGGACCCCGATGATGCGGCTGACCTGATCGCCGCTGTTGCTGCCCCAACTCCGTCGGCCACCGAATCGATGATGGATCACATCACCGCCGTGGCCGGTCGGCTGGCGGGCCCGTTCGGGTTTCCGACCGCCGAGTAGTCCGGCGAGTGGCGAGCGCTCAGCGCTCGTCGCCGCCGTCAGATGACTGCTGACCTGATCAGGCCTCGGCGAGCTGCCGTCGGGCCTTCAGGATGCGTCGGCGCTGTCGCTCCGAGGCTCCGCCCCACACACCGTGGTCGATCCGGTGATGAAGCGCGTACTCGAGGCAAGGCTCCTTCGCCGGGCACGTCGCGCAGATCTTCTTGGCCACTTCAACGCCGACACCGTCGCTCGGGAAGAACACTGCGGGCGGATGATTGTTGCAGTTGCCGTCAGCCATCCAGTTGCTGTCCATGGCTACTAAGACGCACGCGGCACCCAAATGGTTCCCCGGGACGGCAAGTTTTCCCAAAAAACACTCAAGGTGGTAGTTCGACCGCCTCAGGTGGCAAGGGTGTTGACTCTCCCAGGCACCGGAGCGACAGCCCGGTAGCGTGAGGGCATGAGTACGGTCGAGCCCGAGGTCGAGGAGCAACAGCCCGTTGCCCACGTCACGATCCACTACACGGGCCCAGTCGCCCCGCACTGGGAGCTGAAGGTCCGCTATGGCGATCAGCAGCAGCTCGATGACTTCTGGACCCGGGTCAGCGCCCGGCTCCTGCTCCTCCCGAAGCACGATCCCCAGTTCCGCCGCAACCGCGAGCGGGTGAACCGCGACGCCGAGCGCGAGCTGATAACGGTCGACTGGGATCTCGGCGACGAGGACGCCGAGTCCACGTCGCGTCGCGACCGCTGAATGGCCCCGCTCACCGCCGCGCTCGGGGCGCGCTTGTGAGTACGGCCGACGGGCCCGTGGTCGGCGTCGACGTCGGCGGCACCAAGATCCTCGCTCGTACCGTCGATCCACGAACCGGCGCTGCCGGCAAGCGGGTGAAGGTGGCGACGCCCACCGATGGCCCCGATGCCGTGCTCGCCGCCACGATCGAGACCATCAAGGCGCTCGATGGCTATGCGGACGCCACCGCCGTAGGGGTGGGCCTGCCAGGAATGGTCGTGGGTGCGAACACCGTGACGAGCTGCGCCAACATCGCAGGGTGGGATCATCCGATCGCGGTCGGCGACGAGATCGCCTCGGCCCTGGGCCGACCGGTCGTGGTGGCCAATGACGTGAACTGCGGTGCGGTTGCCGAGCACCGGCTCGGCGCCGGACGGGGCTGCGCCGACATGTTGGCGGTGTTCGTCGGTACCGGTGTTGGCGGAGGGCTGATCCTTGACAACGCGCTGGTCGAGGGTGGTCGGGGGCTGACCGGCGAGATCGGCCACGTCACCGTCGTGCCCGACGGGCGGCCGTGTGCCTACGGTCGCGGCTGCCTCGAGGCCTATGCCGGTCGAGCCGGAATGGAGCGGCAGGCTCGCGAGCTGGCCGCAGCAGGCCGCCCGAACCGCCTCGTGGAGCTCGCTGGCAGCGGGGCGATGAAATCCCGCCACTTCGAGCGAGCCATCGAGGAGGGCGACGAGGTCGCCGTCGAGCTGCTGGCGGAGGCTGCCTGGGCGCTCGCCCTCGTGATCGGCAACATGGCCACCATGCTCGATCTTCAGAGGGTGGTCCTCGGAGGCGGTGTGGTAGACAAGTTCGGACAAACGTTCCTCGACCAGATCGTTGCGTCGCCGACGTTCGGTGGATTCGGGCCGGACGTGTGCGAGCTGCATCTGGCTGAGCGCCTCGACGACGCCGGCGTCGTCGGAGCGGCGATGCTGGCTTCTGACCAACGCGGCTGATCGGTATCGCCGGGCCTCATTGGTCCGAACGAACAACCGATATCTGAATGCCCCGCTGAGCAGGAACAGCCATGAGCTTGAACGAATCCGAGTCCGCCCCCTCCGTACCCCGATTCCTGAACCGTGAGCTGTCGTGGCTCGCCTTCAACTCCCGCGTTCTGGCCCAGGCCGAGGATGAGGGCCTGCCGCTGCTGGAGCGGCTCAAGTTCTGCGCCATCCACGGTTCCAATCTCGACGAGTTCTTCCAGGTGCGGGTGGCCGGGCTGAAGGAACAGGTGGCGGCGGGCGTTACCAAGGCCCCGGCCGATGGGCTGAGCCCGATCGCCCAACTCGCCGCGATCCGAGCCGAAGTCGGCGCCCAGGTGGCTCGGCTCGAAGCCATGCACCGCAACGATCTGCTGCCGGCCCTGGCCGACGAGGGCATCCACATCCTCAACTACGACGGCCTTGGCGTTGAGGAGCGCAAGAGCGTCAAGAACGAGTTCGAGCAACGGATCCTGCCCGTGCTGACCCCGCTCGCCGTGGATCCGAGCCACCCGTTCCCCTACATCTCGAACCTGTCGTTGAGCCTCGCTGTACTGATCGACGACCCCGACACCGAGCGGCTCCGCTTCGCTCGGCTGAAGGTGCCGTCGTCGCTGCTCCGCTTCGTCGAACTGAACGACAACCGGTACGTGCCGGTGGAGCAGGTGATCATCGCCCACCTCGACCAGCTCTTCCAGGGCGTGCGGGTGGTCGGCGGCTGGCCGTTCCGTGTCACCCGCAACGCCGATCTCGACCTCGACGACTCCGACGCCGAGGACCTGATCGAGGCGCTGGAGTTCGAGCTCCGCAACCGACAACGTCGGGCGATCCGCCTCGAGGTCGAGCAGACGATGCCGCTCGAAGCTCAGGAGCTGCTCCAGCGCGAACTGGAGCTTGAAGACGACGACGTCTACCTGTCGGACACCCACCTCGACTACACGGCCTACTGGCAACTCGTCGGCATCGACCGGGCCGATCTCCAGGTGGCGCCCGGAAAGCCGATCACCCCGCGTCGCCTCCGGGAGGTGGAGGACAGCCACGACTTCTTCGGCCGCCTCCAGCGAGCCGACATCGTGGTGCACCACCCTTACGAGTCGTTCAACGCATCGGTCACCGAGCTGGTACGCCAGGCCGCCGATGATCCCGGCGTGCTCGCCATCAAGCTCACGCTGTATCGCACGTCGGGCGACAGCCCGATCATCGACGCACTCGTGCGAGCCGCCGAGTCGGGCAAGCAGGTCGCGGTGCTGGTCGAGCTGAAGGCCCGGTTCGACGAGGAGAACAACATCACCCGAGCCCGCCGCCTGGAGGACGCCGGGGTACACGTGGTGTACGGCATCCTCGGGCTCAAGATCCACACGAAGACCGCCCTGGTGGTGCGGCGCGAGGCCGACGGCATCCGGACCTACTGCCACATCGGTACCGGGAACTACAACCCGAAGACGGCTCGCCTGTATGAAGACCTGGGCGTGCTCACCGCTGATCCTGCCGTCGGGCAGGACCTCACCCAACTGTTCAACTTCCTCACCGGCTACGGCCGGCGAATCAGCTACGACCGGCTGCTCGTCGCCCCTCATGCCCTGCGGGAGCCATTGACCAAATTGATCGAGAACGAAGCGGCTGCTCCGATCGGTCGGCGCCGAATCATCATGAAGATGAACAGCCTGGTCGACCCCGACATGATCGAGCGGCTCTACGCCGCGTCGGCGGCGGGTGTCGAGATCGATCTGATCGTGCGTGGCATCTGCTGCCTACGGGCCGGGGTTCCGGGGTTGTCGGAGAACATCCGGGTGCGCAGCCTCGTCGGCCGCTATCTGGAGCACTCCCGGGTGTACTACTTCGCCAACGGCGGTGGCGCCGGCACCGGCACGTACTACATCGGGTCGGCCGATCTCATGCCCCGCAACCTCGATCGCCGGGTGGAGGTGCTGGTTCGGGTGGAGGATCCTGCCAGCCAGGAACGCCTCCGCGAGGTGTTGGAGGTGAACCTGGCCGACACGGCTCTGTCGTGGGAGCTCGGGCCGGATGACACCTACACCAGGGTGGGGGGCACCCACAACGCCCAGGACCAGCTCGAACAGCTGGCCGCGGAGCGCATCGCGGCACCCCAGGAGCGCCACTCGAAGCCCGTGACACTGCGCCGGATCCCGCCGATGCCGCCCCAATCGGAGTCCTCGCCGCCCCCGGTGCGCACCGCCACCGCCGACGGCTCGGCCCGCAACCTGCGGCCGGCGGCCGAGGAGCCGATCCCCGCGTCGGGCTGCGTGGTGTACCGGCCGGGAAACCGGGGCCCGGAGGTGCTGGTCGTCCATCGGCCGCTCTACGACGACTGGTCGTTCCCGAAGGGCAAGCGTGAGCCCGATGAAACCGACCTCGAATGCGCCGTACGTGAACTCGAAGAGGAAACCGGCTTCCACGGCGACGTGGAGAACGAGCTGCCCTCGGCGCAGTATCACGTGGACGGCCGGCCCAAGGTGGTGCGCTACTGGCTCGTTCGCTATCGCGGCGGTGCCTTCACGCCCAACGAAGAGGTGGACCGCCTCCGGTGGGTGGCAGCCGACCAAGCGGCCCTGATGCTGTCGTACGACCACGACCGCCGGCTGCTCGAACACCTGCCGCATCTGGCTGAAGAGGCCTGACCCGCGGGGACGTCCGCCACATCAGAACCGGCGATCGTCCCCATCGTGATCGGCGTTCTGCACCCGTTTGCAACTGAGGGCTGTCAAGTCAGCGCCCGCCGATCGTAAAGCGGTCGTCATTCTCGGCTCGGCTTGACACGGCGCTGAAACGCGGGCCGAACCGGGCGCGAGATGTTGGCGTTCGGTTCACTCATCGTTCATGTCGGAAGGGTTGGCGTGTCACCCGCCCTACGTAGCGTTTCGACCGAATCCAACCCGGCGGTCGCCGGAATCACGAGGAGAGTCCCCCTTGAGCTACAACGTTCTGCTGAGAGTGCTCGCACTGCTCTTCACCTTCACCCTGGTCGCCGCCGCCTGCGGTAGCGACGACGTGGAGGACGCGGTCGACGACGCTGCCGACGCCGCCGAGGACGCGGTCGACGAGGCTGAAGAGGCCATGGAAGACGAAGACGGCGAGGCCATGGAGGCCGGCAGCCTTGAGGGTGCGGTTGTGATCTCCGGCTCCTCCACCGTCGAGCCGATCTCGGTCGCTGTGGCCGAGTCGTTCGCCACCATCGAGCCCGGCGTGAACGTGTCGGTGTCCGGCCCCGGTACCGGTGACGGCTTCGTGCTGTTCTGCGACGGCGAGACCGACATCTCCGATGCCTCCCGCCAGATCAAGGACGAGGAAGCCGCCATCTGCGAGGAGAACGGCATCGAGTACGTCGAGTTGAAGGTCGCCGTCGACGGCATCGCCGTGATGACCTCTGAGGCCAACACCGCCATCGAGTGCCTGTCGTTCGCCGACCTCTACTCGATCGTCGGCCCCGAGTCGGCTGGCATCAACACCTGGGACGGTCTCAACGACCTGAACAGCGAGGTGGGTGGCTCCGGCGACCTGCCCGCCGCCGATCTGGTGATCAGCGCCCCCGGCACCGAGTCGGGTACCTACGACAGCTTCATCGAGATCGCCCTCGAGGACATTGCCGACGAGCGTGGCCAGGACGCCACCACCCGTCCCGACTACTCCTCGGCTGCCGACGACAACGTGATCATCGAGACCATCAGCACCAACGACACCAGCTTCGGCTGGGTCGGCTTCGCCTTCGCCGTCGAGGCGAGTGGCGTGAAGCTGGTCGAGGTCAGCGCGGACGAGGGCGGCGACTGCATCGCCCCGACCCCCGAGACGATCGCCTCGAACGAGTACCCAATCGCCCGTGACCTGTTCATCTACGTGAACAAGGCCAAGGCCGCCGAGAGCGACGCCCTCGTTGCCTACGTTGACCACTACATGGCCACCGGCCTCGACGAGTCGTCCGCCAGCGTCGGCTACGTTGCCCTCACCGAGGAATCGAAGGGCGAGACCCGGGCGGCCTGGGACGGTCGCTGATACACAGCACTGACAAGGCTCGGGGTCGGATGCCGAACCCGAGCTGAACTCGACTGGCAATGGGGCCTGCGGACGTGGTCTGCAGGTCCCTTTGCCGGTTTCACGCAACGTTCGGACAATTGTTGGGACTCCTCAGGGGCGGAACATGACAGCCACACAGAACTGGGACATCTCGGCGCTCCAGGGCAGCGCCGCCCGCAAACGAAGAGAGGGGGTCGTCAAGTGGGTCGCCTTCTCGGCGGCCGCGGTGTCGATCCTGATCAGCGTGCTGATCGTGTACTCACTGGTGTTCGAGGCGATCACCTTCATGGGCCAGGTCGACTGGTCCACCACGATCAACGACCTCGGCTGGTTCCCCCGGCGGAACCTGTTCGACTTCCCCACCATCATCGTGGCCACGTTGTGGGTCACGGCCATCGCCATGATCGTGGCCGGCCCCCTCGGGCTGGCCGCTGCCATCTATCTGGCGGAGTACGCCCGCCCCGGCGTGCGGCGCTGGCTGAAGCCGATCCTCGAGATCCTGGCTGGCATCCCGTCGGTGGTACTCGGGTACTTCGCCCTCCGGTTCATCGCACCGCAGATCGTGGCGAACGTCTTCCCCAGCGCGGCGCCGGCCAACATCCTGGCCGCCGGGATCGGCGTTGGCCTGCTCACGATCCCACTCGTGGCGTCGATCTCCGAGGACGCCCTCGCTGCGGTGCCCCGCTCGCTGAGGGAGGCCTCGTCTGGCCTCGGAGCCCGCCGTATGACCACCACCGTGCGGGTGGTGTTGCCGGCCGCACTGTCGGGCCTCACGGCGGCCTTCATCGTGGCCATCTCCCGGGCTATCGGTGAGACCATGGTGGTGTTCATCGCCGGCGGTGCCGCCGACGCTGCCATCCGAACCTTCAACCCCCTCGATCCTGGGCTCACCATGACAGCAGCCATGGCCTCGGTGGCGTCGGGCACCGACAACGTGGCCGGTCAGGGGCCTACCTTCCAGAGCCTGTTCTTCGTGGGTCTGCTGCTCTTCATCATGACTCTGTCGCTCAACCTGCTGGCCGACCGCTTCGTCCGCCGCTTCCGTCAGGAGTACTGAGATGGCTGCACCCACCCTTCGGTCTTCGACGTCGGAAGACTCCACCCGGATCCTCGAACGGCTCCGCAAGCGGGTCGACGTCGGCGGCGGCGCCTTCCAGGTCATGCTGCTGCTGTCGCTCTTCATCACCCTCCTCGTGCTGATCGTGCTGCTCGGCCAGGTGCTGATCGACGGCTGGGAGGTGCTCACCACCCGCCTCGGTGATTTCCTCACCTCCGGCCTCGGATCGCAGCCGGAGATCTCGGGCATCGCCCAGGGTCTGCGGGGCACGTTCTACCTCTGCCTGATCGTGGCCATCGTGGCCTTCCCGCTCGGGATCGGCGCCGCGATCTACATGGAGGAGTACGCCCCCAAGAACCGGCTCACGAACGTCATCGACATCAACATCCGGAACCTCGCCGGCGTGCCGTCGGTGGTCTACGGCATCCTCGGCCTCACGATCTTCGTGAAGGGCTGGGGGATCGGCACCATCACCGGGGGCAGCACGCCCCTGGCCGCGGGCCTCACGCTTGCGGCCCTCGTGCTGCCCGTGGTGATCATCACCACGGCCGAGGCCCTCCGTTCCGTTCCGCAGCCCCTCAAGGAGGCGGGCTACGGTGTGGGGGCGACCAAGTGGGAGGTAATCAAGGATCACCAGCTGCCCTACGCCGCCCCCGGAATCTTCACGGGCACGCTGTTGTCGATCGCCCGTGCCGCAGGCGAGGCGGCCCCGCTGATCCTGGTGGGAACCGTCACCGGCTTCATCACCCAGATCCCGCCGTGGTACGACGTGACCCAGGTGCGGGAGACCTACACGGCCATGCCGATCATCATCACCCGTTGGGTCGGCCAACCCCAGGAGGGCTTCAAGGTCGACGGTGCCGCTGCCGCCATCGTCATCCTGATCCTGTTCGTGGTGCTGCTCAACAGCGTTGCGATCGTGCTCCGGAACCGTTTCGAGAGCAAGCGAGAGGCCTGAGCATCCGCCGGGCTGACTGACAGACGAGAACCAGAGACTCAGAGACCAAGGCGGAGAACGAGATGAACTCAGACCTGCAGACCTCCGACATCCAGACCGACACCGCAGCAGCCGTCGACGATTCCTACGTGGTGCTCGACATCAAGGACCTCGAGGTGTTCTACGGCGACTTCCGGGCGGTGCGCCAGGTGACGATGCCGGTGCGCTCCAAGGAGATCACGGCGATGATCGGCCCGAGCGGGTGTGGCAAGTCCACCGTGCTGCGGTCGCTCAACCGCATGAACGACCTCATCCCCACGGCCCGCGTCGAGGGCGTTGTCGACTACCACGGCATCAACCTCTACGACGAGCGGGTTGACCCTGTCGAGGTCCGGCGTCGCATCGGCATGGTGTTCCAGAAGCCGAACCCCTTCCCCAAGTCGATCTACGACAACATCACCTACGGCCCCAGGATTGCTGGTACCGACAAGAAGGAATTCGAAGAGATCGTCGAGACCTCCCTCAAGAAGGCGGCGCTGTGGGACGAGGTGAAGGATCGCCTCAAGGACTCGGCCCTCGGCCTCTCGGGCGGCCAGCAGCAGCGGCTGTGCATCGCCCGGGCGATCGCCACCAACCCCGACGTGCTGCTCATGGACGAGCCGTGCTCGGCCCTCGACCCGATTGCCACCGGCTACATCGAGGATCTCATGCACGAGATCAAGACGGAGTACACGATCGTGATCGTGACCCACAACATGCAGCAGGCCGCTCGGGTGTCGGAGCGCACGGCGTTCTTCACCGCCGAGCTGGACAGTGAGAACGATCGCCGCACCGGGCTGCTGGTCGAGTACGACCAGACCGACATGATCTTCTCGAATCCGGCCGACGAGCGCACCGAGAACTACGTGACCGGCCGCTTCGGCTGATCCCTCCAGGCTCTGCGCCCATGCCCCGAGCAGCATTCTCCGAAGAGCTGGAAAGCCTTCGCCTCCAGGTGGAGGTGATGGCACTCCATGTCGGGGAAGCGCTGGCTCGGGCGCGGGCGGTGCTCGCGACCGGTGATCCGGACGTGGCGGCGCAACTGATCGCAGCCGACGACGCCATCGACGCGATGCAGGTGTCGCTCACCGAGCACTGTTACGGACTGTTGGCTCGAGAGGCGCCGGTGGCCGCCGACCTGCGGTTGATCGTCTCGGTCATACGGGTTCTGCATGAGCTGGAGCGCATCGGTGACCTGGCCATTCGCATCGCCAAGGCCGTCGACGACCAGCCCCTCATCGCCGCTCACGCCCCCGTGTTCGAGGTGCTCCTCCAACTCTCCGACAACGTCATCGGCCGCTTCGAGGCCGTGCGCCAGGGTTGGTCCGAGGCGTCGACCGAACCCCTCGACGTGCTGGAGACCACGGATCCGCTCCGGGAGTTCGCCGACCCGCTCGTAAGCCAGATCATGGCGCTCGACGGTACGACCGCGGTTCGCGTGGCGCTGGCCTCGATGGCGGTCGGCCGATCGCTCGACCGGATCGGCGACCACAGCCAGATCATGGCCTGCCGCCTCCGCTACCTGGTCACCGGCGATCCGGTCTATCTTGCCGACGAAGTGAGCTGGTGAGGAGCGATCACATGGGCCGACCGATACCGCCGAGTCCTGAAGGTCAGCATCGCCACGCCTATCACCGCGAGCTCGACAAGCTCGACACCGACGTGTTGCGCCTCGGCGCCATGGTGTGCGAGACGATCCCCCGCGGCACCCAGATCCTCCTGGGCGGCGATCTGAAGGAAGCGCAGAGCCTCATCGACGCCGACGATGCGATCGACGAGCTCTCGATCCTCGTCGAGGAGGACTGCTACTCGATCATCGCCCGGCAGGCTCCCAAGGCAGGCGAACTGCGCCACATCATCACGGTGTCGAAGCTCGTGGCCGAGCTCGAACGCTCAGCCGACTTGATGGTCAACATCTGCAAGTCGTCTCGGCGGATGTACGGGGCGCCGTTGAGCCCGCAGATCCGCGGCCTGATCGCGTCGATGAGTACTGAGGCCAACCGGCTCATGCGCTACGCGCTCGACGCCTTCGCCGACGAGGACGTGTCCATGGCAGTGGCGCTCAGCGACATCGACGACACGCTCGACCAGCTCAACCGCGACATGGTGGGCGCGATCTTCGCCGCCCACTCCGAGGACATGATCGACCTCGGCGTCGCCGTGCAGCTCGCACTGATCTCCCGCTACTACGAGCGGATCGGCGACCACGCGGTGAACATCGGCGAACGGGTTGCCTACATGGTGACGGGCTGGTTGCCCGAGCACAACGGGGCCCTTCGCGAGCAGCACCGCACCGGACGTAGCTCCGGTCTCGGCACCGACCGGCCGCACGAGGACGAGTAGATGCTTGCGCAAACCGCATCACCGGTGGCCGTGACGCTCCTGGTGTGCGCGGCGCTCGTGGTGGGTCTCGTGATCGGCGCCCTCGTGGCCACCAGCCGCATGCGACGGCGAGCCGCCGCCGCGGCCGAACTGGCAGCGGCAGCTGCCGTTGACGTTGCCCCAACCGACGCCGCGCCAACGGAGGTCGAGGAGGTGAGCGTGGCCACCACCTGGGCCGGCGACCCGCGGATCGACCGGGCTCTTGGTGCGCTCCCGATCGGAGTTGTGGTCACCGACACCAGTGGCAACGCCGTGTATCGCAACCGCTTCGCCCAGCGCTTCGAGCGCGGCCGCCACGGCGACGCCCTCGTGGAGGCGGCACTCCACGACGTGATCTCGGCCGCCATCGTCGGCCAGAGCACCGAGGTACCGATCGACCTCTACGGGCCGCCGGCCCGCAACCTGGAGCTGCGCGGCTCAGCCACCTACGACGGTGGGGCGCTCACGGGCTCGGTGGTGCTGATCGAGGACGTGACCTCGGCCCACAACCTCGATCGGGTGCGCAAGGATTTCGTGGCCAACGTCAGCCACGAGCTGCGCACCCCGATCGGCGGGATCGGCGTGCTCGCCGAGACGCTGCGCGACGCCGACGATCCCGAGGTGATCGACCGGCTCTCCGGTCGGCTGCAGAACGAGGCACTGCGGCTGGGCGGAATGATCGACGATCTGCTCACGCTGTCGCGGCTGGAATCGGGCCGGATCGAGGATCCCGAGCTGATGGACCTCCATCAGGTGCTGACGCTCGCCATCGAGCGGTCGTCCCCCACGGCGGAGTACCGCCAGATCGAACTCGTCGCCGGCCGTTCCCAGAGCGGCCCGGTGTTCGTCGACGGAGACCAGCGGCAGATGGTGTCGGCGGTGGCCAACTTGCTCGACAACGCGATCAAGTACAGCGATCCCGGTAGCGAGGTGGTGGCCGACGTCTATCGCACCGACCGCGGTGCGATCCTGACGGTGACCGACACCGGCATCGGGATTCCCGAGGCCGCCCAGACCCGTATCTTCGAGCGGTTCTATCGCGTGGACGATGCCCGAAGCCGCGTGACCGGCGGGACCGGGCTCGGATTGTCGATCGTTCGGCACGTCGTCCTGAACCACCGGGGAACCATCCGGGTGGAGTCCACCGAGGGCCAGGGCTCGGCCTTCACGGTTTCACTCCCGTTGTCGAAGGTCCATCAGCCGGCGCCGCATGAGACAATGCAGGCGTCTGTGTCCGGGTCCGATCCAGAGCCCCCCAAGGAGCGCACGCAATGGCCGAACCCCTAGTCCTCGTCGTCGAAGACGAGGAAGCCTTCATCGACGCACTGACTGTGGGCCTCGGCAAGGAGGGGTTCCGGGTGGAGGTGGCCCGCGACGGCGCCGAAGGGCTCGCTCGGTTCGACGAACTCGCCCCCGACCTCGTGCTGCTCGACCTGATGCTGCCCCGAGTGTCGGGTGTGGACGTGTGCCGGGAGATCCGCACCCGCTCACAGGTGCCGATCATCATGGTCACGGCCAAGTCGGCCGAGGTCGACACGGTAGTGGGGCTGGAGGTGGGCGCCGACGACTACGTGACCAAGCCCTACCGCATGCGTGAACTGGTGGCCCGGATGCGGGCCGTGATGCGGCGCTCCATCGTGCCCGGCGGTGCGGGCGACTCCGTCGACGATGCCGTTGCCGACGAGCCGGCAGCCATCGTGGTGGGCGATGTGTCGATCGACCCGTCCCGCCACGAGGTGGTGATCCGTGGCCTGCCGGCGCAGCTTCCGCTCAAGGAATTCGAACTGCTGCGTTTCTTGATGGAAAATGCAGGTCTGGTACTTTCCCGCGACGCGCTGATCGATCGGGTGTGGGGCCACGACTACGTCGGCGACACCAAGACGCTCGACGTGCACGTGAAGCGGCTCCGCTCCAAGGTCGAGGACGAACCGTCCAACCCAACGCGCATCGTCACGATCCGCGGTCTCGGCTACAAGTTCGAGCGCCCCCGTTCGTGACGTCTGCGTTCCAGCGCCTGGCCCGGACCCACGGGCTCTCGGTCGCCGGAGACGCGTTGTTGGCCGTTGCCTTGGCCGACTCCCTGTTCTTCAACGTCGACCCCAACGACGCCCGGTGGAAGGTGGCGGCCTACCTGGTGCTGACCATCGCGCCCTTCGCCGTGGTGGCACCGTTCCTTGGCCCGGCCATGGATCGGCTGAAGGGAGGGCACCGGTTCATGATCATCGGTGCTGCCCTGGTGCGGGCGGCGCTCATGTTGGCCCTCGTGCGCTACGTGCAGGGGCCGCTGCTGTTCCCTCTGGCCTTCTCGATGCTGGTGATGACCAAGACCCACGCCATCGCCAAGAGCGCGCTGGTGCCGGCCTGTGTCGGCTCGCAGGAGGAGCTGGTGCGCTCCAACGCTCGGCTGTCGGTACTCGCCGGCGTGGCCACCACTGCCGCTGCGGCTCCTGGTGTGCTTCTGCTGCGGTTCGGCGGATCGTCGGTGGTGCTGGGCCTCGGCGCCGCCGTGTTCGTCACCGCCGCGGCCTTCGCCACGATGATCCCGCCTACCCGGATCGCGGATGAGCCCGCCGAGGAAGAGGAGCGGGCCGAGCTGCGCAGCGGTGGCATCATCCTCGCGGCGAGCGCCATGGGGTACCTGCGCGCCGTGGCCGGCTTCATCACGTTGCTGCTCGCCTTCGAACTTCGGGGCGGGATCGACCCGGGCCCCGATGCGGTGGGGCTCGAGATCGGACATCGGGCCCGAGAAGCACTGGGTCTGGAACGGATCGATCTCGCCACCGGTGGCGCACCTCCCTGGCACTTCGGCGTCGCCATCATCGGCGTTGGCCTCGGTGGCCTCGCCGGTGCGCTCGGCGTGCCGCGCCTGCGGAACCGATTCCCCGAGGAGCGGATCCTGGCGTTCGCCCTGTTCGCCATGGCCACCCTGGGCGCATTCGCCGCGTTGTCCGGCGGCCTGGTGGGGGCGTTCCTCATGGGCTTTGCGGTTGCCATCGCCGGTACCGGCGGCAAGCAGTCGTTCGACGCGATCGTGCAGCGCGATGCCCCCACGGCCAACCTCGGGCGCACGTTCTCTCGCTTCGAGAGCCGCTTCCAGTTGCTGTGGGTGGTCGGAGCCCTGGTACCGGTGGTGCTGCCGGTTCCGGCCCGCATCGGCTACGTGCTGATCGCCGTGTCGGCGGCGTTCGTCGGCCTCTCGTACTGGTTCGGGCGTCAGCCGAATCCACGTACGATCCTGGGCGACGAGCGGGTGGTGGATCTACGGCGACGGCTCGTGGACGCGGCGCCGGGCCGAGATCGCTTCGGTGGCGGCGTGAGCACCCAGCGCGATGAAGGCGACCAGGGGGATCCGAGCGACGCCGACGATCAGAGGTCGTCGAGCCCGGACAAGTCGTCTGGCACCTCGGTCGATACCTGACCAGGCTCGGTGTCGAACCCGATGCGGGCCAGCCACAGCCCGGGGGCGTCCACCTCGGCCGCAGTCGGAAGATCGAGTTCGTCGGCCCAGAGCCGTTCGAGGCCTTCGGCCCCGGCCCGCTCGTCGATGCCGTTCACGAAGGCGTCGCCCCGCTCGAAGGTGGCGGCCGTGATCTCCAGCCCCAGCAGCCGTTCCATGAACCGGTCGGCGGGGGCCACGTCGATCCACCGCTGACGGAACTGCTGGCGGATCTCGGCGTGGTCGGCGATGAGCCCGGATGCGATGCGGTCGACGGTGTGGCCGACGAACCCGATCACCGAGGCGACCATCGCGTCGAACTGCGGCACGAGCAGATCGTGAGCGGGGGAGCGGAGCATCGTGAGCAGCAGCTCGGGGTCGTTGAGCTGCTCGCTGAGCTCCTGGATCTGCGACAGGTCGGTGATGTTGCCGAGGCTGGAGAACTGCTCGCCCAGCGCATCAGGGTTGAGCGTGAACGCCGCGGCGAAGTCGATGAGGAGGCTCTCCATGCGCTTCTGCACGTGGGGCACCCGGAGCACGGCGTGCGCCGCGAACTCGTGAATCATGATCCAGAGCCGCAGGCCGTCGCGGTCGACCCCCCACTCGGTGGCGGCGGCGTCGATGTTCGACGGCACCACGAGCACCTCGTCGTTGGTGCGGGGCACGGGGAGGTCGTACTGGCCGAGGGCTCGTTGGCCGAGGTGGCCGAGCATCGACCCGGCTGATGCCGACACCAGCATCGGGCCGAGGGCACCGAAGAGCTGGCCGAACATGGCCCCGAAGGGGTCGGCCGCGCCAGCGTCGGCCCCGGGGCCGAAGGCGGACGGATCGGTTGCCGCCGACACCGCCTCGCCGAACCGCTCGAAGAACGGGCGGTAGGTGTCGAAGCTGCGGGTGGTCCACAGGCTGCGGGTGACGGGCACCACCGTTGTGGCGGGCGGCAGGCTCACACCAGGGGCCGCCGACACCTGGAGCTCGGCCACGCGGGCCAGCTCCTCGAACTGGAGGCGGATGATCGGATCGACGTTCGGTTCGGAGCCGCCCTCGGAGGCGACGGCTGCCGCGAGCTGCTCGGCCGAGGCCCAGGGGTCGCCGGCTCCGGCGAACAGGCGGCTCAGATCGAACAGGGGGTTGTTGCCGGGCTGGTCGGGAGAGTCAGAGTCACTCACTGCTCTTCATCGTAGGGGGCCAGCCCCTCTCCGCCGTCCGCGACCGCCGACTCGACGTCGTCATCGACAGTGCCATCGGTGTAGGTATCGCCGTCGGCGCCCGGCTCAGACTCCGGGCGAACGGCCACGGTGATCGGTGCCGCCAACTGATCGTCGTTGCGTTCGTAGTGCACGATGATCGTGGTTCCCGTGCCCGCCTCTCGGATCACGTGCTCGAGATGATGCCAGTCGAGCACCTGTACCTCGTTGATCCGCACGATCAGGTCGCCGGGGCGGAGATCGGCCTCGGCCGCGGGCCCGGTGTCGGTGACGTCGGTGACCACGGCGCCGCCCCCGGGCTCGGAACGACCCTCGAAGCCGATCCATTCGAGCGCCGGCACGCCCCAGGCCTTGAGTGTCGAGCCGACCGACATGAGCCGGTCGACGGGTACTGCGGAGAGCAGGCCCTCGGCGGTGTCGACCACGAGGCCGAGCAGGGATCCGTCGTCGCCGACGAGCGGCGCTCCTTCGGTGCCATCGGCCCGATCAAGGCTGGTGAGCATCGAGCCGTACACCGGCGTACCGGCCTCACTCATCGTGCGCTCCCGGAACCCGACCACGATGCCCTCGGCCAGCACGGGGCTGGTGGCATCGTCGCCCGATCCGAGGCCAACCAACGCAATCCGGGTGCCCCGGGCCAGTTCCGTCGGGCCGGATGGCGCCTCGGTGGCCGGTTCGGCCACGTCGGCGTCGACGATCGCCACGGGCTCGGGCATGGTCCACGACGGCACCGCCGAGGCGGCCAGCTGATCGTGGTCGTCGGGGCTGAGCTCCACCACGGCCACGTCCGATAGCGGATCGCGGATCACCCGGGCAATCGGCATCCAGTGGCTGTCGACCACGAGCCCCAGCTCCCGGTCGTCGGTGACCGCCGAGGCACTGGTGAAGATCGTGTTGTCGGCAATCACGAAGGCGGAGAGCCGCTGCAACCCGAGGTAGTCGAAGGCATAGATCCCGTCGTCGATCTCGATGAGGCTCTGTTCGAGCGACTGCACGTCGTACCACGGCTCGCTGATCACGCGGGTGGGGGCGGTGGGCGCCGGGCTGGCGGTCAGGATCGCTGCGCCAGCCTGCGTGGCGGCGGTGTCGACCACCGACGAGACGAGCGTGGTGGGCACGATCGTGGTGGCGGGGATCGACAGCGGCTGGGCCCCGCCGGTCTGGAAGGCGGCCACCCCGTCGGGGCCGTTGATCGTGGCTGTTGACTCGGGGCGGCTGACCCCGGCCACGAGGGCGCCGACCACGGCCGTGGCGGCCAGGGCCGAGGCGAGGGTGCGCAACCGGCGCGGGCCCGCCACGGCGGTGCCGGAGCCGATCGGCGTCAGACCGGCAGCATCACGGGCGGCTGCGTTCTGGGCTGCCGCGATCTCCGCCGGGTGCCGCCAGGCTCGGACCGACGGATCTGGAGGCGGGCCGAACTGATCGTCGAGGTCGTACTCGTCGTCGGCATCGTCGTCCTCGTCGAGGTCGGCGAGTGCCGCCAGCTCTTCGGGCCCGAGCACTGAGGCGAGCCAGTCGTCGTCACCAGCAGGCGGCTCGGTCGGCTCCGGGGCCTTGGGCGATTCGGCGGTGGCATCGCCGATGTCGGGGTGCGCAGCAGCCTCACCTCCGGGCGAAGGTGCGCTCGAACGGTCGGCTGGCTCCGCCGCGTCGTCACTGCGATCGTCGTCGAACTGCACGAATCAACAGAATACCTGGCACCTACGCCGCGGTAACCGCGGGCACTACGATGGCAACGTGAGTGACGTAGCCGATCCAGCAGCTGAGCTGACCCCACCCGACGGTGACACGTGGACGGGGCTCTCCGACGGGCCGCTGCCGCTCGAGCTCGCATCGCAGTGGGCAGTGCTGCCGTCGTGTGGCGCCGTGGTGACCTTCAGTGGCACCGCACGTGACCACTCGGTGGGCCGCGAGGGCGTGTCCCGCCTCGAGTACGAGGCCTATGAGGAGCAGGTGGTGCCCCGCCTCGCCGAGATTGCCGACGCGGCCCGCACGCGCTGGCCTGACCTCGGGCGGCTCGCGCTGCTTCATCGCATCGGCGTGGTGCCGATCACCGAATCGGCTGTCGTGGTGGTCGCCTCGGCTCCCCATCGCGATCATGCGTTCGAAGCGGCCCGGTTCGGGATCGACACGCTCAAGCACACCGTGCCGATCTGGAAGCGCGAGGACTGGTCGGAGGGGTCGAGCTGGGGGCTCGAACCGCAACACATCACCGACGTGGAGACCGACGTGGAGTCAGGCGCCTGACTGGTCCTGGTTCTCGTCGATGGCCACGAGATCCTCGGCCACCTGACGAACCTGCCAGTCCCGATCGGTGAGCGCGGCGCGTAGCGCAGCGTCGACCTCGTCGCCGTCGAAGGCCGCCAGGGCCACCACGGCCCGGCGACGCACCGTTGCAATGTCGCCCATCGCCGCGACCACTGTGGCCTGGCCGACCCCGATCGTGCCCAGCGCGGCCACCGCTGCCTCCCGACAGAGTGCATCTTCGTGATGGGCGGCCTGGTGCTCAAGGGCCCCGGCTGCAGCCGGCGTGGATGCGCCCACCTCGCCCAGGGCGAAGGCGGCGGCCTCCGCACAGGCCGGATGTTCGAGTTGGCGAACCAGGGCGTCGACGACTGACGGGTCGATCTGGGGGAGCGGAGCCGGGGCCGGAACCTCGCCCGCTTCGTCGTCCGGGGGAGGGCCGACCATCTCGGCGACCACCTCGGCCGCCCGTACGCGCACCATCACCGCTGCGTCATCGAGGGCACGCACGAGGGCTGCGGGGTCGAGTAGTTCGAGCCGTCGGGCGGCCCCGAGCGCCACCCGTCGAACCTCCGGTTCGTCAGCCGACAGGCCATCTCGAACGACATCCACCTCACCTCGATGTCCAGCTTCGGCCATCCTTCGACATGAATATTTCGATTTCATTGCAATTGGTTTCTGGCTATGAATCTGGAATGCTGTAGCTCATCGAGGAAGATTTGACCGCCCGCAACGGTCGAAACTCCGCCGCCGCACTCGAAAACAGGGAGCCTTCTCGTGTCGCACATGGTCATTTACCGAGGCGCCGATGGTAAGCCGGGTTACCAGCAGGCTGAGGACATTCACGATGCTGTCACATTCGTGGAGCAGATGAGGAACACCGACGGCGTGGAACACGCCCGTATCTTCCGGCTGGAAGAAGTGGTGTTCGAATACCGGCCCTACTACCGCGTGGAGATCGCCTCGGCCGCCGCTCATGATCCGATGGTGGCGGCCGGCGTGGCCGCGAGCCCGATGGTGGCCGCTGCTCCGACGCCGCCGGCCACGCCGAGCGACGCACCGGAGGAGCCACCCATCGTGTCTCTCGGCGAGCCGTTCGAGGTCGTGGACTCCACCACCATCAACGTCGACGATCCCGACCCCGAAGCCGTCGCCAGCAACGGGGCCCGCCGCGGCCTCTTCGGCCGCTGAGACTGAGCCGGTTCTGTTGTGACGGCCCGGGCCAACGCGGGCGCCGGATCACCCGGCGATTGCACTCTCCAGGATGAACAGCGCCAGCAGCGCGAGCGCAGCCAGCAGGGCCGCGAGCGCCACGCCGCCGACGATCACCAACGAGCTGAGAGTGAATGCCGCCGTGATGCGTCGCCAGATCGGGGTACGGTCCCGGCCCCGGGACGTTGGTTCGAGCTGTTGAACCATGGATTTTCTTCAACCTTTCGGCCCAGGCCAGTAGCGTCTGCTGTATCCATCTCGCTGAAATCCGATAGGGAGGACGATGGACGACGCAGCTGCCAGCTTAACCCCGGCCGAGGCCTCGCTAGAGGCGACTCGTCGGGCAATGTGGCGCTGGGTCGCAGCGATGGTCGGCTTCGTGGTGGCGGCGGCCATTGTGGGGGGAATGCTGTTCAAGGTGCCGTACGTGGCGCTGGTGCCGGGCTCAGCTCGCGACACCGAACCGCTCGTGTCGGTCGACGGGCTCGAAGAGTATCCGAGCGAGGGTGAGCTGTTGTTGACCACCGTTCGCATCCGTCAGCGCCCCAATCTCTGGGAGTACCTGTGGCTTCGGGCCGACGACGACGCTGAGATCGTGCCTGAAGAGGTGATCCTCGGTGGCCGCACGCCCGACGAGAATCGCGAGTTCAACCTTCAGTTGATGAGCGACTCCAAGGCCGAGGCCGTCGCGGTTGCGCTGGAGGCCCTGGGCTATGACGCCATCACCACCGACGGCGTTCGCATCGTCGAACTCGTCGAAGGTGGCGCCGCTGAAGACGTGATCGGTCTCGGCGACACGATCGTGGCGATCGATGGCGAGCCGGTGAGCACCGCAGCCGAACTCGTCGACGTGCTCGGTGCCTACGGGCCGGGCGACGAGATCACACTGCTGGTGGAGACGCTCGACGCCGAACTGTCGGCTGCGCAGGCGGAGGCCGACGCAGCCGAGGCAGCGGCCGAGGCGGACGACAACGACGAATCTGACGACGACGCGGCAGCTGGCGCAGCCGCAGAGGTCGCGGAGATCGAGCCGGAGGTCGTCGAGTTGGCGATCACGTTGGGCCCCAAGCCCGACGACCCGGACGCAGCGTTCCTCGGTGTGGCGCCGACGGACCGCTATCAGCTTGCATCAGGTTTCGACTTCGACATCTCGATCGACTCGGGCGCCGTGGGCGGGCCCTCAGCGGGGTTGGCGTTCACGCTGGCTGTGCTGGATCAGTTGACCGAGGGCGAGCTGACCGGAGGGTCCACCGTTGCCGTGACGGGGACCATCGATGTCACCGGACGCGTGGGCAACGTGGGTGGTGTGGTGCAGAAGACGGCGGCCGTCAGGGATCTGGGAGCCGATGTGTTCCTGGTACCGGCGGGGCTTCCGTCATCCGAACTCGATCGGGTGATGGAGCGGGCGGGTGACGATCTGGAGATCATCCCGGTCGAGGATCTGGACGATGCGCTCGCCGCATTGGCCGATCTGGGTGGAGAGGTGGCGGCAGTCGAGGAGTTCGCCGCCAATCTGTCCTAGTTCTGGGCGGATCGAGGGCCACAGCCGTGGCCACCAGCATCCCCCAGCACCTGAGCGAAGGAGCCGTAGCATTGAGTATGGCAGCAGACGCCCGTGCCGAATTCGATCCCAAGGAGATCGCTCGGGTCGCGTTTCCCACTGCTTTCCGGGGGTATGACCAGGACGCCGTTCGGCGGTACCTGTCCCGGCTGGCCAACACCATCAGTCGGGCGCAACAGCTCGGCGTCATCGGACCGGTCGATCCCGACCTCGCCGGCGTTCCCAACAGGGAGTCCGAACTCGAGATCGAGGCGTCGGAGCTCCGCTCCCGGATCGACGAGCTCGAAGACATGCTCGCCGGGAACGATGGGTTCGCCGGCAACCACCTCACGCTTGCTGATCTCGACGAGGCCGAGCTGATCGGGCTCCTTGGTCAGGAGACCGCTCGCATCCTCGAGCAGGCCCGCTCGGCTGGCGCCGACATCGTGCACCGAGCCGAGGCCGAGGCCGACGCCGTTCGCGAACAGGCCGACCTCGACGCCCGGGCCACGGTCGAAGAGGCCGAGTCGATCCTGTCGTCGGCCCGGACCGAGGCCGAAGACATCCGTGACGGCGCCGCCGACGAGGCCCGCCGCAGTCAGGCCCGCAACAAGGCCGAGACGAAGCGCAGCCGCGAGCTCGCCCGGGAGAAGGCCGACGAGATCCTGGCCGAGGCCACGGTCAAGGCCGAAGAGGATCTGGGCGCCGCTCGCCACAAGGCCAACGAGGTGGTGGCCGAGGCCGAACACCTCCGGGAGGAGATGCTCGGCGATCTCGTGCATCGCCGCAGTACCTACCTCGACCAGCTCGAGCGCCTCAGTACAGCCCGCGACCGGCTGGCCCAGGGGCTGGCGCTCGCCCGGTCCGAGCTCGACACCGTGGCGTCCGACATCGATCTGGTCGCCCCGACGATGAGCGAGATCGATCTGGCGGAGCCCGCACGCGAGGATTCGCTGAGCCAGGCCACCGAGGTGGCCGAACTGATCGCCCAGTTGCACGGCGCCCGAGGCGGCGCCGACCTGGCCGCTGACGTCGGAAGCGCCATCATGGCCGACGCCGTGATCGATGCCGATGCCGAGATCGAGCCCGAACACGGGGAGCCTCTCGAGGTGGAGTACCTCACCATCGACGACGGTGAGCCGCTCGTGGTCGACCTCGACGGCGGCACCGTGTCGAACGGTTCTCTGGGCGAGACCACTGATGTCACGGCCCTCCTCACCTCCCCTGCGCCGTCCACCAACGGGCGGGGTCCCTCGTCGAACGGGCACAGCCACGTGGAGGTTGCCGCCTTCGACGATCAGTCGCTCGGGCGGGCCACCTCTTTCGGCCGCACCTCTGGCCTGCGAGGCGATCTGCCACGACAGTCACCCTTCGGAGGGCCGTTGCCGGCGTCGTTCGACGCCCGTGACGCGGCCATGGCCCGATCGGTGCCAGGGTTCAGGCGCAAGCTGAAGCGGGCCGTCAACGACGACCAGAGCCTGGTGCTCGACCGCATCCGCGGCGGCCGGGGGCCGGTGGCGATCACTGAGCTGCCGAGCGCTGAGGTGCAGCTCGATGCCTACCTCGAGGTGCTCCATCCCCTGCTCTACGAGATGGTGCAGGCCGGCACCGAGAGTGCGAACGGCCATCACGTACCAGCCGATGGCGTTGAGCACCTCTGCATGCAGCTCGGGCGCCACATCGTGGAGTGCCTGCGAGCGCCAACGATCGAGGCGATCGAAGCGGGAATCGAGGGTGACCGTGAAACGGTGCTCGACCCGATCCGGCTCGCCTACCGGGACTTCCGTAACGGTCTGCTGCCCGACCTGATCGACGATGCGCTGCACGAGGCCTTCGCCCTCGGGTTGTTCAGCGCCATCGACGACGGAGCCGACGTGTTGTGGATCACCGACCCCCGGCTCGATCCCGATCCCATCTGTGAACAGAACAGCGCATCGCGGCCGTTGCTCAAGGGCGACGCATTCCCCAGCGGTCACTCACGGCCGCTGTCGATGCCCGGTTGCCGCTGCCTAGCCGTTCCCGCACGTTGACAGAGTGTGGCGGGTGTCGCATCGACACCCGGGGCGGTCTCCCATCCGCAGGTAGCGGGGGTAGCCTCGACCTCAGATGAAGACGGTTCGAGACAACGTCCGGCGGTCCCGGTTCCGGGTCCCGATCGCAATCGCATTGGGCGCGCTGGTCGTGCTCCTGTTGTCGGCCAATGGTTTGGCCGCGACCTACACCGACTGGCTGTGGTACGACAACCTGCAGCTCGGGTCGGTGTGGACCACGATCATCGGCACCCAGATCATTCTGGTCGCCATCTTCACCACAGCGTTCTTCCTGTTGCTGTGGGGCAACCTGATCCTGGCTGACCGGCTGGCGCCTTCGTTCCGGGCGGCGTCGCCCGAGGAAGATCTCATCGAGCGCTACCACCAACTGGTGGGCAACCGCGCTGGTCGGCTCCGGGTGATCGTGGCGCTGGTGTTCGCGTTCATCGCCGGTGCCAACACCGCCGCGCGCTGGCCCGAGTGGCTGCTCTTTCTCAACGGCACCGAGTTCGGGTGGGTCGATCCGATCTTCAACCAGGACGCCGGGTTCTACGTGTTCCGGCTGCCATTCCTGAACTTCCTGGTCGACTGGGTGTTCGCCGCCCTCGTGCTCACGCTGATCGTGGTGGCCGTCGCCCACTACCTCAACGGTGGGATCCGGGCCTCGGCCGCAACCGACCGCGTCACCTCCGGCGTCAAGCTCCACCTCTCGCTCCTGCTCGCCGGGCTCGCTGCGGTTCGGGCGGCCGGTTACTGGCTCGATCGCTACGGGCTGTTGGTGTCGAACCGGGGCGTGACCGACGGCGCGCTCGCCACCGACGTCAACGTGCAGCTGCCGGCCTACAACCTGCTCGCCCTCATCTCGCTGTTCGGTGCGGCGCTGTTCATCGCCAACATCCGCCGTCAGGGTTGGGGCCTCCCGATGGTGGCCATCGGCCTGTGGGGGATCAGCCACCTGTTCGTCGGCAGCCTGTTCCCGGCCCTCTACCAGCGGATTCGAGTCGAGCCGCAGATCACCATCCGGGAAGAGGAGTTCGTCGAGCGCAACATCGCCGCCACTCGCTTCGCCTACGGCATCGACGAGGATCGCCTCCGCTCGGAGGATTTCGTCTACACCGAGGGCATCACTGGCGAAGAAGTGGCCGACTTCCAGCAGGTGTTCGACAACGTGCCGCTGGTCGACCCCGGACTTGCCCTCGACTCGTTCCGTCGTGATCAGGGAGAGCGTGCGTTCTACCAGTTCTCGGAGCCGCTCGACGTCGACCGCTACGAGATCGGCGGCGAGCTCCGCCCCGTGGTGTTGTCGATGCGAGGCCTGAACCTCGGTGTCGAGGAAATCGATGGCGGGTGGGAAAGCCAGCACATTCTGTTCACCCACGGCTACGGCGCTGCGGTGGCCGCTGGCTGGGAGGTCGGGCGAGCCGGTCGCCCCGACTACCTCGTGGGCGAGCTGGGTGACGTGGCCATCGACGAGGGCCTCACCGAGACCCTCGGCCAGCCCCGCGTGTACTACGGCGAGGACTTCGGCGGCTACGCCATCGTCAACGCGTCGCGCGACGAGGTGGACTACCAGACCTCGGGCAACGAGTCTCGATCGTTCCGTTACGACGGCGACGGCGGCGTGTCGATGGGATCGTTCGTTCGGCGCCTCGCCTTCGCACTTCGCTTCCGTGATCTCGATCCCCTGATCGCCGCCACCGTCACCTCGGACTCGAAGGCGGTCTACAACCGCGACATCCAGGAGCGGGTGCAGGAGCTGGCGCCGTTCATCCGGTTCGACTCCGATCCGTATCCGGTGATGGCCGAAGATCAGTTGTTCTGGGTGATCGACGGCTACACCACCACCAGCCGGTTCCCCTACTCCCAAGGTGTCGACACCGATCTCGTGAACTCGTCGCTCGGCGGCGGGTACAACTACGTGCGCAACTCGGTGAAGGCCGTGGTCGACGCCTACGACGGCGACGTGTCGTTCTACGTGGTCGACGAGAGCGACCCGGTGCTGGCCGCCTGGCGTGGCGCCTTCCCGGATCTGTTCTCCGATCAGTCCGAGGTGCCGGACACGATCCGCGACAACTTCCGCTACCCGAAGGACATCTTCGAGGTGCAGACCGACATGTGGGCCCGATACGTGGTGTCGGATCCCGTGCAGCTGATCCAGGGCGACGTGGCCTGGTCGGTGGCCGCGCAGGCCCGCCGTGAGGCGCAGGTCACCGAAAACGAGGCCGTCAGCGGCACGTCGATGCGTCCGCAGTACCTGATCACCCGCTTGCCCGGTTCGGCCGAGTCGGAGTTCGTGTTGCAGCGGGCGTTCGTGCCCCGCTCGGGTCAGGCTGGGTCACTCACCGACCGGCCCGAACTCACCGGCATCATGATGGCCCGCTCCGATCCCGAGAACTACGGGCAGCTCGTGCTCTACCGGATCCCAGGTGGCCAGGTCGAGGCCCCGAACTTCGTCCACTCGGAGATCCGCAAGAACGGCCAGCTCACCGACTTCGTGCGTGACCAGCTCGGCTCTGTGGTGCTCTTCGGCGAGTTCACGCTGCTATTAGTGAACGACACGATCGTCTACATCCGCCCCGTCTACGTCGAGGCGGCCAGTGCCACCGCGGTTCCCGAACTCAGCCGGGTGATTGCGGTGAACGGTGATCGCATCGCCATGGGCAGCACGCTCGACCAGGCGGTGGCCGCGATCATCGACGGCGCCGATCCCGATGACGGCACGATCGTGGCCGGCAACGAGCCCGAGGCCGACGAAGCTGAAGAGCCCGAGACCGACGACGGGGCAACCGAGTCGGAGGCTCCAGCGGAGACACCGAGCTACGACCCAACCGGCAAGTCGGTTTCGGAACTCCTGGTGGACGCCGCAGCGTTCCTCGAGGCGGCCGACGCCGTCGAAGCTGATGGCGACACGGCCCGGGCCACCGAGCTCCGGGCTCAGGCCCAGGCGGCCCTGGATGCTGCCCAACGCCTACTTGGCGGCAGCACCAGCGGTGCGGTCACCACCACCAGCGGTTCCTGATCTCGTATCCCGAACAGGTTCGACCAGGCCCGCCCGGTCGTCCCGACATAGACTCGGTTTCACCGAGGAGGACCCGCCATGTTTCGAAGGCTGCACGCGCGTGACCTGACCGTTCCCGCTCCGGAGGATTGCCTCCCCGGGCGGGCCGAGGCGATTCCGGTTCCGGACGCCCACTACGTGAACGGCCGGCCCCTCACGGGGCCGTTCCCCGAGGGGATGGACACCCTCGTGATCGGGATGGGCTGTTTCTGGGGTGCTGAACGGCTCTACTGGCAGGAGCCAGGGGTGTACACCACGGCGGCCGGGTATGCCGGTGGCACCACGCCGAACCCGACCTACCAAGAGACGTGCACCGGGATGACCGGTCACACCGAGGCCGTACTCGTCGTGTTCGATCCGGCGCAGGTGAGCCTGGAGCGGCTCTTCGCCATCTTCTGGGAGAACCACGACCCCACCCAGCACATGGGCCAGGGCAACGACATCGGCACCCAGTACCGCTCGGCGATCTACACCAACAGCCCGGCCCAGCACGACGCTGCTGTCGCCAGCCGCGACGCCTACCAGGCCCAGCTGAGCGGGGCCGGCTACGGGGAGATCACCACCGAGCTCGCCGAGGCCGGACCGTTCTTCTATGCCGAGGACTACCACCAGCAGTACCTGGCCAAGAATCCGGGCGGCTACTGCAACCACGGCTTCTGCCAGATCGCCTACGACCCTCAGGCTGTCTGAGCTGATGGCGGGGTGCGACCGGCGGCGGTCTGCCTGAGGGCGCCGTCATGCCGGCGGCGGTGACTCCCGGCGGGGTGCGAGTCGAGCTCGACGTACAGATGCTCGGCGGGTTCGGGCTGTACATCGACGGCGAGGTCGTGCCCGCGATCCCGTCGCGATCGGCCACCACGCTGTTCGCGTACCTCATCTTGAACCGGGACCGGGCCCAGACCCGTGACCTCCTCGTCGGCCGGTTCTGGCCGGACCAGGCCGAGGATCGGGCCCGGCGCCGTCTGAGCAACGCGCTCTGGCAGATCCGCGCCGCGTGCAAAGAGGTGAGCCACATCGATCCGATCGTGGCCAGCGGTGGCACGTTGCGGATCGATCCGAACCTCCACTGCACGGTGGACGTCGAGGAGTTCGAGTCGCTCGTGCCGGCGGTCGACTCCACTGACGCCAGCAACGACCGGTCCGAGCGTGACCGGCTGCGCGCGCTCGTCGGTCGCTATCGGGGCGACTTCCTCGCCGGCTACTACGACGAGTGGATCGACGACTACCGCGATCGGGCGCAGAGCCGGTATTTCCTGGCGCTGCGTCAGCTCGTGTCGGCCTACCGCACCGTGGCCGAGTACAGCGAGGCCCTCGGCTTCGCCCGCCTCCTTGTGAGCGCGGCGCCGCTCGACGAGGAGGCCAACCGGGACGTGATCCGTCTCCACGCCCTGAACGGTGACCTGGAGGCGGCCGAGGACCAGTTCGAGCAATGTCGGCGGGTGCTGTGGCGAGAGCTGCGATCGGAGCCCTCCGCGGAAACGCTCGAACTCATCGGCCGGGTGCGACGCGATGCCGCCGCCGACATGGCCCGCCCCAGCGAGCCCGGAGCCCCACCGGCCTTGCTCGGGCGCGAGGTGGAGCGGGCAGCACTGCTCGGCCGGGTGAACGAGTTGATGGGAGGCAAGGGCGGAATCGTCCTCGTCGAGGGCGAGGCCGGCGTTGGCAAGAGCACCCTCATCGACGAGATCACCCGGGGAGCCGAGTGGCGCAACGTTCAGGTGCTGAGCGGCCGGCATCATCCGATGAGCGCGCTGCGCCCCTACGACGCCCTGCAGGCGGCGATGGCCCCCGCCACCACGGGGTTGCGGGCGGAGCGGATCACCACCGTGGTCGCTCCGGTGTGGCTCACTCACGCCAGCACGGTGCTGCCCGGCCTGCGGCCCTATGTCGACGGTGGGGGGTCAGGGGCGCTGAAGCCGGCCGAGGAGCCGTGGCGCACCGCCGAGGCGCTGGCCCAGATCATCCTCGCCCAGGCGTCACCGCGGCCGACGCTGCTGATTCTCGAAGACATCCACTGGAGCGACGACGACACGATCTCGCTGCTGATCCAGCTGAGCGAGCGACTCCTCGACAGCGGCGTGCTCGTGTTCCTGACCTACCAGCGGTTGGAAGCGGAGCGGCGTCGCACGGTGTGGGCGGCGCTCACCGATCTGGAGGCCCGGCAGGGGTCGAGCCGCGTGGTGGTGCGGCCGCTGGAGCCCAGTGATGTCCGCCAGCTGGCGATGGCCGAGCTGGGCCCGGGGCGGGTCACCCAGAGCGGGGTGGAGCAGCTGCACGCGCTCACCGGTGGCAACCCGCATCTGGTGTTGGAGGTCCTACGGAGCAGCCAGGGCCGCCTCGACGACGCACTCGACCATCTGTCGGGGCCAACGCCCGCGCTGAGCGATGCGCTCGCCGAGCGGATGCGGGAGATCCTCGACCACCGGCTGATGGACGCCGACCCATTGGTCGAGCCGGTACTGGCCGCCGTCGCCGTGATCGGCACGGTGACCACGAGTGACGTGGTGGCCGAGGTGGCCGACATCAGCCGAGCCGAGGCCATCGCCGGGCTGTCCGATGCGGTGGAGCTCGGTTTCCTCGCCGAGCAGCAGGGCGGGTGCGCCTTCGTCCAGGAACGTACGCGCCAAGGCGTCTATGACCGGATCTCCGACGACCGGCGCCGCGAGCTGCATGGCCGCGTGCTCGACGCCGACCTGGCCGTCGAGACTGGCGACCGGGCCCACCTCGCCGATCACGCCTGGCGGGCCGAACGGTGGGCGGAGGCCGCTCGCCACCACACGGCCGCCGGTCGAACTGCTGCTGCCATCCACGCCTACCGCACGGCGGCCGAGCACGACGCCAAGGCCGACGAAGCCGCCGGCAGCGCCGGTGTGGCCGACGCCGAGCGCATCGACCAACTCCTCGCGGCCGAACGAGTGCTGGACGTGCTCGGTCGGCGAGCCGAACAGCAGCAGCTGATCGATCGCCTCCGTCAGGTCGCCGACGGGGCGAGCGATGCCGTATGGCTCGAAACCGTGGAGCGCAGCGCCTGGTTGCTCGCGCAGACCGATCAGACCGAGGCGGCGGTGCAGCTCGCATCGACGGCCGTCGAACGGGCCCAACAGCTCGGGCTCGACAGCGGTGAGCTGCTGAGTGTGGTCGGTCACGCGAAGGCGTGGTCGGGTGATCTCGTCGGTGCGATCGGCCCATTGCGCGACGCTGTTGCCGAGCACGAGCGGCACGCCACGTCGTCGCTCGCGGCAGAGCTGATGCTCGGGCGCTCCCTCACCGATCTGCATCGCCCCGAGGAGGCTCGCCACCATCTCGAGCGGGCCTACGGTCAGGCCAAGGAGGCCGACAACGCCCGGAGCCAGGTGGATGCTCTGGGCCACCTGGCGATGTCGCACTATGCCGAGGGTGACCACGTTCGGGTGGAGGCCAACTTCCTTGAGGCCGTGCGGCTGGCCCGCGAGATCGGCTACCGCCAAGGTGAGGGCACGAACCTTGTGAACCTGATTGCGATCTACGTGTCGCAGGGGCAGGCCGGCATGGCGCTGGCGCTGGTCGACGAGGCCCTGGATGTGTTCCTGTCGCTTGGCAACAACCGCGGCAAGGCCTTCGTGTTGGCCAACTGGGCCGACCTTCTCCACGAGGCGCTCGGCCTCGACGACCTGGCGGCCGAGAAGGCGGAGCAGGCAGCGATCTTCTTCCGGTCGGTGGACGACGCCTGGCGAGAGACGGCGTGCCTCACCACGCTGGCGAGCATCGACTTCCGCCGTGGTCGCCGCCGGTTCGCTCACCGGCGGCTGAAGGCAGCGCTCGAACGGGCGGTGTCGATCGGGGATCCGTACCGGATCGCCGATGTGCGCCTGCTCCTGGCTCGGGTGGAGCTTGCCCTCGGCGAGCCCGAGTGGGCGCTCGAACAGCTCGCCATGATCGCCGAGATCGACGATCGCTCGGCCATCGAGATCCTCTGGCCGGCGGCGAGCGCCATCATGGCGAAGGCGCATCTCGCCTTGGGGTCGAACGCCGCAGCGCTCCGGGCCGTTGACGAGGCCGTGGCCGGTGTCACCCAGCCGGGCATCCGCTGGCCTCACCTGGTGGCCTGGTGGAGTTCCGAGGTATTGCGCGAATTGGGGCACGAGGAGCGGGCGGCGGATCAGGTCACGATCGCTCACCGGTCGTTGAGCCGAACGCTCGCAGGGGTGCCCGCCGCCGAGGCCGCCCATGCCTGGCGGCTCGTGCCCGAGTACCGAGCGATCGCGGCGGCTCATTCTCGCCAGGTGACTGACCAGACCGAGCGCCTGCTGCCACGGGCCGATGCTCCTCTCGGGCGCCGTCTGAACGCCGTCGACATGGTTCCGGTCAAGTGGACGTTGTCGGATCCCGATGACTTCATTTGGGCTGATCCGGGCTCCAGGCGTCGTCAACAGATACGTCGTCTGGTGGCCGAGGCCACTGAACAAGGCGCAATTCCGCGGGTGATCGACCTGGCAGAGGGCCTGAACGTGAGCGAGCGAACGATTCGTCGGGACCTTGCTCAGCTCAGGGCGGAAGGGTTCGATCCAACTCTCCGCGGACAGGTTTGAGAATTTCCCTAACGCCGTCAGGACAGAGTTTCACCTGCTCAGAGGCAATGTGAAGCGATTGTCCGCCAGGTTTGTCCGCCCGACCCGAGACATCCGAGAGATCGGCAAGACGGAGAAAAGACACTCTTGTCGAAGTTCGTACAACGAACTGGATCGACCTCCGCAATGGAACGGTGGACTGCGGTCGAACCAGATCGAATCATACTCGCAAGGGAGAGCCTAATGCGCCGCATCATCGCAATCACGTCAACCGCTGCCCTCGGTGGCCTCCTCGCGGTGGTCCTGCCCACCGCGTCGATCGTCGGTTCTGGCGGAGTGTTCATGAACTGAAGCTTCTCAGGTTGGGGGATCTGAGAAACCGAGTTCCTGGTAACGCCCGATCCATTCCGCCGTGGTCGGCAATCTCCCCCAGGAACTCGTCTCGACGGTGACATCGTCACCACCGGGACAACGCCTCGGGTGTAGCCGCACAGTTTCCTAGCGCTGAGCGGCTACACCGGGGCCTGACAAACACACACCTCCGAGGCGTGTCACAAGCTCTTGGCCCTCGAACCGGACATCACCGTTGGTTTCGAGCGCCAGACGGTCCCTTTGGTTCCGATCCGCATCACTGCCACGCTCTGCGGAACGCCGGAGGGACCGCTCCCTTTTTCGGCGGGGGGCGGCGATACTCCGGTTGGTGTCTGCGACCGACCCGTCCTCTGCCCGTCTGTTCCACATCGCGTCGCCGGAGGTGGCTGAGCGGCTCGAGGCCAACGGGGTGGTCGAGCCGCCTTCGCTTGCCTCGGAGGGCTTCGTGCACCTGTCGACAGTGGCTCAGGTGGTGGTGTCGACCGAGCGTCACTTCGCGGTCGATGCCGAGCTGTGCCTGGTGGAGCTCGATCCCGAGCGCCTGGACGACGTGCGCTGGCCCGAGGTGTACCCGGACGAGCACTTCCCCCATCTGCACGGCCCGCTGCGCTGGGCCGACGTGATCGCCGTGTTGCCGTGGGGGCCCGATGATCGTGCCGCCTGGCCGGATTGATGCTGACGGGCAGGTAACGCACTGAGGCCGTTGGAGCGAGGCCGAGGTCGCGCTACGGTTGATGTTCCACTTCGACGCGGGGTGGAGCAGTCAGGTAGCTCGTCGGGCTCATAACCCGAAGGTCGCAGGTTCAAATCCTGCCCCCGCCACCAACCGAAACACCAGTGATGGAGCCGATCCGCAAGGGTCGGCTCTTTCCGTTCCATGGTCGGGGTCGCGGTCGGGCGATGGGCAGCAATCCGGCAACACTGTCCGGATCGACGACGATGGCCGTGGCAGCGGCGCTCAACGTGGCCGAGCGCCTGGCCAAGATGCTCCGACGAGTGAGCCCGAATGTTGAGAGCGCTGACAACGTGCCGCAGTGCGTGGTGTGCAGGAGCCGTCCGAGAGTGATCCGGACGCCGGAGAGCAGTCGCGCTTCGATGCGGGTGGGTGGCAGTCAGCGCACGCCCCACCCGCCGAGTGACTCGTCTCTGCGTCAGCCGATGTCGGCGACCATCCCGTTGAACTCGTTGATCGATGGCTGGTTCATGATGGCGAAGGTCTGCTCCAGGCCGGCGGTGCGGTGATGCGTTCCTGCCTGCCACGTGGGGTCGGAGGTCAGCGCGTCGAACGTCGCATGGCTGGGGAACAGGTTGATTCGGACTTCGTCCCAGATTCCGGACGGGCCCAGCGTGGTCGCTTCGACCTTGAGCCATATGGCCGGCTGAACTCCGAGAGGGTCAGCGACGCTCTCAGCGTTCTGGGTATAGAGGTCAACCGCATCGCGACCTGAACGGTTCGGGTCTGGGTCGGCGTCGCCGGGCTGGTACTCCGCAGTGTCGCGGTAGTCGAGCACGTGCATGAGGGCCATGACCGTGTCGTCGTCGGTCGCCGGGAAGGGCGGGTTCGCGAGCGGTGGCGTCTGCGACGTTTCGATCAAGGTGGTCGCCAGAACGAGGGTGTCGAGCACGCCGGCGTCCTTGTGTATCGCCATTTCCTGGAACTCCGGGTCCTGCGACATCTCGCTGAAGGCTGCCCGGCTTGCGTACCTCACCACGGCGATCTGATCCCAGGCTGTCCCGCCGATCAGGTCGCCTTCGACGTCAGCGGTGTACATCACCTGATGGCCGTAGCGGGGCAGCATCGTCTCACCCATGAAGTTGCCGTAGATCGCATCGGCTTCTTCTCCCGTGAGATCCGTCTCGCGGCCGTCTCCGTACTCGGCCTGATCGCGGTAGCGGATCATGTTGACCATGTAGAACGGTTCGCCGTCGTCGGCTGGGTCCTGCAGGAATGCAAGGAGTTCGCTCGTGTTCGTCTCACCCATTTGTGCGCCGAACCGGGGGGCTTCGTCGTCGGAGAGTCGAACGGTAGTGATCGGCGGGGTCGGCTCGTCGGGAGCGGGCAGGTCAGGCGCGGCTGTCGTATCCGTGGTCGGTACTGTCGTCGTGGTCGGCTCGGTCGTGGACGTCTGCTCCTGGGCCTCTGGAACCTCGGTGGTCTCGGAAGCGGCTGCGTCATCCTCCTCACCACCGCCGCATGCGGCGAGTACGAGGGCCATCGCGGTGACAGTAGCCATCGCGTTCCGCCTCGCTCGGTTCCGTCTTGTCGGTGCGATCGTTCGCTGTGTGTCCATGCCAGGATCATCCGTCGCGGGCAGCCGCCTCGAATCCCACTGCGGGAGGCTACGCGTCTACTCCCTCTGGAGTAGACGCATACAGATACGCCAACCAGGACCGCGCACATGCGCATGGGCTCGGTCTCCACGGGGGCCCTCGATTCCATTGGCGTCAAGAACCGCCAGAATCGAGGATGCGAGGTCGGCGATCTACTCCCTCAGTGGCCCGGCGTTGGTGGCCTGGTTGATTGCGGCCCAGACGCGCTCGGGGGAGAGGGGCGTGTCGATGTGGCGTATGCCGAAACCTCGGAGCGCATCCACCACGGCGCTGACGACGACCGCTCCGGCCGGGGTGATGCCGGCTTCGCCGGCGCCTTTGACCCCAAGGGGATTGCTGGCGGTCGGGCACTCCTCGACATGGCTCTCGATGCTCGGCACGTCGGTGGTGCTGGGCAGCCCGTAGTTGAGGAACGAGCCGGTGAGGAGCTGGCCGGTGTGCTGCTCGTAGACCATTTCCTCCAGCAGTGCTTCGCCGATACCTTGCACGCTTCCACCGTGAAGCTGTCCCTCCACGATCATGGGGTTGATGGCTCGCCCGACGTCATCAACGCTCACATACCGCGTCACCGCGACGGCACCGGTGTCGGGGTCGATCTCCACTTCGCAGGCGGCGACGCCGTTGGGGTGGGCATGCAGCCGAGTCGAGATCTCAGCGATCGCGGTGAGCGGCACCTCGGCCGCCAACTCGAAGAGGTCGACAGATTGCCCGTCGGCGGCAACGAACCGGCCATCGGCGCAGGTGATCTCGGTGGGGTTCCGGCTGAGGCATTCCGCCGCCCGCAGGCGGCCCTGATCGAGGATGTCCTCGCAGGCACGCACCAGGATCGTTCCCCCCAGTCGCATCGACCGGTCGGCGTGCGAGCCGGAGCCGCCAGCGGCCAGATCGGTGTCGCCGAATCCGATCGCCACGGAGTACATGGGGACGCCAAGGGTGCTGGCCACCACCTGGGCGAAGCTGGTCCGGTGGCCTTGGCCCGACGCCTGCGTGCCGATCACGACCTGGACCGTTCCGTCGGCCCTCACCGTCACCTCGGCTCGTTCATAGGGGGCGGCGGCGGGTGACTCGAGGTAGTTGGCGACCCCGATCCCAGCCAACGCCCCGCGGCGCTCGGCGAGCCGTCGACGACTCTCGAAGCCGGCCCAGCCGATGAGTAGGAGCGCCCGTTCGAGATTGTCGGCAAAGGTGCCACTGTCATAGGTCAACCCGAGCCGGGTGCGATACGGCAGCGCTGCGGAGCTGATCAGGTTCCGTCTTCGGATCTCGGCCCGGTCCAGGCCAACCGCATCGGCCCCGAGGTCCATCAACCGCTCGACGATGTAGGTCACCTGCGGTCGTCCGGCACCCCGATACACCGACGTCGGTGTCGTCGTGGTGAACGCACCCCGCACCGTGACGTGCATGGCCGGGACGTCATAGGGCGGCCCGGCCATCCGCAACAGGTTCGACAACACGGCGAACGAGAGCGGATGGGCTCCAACGTTCCCGAGGTAGTCGAGCCGCAGGCCCAGGATTCGTCCGTCGTGGTCGAGAGCCAGCGTCCCGTCGCTGAAGGTGTCGCGGCCGTGGACGTCGGTGAGGAATCCCTCGCTGCGGGTTCCTTCCCATTTGAGTGGTCGCCCGCATCGTCGAGCAGCCCACAGCAGGAGGGGGTACTCGTTCGAGCATGGGATACGGAGGCCGAACGCGCCGCCGACGTCGGGGGTCGCGACGCGCACCGCAGATGGCTCGACGCGTAGGGCCTTGGCCAGGGTGGTGCGGAATCGATGAACGCCCTGGCTCGGCGCATACAGCTCGTAGCGGCTCGATTCGGCGGCGAAGCTCGCAACGGCGCTTCGCGGCTCAATTGGCGAGCCGTGGACGCGTTGGCTGTGGAGCGACAGACGCACGACGTGGGTGGCGTCCTCGATGGCGGTCGCCACCAGCGCGGCGTCGCCACGTTCCGCATCGGCGCAGAGGTTGCCGGTCTCCCACACCTGGGGCGCCCCGTCCGCCAGCGCCAGCCTGGCATCGGCCACCGACGGGAGGGGCTCATAGTCGACGATCACCAACTCGGCTGCATCGACGGCAGCCGCCGCCGTCTCGGCCGCCACGACAGCCACGATCTCGCCAACGTGGCGTACCCGGTCGACCGCGATCGGTGGCGCCGCCGGCGGGGCGAAGAGCTCGCCGTCGCTTAGGCTCGGCTGGGTCGGGTCGAGATGGTCGGGAAGGCTGCCGGGCTCGAACAGGCTCCCGAGGCCGTCGGACTCGTAGTCCCGGCCGTTGAGGACGGTGAGCACGCCAGTGGCCGCCAGCGCCTCGGTCGCGTCGATTGCAGTGATCTCGGCGTGGGCGTGCGGCGACCGCACGAAGGCGACGTATGCCTGGTCGGCGAGGTCGATGTCGGCCGTGTAGCACCCGGCTCCAGTCAGAAGCCGCCTGTCCTCGACCCGCGCGACCCGTTCACCAATCACAGCCTGCTCCCCCTACGAGCCACCAAGGGCTGCACCAGCCGATACCGCCACGATCACCCGCCGTCTGCCGCTCCGTCAACGAGCACGAACGCAACGCGAGCGGGGCTGGCGGAGCGGTTGCTCCAGGCATGATTCGTCCCCCGCTGCACGAGGATGTCCCCGGCCTTCATCTCTGTTTCGCAATCGTCGAGAACGGCAGTGATCGCGCCATGCAGCACGATGGCGTAGTCAACGGTGACGGTCTTGTGCATGCCGGGGTGCGGCTGCGCCCGATCGGAACCGGTGTGCTCGGCGTCGGGATACGTTGCTCGGAACGTGGCCTCGAGCTGGCGCTGATGAAGCGCCGGATCGGTTGGGTCGGGAGGGAAGTCGATCACCCGAAGGATCGTCCCACCAGAGGGAGGCAACAGGCCCTCGTGCTCGGTGATGCTGTCGGGTGCGCCGACCGGTGCGGGTGCCTCGCCAGTTCGCCAGAGGTTCCGCAGTACGAACCCGGGGCGGGCCGGGTTCCGGATCTCGGCCGGGGCGGGGCCGTCCTCCACGATCGTTGCCTCGCCCGCACCAGTGTGCCCGGTCACGATGCGGCGTACATGAGGAAGTTCCGCTGCCATCGCCAGCGATTGTCGCCGATCCGGCAGACACGTACATCATCTCTGCGAGGTGTTGCGGCCCGGCCGAAGGGAGCGTGTGTCCATGCCCCGGCAGGGGCGGGCCGTCACGCCAGGTCGGGGTCGAGCGGCCCGAGATCGCTAGCCTGGCCGCTGCGATCATCGACCCGGGAGTTGGCGGCACATGCGGAGTTCGTTGCGAACGCTGGCGAAGCGGACCTACCTCGACGGGGTGGCCCGCGAAGGCCTCGGCGCCGGCCGGCGGCATGCTCGGGCGCTGATCCGGGGCTACGGGCGCACCAACGCCGCCGTTCGCCGCCGTCACTTCGCCGAGACCGACGACCCGAAACTCCACATCGGGAGTGGTTGGGTGCCCCGGGAGGGCTGGCTCAACGTGGAGCTCCACCCGGTGCGGTCGGACGTGATGAACATGGACGCCGCCGCGCCGTTCCCGTTCGACGACGGAACGTTCGCCTACGTGTTCTCCGAGCACATGATCGAGCACATCAGCTACGTGGACGGTGGCCGCATGCTCGCCGAGTGCTTCAGGGTGCTCCGCCCCGGTGGACGGATTCGCATCTCCACCCCCGACATCGGCTTCCTCGTGGACCTCTACGGCCCCGGCAAGTCACAGCTGCAAGAGAACTACATCGAGTACCTCACCAGCTTCCCCGACCCCGAGGCCCCCGAACCGCTCGACACGTTCGTCATCAACAAGTACGTGCGGGCCTGGGGCCACCAGTTCAATTACGACGAACCGACGCTGCGTCGGCACTTCGAGGCCGCCGGGTTTGTCGACGTCTCCCGGTTTGCCGTCGGTGAGAGTGCCGATCCGGTGCTGGCCGACATGGAGAACGTCGACCGCATGCCCGAGGGTTACCTCCAGTTGGAAACCTTCACGCTCGAAGCGGTCAAGCCGCCGAGTTGAGCGCGGCCTTCAAGGCCGCCAGCGGTCCGTCCACGGTGCGGTCGATCGACTCCTGTTGGTGCGGCATCAGCTTCTGGTTCGGCACCTGCTCGGTGCGGGCGTACGGGTCACGCACACCCGTCGTCAGGCCCGTCAGTTCCTCGATCACCGCCACGCCACAGAGCGGAACGTAGAAGTCTGAGTACCCACCCTCGTGGTTCATCACCACCTTGCCCCGGCAAAGATCATCGGCGGCATCGAGGATGCTGCGAGCCATCTGCCTGAAGTGGTTGGCCATCAGGAGCGTGTGGCTCAGTGGATCGAAGTAGCTGGCGTCGAATCCGCACGCCACCACGATCATCGACGGCTCGAAGGCGTGGAGTGCTGGCACGACCACCTGATCCATCGCCGCCATGTACGCCCCGCCGCCGCTCCCGGCGGGGAGCGCCACGTTGATGTTGTACCCGGCGCCGCCATCTTCGCCGATCTCCTCAGGTTGACCGAGATCGACGGGATAGAGCATGTCTTGATGGAGGGAGACGGTGAGCACGTCGGCCCGGTCGTAGAACACCTGCTGGGTGCCGTTGCCGTGATGAACGTCCCAATCGACGATCGCCACCCGCTCTGCGAGCCCTGCATCGATCGCCTGCTCGACACCAACGCCGATGTTGTTGAAGATGCAGAACCCGCGGCCGCGATCCCGCTCGGCGTGATGCCCGGGTGGACGCACGAGCGCATAGGCGTTGCGGAGGTCGCCCCGCGCCACGGCGGCAATGGCCTCGGTGGTGCCGCCCGCAGCCAGGCGGGCGATCTCGGCCGAACCGGCGCCCACGGGCGCGTACTCGCCGGAGTCGCCCCCGCCGTTGTCGCTCAGATGCTGAACCCGCTCGATGTGATCCGACGTGTGCACCCGGGCCAGGTCGGCGTCGCTGGCTTCGCCGAAGTCGATGGCCCGGAGCTGCGGCGTCACGCCGTAGGCATCGAGGAGGTTCTTGAGCCGGCGCTTCGTCTCGGCGTTCTCAAGGTGTACACCGGGTTGCAGGTCACCCGACACCAGATAGGTGCCCGCCGCAGCACCGTTGTGGTGCCACATGAATCGCTCGTGCCAGACGAACCCCGTATCGGTGACCACGGCGGTGTCAGGCGGAGGGGGCGTCGGGAACGATGACGTGGTGCGTGCGCAGCGTCTCGGTGGTGATCACGTCGGTCATGGTGCTGTCTCCTGCGATGGCTCCAGTCCGCACACTATTGGCTGGGCGTTGGCGGCAGGTAGCGGTGGCGGGCGACGGTCAGGGCGACGTGCGATGGGCTGCGTCGGCTCCCCGGCCGCCGGCTTCGCGCACGACGCTGGGGGGCTGGCCCAGCTGACGCTTCACGAACTTGGAGAAGTTCGACGCATCGCTGAAGCCGAGGTCGCGGCCTACGCCCGCCACGGACCGATCCGTGTGGATCAGAAGTCGTCGTACCTCCAGTGCCACGCGTTCGTCGAGCACCTGTTTCGCCGTCATGCCGACGGCGAAGTGGCAGGCCCGATCGAGCGTCCGCGTGCTGTAGCCGATGCTCGACGCCAGGGCGCCGATCTTCGGACGCTCGTGCAAGTGGTGCTCGATGGCGGCCCGGAAGGCGAGGTAGGGCTCCGGCAGCTGGCTTGCCGTTGGTTCGGCCGCTGGCAGGCGGCGGGCAACGCGGAGCAAGAGAGAGCGCAGTAGCGTCTCCATCAACTCAGCACTGGTGGCCGACCCATCGAACCTGGCCTGCTCGTCACGGAGCTCGTCGAGCCACCCCAGCACACAGGTGAGGCTTGCGCTGTCGAGGTCCCAGCGGGACGGCCGCGTGCTCCCCGGAACCCATGCGGGCGTCGTCGGATCGGCGTGGTGCGACTCCACCGGCCACACCACCATCGTTGCGGCGAAGCTCGCATCGGCCACGAACCGCTGCACCTGGCCTGGGTGGATGCGCAGGAGAGTTCCTCGCCGCATTGCGACCGGCTCGAAGTCCACCACGTGGCTACCCTCGCCGCCTGTGCACAGGATCAGCTGGTGGAACCCGGCTCGTCGTCGGACGGGGTAGTCGGCGGGCGACTTCTTGGCGAGCACCTCCGCCCTCTCGAGCACCTGATAGGGCGCGCCGCGACTGGCGGCCGGCGGCTCGTAGCCGACCTCGTCGGGGGTCGGCAGTGTCTGCTGTCGGTACGCGACCATCGGAGACCCGACTCGGGACCTTTCGCCGTTGAGCTACAGTCTGTATCTTACGGTACACTATGTAGCTCAACGTGGGCCCGATCGGGTCTCCGATGCCGGTCGTCGTACAGCTGCCGCTACGACATCAGGTCGATGGTGAAGCTGACGCCTGGCTGGAGGTCGTAGCCCGCCGTCAGCTCGACGACCAGCACCGTGTCGGAGTCGATCCGAACGTTCAGGTCGGGATTGTCAGAGCTGAACCCCGCCACGTTGTGGGGCTGGTTGAACGTGAAGTAGTAGCGGTCGACCTTGCCCTCGGGGAACAGCCCGAACACGTTCGACCAGAACGGATCGTCGGCGTCGGCCAGCACCGCGAACTCGATCGCGTTCCCGCTCACGTCGATGCGGTACAGGCCGCTGATGTCACCGGCTGCCGTGCCGTCTTGGGCCAACGCCGTCGGGAACTCGACGTCGGTGGTCGACAACGACGCGAACTCGTCGAAGGCGTCGTCGGCCTGGCCGAACAGGCTGGCGTAGGTCACCTCGGGCTCGCCCGGATCCTGCAAGGTGTTGCGGAGCGTGACCTCGCCCGCTGATGCCAACGGGCCGTCGCCGGCCGCGTTGTCCTGGTCGTCGGAGCTGCCGTCGTCGCCACTGCCGACAATCTCGCCCTGGAAGTTGAGGAACGCCGTGCCAACGATCGTCTCAGTCGCCATCTTCCACTCGCCGTTGTCGAGCACCGCGGTGTAGGCGTAGTCGTTCCATGCAATGTCCACCGAGTTGTCGGGGAGGAAGTGCTGGGCCTGGATGTAGGCCGTCACCTCGGCGCTGTCACCGCTGCGGTCCACGTCGATGTTGAGTACCTGGTGTTGCGTGGCGAGATAGCCCGACGCCACGAAGAAGCTGTCGGCGAACACCGCCCGCATCTCACCGAGGCTGGAGAAGCCCTGCACTGGGCATCCCTCGCCAGGGCAGACCACCGACGGTCCACCAGGGAACGACTGGAACTCGAACACGTAGTCATCGGCGAGGCACTCGTCGAAGCCGGCAACGCCGCCGTCGAGATTCCCTCGACCGACCTGGTCGATCGACGAGGCGAAGCACAGGGTCAGCGACTCGGGGCCATTGTCGGCCTCGATGTCAGCATCGGCCGGGGTGGCGGCCTCGGTGGTCTCGTCGGTGTCCGGCGAGCTGTCGGCCGTCGCATCGTCGGTGCAGGCGGCAATGAGCAGCATCAACACCGCGAGTATGGCGGTGAGCGCAGCAAGGCGGCGGCCATTCGCCGCACGAGTGCGTGCTGGCTTGGCCACATGGATGGTCTGCAAGGTTGACTCCTCGACTCATGCCCCCCTTCGGGCGGGGGACCCTGAGCGAAGAGTCATGGCGGGGGCACCAACAGTCGAGGTGCCCCGACGACACCTGCTGGTCGGATCCTGACCAGCAGGTGGTCCAGGCCCGGCATGTACGCTCGAATGATCGAGGGACCGTACGTACTCCCTCCGCTCTCGGGTGGGGGGCCTGGCCCTGGTTGCGGCCGCCCTCGCAGTCATGTTCGCGTTGCTCGCGGTCCTCCCCGGAGCGAGGGGGCGGTAGCTACCCGTCGTCGGGGCGAGTCACGAGTTCCAGGCCGGCCATCTCGCCCTCGGCTCGCCATTCCTCCAGCAGCACGCCGAACGCATTGAGCCCCGGTCGGAACGCGCCGAGGAACGCATTGCCTTCGGTGACCGCGCCCTCCTGGTTGTAGTAGCCGGGCGTGCACTGGGCGAGGAAGCCGGGCCCCGATGGGGTGAAGCTCTCGATCAGCTCGCACCACTCGCGCTGACCGTCCTCGCTGGGCTCCACCGTGGTGGCGTCGCGTCGCATCGTCTCGGCCACCAGGTACGCGATGTGGGTGGCCTGTTGGTCGAACATCGACGTCATGTTCACGCTGAATGCGTTCTGGGAGGCCCCGATGTAGAACCAGTTGGGGAAGCCTCGGGTGGTGAAGCCGTGGAGCGACTTCGGCCCATCGGCCCAGTGATCGTGAAGCATCACGCCGTGGCGGCCCGCCACGTCGATCCCGAGACGGAGCTTGATGTCACGGGTCACGTGGTAGCCCGTGGCGTAGACGATGAGGTCCACCTCGTACTCGGTGCCGCCCGCCACAACGCCGCGGGGCGAAATGCGCTCGATGCCCTTGTCGTCACTCACGTCGACGAGGGTCACGTTGGGACTGTTGAACGCCGGCAGGTACTGGTCGTTGAACGTCGGGCGCTTGCACATCACCTGGTACCACGGCTTCAGTGCCTCGGCGGTGCCGGGGTCGGCCACGGTGTCGTCCACTCGTTGGCGCAACTCCTCCATCTTGATGAAGTCCTGCAGCTCCACCACCCGGTTGCGCTCCTCCCGGGTGGTTGGGCGATCGGCACCCTTGGGTGAGCTGATTGCCCGGAAGATGGCGGTCCAGGAGTCGTCGACGAGGTCGTGCTCTGGGCGCTTGCCGTCGGCGTAGGCGGCGAAGTTCTCACGGCGCTCGCGCTGCCACCCCGGTTGCAGCCCGGCGAACCACTCCGGATCGGTCGGGGTGTTGAGGCGAAGGCCCACCGTAGAGGGTGTGCGCTGGAACACGTAGAGATGGTCGACGTCCTCGGCCAGGCGGGGCACGCACTGGATGGCGGTGGCCCCGGTTCCGATGATGGCCACCTTCTTGTCGGCCAGCTTCGTCATCGGCCGCGACGTGTCGCCGCCCGTGTAGTCGTAGTCCCAGCGGCTGGTGTGGAACGAGTGACCCTCGAAGTCCTCGATGCCATCCACCCCCGGCATCTTGGGCCGAGTGATCGTGCCGAGGGCCATGATCACGAAGCGGGGCTGGAGATCGTCGTCGCGGTCGGTCTCCACCCGCCACCGGGCGCGGTCCTCGTCCCAGCGGATGGTGCGCACCTTCGTCTGGAACAGCGTGCGGTCGTACAGCTCGTAGTGGTGCCCGATGCGCTGGGCGTGCTCGAAGATCTCCGGGGCGTAGGAGTACTTCTCGTTCGGCATGTAGCCGAGTTCCTCGAGCAGCGGGAGGTAGCAGTAGGCGTCGGTATCGCATTGGGCGCCCGGGTAGCGGTTCCAGTACCAGGTGCCACCGAAGTCACCACCGGACTCGACGATGCGGAACGACTCCACCCCCTCGGCAACGAGCCGGGCGGCGGCGAGCAGCCCGCTGAACCCGCCGCCAACGATCACCACGTCGGGTGTGTCGCTCACCGGCTCGCGGGTGAACCCGGCCTCCACGTAGGGGTCGTGATCGGAGTAGTGGGCCAACGATCCGGTGAGATCGAGGTACTGATCCACCCCGTCGTCGCGCACACGCTTGTCGCGCTCAGCCGCGTAGCGCGCTCGCAGCGCCTCGGGATCGAAGGGCAACGGCGTGTCGGTACTCACCAGATCACCTCCGAGCGTCAGACTAGATCTTGCATCAACGACACATCGAAACGACGCCTCGCCCCAACCGGCCCACCGGCGCACGGACGCGTGTTGGCAAAGCCGCTACCGTGAGAATCGGCGTGTTGGCACGGCCATGGGGGTGGTCCGGCCCGAGCCTGCATCGAACCGACGGGGGAGCATGATGACTGACGCACTCACGGTGTATGCATCCGTGCTGCGAGGAGAGCTGGACGGAAGCGACGCACTGCGGGCGACCCAGCGGATGCTGGAGCTCGTGATGGACTCCATCCCGCAAGCGATCTTCTGGAAGGACCGCAACTCCGCCTACATCGGGTGCAACCGGATCTTCGCCGACCTCGCCGGCCTCGAACCGCGAGACATGGTCGGCAAGTCCGACCTGCACATGCCGTGGGCGAACCGAGCGGATCACTTCTTCGGCTGGGATCGCCAGGTCATGGAGAGCGGACGGCCCGAGTTCGGGATCGTCGAAACGATTCGCCGCCAGGACGGCACGGCGCTCTCGATCGAAACCAACAAGGTGCCGCTCCGGGACTTCGACGGAAACGTCTGCGGCGTGCTGGGCACCTTCGAGGACGTGACCGAGAAGCTCCGGGCCGAAGAGGAACTCCGCAAGAGTTTCGAGGCGCTCGATGAGCGAGTGCGGCTCCGAACCGACGAACTGTCGCGTGCCAACGACATCCTGCGGCGCGAGGTGGACGAGCGGGTGCGGTTGCAGGCCCAGGAGCGACAGCAACGGGCCTACGCCGAGGCCCTCCGCGAGACCGCGGCCGCGATCGCGAATTCACTCGATCTGGAAGACGTCCTCGAGGCCGTGCTGGTCGGAGCCGAGCGTCTTCTCTCCCACGACCTCGGCGCCGTGATCCTCTTCGATCCCCAGACGAGTGATCCCGAGCTCGCCCATGTGCGGGCCCGATTCGGCTACGGGCCGGAGTCGGCCGACGACCCGGCCGACCATCTCGACCTCGGGATCGTCAGCAAGCTCCACGCTGACGGGTGCGAGGCTGCCGTCATCGACGTGGGCCCTGACCACCACCGATGGGGGCTGTGGCCCGACGCCCGCTCGATCATCGTTGCGCCGATGACGATCGGCAATCAGCTCATCGGCGTGCTGCTGGCCGAGAGTGCGACGGCCGGCTTGTTCGATCCGAGCCACCTCGAACGGTTGGGCACGGTGGCCGATCAGGCCGCCGCCGCCATCTCCAACGCCCGCATGTTCCAACGTACGGCGGAGATGGCCGCCGTCGACGAGCGCCAGCGCCTGGCCCGCGAGCTCCACGACTCGGTCAGCCAGACGCTGTGGACCGCGTCGTTGCTGGCGAGCGCGTTGGCTGAGCAGGAGTTCGACGATCCCGACGTGGCCGGTCAGGTGTCGTCGATCCGAACGCTCACCCGCGGTGCGCTCGCCGAGATGCGAACCCTGTTGCTGGAGCTTCGCCCCCAGGCAATGGAGGAGGCGCGGCTTCACGAGCTGCTCGATCACCTCATCGCCGGCCTCGAAAGCCGCAGGGAGGTACGGGTCGAGGCCGATCTCCACGTGATCGACGCTGTGCCGATCGAGGCGAAGCACGGCATCTACCGGATCGCCCAGGAGGCGTTCAACAACATCAGCCGCCACGCCGGTGCCACCCAGGTGCGAGTCACACTGGTGCGGCGTCGGAGCACGGTGGAGCTCACCATCGCCGACAACGGCCGGGGCTTCGGCGATGACGAGTCCCGATCGGACCGGCTCGGACTGGCCATCATGCGGGAGCGGGCTGCGGACATGAATGCCGCGTTCGACGTGGCGTCCAACGATGGTGAGGGCACCACGGTGCGAGTCGCGGTACCGCTCCAGAGCGGAGTGCCGGCGTGAGCGAGACGATCACCATCCTCGTCGTCGACGACCACGACCTGCTCCGCAGTGGCGTCAAGACGTCTCTGGCCCGGTTCGACGATCTCGAGGTGATCGGCGAAGCCCGCACCGGTGAAGAGGCCATCGCCCTCAACGTGGAGCTCCAACCCTCGGTGGTGGTAATGGATCTCCTGATGCCGGGCATGGGAGGCGTTGCCGCGACCCGTGAGCTGCGTCGAACATCACGAGCCCAGGTGCTGGCGCTCACCAGCTTCGTCGACAACGAACTCGTCCAACAGGCGCTCGATGCCGGGGCCGCGAGCTACCTCCTCAAGAACGTCGACGCTGACGAGTTGGCCGAGGCCATCCGCATGACCGCCCGGGGTGGGAGCGCCTTCGCCCGCGAGGCCACTCGGGTGCTCAGCGCCCGTCGCGAGATCCGTCCACTCGACGATCTCACCGAGCGCGAGCGCGAAGTTGCATCGCTGCTGGCCGACGGCCGCAGCAACGCCGACATCGCTCGGGAGCTGTCGCTCAGCATCTTCACCGTCAAGAACCACGTGTCCCAGATCCTCACCAAACTCCAGGTGAAGAGCCGCACGCAGGCCGCCGCAGTCATCTTGCGCACCATCGACCCGTCGGCCTGA
>JBCCFL010000006.1:0-201854 GCA_039029735.1 Actinomycetota bacterium | reverse complement strand
GAGCGACGACGTGACACCGGCGTCGGTGTTGCTCCGCATCCGCGACCGCGACACCGACCAGGACTGGAACGGCGCGTCGTGGCAAGCGGCCAACGCCAGCGTGCTCGCTGAGATGGCCGCCATTCCCGAGCCACGGCCGGGCGGTACGTTCGTGGAGTGGACCTACGAGTTCGACGCCGTGGCCGCCGCCACGCTCGGCGGCAGCGGCAACTACCGGATCGTGGCCTACTCGTTCGACGAAGCCGGCAACGAAGACGTGGAACGAGCCGGCCGCAACTTCACGGTTGGCTGAGATGCAGGGACACGTTCTGCTCGCACGAGTACACGGACCGACGAAGGGCGGCTCATCGTGACAACCACCATCGACGACGTGGAGATCACCTCCATCGCGAACGATCCCTCCACCGAGATGATCGAGATCCGCGGCACGTGGTCGGCCACGGTCCTGCCGGAGCCCGCACCGCCGGGCCACCGAATCCCGTCATACGACCGCTATCCGCCCTTCGACAAGATCGAATGGGGGCTCGGGCAGACCGTGGTGATCGCCTCCAAGGTGCAGTTCCGGCCTCACGCCTCCGGGCCGGTGGAGGCCCGGGCCCGACCAAGCGACCCCTGGCGGCTGATGGAAGGGACGACACACCCAGACGCCCGCACAGCGGCTGACGAGGTTCCCGATCACTTCATCGACGAAGGCGAGTTTCGGTTCTCGGTTCCTCACGACGCCCTCTCTGCCCCACCCCAGCCTGGTGTGGTGATCAGCGCCCCCCTGATGCTCCGCCTCAACTTCGCCTATCGGGTCCAGATTGGTCGCCGCAACCCGAGGTACTTCCACGGCTACACCATTCCCCACACCCAGGCGTTCACCCCCGACATCACCCGCCCCCACGTGGCCATCTGGAGCCCTGGCCCTGGCGCGGAGCGCTCGTCTCCCGTCACCTTCACCGGCTCGGTCACCGACGCCGGTACGAGTGCCGGGATCCGGCTGGCCGGTTTCGGTGTACGCGACACCGAAACCGACCGATGGTTCGACTTCTCGTCGAGCTCCTGGGTGAACCAGGAACGATTCCGACAACTCGACCTCGACCACAACTCGCCCAGTGCCGCCACGTTCTCGACGTCGTGGCGCGAGGTGGGCGGCTCTCAGCACTACCGGGCCGTGGTCCGCGCCGAGGACGAGCACGGCAACGAGCGCCGAGCGGAACGCCCGTTCTTCGTGGATCGGCTCAGGCCCAAGGTCAGCCGGTCCATGCCGCGTCTGGTGGTGGGTGACACGATGCCAATCGGTCTGATCGTGGAGGACGACGGCACGATTGCGTCAGTCCGTCTCAGCATCCTCGACATCGACACCGAACAGTTCTGGAACGACGGCACCGGCTCCTGGCAAGACACCCGGGTGGACTTCACCGTTCCCTTCACATCAACCACCGACGGCGCCGTCATCAGGTATGCCTTCTCACCGTCGGTGGGCTCAGGCCACTACCGCGTCGGCGTGGAGGTGTACGACAAGGCCGACAACCGCGGGCGTAGCGGTGTGAGGTTCCGCCTCGTTCCGGCCGACACCGAGCCGCCAGACGCGGTGATCTTCTTCCCTCCGACTGATGACCAGAACCTGGTGCCAGGCCTGATCACGTTCTGGGGCCGGGCCACGGACAACGTGGCGCCGCGGTCGGTTCTGCTCCGCATCCGCGATCGCGACACCGACCTGGACTGGAACGGTTCAGCCTGGCAGGCGGCCAACGCCAGCCTGCTGGCCGACACCGATCCGATCCCCGAACCAGCGCCCAACGGCGTATCGGTGAACTGGAGCTACGACTTCGACGCCGTGGCCGCCGCCACCTTCGGCGGGAGCGGCAACTACCGGATCGTGGCCTACTCGTTCGACGAAGCCGGCAACGAAGACGTGGAACGAGCCGGCCGCAACTTCACGGTGGGCTGAACGGATCGGTCCGCCTGGCGGCCTCTTACGAAGAACCTCGATTCAATCGGGCGTTCACATGCCGTATCGGCAGGTTTCACTCCCACCGATGATCGCCGTTGCTTCTGGTTCATGAAGGGATCATTACGATCTCCAACGGCGACTCGGAGGGGTGCCGTCCGCAGCGTGCCCGCACCTGCACAGCTATCTCCTTGGAGTCGTCGAGTTGTCACGTCATTCTCCAAGGAGATCAAATGTCGAACGCCCGCTCGACGTGGGTCCGGCGATTGGGTGCGGTGCTCACGCTCGCCCTGCTCGCCTCCCTGACCCCGCTCGCCTCCCCGGCTTCCGCAACCGGGTACCACAGCTACTCGTACGCCCGAGGGTCGTACTTCGAGCGCGTGGGAACCTTCACCGTCTTCTCGAACCTGCAGGACGGCGAGGACCCATCGACCGAGACCTCGGCCGAGATCGTCGCCGCAACCAGCGACGGCAAGACACTCGTCTACAGCGACTCCCCCGGTGAGCGCATCGGCTTCGTCGACATCACCGACCCGTCGAACCCCCAGCCCGACGGCATCTACGCCCTACCCGCCGGAGACGAGCCGACCGCCGTTGCCGTGTACAAGGACTGGATCCTCGTGGGCGTGATCGACTCGACGAGCACCTTCACCGAGCCAGTCGGTTACCTCCTGGTGCTCGACGCCGACACCCGCACAATGAAGGCGGAGATCGACCTCGGCGGCCAGCCCGACTCGATCGGGGTGAACTCCCGCTCTCGCTACGGCGCCGTGGTGATCGAGAACGAGCGCAACGAGGACACCGACGACGAGGGCGACATCGCCAACAACCCGCAGCTACCGGGCGGGTTTCTCGTCAGTATCGAGATGAAGGGCGACCCCTCGTCGTGGAAGACCACGACGATCGAGCTCACCGGCCTCGCCGACGTGGCCCCGACCGACCCCGAGCCCGAGTACGTGGACGTGAACCGCTGGGGTCAGGCCGTGGTCACCCTCCAGGAGAACAACCACCTCGCCGTGGTCGACCTGCGCCGCGGCCGGGTGGTGCGTGACTTCTCTGCCGGCACGACCGACCTGACCAAGATCGACACCGAGGAAGAAGATCCGGCCGTGATCAAGCCGGTCGACTCCCTCGACGATGTGCCCCGCGAGCCCGACGCCGTGGCCTGGATCTCCAGCCGCCGCTTCGCCACCGCCAACGAAGGCGACTACCTCGGCGGTAGCCGTGGCTTCTCCATCTACGACACCTACCGCAAGGAGCGGTTCGATTCGGGCAACTCCTTCGAGCACCTGGGCATCTCCGTCGGCCACTACCCCGACAATCGCTCGGGGAATAAGGGCGTGGAGCCTGAAGGCGTGGAGTACGGCCGCTTCGGCTGGCGTGACTTCCTCTTCGTGGGCTCCGAGCGTGGCAACTACGTGGGTGTGTACAACATCCGGTGGGGCACCCCGCGCCTCCACCAGGTGCTGCCCACCGGCGTCGGCCCCGAGGGGCTGCTGGCGATCCCCGAGCGCAACCTGTTCGTGGTGGCCTCCGAGGTCGACTCGGCCGAGGACGGCGTGCGCTCGCTCATCAACATCTACGAGATGAGCGCCCACTCCGCTCCCTATCCGGGTCTCACGTCGAACCGCGGTGACACCGGCGCCCCGATCGGCTGGGGTGCGATCTCCGGCCTCGCCTCCGACCCCCACCGCAACCGCGTGAAGTACGCCGTACACGACAATGCCTACGGCGAAACCCGCATCTACACGGTGCGCACGAGCAACTGGCGCGGCAACGGCACCATCGTCGACGAGACCGTGATCAACGGGCTGCTCGACGACACTCTGCTCGACCTCGAAGGCATCACCGTCGACGACGACCGCAACTGGTGGGTGGCCTCCGAAGGCGGCAACGACACCCCGAACCAGCTCGTCCACATCGAACGCACCACCGGCAACGTGGTCGAGATCGTCGACCTTCCCCCCGAGGTGGCCGCCAACCAGGTGCGCTTCGGATTCGAAGGCGTCTCGCACCTCGACGGCAAGCTGTACGTGGTGTTCCAGCGTGAGTGGAACGACGATGCCCCTGGCACGGTGAAGATCGGCCGCTACGACATTGCCACCAGGACCTGGGACTTCAGCTCCTATGGCCTCGACGCCGTGGAGTCGCCGGCTGGGGGCTGGGTTGGCCTGTCCGACATCGAGCACGTCGACGGCACGGTGTTCGCCATCGTGGAGCGGGACAACCAGGTGGGTCCCGACAAGCGGATCGCCCGCATCTACACCGTCGACCTCGCCGACGAGGTGTTCGGCTCGGCCGACGCCCCTGGCCTGACCGCCAAGAGCGAACCTCTCGACGTGCTCGACCTCCTCGACGATCGCTCCCAGAGCGGCCGGTGGGGCGACAAGCTCGAGGGTTTGACCATCGATCGCCGTGGCCGCATCTGGTATGCGACCGACAACGACGGCATCGATGACTCCACCGGCGAGACGCTGTTCGGCCGGCTCCAGACCAAGACGAAGCTGCCAACAGCGCCGGAGCCGCCCGAGCAGCCGGAGGCCCCGGCGTACACGCTCACCGTGTTCCACCACAACGACGCCGAGTCGGGCATCCTCCCCGACGACGACGGTATCGGCGGCGCCGCCGAGTTCGCCGGTGCGCTCGCCGCGCTGCGGCCCGCAGCCGAGGAGGGCGACGACAACGGCGCCATTCTCGTGTCGGCTGGCGACAACTTCCTCGCTGGCCCGGCGTTCCAGGCCGGCGTGAACGACGGCACCAGCTACGACGCAGCCGCCCAGGACTTGTTCGGCTACGACGCCATGACCCTCGGCAACCACGACTTCGACTTCGGTCCCGACGTGCTGGCCGACTACGTCGAGGCGTTCGACACCGAGGTGTTCATCTCGGCCAACCTCGACGTGTCGGGCGAGCCGAGCCTCGACGCATTGGCCAAGGCCGGCCGCATCGCTGCCAGCGTGGTGGTGGAGGAGGACGGTATGAAGGTGGGCATCATCGGTGCCACCACCACCGACCTCCCGTTCGTGTCGTCGCCCCGCAACGTGGTGGTGAATGCAGACGTGGCTGCGGCCATCCAGGCCGAGGTCGACGAGCTGCGCAAGGACGGCGTGGACATCGTCATCGTCTCATCCCATCTGCAAGGGCTCTCCCAGGATCGGGAGATCATCCCGCTCATCACCGGTGTCGACGCCTACGTGGCCGGTGGCGGCGACGAGCTGCTGGCGGCCCCGGGCGACGAACTCGCTCCCGGCGACGAGGCCGAAGGCGACTACCCGCAGGTGGTCGAAGACGGCGATGGCATCGGCCGCCCCCTGGTCGTGACCCCGGGGAGCTACACGTACCTCGGCCGTCTGGCGCTGGAGTTCAATGACGAGGGCGAGCTGATCGGCTTCGGCGGCAACACCAACCTGATCAAGGATTTCACCCCCGACCCGGTGGTGAAGGCGGCGTCGAGCGATCCGGTGGCGAAGGCCATCGAGGAGCAGGCGGCCAACGTGCTCGCGACGAGCGAGGTCGCCCTCGACGGGGTGCGGGCCAACGTGCGCACCCAGGAGACGAACCAGGGCAACCTGATCGCTGACTCCCAGCTCTGGCAGGCGCAGCAGCTGGCGGCGTCGTTCGGCGTCGACAGCCCTCAGGTAGCCATCCAGAACGGCGGCGGCATCCGCAACGACAGCGTGATCGACGACGGTGACGTCACCGAGCTCGACACCTTCGCCATGGTGCCGTTCTCCAACCTCATCACGGTTGTTCCCGACGTCACGCCGGAGCAGCTCAAGCAGGTGATGGAGAACGGTTACAGCCGCATCGAGTTCACCGACGGCCGATTCGCCCAGGTGGCGGGGATGACCGTCGAAGTCGACGGCTCGGGCACGGCCCAGATCATCGACGAGGAGACCGGCCAGATCACCACCGCCGGCTCCCGGGTGGTGAGCATCGCGCTCGCCGACGGCACGCAGATCGTGGCCAACGGTGCCGTGGTGAGCGGTGCACCCACGATCGACGTGGCGATCACCGACTTCCTCGCCCGCGGTGGCGACCAGTACCCGCTGCCCGACACGTTCACGGTGCTGGGCGTGAGCTACCAGCAGGCGCTGGCCAACTACATCACCGACAGCGCCAACGGTGGCCTGGGTGGCACGATCACCGCAGCCCAGTATCCGGAGGGCGGCGAAGGTCGGATCATCATCACCAATCCCCCGACGGCTCCGGCCGAGTAGGACGGCCGGCGACGGCCGGCACTCGTGATTGGCAACGGCCGGGCCTGCGGGCCCGGCCGTTGTGGTTCCCGGATCGGTGCCGGGCGTCAGTAGGTGACGAGGGCCTGATTCCAGGCGCCGACGTGGAGGTCGGTGAGCCACACGGGCTCGGCTGCTGGCCGGAGCCGGCGCAGCACGTCGGTGTCAGCCAGCGCTCGGAAGGCGGCTCGCAACTCCCACCGAGCCACGTTCGCCCCGAGGCAGAAGTGGGCGCCGTGCCCGAACCCGAGGTGCTCATTCGGGTCGCGTCCGATGTCGAACCCGTAGGGATCGTGGAACACACGCGGGTCGCGGTTGGCCGGGCCGTACCACAGACCCACATGGTCGCCGGCTCGAATCACCTCACCGTGCAACTGCACGTCCTCGGCGGCGGTTCGAGCGAACTGGATCACGGGGGTGGTCCATCGCACCACCTCTTCGACGGCCGACTCCACCAGCTCCTCTGGAGCCGAGAGCAGGCGCTCGGCCTGGTCCGGATGCTCGACGAAGGTCATGATCCCGCGGCTCAACGCGTTGCGGGTGGTCTCGTTGCCGGCGGCGATCAGAAGGTTCAGATAGCCGTGGAGCTGCTGGTCGGTGAGCATGACTCCGTCGATCTCGGCGTTGACCAGCACCGTGGCCAGGTCGTCACCCGGGTTGCGCCGCTTCTGTTCGATGAGGTCGACCTTGAACTCGTGGTACTCACGATGGAGGCGCTTACGCATTGCGTAGCGGTCTTCGCCGGGGAGCGCGAACCGCATCGACTCGATGTCGAACAGGGCATCCGTCCAACGGTGGATGTCCGACCAACGGGTGGCCTCGATGCCCATCATCGTGCAGATCGTGGTCAGCGGCAGTGCAACCGCATAGTCGTGCACGAGATCGACGGTCTCCCCCGCCTCCAACCGCGTCCGGAACGTCGCCGTGATCTCGGCCGCATCGGCGGCCAGCACCGCTGCCATCTCCCGGCACCGAGCTGGCGTGAAGTGGCGGGCGGAGAGCATTCGCATCTCGGTGTGGCGTGGAGCGTCGAGGAACACCAGATCCTCCGGCTCGTCCGGATCCCATCCGCGGTCCTCGATCTTGCGGCGGCGGCCTCTCTCGATCCTGGCGTCCATCTCGATGTCGCGCAGCCGTAGCCGACCTCCCCCGTTGATGAACCGGCGGGCATCCGACCCGATCGTCTTCACGTCCTCGTGCCTGGTGATCGCCCAGAACGGGGCGAATCCGTCGCGCTCGTACCAGTGACACGGGTCGGTCTCCCGCAGCTGGTCCCACGCAGCCCACGGATACCCACCGCTCTCGTAGCGGTCGATGCTGTGGATGTCGATCGAGTCCAACGCCGTCATCGTGGCCCCCCGACCTGCTGCGGCTCGTGCCGCGACGCTAGTGCGGGGCCGATCGGGGGCCCAAGTGGCCCCGGTGCCGAGCCAGCCCGGCGCCAGGGCCAGGGCCACGGCCACGGCCACGGCCAGATCAGCGAAGGATGAACCCCGCGGCGCCCTCGCTCGTGGTGCCGATCACCGCAGCGGTGTGGCCCGACGACGTGAGTTGCTCGACCACCGCCTCAGACTCACCCGGGTCGACGCCGAACACAAGGCCGCCCGAGGTCTGGGCGTCGGCCACCAGCAGCTGCTCTGTTTCGCTGTGGCTGCCAGCATCGAGCAGGTCGAGGCCCCAGTCGAGGTTGCGGCGGCTGCCGCCGGGCATGATCCCGTCGGCGGCGAGCTCCAGCGTGCCGGGGAGGAACGGGAGCGCATCGAAGGCAACGGTGACGCTGACCCCCGACTCGATCGCCATGCGCCCGAGATGGCCGAGCAGCCCGAAGCCGGTCACGTCGGTGCATCCGGTGGCGCCGGCCCCGAGGGCGAGCCGGGAGCCCACGTCGTTGAGGCGGGTCATGGATGCCACGGCACCGTCGGCGATCTCCGCCGAGGCCACGTCGGCCTTGATGGCGGTGGTGATCACGCCGACGCCGAGCGGCTTGGTGAGCACGATGTGCTGCCCGGGGGTGAGCCCGGCGTTGGTCAGGATTCGATCAGGGTGCACCTGCCCGGTCACGGCCATCCCGTACTTCGGCTCGGGGTCGTCGATCGTGTGGCCACCCACCACAGCGAAGTGGCCCGCGGTGGCAATGTCTTGCCCGCCGGCCAGCAGTTCACCGAGCAGAGCCGTGGGCAGGGCATCGGTGTTCCACCCCACGAGGTTGAGGGCGAACAGCGGCTGACCGCCCATGGCGTAGACGTCCGACACGCTGTTGGCCGCGGCCACCCGGCCCCAGGTGCGCGCATCATCAACCACCGGCGTTATGAAGTCGGCGGTGGACACCAACGCCCGGTCGTCGTCGAGGCGCCACACGGCGGCATCGTCACCCGTTGCGGTTCCGACGATCAGCTCACCTGGCTGTTCAGAGTTCAGATCGCGCACCACGTGCGCGAGCTCGCCTGGTGCGAGCTTGCAGCCTCAACCGGCTCCGTGGCTGAACTGGGTGAGACGGAACGTCTGAGCGTCGGTCAAGGGGAACCTCCGGTGCTGCGAGCTTTCAGTTTATTGCCCGCCACGGGGTGCGGATACGGTCGGAGTGTGCAGCTCGCAGACTGGGTCGACGACGCCGCGCTCGCCGGCTGGGTGGCCGACGCCACCGACAAGGTGGTGTCAACGACCGCCGACTTCACTCCAGACGACAACCGCTGGATGGGCCCCTACCTTCCGATCGTGAACCCTCCCGTGTGGGAACTCGCTCATGTGGCCTGGTTCGCCGAGTGGTTCGTGCTTCGCCAGCTCCACGGGCGGGCCCCGCTGCTGGGCGACGTTGACGAGCGGTACGACTCCGGCAAGGTGGGCCATCGCACCCGCTGGCAGCTCAACCACCCCTCACCCGGCGACGCGATCAGCTACCTCCGTCGGGTTGGTGACGCGCTGATCGACGTGGTCAACGACAACCGTGGCCTCGACTCCACCAACGCCTACGTGGCCTACGCCGTGATGCACCACGACGCCCACTTCGAGGCCCTCACCTACACCCGCCAGACCCTCGACTGGGGCCCCCGGCCCGTTGCTGCGGAGCCCGTGGTCGACGGCGAGCCCATCAGCGGCGACCGACCAGTTGCTGGTGGCCGCCACGTGATCGGGGGCTCCCGCAGCCAGCCGTTCGTGATGGACAACGAGAAGTGGGCCCACGCCGTGGAGCTCGACTCGTTCCACATGGCAGTCACCCCGGTGACCGTGGCCGAGTATGCGGCCTTCGTCGACGCCGGGGGCTACCACACACCCGCATTGTGGTCGGCCGACGGACTGGCCTGGCAGCAGTCGGTCGGTGCCACCGAGCCCGCCTACTGGCGGCGAGGAGTCGACGGATGGGAACGACAAATCGGAGCCGAGTGGCAGCCGATCATGGCCACGGCTGATCACCCCATGGTGCACGTGTGCTGGTGGGAGGCCGACGCCTTCTGCCGCTGGGCGGGGCGGCGGCTCCCCACCGAGGCCGAGTGGGAAGTGGCCGCCACCACCGGGCCCGACGGCGCCCGCCAACCCTGGTTCCCGTGGGGTGGGCGCGATCCGCTCCCCGGTGAGGCCGCCCTCGACGCCACCACTGGCGGCACCGTTCCCGTCGGCGCCTTCGCCGCTGGTGACGGGCCCTGGGGCCACCGCCAACTGATCGGCAACGTGTGGGAGTGGACGGCCACCACCTTCGAGCCGTACCCCCACTTCGAGCCCGACGCCTACCGCGACAACTCCGAGCCGTGGTTCGGGTCGCGCAAGGTGCTCCGGGGCGGGTCGTGGGCCACCCGCAACCGGTACGTGCGCTCCACGTTCCGCAACTACTTCACCCCCGACCGGCGCGACGTGTACGCCGGCTTCCGCACCTGCCCTCGGTGACCTCGATCGCCATTGCGACGCCGGCCCGTCCGTCGGCCCGCTCCGGCAACCATGTGACGGCCACCCGGTGGGCCACCCTGCTCCGTCAGTTCGGCCACGAAGTGGCCGTGGTGCCCTTCGCCGAACAGGCGGACCCAGCCACGTCGGTCGCCACGACGCTCGGCGGGGCCGGGGTGCTGATCGCCCTCCACGCCCGTCGAGCGGCCACGATCGTCGACTGGTGGACCGAGCACCGCGCAGGCCAGCCCGTGATCGTGGCCCTCACTGGCACCGACCTCTATCGGGATCTGCCCGGTGACCGGCAAGCGGCAGCCACCATCGAGCGGGCGGATGCAGTGATCGTGCTGCAACGCTCCGCCGTCGATCGGCTCGAGCGGATGCGACAGGAGTGGGCCGCGAAGAGCGTGGTGGTGCACCAGTCGGTCGACCCGACGTCGATTCGGCCTCGCCAGCTGATCGACGGTGAGTTCCGGGTTGTGGTGCTCGCCCACCTCCGGGAGGTGAAGGATCCGCTGCTGGCGGCGCGGGCGGCCCGACTGCTCCCCGCTTCGAGTTCGGTGATGGTGCACCACGCCGGCGGCGCACTCGACGACGAGTGGCAACAGCTCGCCGAAGAGGAGCACGCCACCAATCCCCGCTATCACTGGCATCGGGAGGTGGATGGCCCCGCGGCGATGTCGCTGCTGGCCAGCGCCGATCTCCTGGCGTGCACGTCTCGAGCCGAGGGCGGCGCCAACGTGGTGACCGAGGCGATCGCCACCGGTGTGCCGGTGGTCGGCACGAGCATCGATGGCAATACCGGGCTTCTCGGAGCCGACTACCCGGGGCTGGTCCCCGTGGGTGACCACGCCGCCCTCGCCCACCGGCTCGATCAGCTCGAACGCAACCCTCCTGCGCTGGCCGACCTCGATCAGCGGGTGGCCGCACTGCGTTCGATCACCGAGCCAGCAGCGGAGCAGGCAGCCCTCGCAGCCGTGCTGGCCGTCGCCCAACGGCGGAACAGCTAGCGCAACGAGCGCCTGATCGAGGCCGACGCGAAGTCGACGGCCACCGTCACCACGAACAGTGCGGCGATCGTCACGACGATCTTGTCGTAGGCGAAGGCCGAAGTCTGCTCGTCGAGGCGGCGCCCGAGGCCGGCTGCGCCCACGATGCCCACCACCACCGTCTCGCGAATCGCCACCTCCCAGCGGTACAACCCGAGGGCCACGAAGCGGCTGGCCACCGCCGGAGCCGTGGCCACGGTGAGGGCGCCAGCGGCTGTTGCCCCGGTTGCCTTGAGGGTTTCGGCCGGGCGGGGGTCCTGGTTCTCGACCACTTCGCCCTGCAGGCGGCCGAGCACCCCTCCGTTGTAGATCGCCAGGGCGACGGCGCCCGGCCACAGGCCAGGGAACAGCACGAACACGACCACGAACGCCCACACGGGGGGTGGTACCGACCGGGCGACGAGCAGCACGAACCGCAACGCCGAGGAGAGCAGAAGCCCCCCGACGTGGGCCAGGCCGGGGCGGCCGCCCGAGGGCCGCCGCGCGAGGAAGGCGATGGGCGATGCGATGGCGAACGCGATGGCGGTGGACAGCACGGCCAAGGCGATGGTGTCGAGCGAGTCGGAGATCAGGCCGGCCCACCCGTCGGCACCGATCTCGGGCGGCCAGGCGTCCCGCACCAACTCGGCGGTGAGGATGCGGGCTCGCTCGCTCCAGAGGTTGCTGATCTCGATGCCCAGGGCCACCCACGCCACCGGCACCGAGATCGCACCGACGAGCACGCTCAGTTGGAGGAAGCGGTCGGCCGCGGGCGCCTTCGCCACAACGCTCGGATCGGCGGTGTCGGCGTGGGTTTCGGCGGCCAGCGAGTTACGACGACGGCGCACCACCGATGACCAGCGGTCGGCGAGGCCCGAGAGGATCACGAGCGCCCACAACAACGTCCACATCTCGTCGTAGCGAAGCGACTGGAACGACAACGCCAGCTGGAAGCCGAGGCCCCCGGCGCCGACAATGCCGAGAATGGCGGCGCTGCGCAGCGAGCACTCGAAGCGGTAGAAGGCGTAGGAGAGCAGATCGTTGAGAGCCTGGGGCACCGTGCCGAACACGAACGCCGTGAGCCGGCCCGCCCCCGAAGCCCGAAGCGCCTGCTCGGCGTCGAGCGACACGTCATCGAGCAACTCGGCGAACACCTTGGCCGTCACCGCGCCGTACGGGATGCCGATGGCGAGCACGGCCACCAGCGGATCGAGGCCGAGGATGTTCACCAGAATGAGGCCGAACACCACCTCGTGCATGGAGCGAGGGACGGCCAGAAGCACTCGGGCCGTGGCCCAGCCGTAGCGGCCGCGGCCCATCACGCCCTGCTGCGAGCTCCAGATCCGCTCGGTGAGCAGCACCCCGCCGACCGCGCCGATCATCACGGCGAGGGCGGTGCCGAGCAGCGCATAACCAACGGTCACTCCCGCCTCGCGAACGGTGAGGCTGAGCATCGACGGGCTCAGGTCGGGCGCGACCATGGCGGCGAAGAACTTGCGGAGCTGGGTGACGCCGCGCTCGTTGACGATCTCGCTCACGTCGAGACCAGCGGTCGCGATCGACCAACCGATCACCAGCGCAATGGCGATCGCCCAGCGCCGCTGGTCGCGCCGCACGGTCTTCTCCGGCAGTTCCAGCCGAGCCGGGCGTTCGACCGTGGCCGTCACGGGCCGGTCACCCCGCGGTGGCTTCCAGCCGATACAGCTCGTCGAGCAGCTCTGCCGACACCTCGGCGGACGGGCGATCGAAGAGCATGCGGCCCTGGCGCATGGCGATGATGCGATCGCAATGGGCGAGGGCCAGCGGTGCATCGTGCATGCTGGCGATCAGGGCCCGGCCGTTGGCGGCCGCCTGTTCGGCCAGCACCCCCATCACCGCCTCAGACCGGGCGGGGTCGAGTGCGCTCACCGGCTCATCGGCGAGGAGCAGATCCGGGCCTTGGAACAGTGCACGGGCGATGGCGGTGCGTTGCTGCTCGCCGCCCGACAGGGAGTCGGCCCGCTCCCAGAGCTTGTGGGCGATACCCACCGTGTTGAGGGCCTCGCCGATTTCCTCGATCGGCCGCGGCCGGACCAGCGCCCGCACGGCGTCGAACCACGAGAACCGGCCGAGGCGACCGGCAGCCACGTTGCTCGCCACCCGCAGCGGGCCGACCAGCGCGAAGTCCTGACTGATCACGCCAATGCGACTGCGCTCGGCCCGATGCGACCGGCGACCCAGCCGCTCGCTCGGTACCCCGAGCACCTCCACCGCACCAGTCGTTGGCAGGGTGAGGCCAGCGCTCAGCGCCAGGATCGTGCTCTTGCCTGCCCCTGACGGGCCGACGAGGGCCACCCGCTCCCCGGGGCCGACCGACAACGTCAGATCAGTGACAGCGTTGCGTTCGGCGCCGGGGTAGCGAACGGAGATCTCATCGAAGACGACGAGCGGAGTGGGCGCCATCTCGTCGAACGTAGGCGGGATCAGCCGTCGATGCTGCCGATCTCGCGGCCAACGGCCTCGATGTCGGCGTAGTTGTCGTTGGTGGTCTCGATGAACGACTCGGCCCCGAAGAACTCGAGGATGGCCGCCTCGTCGGCATCGGAGGGATCGAGCGCCATCAGGGCCTCGACGATCCGACCCTCGAGATCCGTGCCGAGCTCGGGACGGGCCACCCAGTGGTAGTCGAAGTACTCGGGCGTCTCGAACACCACCTGCACCCGATCGAGGTCGACCTCGCCGGCCTCGACGCGAGCCTCCCACACCTGGGAGTTGAGGGCGCCGGCCTCGTAGGTACCGGCCTCCACGAGTTCGATGGTGGCATCGTGGGAGCCGCTGAAGCCTGGCTCACCGTCGAGGTCATCGAGGGTGAGGCCGGCCTGGTCGAGGAACGACTGCGGCATGAGGCGGCCCGACGTACTCGACTCGGAGCCGAAGGTGAGCGAACGGCCGGACAGAGCGCTCAGCCCTGCCACGTCGTTGAACGGGTCGATGCCGGTGTCGGTGCCGGCGATGAACACCGAGGTGAACTGCTCGTCGATGTCGCGCTGCGCGATGGCGTTGGCCCCGTCGACCTGGATACGGGCCTGCACGCCGGTGAGACCGCCGAACCAGACCAGGTCGAGGTCACCCACCCGGAAGGCGGTGACGGCAGCCTCGTACTCGGTCACGGGCTCGAAGCGGACGTCAACGCCGACTTCCTCGGCGAGGTAGGTGGCGACGAGCTCGTAGTTGCGGGCCAGCACCTCGGGGTCCTGGTCGGGGATAGCGCCGATCACGAGTTCGCCTTCGAACTCGCCGTCTGCCATCGCCTCCTCGTCCTCCATGGCCTCGTCATCGGCCATGGCCTCGTCGTCTTCCATGGCGTCGTCGTCTTCCATGGCATCGTCGTCGTCGCTGTGCTCAGCGTCTTCGGCGTCGCTGGTTGACTCGGTGTCGGTGGCCTCCTCGTCGTCGCTACTTCCGCAGGCGGAAGCCACGAGAGTGAGGGCGAGCAGGGCAAAAAGGATTCGCCACATGGTGTGCATCTTCTCCATGGTGGATGAGGGTTGCGGGAACAGAACAGGAGTGAAACTAGCCAGAGGCCGAGTTCATGCCATGATCATGAGACTTTGGTCGCACCTGGCCGGGTTTCCGAGCTCGCTCCCAGGTCAGCGCTGGGTTGCCGGGGGCGGCGCGGCAAGCCGTAGTGCCCTTCCCTCGCGATGATCCCGGAGGGCCTGCTGACCGAACTTCAGGGCCGGGCTCATCGTGAGGACGAAGAAGATCGTGGCCGGGCCGAGGTCGCCGCCCAGGGCAACGCCAGCCACCACGATGCCGATCTCGAGGGCATAGCGCGCCCGGAACGGATCGATGCCGCGGTCGTGCGCGGCCTGCATGAGCAGCTCGATGGCGCCACCGGTGAGGCCGGCGTGCACGATCAGGGCCACGCCGGCGGCGATGGCCAGCGTGCCGAACACCACGAAGGCCAGCCGCAGCACCATCGCCTCGGGCGGCACGATGAGGGCCACGGCGGCGTCGACGGCGATGCCGTTGGCGAGCATGTACGCAAGGCCCGACAGCTGTGGCCGATTGCCAAGCAGCGTGGCCACGCCGAACAGGGTTCCCGTGAGCAGCCACGCGGCCTGGCCGAGCGTGATACCGAGCTGGTCGCGTAGCGCGGTGAGCATCACGTCGTAGGCGGGAACACCGAGCTCGGCGTGAACGAAGAGCGCCACGCCGATGCCGATGAACACCGAGCCGGCGAGCTGGCTCGCCACGTACTGGGCGCCGCGACGATGGGCGGGCCGGTTGGCGAACCGCTCGGCCGCCACCACGCCATGGCGCGACAGGCCGACGAAGCGCGACGACATGGCGAGCACGACTCGGCGCACGAGGCTGAGCGCGCGGAGGGCGAAGACGACGGGATTCACGCTTCCATTGTCGACCCCTTCGACCCGAACTGGACGGCGCGTCGAGGGTGCAGGCGTCACATCACGCAGGCAACCTCAGGATTCCTCGTTGAGCTGGCGGATCTCCATCGTCACGATCGGTTCGAGGCGGAGGTTCCGGTGCCGCTCGGCTTTCGCCGCCAACGACAACAGCAGCTCCGTGTCGCTCTCGTGACCACCGGCATACACCTGAGCCGTGGTCCGCTCTGCCCACCGCTTGTAGGAGTCTCGTACGCTTCGACCCTGGTCAGTGAGGCACCACCTCGTCACGGAGCGCCGCGAGCCTCGGGGTGTGTCGACCGTCTTACTCACCCACTCCCAGTCGACCATGCGATCGAGCACCGCCTCGATGCTCTGAATCCTCAGGTTGCCGGGGACCATCGCTGACACGCCAGCGGAGCTGACCATCGGCGCGCCGCGGTGGTGGGCGAACGCCACGTAGTCGAGCATGCGTCGCTCCATGACGTCGACGCCGAGGCTCTTCGCGCGGGCCAACAGCTGATCGTTGATGTTGAAGTGGGTGACGCGAAGGGCTCCCCAGTCGCTTCGTGACGGTGGATCGGAGGGCGAGGACGGATCAGCCACCGGCACGAGGAGTTCGTTCTGCAGCGCGAGTGCGGCGCGGCCGTTCTTGAGCATCGCGCTCAGCTCCTCGTTGGTGGCGTCTGAGTAGAACTCGCGCAGCGTCACCTCCACGATCTGCTTGTAGCGGTCTCGAACGCCACGACCGTCGTCGGTGAGCGCCCAGAGCCGACCCCCGTGCGGCCCGACACTCTTGCGGGCCAGCTGCTCCACCCATCCCTGCGTTCGCATGCGCTCCAACGTCGAGGCCACGGTCTGGGCCGGTGGGTTCTCGGGGAGCATCCCGCAGATCGCAGCGATCGAGACGCCATCTTGATGAGAGACCGACTCGCCGAAGTGCAAGGCTTCGAACACCCGCCGTTCCGGCACGTACACGCCGAAGGCGCCGAGGTCTCGGGCGATGAGGTCACTCACGTAGAAGTGCACCCGGCGGAGGGGCCCCCAATCGAGCCGCCCTCCGTCGTCAGCCGTTCCGGCCCGTTCAGCCATCGGCCTCACCGGCCCCACCCTCGTCGGCCCCGTCCCCGGCCCCGGTCCTGGCCGACGCTCGCCGCTCGGCCTCCACGATCGGGAGGATCCGCAGAACTCGGTGCTGTTCGGCCTTCGCCGCCAACGACAGCATGCGATCGGTACTGCCGCCATCGGTGTACACCTGCCTGAGCGTCACCTCGGCGAACCCGTTGTATCCCACCCGGATCTCGTGACCCCTCGGCGTGAGCCGCCATCGCACCGCCTGCCGCTTCGGGCCCGATGGAGCGTCCTCCATCTTCTCCGTCCATCCCCAGAGCATCATCCGCTCGAGTACCGACTCGACCGTCTGCAGTCGAGGGGCGCCGGGGATCATCGCCGAGAGGGCCGGGAGTCGAACGCCATCGGATGCACCACGGTCATCGGCGAAGGCGAGATAGTCGAGCACCCGTCGCTCCACGACCTCGACCCCCAGCCGCTTCGCCCGGGAGAGCAGCTCGTCGTTGATGTAGAAGTGCGTGGCCCGTAGCGCACCCCAGTTGTTGCGAGTGGGGGTGTCTGATGGGGCCGACGGATCGGCCACCGGCGCAAGCAAGGTGTGCCTCTGCTGCATCGCGACTCGTGCGTTGTCGAGTAACGCCGCACGCTCCTCGTTGGTGGCGTCGGAGTACACCTCCTGGAGCACGATCTCGACGATCCGCTTGTACTCGTTGCGCACCTCGCGACCACCAGGCGAGAGCGACCACAGTCGCCCGCCGTGAGGACCCGCACTCTTGGTGGCGAGACGTTCGACCCAACCCTGGGTGTGCATTCGATCGAGGATCGACGCCACCGTTTGGGCCGCGGGCCGTTCGGGGATCATCTCGCAGATGGCGGCGACGGAGACCCCGTCCTGGTGGGAGACCCACTCGCCGAAGTGCAGCGCCTCGAACATCCGGCGCTCCGGAACACCGATGCCGAAGGCTTCGATGTCACGGGCGATGAGGTCGCTCACATAGAAGTGCACTCGGCGCACAGAGGCCCAGTCGCCGCTGGTGGCCGGGCTGTCCTGGCCTGCGATCTCCGACATCGATCACCTCCTGTTCCGCAATCATGGCCACGCCCACCGTCGATGAGCGTTGCCCGCTACATGTTGGGGGCGTCCCATATCGGTGCGGTTGGACGGGGTAGGCCGAGGTGGCCCTGCCCATAGGCGAGGATGAACGACCGGTGGCTGCTCACCAGGCCCTTCAACCGCTGCGCAGTCCAGTCGCGGTCAGCCGCCACGAGCCCGCGCCGCTTGAGTTCGGTTCCGAGCTTGCTGCTGGTGTTCTTGGAGACTCCCTTCGCCACATTGAGGAGCTTGTCGAGATCAGCGAACGACCCCCAGTCGGTGTGTACCGCAGCGAGGTGGAGGAAGTCGCGGAACCCTTTCCGGTCCATCAACACACCAAGGTCGCAATCAGCCTTGAAATCGAGATCCGAGGGGAACACCGCCACTCGCTCCACGATCGGTTCACGGGCAACGGCCCGCTCCATCAGCCCCTGACCCTCCTCCTCCCACCAGTCGTCGTTGCCGGGCCAATGCAGAAGCATGCGCGGATGGCAACGTCCGGCCATCGCGTGGTGGAGGAACATCGCTCGCGACGGGCCGATGTCGCAGAAGACCGCGAGCAGCAGCGTCTGTTCCGGAAACCGACTGGCAAGGGCACACGAGCCTGCGACCCCGTAGGAACACTTCTCGAGCGGCTCGTGAACGATCACATCGGGGAGCGGACTGAGGGGAACGTCATCGACGGAGTCGACCACGGTCACGGAGTGGCCCCGGGCCATCAACACGGGGGTGAACGCTCGGGCACGCACGGCAACGGATCGGCCGGCGTATACGACTCGAAGCGGCTGAGATGGAGCGCTCACCGTGACCTCCCCTCGATAGGTCTACGACAGTCTGACTTTTCTCCGTATGAGTAGCAAACTTTTCCCGAATGACGCCAACGTATGACATCGCACGGACATTTTTCGTTTCGACGTATGACGAACGTCATTGAAGCGCTCCATATCGATGACGGTTCGCCCTAGCTGGAAGAAGGCCAACTCTGGCTAACTGCTCACATGGCATACGACACAGAGCAGACAAACCGACCAGAACCTCGCCGACCCCCTGAACGCCGCCAGCCCGACACCCCTGCGATCGTGGGGCTGATCTCGGTGGGCGCCATCGGTCTCGCACTCACGATGATCGCCCTCATCGGCTGGATCCTCGCGTCGGGGCCGCCGTCGTGACCCGGGTGGCCATACTCATCTGCGCCGTGCTGATCGCTGGCGTGTTCTACCAGACGCTCCTCGGTGACCAGCCGGTCGGCGTCGCCTCGAGCCACACCGAGACCTCGACCACGTTGCCAACCGAGCCGGCCCCGATCGACCCGTCCCGGGCGGACTGCATCACGCAGCCAATCACCGCCGCCCGGTACGCCAACAACTCCTCCACCCTCGACGAGACCACCGCCGCCGAGGTGCACCGAGTGATCACCGAGGCGCTGCGCTCACCATGTGTGTTCGACGACCAAGGCTGGCGATGCCAGCTCGACCGCGCCGTGGTGATCGTGGAGGGCCACACCGATCATCTCCCGACGCGAAGGCACGGCGGCAACCCCCAGCTCGGGCTCGACCGAGCGTCGCCCGTCGCCCGCCTCGCTACGGAGCTCGGCGTGCGAGTGGCAGCGATCCGGCCCTACGAGCACCCTGAGGACTCCCCCGACGAGTGGCACGAACGCCGCCGGGTGGACCTGATCTGGGTGTGCGAATCGAGCATCCCGGAGCGCCCCGAACGCGGAAGTCTCGATGTGCCCGGGAACTCCAAGGGGGCTCCCAGCTCTCGTTAAGGTTCAGCGCGCACAATGCACCACATGCTTCAGATCCCCCACAATGCCAGTCGAATCGTCTCGATTCTTGTCGCTGGCGCCCTGGTGCTTGCTGCCTGCGGCAGCGACACCGACGGCGAATCGGCCGACGCCTCCCCCGACGCCTCAGCGGTCGCCGCCGACAGCGACACCGAATCGACTGAGACCGACACCGATTCAGCCGCCGCTGACAGCACGACCAACGAGAGCCCCACCGACAACGGCGCCACACCCGTGAGCGCTGGCAGCATCGAGGATGCGCCGGTCGCCGACGGCACGATCCCCACCGCGTCGGACTATCTCGGCACCTACGAACTCGCCGACGAGGCCTTCGGAACGATGGTGACGGTGACCGTCGACGGCGGCTCCCGGGTGATCGAGACCAACGCACTCCCCGACCACGAGACCGGCGACTTCCCCAACGCCGGCAACCCCAACGTGATCACAGCCCAGGACCTGACGTGGACCTTCCCGACCGAGCCCGTCTACACCGGCGGCGCCGTCAACGCCCGCACGCCTGGCGTGGCAATCAACGGGGTGAAGTTCGAACCGGCGACCGCCGAGACCGTGACCTGTGAGTCGGGCGAGACCTTCCGGATCGAAGCGATCCAGGAGCTGCTCGACCTCGGTCTCGACTTCAACAACGCCCACGTGCAACCAACCGGCGAGTACCACTACCACGGCATCTCCGAACTGCTCGTCGATGCCTACGCCACCGACGACGACCTCGTTCTGATCGGCTTCATGGCCGACGGCTACCTGGCCTACTACTCCAAGTCGGGCGCCTACGAGTCGAGCTATGCCCTCGACACCGACGCCAGGACGGGGAGCGGTTGCGTCGCCTCCGGGCCCGACAGCCTCTCGGTCGAGGTGGAGGGAACGAATCCCGACGGCACCTTCAACTCCGACTGGGTGTACACCGCCGGGTCAGGAGACCTCGACGAGTGCAACGGTGCCGTGATCGACGGCACCTACGCCTACATCGTGACCGACACCTACCCCTACATCTCCCGCTGCCTGAACGGTGAGCCCAGCGCCGATGCTGGCGCCGGCGGCCCGGGGGGTGGCGGCGAGGCCCCGGGCGGCGCCGCTCCCGGCGGTGCCGGGGAAGGCGCAGCCCCGGCCGGTGGTGCCGGTGGCGCTCCCCCCGACCTCACCGCCGCAGCGGAGGCCCTCGGTGTGTCGGTCGAGGAACTCCAGGCCGCGCTCGGCGGTCCGCCACCCGACTTCGGCGCAGCCGCCGAGATCCTCGGCGTATCGGTCGAGGAGCTGGAAGCAGTGGTTCCCGCTCCGCCAAACGGCTGAGTCACCTTCCCCGCTCCCCCAGCAGGCCTCCCGACCAATCGGCCCACGGCCCCGAGGATTCGCACCCACTCTCCCCTGGTGTCGGATCCTCGGGGCCATCTCGTTCGGTAGTACAGGCATCGCGATGGGTGCGCCCGGAGGGGCCGCAGAGGCTACGGGGGCGAGTGTGATCCGACGCAGGTGCTACGTGGTCGGAGACGACGTGCTCACGGTGCGCTGCGTCGAGATCCTGCGCCGCGCCGGATGGCCTGTGGTCGCCGTGATCACCTCGTCAACGCTCGTGGCCGATCACGCCACCTCGCAGGGCACGGCCGTTCTCGACGCAGACGCCGTGATCGCAGGCCACATACCGCTGGACCCGGTCGACCACGTGTTCAGCATCGCCAACCTTCGAGTGCTGCCGTCTCACGTGCTCGGCGTGGCCACGAACGGAGCCATCAACTTCCACGACGGGCCGCTCCCAGAGCGCGCAGGGCTCCACGCCACTTCGTGGGCGATCGCGGAGGGGGCAACCGAGCACGCCGTGACCTGGCATCTGATGGAGGCTGCCGTCGACTCCGGGCCGGTACTGGTTCGCGAGCCGGTGCCCGTGCACCCGACCGACACGGCGTTCACGCTCAACACGGCGTGCCTCGATGCGGGCGTCCGGTCCTTCGAGCGCCTCGTCGAGGGTCTGGCGACCGACACCATCACTGCGGTAGCCCAAGGTCGGCCGCCCGACGTGGTCCACCGGCGCTGGCATCGTCCGCCGGCCGCGGGCCTCGTCGAGTGGCACCGCAGCACGACCGAGATCGTGAACCAGGCCCGGGCCCTCGACTTCGGCCCAGCCCACGCCAACCCGCTCGGACTGCCCAAGATCGATCTCGGCCACAGAACGGTGGTGTGCACCGACCTCACCCCCGCTCCCGGCCACCGGTACTCGCCCTCATCACCGACGTTGCCCGGCACGATCCTCCACACCGCAGACGGCGAATCGATCGTGGCCACCGCCGATGGCGCGGTGCGTGTTGGCGTCGAGCTCGACCTGGCGGTCGGTCACCAACTGCCAGTGCTCGACGCAAACGATGCGGCTGGCGTGCGCACGCGCCACGAAGCCGTCGCCCGCCACGAGGCCTTCTGGGAGGACGCCCTCGCCTCGGCCGCACCGACGAGCGTTCCCGGCCTGATGTCGACATCGGCCGACCCTCAAGGGGTGGCCGGCACACCCCAGCGGCGTCGGCTCACCAACCCCGACCTCCTCCCGGCACTCGCCCCGCTGGTCGACCGGGCCGGAGCCACCGGGGCGGCCGCCGCGTTCGTGCTGTTCCTCGCTCGTCTCACCAGCGAGCGGCAGCTGACGGTCCACATGGCCGTGGATGTCTCCGCTCACCCGACGGGCCTGTTCGCGTCGTCTGTGCCGTGGACGGTCGACATCGACCCGACGACAGCGGCGGTCGATCATGTGATGCCCCTCGTTGCCGAACTCGACGAGGTACTGGCCGCCGACACCCACCTCGTCGACCTCTGGCAACGCGCCCCGGCGCTGCGTGCCCGACCTGTTGCGACGCCCGAGCTCGTGATCGAACTGGCATCCAGCGCGGCCCCGGTGCCAACGACGGCCCCGCTCACGGTCGTGGTCACCCACGACGGCGGCGTGGAGCTCGACATCGACGAGGCCGCGATCGAGCGGCGCACGGCTCGACGGCTGCTCGACCAGTTCGCCGTGTTCGCCACCGCGCTCACCGCAACCCCCTCCGGTGCCGACACCGTCGACCACATCCCCCTCCTCACCGAGGCGGAGCGCACGCAGGTACTCGTAGAGTGGAACCAGACCGAGACCCCGCTCGACGACGTGACGCTGGCGCAGCTGCTGCGCGCCGCCGCCACTGCCTTCCCGGCCACGACCGCCGTGATCGACAGCGGCACCGAGCTGACCTACGCCGACCTGCACGCCCGGGCCGATCGCGTCGCCGGCGCCCTACGCGGCCAAGGCGTCGGCCCCGGTCAGGTCGTCGGCATTCATCTCGACCGGTCGGCCGACCTGGTGACGGCCGTCGTGGGCACGTTGATGGCGGGTGCCGCCTACCTCCCGCTCGACCCCACCTATCCCGCTGAACGGGTGGCGTTCATGGTGGCCGACTCGGCGGCGGCCGTGATCATCTCCGATCACCCCGGCGCCGCCGACACCCTCGACCTCAGCGACGGCAAGACCGTGCTCCTCGTCGACGAGATCCTGAACGTCAACGCCGACGAAGATGCCGCACGATCCGCCCCGAGAGGTAGCGCCGAGGCCACACCTCACGATCTCGCCTACCTGATCTACACCTCTGGCTCCACCGGCACCCCCAAGGGGGTGATGGTCGAGCATCGCAACGTGGTGAGCTTCTGCGCGGCGATGGACGAACGAGTACCCCATCAGCCGGGAGACGTGTGGCTGGCGGTCACCAGCCTCTCGTTCGACATCTCCGTGCTGGAACTGCTGTGGACCCTCACCCGCGGGCTCACCGTGGTGATCCAACGCAGCGCCAGTCCAGTGCCCGCCATCAGCGTCGGCGCCGCCGACCGTGCGTCGGCCACAGGTTCACCGGCGTTCAGCCTGTTCTACTTCTCGGCCGACGAGGGGGAGGATCCGAGTGAGCGCTATCGGCTTCTCACCGAGGGCGCCCGGTTCGCCGACCAGAACGGGTTCGCAGCGGTGTGGACACCCGAGCGCCACTTCCATGACTTCGGCGGGCTGTACCCGAACCCGGCCGTGGCCGGGGCGGCGCTCGCGATGGTCACCGAACACGTCGACATCCGCGCCGGGAGTGTGGTGGCGCCCCTCCACGCCGCCGCCCGCATCGCCGAGGAGTGGGCCGTCGTCGACAACCTGTCGAACGGCCGCACGGGCGTGGCCTTCGCCTCGGGTTGGATGCCCGAGGACTTCGTGCTCCGACCAGAGGCGTTCGCCAACAACAAGGCGATCACGTTCGATCACCTCGACGCCGTGCGCCGACTTTGGCGGGGCGAGACGGTCGACATGCCAGGCCCGAACGGCGAACCGGTGGCAGTGCAGACGAGACCCCGGCCCGTTCGCGATGAGTTGGCTGCGTGGATCACGACCGCTGGCAACCCAGCGACCTTCGAGGCCGCGGCACACGCCGGGGCCGGCGTGCTCACCCACCTTCTCGGGCAGAGCATTGACGAACTCGCCGCCAAGATCGAGCGCTACCGGGCGGCATGGCAGCCCACCCGCGAGTCGCCAACGGGCCACGTCGTGGTGATGGTGCACACCTTCATCGCGTCCGACCACGACGCCGCCCGAGACGAGGCCCGAGGCCCGCTGAAGGAGTACCTGCGCACGGCGACCGACCTCTTCGCTCGGCACTCGGCATCGTTTCCCACGTTCGCCAACCGAGGGGCGGGGGCCGCAACGGTGAACTTCGGCGACCTGAGCGACGGCGACATCGACGCCGTGCTCGACCACGCCGCCGACCGCTATATGGAGACCAGCGGCCTCATCGGTGATCCTGAGTCGACCCGAGCCATGGTGGAACAGCTCCGCGCCATCGGCGTTGACGAGGTGGCCTGCCTGGTCGACTTCGGGATCCCGACCGACACGGTGCTGAACGGCCTGACCAGCCTCGACCAGCTTCGTCGAGCCACCACGCCCGCCACCGCCGACGCAACTCGGGGGGCGGGCGAGACCGTGCCGGAGCTGATCGCTCGGCACGGAGTCACGCATCTTCAGTGCACGCCAACGCTCGCCCGGCTGCTCCTCGCCGACCAGGACACCCGAGCCTCGCTGGGCAGCCTCGACGTGATGCTCGTCGGCGGTGAAGCGTGTCCGGCCGAGTTGGCCGCCGAGCTGGTGGCCGCGGTGGACGGCCCTGTACTGAACATGTACGGCCCGACCGAGACCACGATCTGGTCGACGACGCAACGCCTCGACGGCCAGCCGCTCGACGGCCCGGTGCCGATCGGTACCCCGATCCCGAACACCAGTTGCTACGTGGTGAACTCCGCATGTGAGCCACAACCGGTGGGTGTGCCCGGCGAATTGTTGATCGGCGGCCCCGGCGTGACCCGCGGCTACCACGACCGGCCCGACCTCACAGCTGATCGGTTCGTTCCTGATCCGTTCGACCGCGGAACGGTGTATCGCACCGGCGACCTGGTGCGCTGGCGCCACGACGGCGTGTTGGAGTTCCTGGGTCGAGCCGATCATCAGGTGAAGATCCGGGGCCACCGGATCGAACTCGGGGAGATCGAGACCGTGCTCGACCGCCACCCTGCTGTCGACACCGCCGTGGTGATTGCCCGAGAGGACGTGCCGGGGCACCTGCGGCTGGTTGGCTACGTCGTGACCAACGGAGCTGCGCCGGAGTCAGCAGAGCTCCGGGCGCACGTGGCCGCCCACCTGCCCGATTACATGGTGCCCGCCCAGGTCATCGCCCTCGACGCCTTTCCCCAGACTCCGAACTCCAAGATCGATCGCAAGGCCCTCCCGGCGCCCGGCGCCAGTGCCCCTGCGATCATCCACCGGGCACCGACCGAGCGGCGGGGCGGACCCGACGTCGACGCGTGGGCGGCACCGCAGGGCTCCACCGAGGAGAAGGTGGCGCAGGTGTGGTCGGAGGTGCTCGCCCCCGACCGGCCCATCAGCCGCACATCAGAGTTCTTCGCTCTCGGCGGCGACTCGCTGGCCCTGATCCAGGCGGTCAGCCGAATGAGCGACGTGTTCGGGCGCCGGGTGTCGATTGCCGAGTTCGTGCGCAATCCGACAGTGGCGGCAACGGCCGCCCTCGTCGACTCCGGCCACGACGAGACCAGCTCTCTCGACCGGGACCGTGACCCCGCATCAGGCGTGACCACCCGACCGATGACGGCCGCCGACCTGAATCCCGTGCTCTCGATCCACATGCGCCACTTTCCCGAGTGGCGCATCTCGAAACTGGGCGTGCCCTACCTGCGGGAGGCCTACCGGTGGTTCATGGCCGCCCACCCCGAGCTGGCGATCGTGGCCGAACGCTCCGGGCGACTGGTTGGGTTCACGGTGGGCACCGTCGGGCCCTACAAGGGTCGGCTGCTCCGCTCCACGTGGCGGGCGGCGATCGCCGGCACCCTGAGCAACCCGGCTTCCGTGCTCCGCCCTGAGGAGGATGACCGACCCGACCCGGACGATCCCCGGGCCACCGACCCCGTGCTCGCCAACAACCGCATCATGGCGGTGGATGACTCTCGCGATGGCGCAGGCTTCGCGCTGATCCTCGCATTCGAGGAGGCCGCCGCCCAGCTGGGCACCGAGGCCTTCTTCCACGACGAAGGGTCGCACTGACCGGCATCGCCGGGGCGACCTGAGCGGCTACCAGTCGAGTTCGTGGCGGTGGGGCGGCTGTGCCCCGGCCCGGGTCACCGTGACTCCTGCTGCGGCCACGGCTCGATCGGCCGCGATTTTCCAAAACCCGGAGTCGATGGCCGCCAGCTGCTCGTCGCTCGCCACCCCGGCCTCGTGAAGCGAGGTGAGGATCGCGCCCACGATCGTGTCGCCGGCACCCACGGTGTCGACCACGTCCACGGCTGGGGCGGCGGCGCTGATCTCGTCTTCGCTGGTGTAGACGACGATGCCGTCCGAGCCTCGGGTGAGCACCACCGCGGTCACGCCCATCGCCAACAACCGCTCGGCCGCGGCCACCGGATCGAGGTCGGGCCAGATCCACTCGAGATCCTCGTCGGATCCCTTGTAGATCGAGACATGGGGGAGCCACCGATCGTGGAAGTGGTCCCACCCGGCACGATCGTCGATGATCTGGGGCCGCACGTTCGGATCCAGGGAGACGATCCCGGTGTGCCGCTCGGCCAGTTGCGCCAGTGTCTCAGCCGTTCGACCTCGGAACAGCCCGAGCGTGCCGCCGTGCACGATCGGGGGTGGGCCGTCGACATCGGAGAGATCCACCGTGTCGAGCATCGTGTCGGCGGTGTCGGTGCCTTCGAAGCGGAACACCAGCTTCGGGGTGTGTTCGATGATTGCCCGGGCGGTGGGGGCATCAGTACGAGTCACGGCGGCCATGTCAACGCCGTTGGCCACCAGATGGTCGATGATCTGGGAGCCGTAGTTGTCGGTCGACACACATCCGGCGAAGCGCACGGGAGCGCCGAGCCGCGCACAGGCCACCGCCACGTTGAACGGCCCTCCGCCGGGCACGGGATCGGGCACGAGGTCGACGAGGGACTCACCGCAGCTAACGATCATGGAGGCGGAGCCTACCGAGCAGGAACAGGGAGGCGGAGCGCAAACCGCGCCCCCGATTCACTCGGCTCGAGCGTCAGGTCGCCCCCGTGGGCCCGTGCGATCCATCGGGCGAGGGGCAGGCCCAGCCCATGCCCGCTCGATGCTGGCCCGGAGCGGAACCGCTGGAACACCGAGTCGGCATCGGCGGTATCCACCCCCGGACCCTGGTCGTGGAGCACGAAACGGCCGGCCTGGACCTCGACCGATGCTGGTGAGCCCGCTGAGGCACCGCCGTGGTTGCGAGCATTGACGAGCAGGTTCCGGATGAGCCGCTCGACGAGCGCCGGGTCTACCGCCACCACCGTCTCGTCGAGGTCGAGAGTGAAGGCCGGATCGTCGTCGACGATCGACTCCACGAGGAGATCGAGGCGCACTGGCTCGGTCTGTAGCGTGAGGCGATCGGCGTCCATCCGGGCCAGCATCAGCAGATCGTCGGTGAGCTGACCGGCCCCGGCGGCGAGCACGGCCACCCGGTCGAGCTGGCCGCGTTGTTCGGCTGGGGAGGCGGGTGCCTCGGCCGTGGCCCGGATCGCCGCGATCGGAGTGCGGAGTTCGTGGGCGGCGTCGGCCAGGAAGCGTTCCTGTTGCTCCAGAGCCAGAGCGGCTGGCCGGATCGTGCGGCCGGCCACCAGCCAGGCACAGCCGGCCGCGAACAGCACCAGGAGTGTTCCGGAGACGGCGATCGTGCGCTGGAACTGGCGGTGATCGTCGATCGCCACCGACGGGTCGGTGACGGCGACAACGGCACCGCGAACTTCGGGACCGCTGCGCACCGGCACCCCGCGGGCCATGAGCACGCCGGCCTCGGTTTCGATGTCGAAGGTCCAATCCACGTCGTCGTCGGCCACGAGGGCCACGGCGTCCTCGGCGGCCCAGGTCTCGATGTCGACGAGGATGTCGCCGTGGAGCTCGGTGGGGTTGTACAGGTCGATGCCTTGCTCGTTGGCGATGTCGTCGATCCAGCCCCGGAGAGCCTCGTCGTACACCCGATCGGGTGGATCATCGATGAGTGCGGTGCGCATCTCCTCATCGGCCCAGGGCTCCTCGAGGTCGAGGAGGTCGGCCATGACGTCGGTGTCGAGATCGACCACAACCTCGCGGACCCGAACGGCCTCCTCCTCGCGGCTCATCTCCGGCACTGAGTCCCACAGCTCCTGCTCATCGAGAATGCGGATCACGTCGAACTCGGGGCGGAGGCCAAGCACCATCTCATCCGTCAGGTCACCAAGCGCGGCCCCATCGAACTCACCGTCGATGAAGCCCACCCGGCTGGCCACGCGACTCGCCTCGTTGAGCAGGTCGGCCTCGATCTGCTCGGTGCGGAGCTGGGCGTCGAGCCTGATCGCCACGAAGGCGAACACGGCGACGATCGCGATGGCGAGGAGCGTGATCAGGCCGGTGACCCGCAGCCGCAGCCGCCGCAGCTCCCGGGCCGCCTGCACTCCACGCTGTGCGGTCACGCGTCGACGTCGAGCACGAACCCCACGCCCCGCACGGTGCGTACGGGATTGGGACTACCGAGCTTGCGTCGCAGCGAGGCCACGTGGGCGTCGACCACGTTCGACATCGGGTCATGGTGTTCGTCCCAACAGTGTTCGATCAGCGACGATCGAGTCACCGGAACCCCGGGCTCGGTGGCGAGTTGGGTGAGGATGCACCGCTCCTTCCCGGTGAGAGGCAGGAGCACACCACTCTTGCGTACCTCCGCCTTCGATCGGTCGATCGCCAGGGCGCCGACTTCGAGCACCGGTAGCGCCGCCGAGCCCGGGGCCCGTCGGCACAACGACCGCACCCGAACGATCAGCTCGTCCATCGCAAACGGCTTCACCAGGTAATCGTCGCCGCCGATCTCGAAGCCTTCCACCCGGTCTTCCACTGAATCGCGGGCGGTGAGGAACAGCACGGGCACGCGCTCGGACTCGGCCCGCAACGCCGCAACGAGCTGGGTGGTGTCGCCTCCGGGCACCATGCGATCGGCCACGATCGTGTCGTAGTGGTTGACCGCCAGAAGCACCTCGGCCGGCTCGATGTCGTCGGCCGTGTCGACGGCGAAGCCGTCGGCCCGCAATGCCCGATCAACGCCGTCACGCACGTCGGCGTCGTCTTCGATCACGAGGATGCGCACGCGCCGACCCTACTCGTCGCCGGGATCGTCGAGATCGTCGGGCTCGTCGTCGACCGGCTCGCCGTCTTCGTCGAACTCACCGAGGTCGTCCTCACCGAGATCGCCGTCCTCGTCGACGTCCTCCTCGTCGGCGAACTCCTCGTCGAACTCGTCGTCCTCCTGGATCTCGAGGAAGGCCAGTACACCGGACTCCCAACAGGCTCCCTCGGCATCGATGATCTCGTCGTTGCTGAGGGCGGTGGCGTCGGCCGGCCCGAATCCAGTGAGCGTCGGCCGCTCGTCAGCCGCCAGCACATCACCGTCGAAGGCAGGAGCAGGCACCGTGAGCTGCTCGTACTCCTCCTCGGTGAGCTCTCGGCCCCAGTCGGCCTCGGTGAGCTCACCCACCTCCTCGCGCCGTTGGAGCTCGTCGATCACCGCGAGACACTGTTCAGCCGCCATGGCGGCGATCTCATCGTCGGTCATGGGCGCTGCGATCGCAGTAGCCGGATCGGCGGTCGTGGCCATCTCCATGGCGGCAGCGTCGGCGACGTCGACGACGCCATCGGTCATCGGCGCCGCGTTGGATCCTGTGACGGCCGCAGTGGGATCGGCGGGCGCAGCGGAGGCGTAGCGCCACACGCCGGCACCAACGGCCACCGTGGCCACGACCGCCGACGCGATGAGGCGGCTCGTGATGCGGGAGTTCATGCTCGGATCAGCTCCATCGGTCGGGTGGTGCCCGGGGCGGCGTGGTTGGGGTCGACGCCCAGCACGCCGCTGGTCAGACCACCGAGGTAGTCGCGGAAGTCGCCGGTGATGAGGAAGTTGGCCTCGTCGTCGAAGCGGTTCATGGGCGGAGGCTCCCCGTGGTGCCCACCGACCACGCTCGGGCCGAGCACGAACTGCGTGCCTGCCGTGCCGTGGTCGGTGCCGTTGCCGTTCCAGTCGGGGCGACGACCGAACTCGGTCCAGGTGGCGATCACCACCCTGGAGGCATTCGCCCCGAGCTTGGTTCGAAACGATGCGATCGCCTGATCGAGGTCGCCCAGCAGGAGGGGGAACGAGGCTGCCTGTTCGGCGTGGGTGTCGAAGTCACCGTGCACCACGTGATAGGCCCGCGTCGGCAGCCCGCCGTTGATGAGGTCGGCGACGAGCGAGAGCCGGTTCCCGATGAGGCGTTCCGAGGACGGTTCCTCGCCTTCCTCCTCGCCCTCGTCCTCGTCCTCGAACAGTTCCATGGCAGCTGCGGCCCGTTCGAGGTCGGTGGCCCCACCCACCGTGTCGGCAACGTCGCGCACCAGCTGTTGGCTGCCCCGCACCTGTTCGGCCAGGCTCATGGGCGCCCCCGGCCGGCCGCTCACCCCGAGCAGGCCCTGGTAGGCGGCCACGATGCCGGGATTCTCCTCGACGAACTCAGCCGACCATGGCAGGCGGCCGTCGTCCGGCAGCGCCACGGCACCCCATCCGGGGCCGTACATCGATGGGCTCAGACCCCCGATGCTCACCCCGATGAGGGGATCGACGTCAGCAGCGAGCGCATCGAGTGACCGGCCGAGCCAGCCGGTGCCGTCCCCGACGTCGAGGCGACCTCGAGCCCAGGTGTCGGTGTCGGCAAAGTGGCTCAGGGTCGAGTTCGACAGGCCGACGCCGTGCACGATGGCGAGCTCACCGTCGGCCCACGCCTGGGACAGCGTGGGGAGCGACTGGTGGAACCCATACTGGCGGTCGAGCGGCAACAGGGTGGCCTGGTCTTCGGCTCCGGCGCCCCGCAGGTCGCGGTAGCGGCCGGAGTCGAGGGGAACGACGGTATTGAGGAAGTCGAGCCCGCCGGTGAGCTGCACGCTCACGAGGATGAGATCCGTGGGGTTGACGTCGGCCCGCGGAGCGTAGGCAACATCGGTGGCGCTGGCCCCCTCATCGAGGCGCCTGAGCCGATCGGCCGCCGCGACACCGGCCACGGCCGCAGCGCCGGTGATAGCAGCAGCTCCCCCGATACGGAGGAAGCGGCGGCGGCTCATCGTGGCTCGCTGGTCGGTGCCGGGGAGGGGATGGGGGGAGGGGATGGTCATGCGAGGGTCACCTCCGGTGACGTGAAGGCGACGGCGAAGGCCGCCACCAAGGACTGGTAGGGGTCGTCGACGGTGTGGCTGCCGGCGGCCGCCGCGATGGCGGACTCGGTCTCAGCGGTCCACTCCACGACGCCCATCCCCGCCATCAGCTCCGCCGTCAGTCGGGCGCCGTCGCCGATCGAGGACCAGAGCCGTTCCAATGCTGGGGACTCGTACTCGGCGACGGCGTGGCCCATCTCGATGCCGGCGACGAGGCGACCGGCGGCCCGGTTGGAGTCGAGCCAGGCGGCGTTGTGGGGCCAGCCGGCCACGTTGGGGGGCGACGCCAGCCGTTGGCCCATCGTCTCACCCCAGCTCTCGATGATCCACGGCGGCATCTGGTTGGGGCCGGTCGTCTCGTCGGCTTCCTCGATGCTCAGCGCCTCGGCGTCGTAGACGGGCAGATCGAAGCCTCGAACCACCCGCACGATGCTCTCCAGCGGCTGGGAGACGAGCCCGGCCTGCACATCGTCGTCGTAGAACTGCGGAAGCGTAAGCATCGTTCGGAGCAGGTCATCGATGCTGAGGCGGGCTCCGAAGGCATTGGCCAGCGTGCTCACCACCTGGGCGGCGGGCGACGTGCCGGCATAGCGATGCCACATCCGGCGGGCGATGAACTCATGGCACTCACGACGGTTCGTGATCATGTCCACCACGTCGTCCCCATCGAACGGCCCGGTCTCGCCGAAGAGCGTTTTGAGACCGTGGTCGTGAAGCGCGGCGTGCAGCGTGGTTCCCACCACCCGGCCCGTGCCCTCGTGGTCGGTGAGCTGATACCCGGTGAGCGCCCGAGCGGCGTTCACCACATCGGACTGGGTGTAGCCGTTGTCGATGCCCATCGAGAACAGCTCCATCAGCTCGCGGGCGAAGTTCTCGTTGGGGTTGCCAACCGTGGAGAGGTTCAGGTCGAGCCAGATGTTCATCGCAGCGTCGCGGGTGACCGCCTTCAGCAGGTCGTCGAAGCGGCCGAGACCCAGCCGCCGGAGCATGACGAGCTGACGATGCATGAGATCGACGAACTCGACCTTCTCGATGCCGGTGGCGAAGTGGCCCGACCAGAACCAGGCCAGTCGCTCGATCGCCGGCGTGGGAGAGGTGGCGGCCAGACGCACGAACCAGGATTCGAACTCGACCGGCGAATAGGGCTCGATGCCGCCGAACCGCACCGGCTCACCAACGACGGGCGCCTGGCTCGGATCGAGCAAGGCGTCGACCGCGGCCTCGATGCCCACGTCGACCACCTGGAGGATCTCGTCGGGGCGACCGCCCCACGCAGCCCGGCGGAGCAGGTGGGCAGCGTTGCGCGGTGTTGCGTCGATTGCCATACCTCAGATGTACGACAGCCTCCGTGAAGGATTCGTGAAGGGTGAGGACGGTCGGCGAATGCGGAAAACTACGCACAGGGTGACACCTGCATCGCAATCGGCCCCCGTCCTCTGTTTACGCCCCCCGTGAGGTACGGCTACCGTTCGTGAGGACAACAGATCGTTCGGGGGAACGGCGGCGGCGCGGCAGATTGGGGTCAGGGGCAGGCTCCGGGGCGGCGTGTTCGGCGATCCTGCGAACTGGCAGGAGGGGAGTGTGGGGCCTCGATCCTCGGTGAGGCCCCACACGCCACGCCTCGATCGGCCGACTACCGTTGCGGTAGTCGGCCGATCAGGGGGATCCCATGGAGATCAGCAGCACCACGCCCGACGAGTACCTCGCCACGCTCGGCGGTGCCGACCACGAGACGATGACCACCATCGATTCGCACATCGTGGACGCCATGCCGGGCCGGCGCCGGGTGCTCTGGGAGGGCGTCTTCTGGGGTGGCACGGAGCAGTCGATCATCGGCTACGGGCACATCATCCAGCCGCGCCCCAAAGGTGAGGACGTGGAGTGGTTCTCGGTTGGCCTCGCCCGGCAATCGTCGACATTCAGCGTGTACGTGAACGCCGTCGAGGGCGGCGCCTACCTCGGCAAGGTCTACGCCGACCGCCTGGGCACCGTGAAGCTCGGCTCGGCCAGCATTGGTTTCCGCAAGCTGGAGAACCTCGACCTCGACGGGTTCCGGGCGATGATCGAGCACGCCCACCGCATCACACCGCCAGACCCCGAGCGCTGACCCCGAGCGCCACCTGGCGCCCGACGTCAGGCCGTGTCAGGCCGACGGCAGCAACGAGAGTGCGTCCTCGTCGAGCATGGCGGTGACCGACCGGCGGAGGAACGCCCGGGCGAGGGCCTGGGTGTGCTCCGGGAGTTCATCGAAGCTGGCGAAGCTCGACACGGGATAGATGAGGCACCAGGCCGTGGTGAGTTTGAAGATCCTCATCATGCGGGCTCGGTCGTAGGTGATTCCGGCGCCGTCGAGCGTTTCGAGGTATCGGTCGACGATTGACGACGAGGCCTCCCGGCGAACCTCGGGCTCGAGCGACTGGCTCATGAAGTAGCCGAGATCGTAGATGCCCACGCCGGTTCCGGAGATCTGGAAGTCGACCACGGTGAGCGTGCCGTCGTCGTCGTTCATCATCAGGTTGTCGGCCCGCCAATCGCCGTGCATCAGCGTCATGTCGTCGCCATGGCCGACCTGTTCGATGAAGAACGGCACGAGCTCACCGAATCGATCGCCGAAGGCGATCACCTCAGGAGTCAGGAGGTCACCCGCTTCCGCCTTGCAGGTGTCCCACCCGCTGGCGAAGACGTCGGGCAGGGCGGCGCGGTAGATCGGGTTGTCGAAGGGCAGGAACGTGGTGGCCAGATCATTCAGGTCGCTGCCCCAATGAATGGCGTGGAACTCCGCCATCGTGGCGGCCGACACCAGTGCGTCCTCGGCGCTCACACCTTCGAGCTGGTCGAGGGCCCGCAGGTTCGACAGGTCCTCCATCACGAGCACGAAGTCGGTGGTGCCCTCGCCCATGATGGCGGCGTGCATCGTGGCGGTGCCGAAACCCACGGTGGGCGCCACCTCGCGGTAGAAGCGCAGCTCACGCTGGTAGAACTGCAGCGCGTCAGCGATCCCGCGCTGGGTCTCCATGTCGGTGACCATCTTGACGATCACGGTCTCGGGTGCGCCGGCGGCGTCCCCCGCATACGACGGCGTGACCCGGTAGAGCAGGCTGAGGAAGCCGACTCCGACGGCGAACGGTTCGACGCTGAGGCTCGTTACGGAACCTGCCTCGCTGAGCGCCCCGCTGGTGCGGAACACGCTCGTCATCCATTCTGCGTCGACCTCGTCGATCGTGGCCGGCAGCCCGACCTCGATACCCGCAATGCCCGCCATTCTCGCTCCCCGCGTCGATTCGGCCCCGATCGGCGCCGGGGTCGTAGTGGGAGATGACAGTACCGTTCGTCGTCCGGCGGTGTCAGGCCCAGCTCAGTGTGAGGTCGATCGAGGTCGTGGTGCCGGCATCCACCATGGTGCGGCCCCGGTTCACGGCGTTGGGAGCGTCGGTCTGGGGTTCGACACACACCGCATGGGTCGGTTCGTCATACACCACCCAGTGGTCGGCACTGCTCGACAGTCGAACGGTGAGCGCGGAGCCCCAGCGCAACACGGGATCGGCGGCGAGGGCGGTGAAACAGTTGTCCCACGGGCCAGGGGGCGGGCTGATCAGGGTGCCGGTGGGGATCGCCTCAGCGTCGAGTTCATACATCCGGGCGGGCCCGAACGAGAGCTGGAGCAGCTCACCCGCGCCGATGTCGCGCCGAAACCAGGGGTGCCAGCCCATCATCAGCGGCTGAGCGTCGGCGGCATCGACGTCCATCGTGATCCGCAACGACGAGTCGTCGAGCGCGAACCGCTGCCGGGCTCGACCAGCGAACGGCCACGGCGGGCCGAAGATCCACTCGATGGTGGTGTCGTCGACGACGGTCCAGGGGCTGGTGTAGCCGTAGCCGTGGATGGCGTGGGGCTCCAGGTTCCGAGGCAGCTCATGGGTCACGCCGTTCATGGAGAACTGGCCGCGGCGGATCCTGCCAGCAAAGGGAACCATCGGATAGCTCCCCCATCGCATCGGATCGGCCTCGGGCTGGACGAGCAGCTCGCGACCGTCGATTCGCAGCGACGCAAGGCGTCCGCCCTGTTCCACATCGACGTCGGCCTGCGCCGTTGCGCTGGTGAAGGAGAGCATCGGCTCAGGTTAGGGCCCGGCAATGATGCGCCGATCGGCTGCGGTCGACCAAGATACGGCCATGAGCGATACCGAGACGAACATGGCCAACGCCCTCGAGACCCTCCAGGGTCGGATCGGTGAGTCGACTGCACCGACCGACTGGTTCGAGATGACCCAGGACCGGATCAACGACTTCGCCGACGTGACGATGGACCATCAATGGATCCACGTTGACGTGGAGCGGGCCAAGGCCGGACCGTTCGGGGGCCCCATCGCCCACGGTCAGCTGACGCTGTCGGTCATGAGCTTCCTGCCTCGCACGGAGCCGCTGCCCAACCAGGCCCTCGACGGCCAGAAGATGGGGATCAACTACGGCTTCGACAAGGTGCGGTTCCCCTCTCCGGTGGCGGTGGGCGATCGCATTCGCGCCTACAGCACGCTGAAGCGGGCGGAGATCAAGGGCGGGATGATCGAGGTGATGAACGAGATCACGGTGGAGGTCGAGGGCCGGGAGAAGCCGGCGGTCGTCGCCGAGAGCCTCGGTCGCCTCGTGTTCTGAGCCTCACGAGCGCGGTGCGGAGATCCGGCCCGGCCGATCAGCCGGTGGCCGCTGGGACCAGCGACACTTGAGCCATGACTGCTGAGCCTGGATCGCTGGCCCCGAACGGCAAGCCGTACGAGTCGGTGTGGGATTTCCCGCGACCACCGCTTCTGGAACTGGTGGAGTGGCGCATCGAGGTGCACCACCGGGGCGTAGTGGTGGTCGACGCGCCGCAGGCCTACCGGGTGCTGGAGACGAGCCAGCCCCCCGCCTACTACGTGGATCCGGCGCACGTGAACCACGCCGTGCTCGAACCCTCGACGTCGCTCACGTTCTGCGAGTGGAAGGGTCAGGCCTCCTATGTGGACGTGGTGGTCGAAGGCGGCCGCGAGGCCGACGCGGGCTGGTACTACCGCGACCCCACCCCTCGGTTCGCTCCGTTGGAGGGCTTCTACGCGTTCTACGCCCAGAAGATGGAGCGGTGCATGGTGGACGGCGAGGAGGTCGACGCCAACGAGGGCCGGTTCTACGGCGGCTGGATCACCAGCAACGTGACCGGTCCGTTCAAGGGCGCCCCCGGCACGGCTCACTGGTGACCTGAATCAACGATCCCTCCCGGAACACCAATCCGAAACACAGATTCGAAACGATGTTCCGAATCAACTAGCGTTCGTTGCATGGACCTCTTCCTACAACGACTCTTCGACGGTCTCGACAACGGGGCCATCTACGCCGTGGCCGCCGTGTCGCTCGTGCTGATCTTCAAGGCCACGTCGCTCATCAACTTCGCCCAGGGTGAGCTGGCGATGTTCGGCACGTTCATCGCCTACGTGCTGGCGGTGACCCTCGGGTGGTCGGAGTTCGCCATCGGCATCCTGCCCATCGGCCTCATCGCCGCCACCATGGCGGCCATGGGGGTGAGCGCCGCGGCCGGGGCCGGTATCCAACGAACACTGCTCCGGTCCTTCGACCCCACCGACCCGCTCCCGGTGGTGCTGATCACCCTCGGCCTGTTCCTGATCCTCAACTCGACCGCCGGGTACATCTGGAACTTCAACCCCCGGTCGTTCCCGAGCCTGTTCCCCAACGGCACCGAGGACTACGTGTCCATCGCCGGCGCCCGGCTGCGCTACACCGTGATCGGCACCTGGGCCGTGCTCGGCATCATTTGCGCCACGCTGTGGCTCGTGCTCACCCGCACCAAGATCGGCCTCGCCTTCCGAGCGGTGTCATCCAATGCGGAGGCGGCCCGTGTGGTTGGGGTTCGGGTGGGTCGCACCCTGGCGTTCGGCTGGGCGCTGGCCACTGCGTTCGGCACGCTCGGCGGGGTGCTGGTGGCTCCCAAGCTGTTCCTCCAGCCCAACATGATGGTCACCCTGCTCATCTTCGCCCTCGCCGCCGCCACCGTCGGCGGGCTCGACTCGCTCACCGGTGCCGTGGTGGGAGGTGTGGTGATCGGCCTTATACAGAGCCTGCTTGTCGGCTACCTGGGCGACATCGACACGGCATTCACCGTGCTCAGCCTCGGCGTGGCCTTCGTGGTGATCGTCATCGTGCTCTGGTTCCGGCCGGCCGGCCTGCTCGGCACCTCATCGGTGGAGCGGGTCTGAGCCAATCCGTGCCGGTCGGGTCGACGATCCTCAGATGAGGGGCTCGGCCTGACCGGCGATGCCGGCGAGCAGCGCATCGAAGGTGAGCTCCCACCGCCGGTTCCGATTGATGATCGTCGAGCCGAGGATCCCGGCCTGCTCGTCGGCGATGAGGCCACGGCTGGTCGAGATCAGCACCCGGGCCACGTCGACGGGATCGGCGTCGGAACCGACGGACGAGAGCCACACGGTCACCCGGTCGACCACGAGCGAGAACAGCGACCCGGCATGCTCACGGTCTGATGCGTCGGGCTCGAACTCGGCGAACGGGCGGGAGAACATCACCTCGAACAGCTGCGGCTGGCGGCGGGCGAAGCGACGGGTGCCCTGGAACAGCGCCCGGAGATCGTCGGCGGGATCATCGGAGGACGGCAGCGCCTCGAGATCAGCCTTGAGCCGCTGGAAGCCCTCCCCGTAGATCGAGCGGATGAGCCCCGACTTGTCGCCGAACAGTTCATAGACCGCGGCGGTCGACGTGCCTGCGGCCTCGGCCACGGCACGGGCGCGAAGACCGGCCGGGCCGTGGTCTTCGAGGAGCGCCAACGCCTTGGCCCGCACCTGCTGGGCCAGAGCCGGGGTCCGCTGCTTCCGGGGTGGCATCTCCCCAGGCTAGAGCTTGGAGATGATCTCCTCGGCATGGGCGGCCGTCTTCGGCCGCTTGAACACGTGGCGGATCACGCCATCCCCGTCGATCAGGAACGTGGTGCGCTGAAGCCCCATGTAGGTCTTGCCGTAGTTCTTCTTCTCACCCCACACACCGTAGGCCTCGATGATCTCGTGGTCGGGATCAGCGATGAGCGGGAACGGCAGGTCGTGGGCCGCGGAGAAACGCTCGTGGCTTGCGTCGTCGTCGGGCGACACCCCCACCACGGCAACGTCGTTCTCGGCGAGCAGCGACAGGTTGTCGCGCAAGTTGCAGGCCTGCTTCGTGCATCCGGGCGTGGCGTCTTTCGGGTAGAAGTACAGCGCCAGCATCCGGCCCTGGTAATCCGAGAGCGACACCTTCTCCCCGGCGAACGTGGTGGCGGAGAAGTCGGGGGCGTCGGAGCCTGCTGGGAGCGGGTTGGGGGCATCGGCCATGGGTCGAGGATACGGCTCGTCGGTTGGTTGGCCGAACGCCGAGGCGTCAGCTCTCGGTCCGCCGGCGGTCGATCATCGTCTGGAAGTGGGCCTCGCCGTTCATCGCCGGTACTCGCCCCTGACCAGGGCCGCGGTCAGCCAATACGGGAAAGCCGGCCTCGACCGTGAACGAGAAACGCTCCGACTGCGGGAGACCGCAGGCGTGGTCGTCGCAGGCCTGCCAGCGCACAGTGCCCTGCACCGTCACCCGACGCACGCCGTCATCACCCTTGACCATGTTGCGCGAGTTCTGGGCGACGGGGAGCCGGAGTGTGACATCGCCGTCGTAGACCTGGAGCGTGTCGCCGGTGCCAGTGAGGGTGAGCGCACGTGTCTGCGGCGCACGGGGGGTGTACGTGAGGATGCCGGGATCGTCGTCCACCTCGATCACCGCCGCCACCAGGCCATGGGGTACGGGCTCGGCGTAGAGGTGTTGGCCGTTCGGCACTCGGAACCGGGCCACGATCTCACGGGTCACCCCCGAGGCCAGCCGATCCCCGTCGAACTCGACATCAACCGTTACGTCAGCCGGCTCATCGAGCTCGGCGTCAGCTGGCCCGTCCAGCGCGACCGCGTTTCCAAGGGCGGCGGCCAGCATCTGCTCCGGGCCGGCCCGCACTGCGAAGTTGTGCTCGAAGAACGAGGCCACGATCGTGCCATCGCTGTCGATCACATAGGCCCCAGGGAACGGAATCCCGTACCACGGGTGATCGTCGGGCGGGATGGTGGTGTTGAGGATCCCGAACGCCTTGATCACGACACTGTCGGGGTCGGACAGCATCGTGTAGGTCACGTTGTGAGCGGCGGCGAAGTCGGCCAGCGCATCGCGCTCGTCGTAGCTCAGCACGTAGAGGGGCACATCAGCGGCCCGGTAGGCGTCCATCCCTTGTTCCAGCTCGACCAGCTGGGTGCGACAGGGCGGTCACCACACAGCCGAGCGCGAGAACACGAGCACGGCCGGACGCCCTGCTCGGTCGACGTGCAGATCCACCATGCGGCCGTGGTGGTCCACGGCGCGGACGTCGGGCAGGTGCGCGCCCACGGGGGGTCCGGTGGGAAAGTCCCCGCGGGGAATGCGGCGAGGGCCCGTGCCGGCGGGCAGGGGCATGACGAACCCCTCCGCGTCGGCGTGCTGATGGGGGCCGAGCTCATCGCTCCGGGTGTCGACCTCGATCTCCATGCCTTCGACGCTAGCTGTGCATCCCTCGGCGCCGAAATCCGCGGCGCCGAGGGTCACCCACCTGGGGTGGCGGCGCCGCCGTTGTTCACCGCAGCCCAGCCGTTCTCGTCGTCGTGTTGGCGCACGACGCGGGCGGGTACCCCGGCCACCACGCAACGGTCTGGCACCATCCCTCGCACCACGGCATTGGCGGCCACCACCACGTTCTCGCCGATCTCACTGCCGGGGAGGATCACCGCGCCGGCACCGATCCAGGTACCGGCGCCGATCCGCACCCGCTCGTCCCGGGGAGCCTGCCGCCCGATTGGCACGGTGGTGTCGTCGTAGGCGTGATTCTGATCGGTGATGTACACGTTCGTACCGGTGTAGACGTGGTCGCCGATGTCGATGCCGTAGTGGCCGACGATCGCCGTTCCCGGAGCGAAGAGGCACCCGTCGCCGATGCGGATCACCGAGTCGGTGAGCATCTCCTGCCCCTCCACCATCCCCACCGAGAGGGTGACCCGGGCGGCCACGAGTACGTCGGCCCCGATGTGGATGTGAGACGCGTTGGTGACCGGGCCCTGGGGAAAGCCGACGTAGGTCCCGTCACCGAATGACCCGAAGCGGGCGGCCGATGGCGTTCCCGGCACGATGGCCGCCGTGTGTGTCAGCCATTGGTTGGTGGCCCGCACCGCCTCCCCGACCCAGCGGCGGGCCCAGGCTCTCACGAGGCGGTGACCTTCGAGGCCCGTGGCGGAAGCGGAACCAGCACTGACGTGGCCGCCTTGTAGGCCTGGTACTCGGGCTCGTCGCCCCAGCGCTTGTCGGATCGGCGTTCCAGCATGGGCACACCGCTCACGAAGTTGAGCAGGAAGAACACGAAGAACGGTGAGATGAGGGTGGCCCAGGCCCAACCCGACAGTACGGGGATGGCCATGATGGCGATGCCCGCCCAGAGCGTGATCTCGCCGAAGTAGTTCGGGTGGCGCGACCACGACCACAGCCCGGTGGTGATGAAGCGCCCGGCGTTGGCGGGATCAGCCTTGAACGCCGACTTCTGGTTGTCGGCGATCACCTCGATACCGAAGCCGATCACCCACACGAGGGCGCCGACAACGGCGAACACACCGAACGACTCGCGTTCGGTGCGGGTGATGATGGCAAGCGCGGCGGCCGCCGTGAGGAGCACCCACAAACCCTGCAGCAACCAGGTCATCAGCAGGCTGGGGAAATGCACCTTGATCTTGTCGAACCGGCCGTCCTTGCCATCGGCCCGGATGCGCCGGAACAAGAACGAGCCCAGACGGGCCGCCCACAGGATCACCATCGCCGCCACCAGGCCGGCCCGGAGGTCGAGATCGGTGGCGAAGCTGATCGCCAGAATCGTCACGGTGATGTAGGTGATCGAGCCGGTGAGATCGAAGAAGGTCTCGGTTTGTTGCAGGAACGACGGGATGAATGCGATCGCATTGATGGCGAAGGCCACGATGGCGCACCAGGCGAACAACGGCAGGGGCCCGAGGTCGTTCGAGCCGTCGCTCCCGGCCCAGGCCAGCAGTGCCCCAACGATCAGGATGATCACGATGGATCCGAACGCATTGATGGCCCGTCGACTCATGGCGGCACCCTAGTGCGGGCGGCCGAGGCCGTGCCGTGTCAAGGGCGCCGCTAGCCTGGACGGGTAACTCCCCCACTCCGGCTCGGCGAGGGTCGGCTCTCTGTGAACGAGGTGCCCCCGTGGCTCGGCGTCAAGACCTTCGCAACGTGGCCATCGTGGCCCACGTTGACCATGGCAAGACCACCCTGGTCGACGCCATGCTCCACCAGACCGGCGCGTTCCGGACCAACGAGGACGTGGCCGAGCGCGTGATGGACTCCATGGACCTGGAGCGGGAGAAGGGCATCACGATCCTGGCCAAGAACACCTCGGTGCGCTGGGGGGATCTGCTGCTGAACATCGTGGACACACCCGGTCACGCCGACTTCGGCGGCGAGGTGGAGCGAGCGCTCACGATGGTGGACGGCATCGTGCTGCTGGTCGACGCCGCCGAGGGCCCACTGCCCCAGACCCGCTTCGTGTTGCGTAAGGCGCTGGCCCGCGACCTGCCCGTGATCCTGGTGGTGAACAAGGTGGATCGGCCCGATGCCCGGACGGCTGAGGTGGTCGACGAGGTGTACGAGCTGTTCTTCGACATCGACGCCCAGGATCACCAGGTGGACTTCCCGATCCTGTACTGCGCCGCCCGAGACGGCTGGGCCTCCGACACCGAGGGCGAGGTGGGCACCGATCTCGGACCGCTCTTCGAGCTGATCCGCGACGTCATCCCAGCGCCGGCATTCGAGGAGGGCCACCCGCTCCAGGCCTGGGTGACCAACCTCGACGCCTCGCCCTACCTCGGCCGCCTGGCGCTCTGCCGGGTGATGAACGGGTCGTTGAAGCGCGGCCAGACCGTGGGCCTCCACCGCACCGACGGAACGATCGAGTCGGTCAAGCTCAGTGAGCTGTACCTCACCGAGGCCCTGAGCCGAGTGCCGGCCGACGAGGCGGGCCCCGGCGATCTGGTGGCAGTGGCCGGCATCGACGACATCCTCATCGGCGAGTCGCTCGTCGACCTCGATGACCCGCAGCCGCTGCCGGTCATCAGCGTTGACGAGCCATCGCTGTCGATGACGATCGGGGTCAACACCTCGCCACTGGCCGGCGAGCACGGCTCGAAGCTCACCGCACGGCTGATCAAGAGCCGTCTCGACGCTGAACTCGTTGGCAACATGAGCCTGCGGGTGCTCCCATCGGAGCGGCCCGACGCCTGGGAGGTGCAGGCCCGAGGCGAGCTGCAGCTCGCTGTCCTGGTCGAGACGATGCGCCGCGAAGGCTTCGAACTCACGGTTGGCAAGCCGGCAGTGGTGACCCGCGAGATCGACGGCACTCGTCACGAGCCAGTGGAGCGGGTGACCATCGACGTACCTGAGGACCATCTCGGGGCCGTCACCCAGCTGCTGGCGTCCCGCAAGGGTCGGATGGAGCAGATGGTGAACCACGGCACCGGCTGGGTCCGCCTCGACTACCTCGTACCGGCCCGGGGCCTGATCGGCTTCCGCACCGAGTTCCTCACCGAGACGCGGGGCACTGGCGTGCTCAACCAGACAATGGAGGGCTTCGAGCCATGGTTCGGGCCGATCCGTACCCGCAACACGGGTTCGCTCGTGGCTGACCGCAAGGGTCCGGCCACCGCCTACACCCTGATCAGCCTGCAGGAGCGGGCCGCCATGCTCGTTGGCCCCGGCACGGTTGTGTACGGCGGGATGATCGTCGGTGAGAACAGCCGGGGCGAGGACATGGAGGTGAACGTGACCAAGGAGAAGCAGCTCACGAACCACCGGGCTGCATCGGCCGACGCCACGGTGAAGCTCACCCCCCACCGGGAACTGTCGCTGGAGCAGGCGCTTGAGTTCATCGCCGTCGACGAGTGCGTGGAGGTCACGCCCGAGACGATCCGCCTGCGGAAGGTGGAACTGGATCCTCACGTTCGGGCTCGGGCGGCGAAGGCCGCCAAGCACGCAGCGGCCAACGGCTGACCTCGATCGTCAGCCGGGCGCCAGGAGCAGCGCCACGAGCTCGCGCCGCTCGGTGGGCGTGGTGTGCGGGCCGCCGGCTGCCTGCCAGAAGAAGGCACCGATCATCGCCCGGTAGAGCAGCCGAGCCCGGCGCCGGGCCACGGCGCGACTGAACCCAGCGTCGACGAGCAGATCCGTTACATAGGCGAGCCGGCGTTCATCGACTCGTTCCACTGCCGCCGCCACCTCCGGATCGGCCCCGGCCCACGCCCGGATCGCCGACTCCAGTTCATCGGCGGTGGGGTCGGCCACCATGGCTGCGTCGACCAGGGCGGCAAGACGGGCCGCCGGCTCCGACTGGTCACGATCGACGTCGACGATGATCGCCTCGGTGCCGGCGTTCTCCCACGCCGCCAGCACGGCCAGGTGGAGCGCCCGGCGATCCTCGAAGTGGTGATAGAAGCTGCCCTTCGTCACGCCGAGGTGCTTGGCCAGCGGCTCGACCTTGAGCGCATCGATGCCACCCGAGCTGAGCAGCTCGAACGCGGCGGCCAGCCAATCGGCCTGGGACGTTCTCGACACGGTTGGCAACCGTACGGCACCGTACGGTACGGTGCCAACCATACGGAAGCGTATGGTTGATCGGCGAGCCGATCACCCGAGCGGAAGGAGCACCCCATGACCACCTCGCACCTCGTGGCCGGCATCGGCCTCATCGCCATCGGCCTGATGCACTCCGCCCTTGGCGAGATCGGCATCCTGCGGCCCCTCTTCCGGGCGAGCTGGGCCGTCGACGATCCCCGCTGGGCCGTGGAGCGGATCCTCCGCTTCGCCTGGCACCTCACGACGATCGCCTGGTTCGGCCTCGCCGCCATCGTCCTCGGCGCCTCGGCGGCCACCATCGTGGCCATCGTCGCAGCGCTCTCCGCCGTGATCATCTTCGTCACGCTGCGGGGCCACCTCGCCTGGCCGATGTTCGCGCTCGTGGCGCTGGCGGCCTGGTGGATCGACGGCCCGATCCCCGACCCCGTGCTCCGCTGGGGCACCATCGCAACCGTGACGGCCCTCACCGTGGCGGCGGCCGTACACGTGTACTGGGCGGCTGGCGGACGCTGGGGTATCGAGGTGGCCGTTCCCACCACAGCCGACGGCGATACCGCCTTCACCCCACCTCCACTGCTCACGCTCGGGGTTGCCGGCCTGCTCGCCGGCTTCGCCGCCCTCGTCGCCGCGGCTGCCACAGGCTGGGGGCCGTCGGCGATCCGGTGGCTGGTGGTGGCCGGGATCGCGGTGCTCACGGTGCGGGCCATCGGTGACGGACGCACGGCCGGGTTCACCAAAACACTGCGCACAACGAAGTTCGCCCAGGCCGACGACCGGATCTTCACCCCACTGATCGTGTTTCTCGTGTTCGGGGCGGGGGGCGCGCTCCTCGCGGCCTGACCCAGGCGCTGCGGTGACGATCAGCCGTAGGCGTCGACCAGACGCTGTCCGGCCTGGCTCAGCAGCTCATCGGTCTTGGCGAAACAGAAGCGCACCAGGCGATCACCGTTGCGATCGTCCTGATAGAACACGGCGCTCGGCACCGCCACCACGCCGGCCGCTTCAGGCAGCGCCAGACAGAAGTCGACGCTGCCAAGATCGCTGACGGCCGAGATGTCCACCGTGGTGAAGTAGGTGCCTTCGCTGGTGAACACGCCGAAGCCGGCGGCGGCGAGGTAGCCGTCGAGGAGGTCGCGCTTCGCCTCCAAGTCACGGGCGAAGCGCTGGTAGTACGCGTCGTCGAGGCCGAGCCCAACGGCGATGGCGGGTTGCAGCGGAGCCCCACTCACGAAGGTGAGAAACTGCTTGGCCGTCTTCACCGCGGCCACGATCTCGGCTGGCCCGGTAGCCCATCCGATCTTCCATCCCGTGAACGAGAAGGTCTTGCCTCCGGACGAGACCGTGAGGGTGCGCTCGGCCATGCCCGGGAGCGTGGACAGCGGCACGTGCTCACCACCGGTGAACACCAGGTGCTCGTACACCTCGTCGGTCACGGCCAACACGTCATGCTCCTGGCACAGCTCGGCGATCAGTTCGAGCTCGGGACGCGAGAACACCTTGCCGGTCGGATTGTGGGGGGAGTTGAGCAGGATCAGCCGGGTCTTGGGGCTGAAGGCCCGCCTGAGTTCATCTGGGTCGAAGCTCCACGACGGGTTGCCGTCGGCGGGTGGGTGGAGCAGCACCGGGCGGAGCCGAGCTCCGGCGAGGGCGATGCCGGCGGCATAGGAGTCGTAGGTGGGATCGAACACCACCACGTCGTCCCCGGTCTCGCACAGCCCGAGGAGGGCAGCGGCGAGTGCCTCGGTGGCACCGGCAGTGACGAGCACCTCGGAGTCGGGGTCGAGTTCGATGCCCCAGAAGCGGCGCTGGTGCGCCGCGATGGCCTCTCGAAGTACCGCCTGGCCGGGGGCAGGCGGATACTGGTTCGGCCCGTTGCGGATGGCCTCGACGGCCGCCTCGGCCACCTCGGTGGGGCCGTCGGTGTCAGGAAAACCCTGCCCGAGATTGAGCGCACCGGTGCGGGTCGCCAAGGCGGACATCTCGGCGAAGATCGTGGTGCCGAATCCCTGGAGACGACTGGTGAGGTGGGGCTGCCGGGCCATCGGGCGAGCGTAGCGAGCCGACTTCCTCGCACCCGCTTCTGTCGCAACAGCCGATGCGGCCTCGAACCATGGCCGCCTCGTTCACTAGGGTCGACGCGGTGAGTACCGACTCCCTCGCCGATCTGCTCGACGCCATCGACGCGGCCACCACCGTCGGCGCCAGCCCCGATCCGTCCGGCCCCGACATCGGGGCGCTGATCGAACGGATTCGGACGCACCCGGAGATCGAAGCCATGGAGTCGGTCGACGTCGTCGATGGGATCATCGCCGGCCGAGTTGCCCGGGCTCTGGCCGAACACGGCGTGGTGCCCGATCTTCCCCTCGCGGCGGCCCTCTCTCATCGGGCCCACGGCGCTGGCGTGCCCGACAGCGGGCGCCTGCACGCTCGCTGTGTTGACATGCTCAACCTGTACCAGGGCCGCCCTCAGCCCTACGGCACCGTGACGGTGGAACATCAGGGCGAGCTCGTGCAACCGGCAGTCGATCCAGCCACCACCGACGACGAACGGGCGAGCCTGGGCGTGGTACCCCTCGCCGAGCTGCGGGCCGAGGTGCAGGAGGCGAATCGCAACCTGGCCCGAGCCCGAGCCGCCGATCCCGGCGCGTTCCCGCCAAACCAGCGACACGGCCGGGTGTGGACCGATCCGACGGCCGACGAGGTGCGAGCCCGGATCGCCGCCGACGGATCGGCCTGGGCCGACGGCGACGTGCTGACCTTCGCCACCGAGGCCGACGCCCCCGTGGTGGTCACGCCGGTGTTTCCGATCCCATCGTGGTCGATCGGCGACGGGCTCCAGGTGCTCCAGGTCCGGGTGGATCGTCTGGCCGAGGCCGTCATCACCTACACGTTCACCCCAACCGACGGCGCAGCTGCCATGTCGTTCCGCCGGGGCTCGCACGACGGCCGCTTCCGCGGGCCCGCAGCGCCAGAGGAGTTGCGATCCAACGACCCGCTCGTGGGCTCGGTGATCGACCACCAGGTGCCCTCGGCCGCTTGCGGAGGCGACCGACTGGTGAGCGTCTACCTCCCGCCGAGCCACGAGGCCGGATCCGTTGCCGACCTGCCAGTGATCTACGCCACCGACGGCAACATGTTCGCCCCTTACGCTCGGCGGCTCGACGCGGCCATCGACGACGGTTGGTGCCCACCGGTGGCGGTGGTCGCCGCCCACTCGGCCCCCATGGATGCCATTCAGGGCAACCAGCGGGCGCTCGAGTACCTCCCCGGATTCGATGATCGACGGTTCGACGCGCACCAACGCTTCTTCGTCGACGAGCTACGCCAGTGGGCCATCGCCACGCTCGGCGTGCAGGACGAGCGTGACCACACCGCCGTGTTCGGGTGCAGCGACGGCGGCGGTCACGCCCTGGCCACCGGCCGCCTCCACCTCGACCGCTTCGGTCACATCCTGGCCTTCAGCACCGGCACGCCGCCCGACCCGGCCGTGGCCTGGACTGCGAACCACCCATCGGTGCACCTGTGCGCCGGCACCCTGGAGGACGGCTTCTTCCAGGCGACCTCCGCCTGGGCCGGCTTCCTCCACCAGGTGGGTGCCCCGTACCACTTCACCGAGCGGGTGGCCGGCCACGATCTGATCCAGTGGGCGGAGGAGCTTCCCCGGGCCATCACCCGCATCTGGGGTTGACCACGGGAACAAAACGCGCCGGCGTGGCGTTCCTATTCTCGACAACCCATCGCCCCGGGGAGTACCCCTTTCACGACGATGTCGTCAGCACGAGCGCAAGCTCCGGTGTCGTCGGTCACAGGCAGTTCACACCGCCTGTGGCGGGAAAGACCGTGGCCTTCATCGAAAGGCACTACACACATGCGCGACTCGATTCGCCTGGGGACGGTCGCCGGAATCCCGATCGGGCTGCACTGGTCCATCGCTCTGATCGCCGGGCTGTTCACCTTCTCCCTCGCCACCACCATCCTGCCCGCCAGCGCGGCTGGATTCGGTACCGGCGCCTACCTGCTCACCGCAGCCGTCACCACTGCCGCCCTCTTGGCCGCGATCGTCGCCCACGAGCTCGGGCACTCTCTGGTGGCCAAGAACAACGGCATCAACGTGTCGGGCATCAGCCTCTTCGCCCTCGGTGGGGTGGCCAAGCTCGAGCGTGAGCCCGACAACGCCGGCGCAGCCGCCCGCATCGCCCTCGCCGGGCCTGCGGTGAGCCTTCTGCTTGGTGTGGTCGGCTTCTTCGGTGCCGGCATAGCCGGAGCCTTCGGCCTGCCTGCACTGGCGACGGCCGCCCTCACCTGGTTCGGCCTCATCAACGTGGTCATGGCCGTGTTCAACATGATCCCGGCCCTGCCCCTCGATGGCGGTCGGGTGCTCCAGGCCGCCCTGTGGGCCCGCTCGGGCGATCAGCACGCCGCAACGATCTCCGCGGCCAGCATCGGCCGTCTGCTCGGCTGGGGCCTCGTCGCCTTCGGTGCCTGGCAGTTCCTCGCAGGCGCCACCGGTGGCCTCTGGACCGCCCTGATCGGTTGGTTCGTGATCACCGCAGCCCGAGCCGAGGCGGGCCGAGCCCGCTTCGAGATCGCTCGTCGCTCGTGGGCTCCGCCCCAGTGGCCCGGCCCGTGGTTCGCCCCCCAGGGTGCCACGCCGCCCCCGCCGGCCGACGCAATCGACGTGGACGCCCGCAAGGTGGTCTGAGCCTGGCTGGGTGGCGGCCTGCGCGCCGCCACCCCCGGCCGGGAACGCACCCGGATACCGCCGACACGGCACGGCCACTACGGTCACCGGCATGGGGCCACCCGACGTGGATGAGATCACGGCCGCCCGTGACGCCGCCGACCACCTCTACGGACTACCTCCCGAGCAGTTCGTCGACGCCCGCAACGCACTCGTGAAGGCGTTGCGGGCTGCGTCGCGTCGAGACCTGGCCAAGGAGGTCGCTGGCTTCCGCAAGCCGACGGCGCTGGCCGCTGAACTCAACCGGGTGCTGCGCCTGGACGTTGCGGCGATCGAGGAGCTGCTGTCCGCTGCGGACGCACTCCGTCTGGCGCAACAGGGCGTGGTCGATGGCACCACGACCGACCTGAGCGAGCTGAAGGCCGCCCACCACGGAGCTGTCGCTTCCATCGTGGGTCACGCCGAACGCCAGCCCGACGACGTGAACGCGCTGATCAGCCGAGCCTCGCTCGATCCCGGCTTGGCCGACGCCCTCCGGGCTGCGTCGTTCGTTCACCCCCCGGAGCCCCAGCTCGGCTTCGACCTCCTCACGCCCACCCCCGGCGCCACGGTGGCCTCGCTCGCCGAAGCGCGAGCCCGACGGGCCGCCCCTGGGGCCGAGCCGCCGCCGGCCACCACACCCCCTGTCAGCGTCGCCCCTGATCCCGACCCCGAGGCGGCTCGAGCGGCTGAGATCGAAGCAGCCGACCGAGCACTGGAATGGGCGCACCGCCGCCTCGCAGCGGCCGAGGCCACCTTCGCCAAGGCCTCTCAACATGCCGACGAGATCGAACGACGGCTGGCCGACGCCAGAGCGCACGAGTACGACGCAAAGGTGAACATGGCGGCGGCGCAGCGTGCGGTGCAAAAGGCCGACGCTCGTGTCGAGGCCTCGCGATCTAACGAGCGCTGAGACATCGAAACGTTACGGATCAGGGCGTAACACGTCGGCGTTCTGAGAAAAAACGTCCCGACCAGGCGAAACGTTGGAAAGATACAAGGATGGACTTGCGCGTACCGATCGGTAGGTTTAACCTGCACGTCATCGCCCTGGCGCATCGCTGCGGATTCCCTCCCCGCAGCGGGCGCTAGGGCATCTTTCGTTTTGCAGCCCTCCAAATCCGAGGCGAAATGCATCGGATGGAGCGCATTCGTCAGCTGAAGAGCTGCGCAGCATCCTCGAAGTCGACCAGCCAGGTCCGCCCGCCGCCATGGGATCGGTACGAACCCCACCCGAGCAGCTCACGGGCCCGCGCTGGCAGCGAAGCCGCCAGCTCACGATCGACCATCAACGGGCTGGCCTCCTCCGGTCGCAGCCAGCCAACCACGTAGCTGATGTGAAGCCCGTAGCGCCATGCGTCGGTTCGGTTCTGCCCAGCGCCGTGGAGGAGCTTGCCCGAATAGATCATGGCGCTCCCCGCCGGCATGGCGGCAAACGCCGGATCGCCCAGATCCACCTCGGCCGAGGAACGCGTGTGGTTGGGGTCCACCCGGTGCGAGCCCGGGTAGGTAACGGTGGCCCCGTTCTCGGCCGTGAAGGGGCTGAGGGCGATCATGGCGCTCACGGTGAGCTCGGCGTCAGGGCGACGAGCCTCGGGCCAGTTGCCCTCGTCCCGGTGGAGTACCTGCGCCGGCTCGCCGGGACCGATCGCCATCACCTGCCCGGTGTTCAGCCAGTAGTCGGCACCGTGAGGCAAGAGTTGGGCGTCGGCCACGGCGAGGAGCAACGGGTTGAGCAACACGTGGTCGACGAAGGCTCGACTTCGAGCGGCGAGGCCGGTGAATCGCTTCGTGGCCTCGCCGTGGAACACGTGCCACATCTCCTCGTCATCGCGAGACCCGGGTGCCGTGCCGTCGTAGGTGGGCCGGAGATCATCGACGATCTGGCGGATCACGTCCGGCGGAAACACGTCGGTGACGATCACGCCTCCGTCGGTATCGAGCGTGTCGAGCACCGGGGCGGGATCGTCGCCTGCTGCGAGTCGGGTGAGGGTTGCCATGGCTCCAGCTTGATCCACACATGACCGACGCCACAATGCGGCCGATACCGGCGGTTCCACGGCCCTTCGCTACCGTTGACGACATGGAGCGCTATGACGTCGTCGTCATCGGAGCCGGCCCTGCGGGAGCCGCCACCGCCATCGAGGCCGCGCGCGCCGGTGCCGAGGTGATGGTGTTCGACAAGGCCCCCTACGGCCGCGACAAGGTGTGCGGCGACGGGCTCACACCCCGGGCCGTCGGAGCGCTGAACGACCTCGGCATCGAGCTGACCGACGCCCACCGCATCGATGGCCTCCGGATGAAGGCCAATTCCTCGACGAGGGAACTGCTGTGGCCCGACACCACCCGGTTCCCCGCCCACGGTGCCGTGTGGCCCCGCCGCCGCCTCGACGCTGCGCTGATCGATGCTGCGGTGGAGGCTGGAGCCAACGTGATCTGGGAGACCGAGGCGATCCCAATCGTGGAGGACGGCCGCGTGATCGGGGTGACCGCCGGCGAGAAGCGCATCGAGGCCGACCTCGTGGTGCTGGCCTCGGGAGCGCCGGGGGCAGCCGCCCGAGCGGTGGGGGCAGAACGCGACCCTGACGAGCCGTTCGGGCTCGCGATCCGCACCTACGCCGAATCTCCCCGGCACGCCGACCGGTACCTGGAGGCCTGCCTCACGCTACGCGACGAGCACGGCACGCCGGTTCCCGGCTACGGCTGGATGTTCCCGGCCGGCGACGGCACGGTCAACATCGGCGTCGGCGCCTTGTCGACGATGAAGAACTTCAAGTCGCTCAACCTGAACACGCTGCTCGAAAGTTACCGGCACCTGGTGCAGGACGACTGGGAGCTCGGGCCGAACCTCGAACGACCGCGGGCCTGGCGCCTGCCCATGAGCGCCCAGCAGCGCCATGGCGACGGCTGGGTGGCGGTCGGCGACGCGGCCGGGCTGGTCAACCCGATGAACGGGGAGGGCATCGACTACGGCCTGGAGTCGGGCATGCTCGCCGCCCGCCTGTTCATCGAAGATCCAGCCACCGCCCCCGCCACCTACGACAAGCTCGTCGGCGAGCGGTTCGACGGGTTCCTCCGCACCGGGCGCCGCTTCTCGTTCCTGATCGGACACCCGTGGATTCTGCGGGCTGGTCTGCGCCTCGCGGTGGGTACACAGGCCATTGCGAACCTCACGTTGCAGGTGATGGGTAACCTCGTGGATTCGGAAACCCCGGGAATGCCTGGCGTCGTACTGGGGCTAGCTGATAAATCATTAGCAGTCGCTGATCCGCTCCTACGGCGGACTCGGGCCAGTTCGTGAGCGCTGGCCCCTGGCCGACTACCCCCGCCGCACTCGCTCACAGACAGACCTCTGCATGATCTCGTGAGCCACAACCTTTACGCGCTTCTCTCCTCCCGCTTCGACCAGCACCGGGACCGTCCGTTCCTCATCAGCCCGACCGATGGGGGACCGACACTCACCTACACCGACGTCGATCACCGCAGTGCGGCGATCGCCACGGCCCTGCGCCAGGCCGGCGCCCAGCCCGGCGACCGCCTGGTGGCCCAGGTCGACAAGTCGCACGATGCGGTCGCCCTCTACCTCGCCTGCCTGAGATCCGGGCTCGTGTACGTGCCACTCAACACGGCCTACACCGCCGAGGAGGTGGGCTTCTTCATCGGCGACGCCGAGGCGACCGTGTTCGTCTTCGGCACCGACCGGGAGGCCAAGCTGCGCCCGGTGGCCGACCTGGCGGGGATCCCGATCCTCTACAGCCTCGGCGCCGATGGTGACGGTTCGCTGGCCAAGGCGGCCGACGACGTGGTGACCCACGACGCCGTTGAGCACGACATCATCGAACGCGAGCCAGACGACCTGGCCTGCATGCTCTACACCTCGGGCACCACCGGGCGCTCCAAGGGTGCGATGCTCACCCATGCCAACCTGGCGAGCAACGGCTTGGCGCTTCATCGGATATGGGGCTGGCGGGAGGGCGACGTGCTCCTCCACACGCTGCCGATCTTCCACGTCCACGGCCTGTTCGTGGCCCTTCACTGCGCCGTCCTCAACGCCTCGCCGGTGATCTTCTGCAGCCGGTTCGATGCGGCTGAGGTGCGGGCGAACCTGGCGCGAGCAACCGTGCTGATGGGTGTACCCACGCACTACAGCCGGCTGCTCGGCGACGCGGAGTTCGGGCCCAGTGACTGCGAGTCGATCCGTCTGTTCACGTCGGGCTCGGCCCCGCTCACGCCCGAGGTGTTCAAGGCGTTCACGACCCGCACCGGTCACACGATCTGCGAGCGCTACGGCATGACCGAAACCGGGATCCTCACCTCCAACCCTCCGGAGGGCAAGCGGATCGCCGGCACCGTTGGCTACGCACTGCCCGGGGTGGCACTGCGCGTGGTCGACGAAACCGACACCGAACGCGGTCCCGACGAGATCGGCTCGGTACAGGTCAAGGGGCCGAACGTGTTCCCCGGCTACTGGCGTCTCCCGGACAAGACCGCCGAGGAGATGACCGCCGACGGGTACTTCCGCACCGGCGACATCGGCTCGTTGTCCACCGACGGGCGCCTGAGCCTCGTGGGCCGTTCAAGCGACATGATCATCTCGGGTGGCTACAACGTGTACCCGAAGGAGATCGAGCTGTTGCTCGACGCCGTGGACGGCGTGACCGAAACGGCCGTGGTGGGTGTCCCCCACCCCGACTTCGGTGAGGGTGTGGTGGCATTCGTGGTGGCCGACGACGGTGCCGTCATCGCTGGTGAGCAGCTGGACGCCAGCCTCACCGACCGGGTGGCCCGCTTCAAGCAGCCCAAGCACTACGTGTTCATGGACGAACTGCCCCGCAACGCCATGGGCAAGGTGCAGAAGTCGATCCTGAGAGCCGACAACGCCGAGCTGTTCACCGACTGAGGTCTGCTCCGGGCCCTGGCCTCGGCCGAGGCCTCGGTGCTAGTCGGCTGACGGGGCAGGCGGGCGGTAGAAGATCGCAATCTGGGCGATCCCGGCCACGAGGCCGACCCCCACCGCGATCAGCAGACCAGGGATGCCAACGAGCGACTCGTCGAGCCCGAGCAGCGCATCGAGCGACACCCGACCCGGGCCGAGCCCGGCGATGGCGGCAGCGATCAGGCCGACCACGAAGGTGTACTCCCAGCCCTCGCGCACGATGAAGAAGCCGTTGCTGCGGTGCACCGTCCACCCGGCAACCACCATCACGGCGATGACGGCAGCCGCCGCCAGCGGCGTGAACAGGCCGAGGGCGATGGCGATGCCACTGCCCATCTCGGTGGACGCGGCCAGTAGGGCATGGAAACGACCGGGCTTCATTCCCATCGAGTCGAACCAGCCTGCCGTACCGCTGATCCGGCCGCCCTGGAAGAACTTGGCATAGCCGTGAGCAGCGAAGATCAGGCCGAAGATCACCCGAAATCCGGTCATCACGATGTCGAACTCGACGGCGCTCAGCTCGTCCATACCGCCTCCTCTCGGCCCGTACCGTACCTGGTGGGTCCAGTAGCATTCACGTCCGTGACGACGTATCTGGCCGTGGCCGCCCACCCCGACGATCTTGACTTCGGCTGTGCGGGTACGACGGCCTCGCTCACTGCCGCCGGGGACCGGGTGGTCTATTGCCTGGTGACCGATGGGCAGGCCGGCGGATTCGACAACACCATCACGAGGGCCGAGATGGCCGAGATCCGCCGCAAGGAACAAACGGCAGCCGCTGCGGTGGTGGGAGTCACCGAGCTGCACTGGCTCGGGTTCCCCGACGGCGCCGTCGAGGCTGGGCTCCCGCTCCGCAAGGCCATCACCCGGGTGATCCGTGAGGTGAAGCCCGATGTGGTGATCACCCAGTCGCCCGACCGCAACTACGCCCGCCGGATCTTCGGGAGTCACCCCGACCACCGAGCCGTTGGCGACTCGACGCTCGACGCTGTGTACCCCGACTCCCGCAACGAGTTCGCCTTCCCCGAACTGTTGGCCGACGAGGGCCTCGAACCCCACACGGTGGCCGAGACCTGGCTCATCGGCGGCCCTCGGGCTGATCACGCCGTCGACATCACCGCCTTCATGGAAGCAAAGATCGAGGCGCTGCTCTGCCACGAGAGCCAGATGCAGGCCCCCGACGAGATGCCCGAGATGCTGCGCACCTGGGCCCGGGAGCAGGCCGAGGCCTCAGGGCTCGACGAGGGTCGCTACGCCGAGCGGTTCCGCCGGCTTCAGACCGCCTGAGGCCGGCGGCAGGCTCGGCCGGGGTGAGCGTGGGCGGCTGGGGTCAGCCGTCGCTGGCACCCACCAGCACGAACTCGATACGGCGGTTGGCCGCTCGCCCTTCGTCGGTGGTGTTGTCGGCGATCGGCTGGGACTCACCCTCACCTCGTGACGACATCCGCTCCCGGGGCAGACCGAGGTCGGCGAGCCGGTCGACCACGGCGGCCGCACGATCCTGCGACAGCGCCAGGTTCTCGTCGTCGTTGCCGAGGCTGTCGGTATGACCCACCACCTCGAATGGCACGTCGGGCAGCTCGGACAGGATCTGGGCGATCTCCACGAGCGTGGCCTCCGACGCCGGATCGATCTCGGCGAGTTCGGGCTCGAACAGGATCGGATTGGTGGCGACGAGAACGTCAACCTGGCCCTGCACCCGGTTGAGCTCAGCGGTGACGTCGGTGACCGCGAGGCCACTCGTGTCGACCTCGACGAGGGCGCCGATCCGCTCGTTCACCAGCGAGATGAACGTGGCGATCCGCTGATCGTTCGACAGTGCGTTGCCCGACACCACGATCCGGCCCTCGGTCCAGGTGGTCTCGCCCGTGGTGAGGTTCGTACCCTCCACGTTGCCGTCGCCCCACACCTCGAGGGCGATCGCGACGAGATCACCGATCGACTGCTCGTCGGGCAGGGTTCCGGCCACGACCACGATGTTGCCCTCCACCTCGACGGTGGCATTCACCGGAGCGAGCACCGCATCGGCGAACCCGACCTCGAAGCCTCGGTTGGTGAGCGAGAAGTCGGCCGTGACCGCGTCCTGCAGCTCCATGGCCCGCTCGTCACCGATCTCGGCGGTACCGACCGAGCGAATGGTGCCCCCTTCGAGGGTGGCGGCCGAGCTCACCTCGATCTCGTCGATCACGTTCTCCGCGCCGTAGCGCTGCTGGGCGGCGTCGAGAAGCTGAGCCTTGGCTGCCTCGTCGGGCACGGTGCCGGCGATCGAGATGATGTCGCCGTCCACCCGGAACACGATGTTCGACGGCTCGCCACCGACGGCGACCTCGGCCCCGGTCGTCGGGCCGTCCTCCTCGGTGCGGAGATCGCTGCAGCCGTAGCCGAACACGACGAGGAACACGAACAGCGCGGTGAGAACACCGAGGTAGGCCCAGGCACTGCGTTGCTCTCGACTGGCCTCCTCCCGGAAGCGCTCCATCTCGTCGGCGAAGTGGTCCGCACTCAGATTGTCGTAGTTGGGGGGACGGTAGGTGAGCTCCATCGTCTCGGGCCGCCGGGTGCGCACCACGGGCGTCTCACCTGTTTCCGACGGCTCGCTGACCACGTCAGCCCCGACGCCAACGGGCACGTCATCCGAAATCATGGGGGGCGCCACCGGATCGTCGTCGACGAACTCGTCCTCATCGACGTCGATGTCTGCATCGACATCAGAACGGGACGAGCGAAACGGCAGTCGCATCAGGCCAACATAGTGACGTTTGCGCCCTGCAACGAGCGCAGTGGGCCTCAGGCTTCGAGTTCGTCGAGCTCCTCGAACTCCACGAAGATGCACTCGCCAGGGCACTCGGCCGCTGCGTGCACCACCTGGGCCTCGTCGGCCCGGGGAACCACCGCCAGCTCGGCCGGGCCACCAGGGTCGTTGAACACCGTGTCGCCCTCACGGCAGTAGGCAATGCCGTCCTCGAGAATGACGAACACATCCGGAGCATGGTCGGTGCAGATGCCATCACCAGTGCACAGATCCTGGTCGATCCACACCTTCAGCCGCCCGGCGATGGCCGAAGAGGGCGTGATGCCGCGGGGAGGAACGGTAGGGGCGGCGCCGCCTGATCGAGCCTGGTCCATAGAGATGCCAGGCTACCGGCCGGTACTCGAGCGCATCGGATCGGGCGAGAGGCCGTGACCGCTGACCGGTACGCTCAGAACCGTGTCCAGCTCGTTCGGACGCGCCCTGCGCGTGACCACCTTCGGCGAATCACACGGCCCCGCAGTGGGTGCCGTGGTCGACGGCTGCCCCGCAGGGCTCGCCATCACCGATGCCGACATCCAGCGTGACCTCGATCGCCGGCGCCCCGGGCAGAGCAGGCTGGTCACCCAGCGCGCCGAGTCCGACACGGTGCGGGTGCTTTCCGGGCTGTTCGAGGGTGCCACCACCGGCACCCCCATTGCGATGATGGTGGAGAACGCCGATCAGCGGCCCGGGGCCTACGACCACCTGCGCGACGTGTACCGCCCGAGTCACGCCGATTACACCTACCGGGCCAAGTACGGGCGCCGCGACCACCGAGGCGGCGGCCGCTCGTCGGCCCGAGAGACCATCGGACGGGTGGCCGCCGGCGCCGTGGCCCGGCGGCTCCTGGTCGACGTGGCCGGCATTGAGGTGCTCGGCTGGGTGAGCCAGGTGCATGAGATCGACGCCGACATCGACCCGGCCGACGTCACCCTCGACGCCGTGGAGGCCGATCCCACCCGCTGCCCCGATCCGGCGGCGGCCGCCGCCATGACGGCCGCCATCGAGCAGGCTCGGCGCGATGGCGACTCGCTCGGTGGCGTGGTCACTGCAGTGGCTCGACGCGTGCCGGTCGGCCTCGGCGAGCCCGTGTTCGACAAGCTCGATGGTGACCTGGCCAAGGCGATGCTCTCACTGCCAGCGGCGAAGGGCTTCGAGATCGGCAGCGGCTTCGCCGGAACTCGGCTGACGGGCCTGGCCCACAACGACCCGTTCGAGCCCGGCTCCGACGGGCGGCCGGTCACGACCTCCAACCACTCCGGCGGGGTGCAGGGCGGGATCTCCAACGGTGCCGACATCGTGTGCCGCGTGGCATTCAAGCCAACCGCCACCATTGCCTCGGAGCAGAAGACCGTGACCGTGGACGGTGAGGCCACCACACTGGCCGCCCGCGGGCGGCACGACCCGTGCGTGTTGCCTCGGGCCGTGCCCCTCGTCGAGGCGATGATGCTGCTGGCGCTGGCCGACCACTGGCTCCGTCAAGAGGCCACGTCGGCTCTGGGGCGCTACTCGCCCGGCACCCGGTAGAGCCGGTCCCGGCCAGCCACGCCCATCACCACGAGCCCGAGCGACAGCAACAGGGCGGCCATGATCGCCAGGCGCCGGCTTCCACTTCCGGTGACGGGCAGGCTCGACGTTGGCTCATCGACGGGAACGTCCACCTGCTGGGCGTTGTCCACCTCGTCCTGGGCCAGTTCGACCGCGGCCTCGGGGGCGCTGATGGCCGCCGTGATCTCGCCCTGCTCCGGCTCCTCCGAGACGAGCGTGGCCTCAATGTTCACCGGTGGCGGCACCTCGCCGGGCACGACCGGCTCGGTGGTGGTGAGTCGCACCCGTTGCCCGTTCACCTCCGTGTCGTAGCCCTCGGCCTGCACCTGGGTGGCCGCCAGCGTCGGGGGTAGGTCCACCACCACAGATGCGCCGGCGTCGACCGGACTCTCCGACGCGTTCGTCGGCGTGACAGCCACATCGACCGTGTCGCCGGTCGTGCTCAGCTCACCGGTGACGGCCGTTTCGATGCCGAGGTCGACGTGGGCCTCCACGAAACCAGCGTCCCACTCGGGCGGTTCGGGATAGAGGCACTCGCCGCAGGGCGGACCCTCGACCACGAACACCTCGGTGCGGCCTGTCACCCAGTCGGCGTCGGAGTCGGTGGTGGAGTCGGATCCAACGCTGTCCTGCCGAGGCTCGGTGAGCGACTTCTCGAACGGGTTGACGAACTCCACCTGGTAGCCGCCGACCCCAACACCGTTCATCTGGTAGGTGCCGCCGTCGGCGCTGATCGTGGTGACTGCCACGGAGCCGTCAGCAGGGTCGACCAGCTTGACGGTCACACCGCCGAGCCCGGGTTCGTCCGGGTCGTGGGTGCCGTTGCGGTCGAGGTCGTCCCAGACGAACCCGGTCACAGTTGCGAGATCCTCACCGAAGTCAACGGTCAGCTCACCCTGGGGTGGGGCGTCGATCTCCACCTCGTTCGGCGTGGTGGAGCCATAGCCTTCGGGTTGGGCCTGGCTGACGGTGTAGCTGCCGGGAGACAGGCCCGACATCTCGTATCGACCATCGTCGTCGGTGAGGAGCACGGCAACGTCGAGCCCATCGGCGTTCGTCACCGTGACCTCCACCCCGGCGATCGTGTCGAGTTCGTCGGCGCCCTGTTCACCGTCACGGTTGTCGTCCACCCACACGGTGCCCTCCAGGGTGGCGGCCGGCTGCTCGCCAAAGCCGTAGCCACTGGCGTCCACGCCTGCACCCACGGTGATGGCGCCGATCACGTTGCCCGTCTCGCTGGCGGCGCGCTCGCCACCAGCGGAGCCCACGAGGCTCGGCCCGTCCAGGTAGCCGGCAGGCTGGGGTGCCTCGATCGTGTAGGTGCCGGCCTGGAGATCCACGAACTGGAATGCACCGTCGGCCCCAGAGCTGATCACCACCGGATCGACGGGGCCCGACACGGTGAAGCCGGTGAGCGTCAGCTCCATGCCGGGGAGGGGCAGATCGGCAACGAGGTCGTGATCCCCGTTCTCGTCCATGTCGAGGAAGGTCACACCCGAGATCGATCCTCCGGCGTTCACGAAGTCGTTCCCTGCGTTGGTGTCGCCCACGTCCACAACGAGGTTGGAGATCACGTCGGTGGTCGAGGTGTCGGCGCTCGGGTCACCCGACAGCTGGGCCGGTGATCCGTCGAGGTAGCCGGGGGGCTGCTCCTCGGTCACCGAGTAGGTGCCGGGCACCAGCCCGCTGAACACGTAGTCGCCGTCAGCATCGGTCTCGGTGGTGGCAGCCACGGTGGCGCCGAACTCGTCCACCCCGGCCAACGCCACGGTGACTCCAGCGACGCCCGTGCCGGTACTGAGGCGAACCTCGCCGCTGACGGTGGCGGCCTCACCCTCGGTGAAGTCGTAGCCGACGGCCTGGATGCCCTCGTCAAGGATGATCACGCTGATCTCGTCGCCAGGGTCAGCGGCGACGCCTCCGGCCGAGCCCACCTCGTCGGGCCCGTCGACGAAGCCCGGAGGCTGGGTCTGGGTGAGGGTGTAGATGCCCCCAGCGAGGTTGGTGAACCGGAAGCGGCCGTCAGCGTCGGTGTCGGCCGAGGCCGACACCTGCTCCAGCGCGAACGTCTCACCCACGATCGTCAGGCGAACGTCGGAGATCGGGGTGCCGGCAACGGTGACCGACCCACTCAGCGAGCTGGCCAGCTCAGTGAAGTTGTTGCCGACCGAGGACGTGCCCCACGGCAACACGATGCGGAGCTGGTCGTCGGCTGGCGACGAGGTGACCCCGCCGGTACCCGGGCGATCGGGACCGTCGGCCCGACCTGGGGGCTGGACCTCGCTCACCACGTAGGTTCCCGGAAGCACACCGTCGAAGCGGTACACGCCGTCGAGGGCGGTCGAGGTCGAACGGCTGACCTCGCGGCCTGCGAAGTCGGTGCCGGTGAGTTCGACGGTGACAGCCGCCAGCGGCTCGTCGTCCCCAGCCTCACCGTCGTCGAGCAGGCCGTCGAGATCGTGGTCGGTGAACACGGTGCCACTGATCAGCTGCGGCTCGGTTCGGATGGCGAAGTCCAGATCGCTTCGATCCGCATCCGCCACCCCAGCGGCGATCACGTAGTCGTCGCCGCCGTCGGCATCGGCGCCTGCGGTGGTGCCCCGGGGCGTGGTGGCGGAATCGACACGAACGGTGAACGGGCCGGCGCCGGCGGCCACGTTGAAGGAGAACCCGCCGTCGGCCGAGGTGGTGGTGGCGTCGACCACGGTCGAGCCATCGAGGAGTTCCACGGTCACGTCCGCCACACCGGGCTCGTTGGGGCCCTGCTCACCGTCACCGTTGAGGTCGACCCACACCTGGTCGCCGAAGGTGTGCACCGACGGTGGCTCGGGCGCGACCACCTGCTCCTGGGGAGCGGGCTCGGTCACCACGAGAGGCGGGTCGGGCACGGTCACGACGGGCGCCGGTTCCGGCCCAGCGTCGGGTTCTCTCGACGACTCGGGCACGAGAGGCTGTTCCTGGGGCTGGACCTGGACCTGGGGCTCCACCGGTTCGACCGGGTCGGGAATCGGAATCTCGATGATCGGCTCCACGGGAAAGCCCAGCTCCAGATCCGGCGCCGGGGCCGGCTCGGGGTCGGGGTCGGGAGTGGGCTCAGGCTGTGGCGGCAGCTCGCTCTCGGCCAGCCCCTGCACCACGATCCGATCGGTGTCTCGATCGAGGCCGGCATGATCGTCTCGGCCGAAGTGCTGGTCGCCGCTGTCGCGGTCGTAGCGGGAGAAGGTTCGCTGGAGGCCGTCGCCCCGAACGCTGGCCCAGTGGGTGACCGCACCGCCCTGGGGCACCGAGGCCGGGATGGTCCATGTGGCGGTGACGGCGGGCGACACGCTCTCCCCCGCCGGAACCGACACGGCACCAACCGAGAACACATGCGAGGTGAGACCCACGTCGGTTCGGAACCGTTCGTCGTCGAGGCAGCGTAGGTTCGTGGTGGCGTCGCAGTTCTCAACCACATCGGCCACCTCGTGCGACGAGTCGAGCAGCGTCACGTCGGTGGGGTGGGCCGAGATCAACTCCAGGTCGCCGATCGTCGCCGGCCGATCGCCCGATCGGAGGTCGGCCACGAGATAGGTCGTCCACGTTCCACCCCCGTCGATGGTGGCGACGTTCTCGGGCAGGGTGGTATCGGCGTAGGCGGCGGGGTCGACGCCCTGGTCGGACAGGCGCACCCGCCGCAGGGCGGCCGCCACCTCAACCCGATCGACGTTCGAGCTCGTCGGGCTGCCTCCGGCGGCAGTCACGTAGCCCGGCATGCCAGGGCCGGTGGCGTCGACGGGCAACGAGTCGAGATCGTAGGCGTCGTACGGGCACGGAGAGCCCAGCACCTCACACGGATGGTCCCAGCCGCCGAGAGCCCCGTCGTCGTTGCCGTCCACGTTGGACCGGCGGAATCGGGTGGCCTGGGCCCCGATCGTGCCCGGGGCGACGTCGGCCCGAACCTCGAGGTCGACGAACACGTCCAGGTCGATGCCGGGCGGCATCGTGTAACCGGCGCCCATCACCACTCGTACGAGGTTCACCGACTCGACCCCGCCGGGGAGGAGGGCGGGGTCGGCGACGAACTCGATGTCGGCGTCGTCGCAGTCCACGGTGCCGTCGTCGTTGCTGTCGATCGCCTCCAGGGCTGCGAAGTCACGCCATGGGGCCACCGCGGCGAACTCGACGGCTACCACGTCGACCCAGGCGGGGGCCGCGCCGTCGAGCCGGGTACCGGTCTCGGACACGGTCACCCACGGGAGCACGGCCTGGGTGGGGCCCGGTACCCCTCCGATCGGACCGGCGCTCGGAGCGACGGTGAACAGCTCGGCGTCGATGGCATGGCAGATGGCGACATCGGTGGCCACCCGGTGATCGGTGAGCTCGGTGTCGATACGGCTCGCCAATACCAGACGCTGGCCGGGAAGCACCGAGTCGGTTTCGGCCCCGGCCACGCCCGTGGCGGCGAACCCGACCGACGGAGCCTCGGTCACCGTGACGGGGAGCGAGTCGCTCGTGAAGCCTCCGATGAACGTGGCGTGGTCGTCGTCGGTGGCTGGTGTCCAGGCCACCACGGTGCAGGCGGTGTTGTCGACCGTGTCGGCGGCGGCCTCTTCCACCACCACGTCCTGGCCGCGGGTTGCCCTGAGATCGTCGCCGAACGTGGCGCAGACCACGGTGCGGTTGTTGTCGCTCGCATCGGATGCCACGTCGGCGGCCTTGATCACCTCGACCGGGACATCCACATTGACGTAGCCCGACAGCAATGGGCTGTAGCCGTTCTGACCGGTGGGGTTGTCGAACACCTCGCGGCGCTCTGCGTTTCGTTCCAGGAAGAGCCCATCAGTCGAGCCATGGCCGGCGCTGAAGCCCTCAGCGGCCAGGGAGGCCCCCGCCACGAGGATCTCAACGTCACCCCCGACGCCACCGATCTGACGGCACTCCCAGACGCCGTTGGCGCGCAGGGCGTCTCCGACGAGCGGCCCCTCGCGGTCCACGTGGAGGAAGGCCTTGGCCTCGCCTCCGTCGACGGCCTCGGTGCCCACGGGATTGGGTTCGGTGCCACAGCCCGTGAACTCGGCGGCTTCCCCCACCTCTGCCGGCGTGATGGCGCCCACGGGATGGCTGAACAGGATCCGCTCCGCTCCAGAGTCGGTGTAGCCCTTACCGCCACCGGTCTCGGCCAGCGCCGCTGGCTCGATGTACACGGGCCAGGTGAGGCGCACGTGGGTCACATCGCCATCGGGGCTGCGGATCCAGTCGTAGAAGTCGCGCTCGTCGCCCACCCGTGCGTTGAGATTGAGTGCGGAGCCGGAGGCACGAACGGTGGTGGCGGGCCCGGAGGCGGTTGCCGCGGTGATGGGTTCCTCCGAACCGAGGTGTCCGGCGGCGAACGTGGCGTTCACCTCGACGAGGTCGCCGTCGGCCAGGGCCCCGCTCACGTAGGCCTCGGCCTGGAACGAGAAGGACTCGCCTGTGGCCACCGGATCGTCGAGGCTGCACGTGAGTACGGGCGTGCCCTGGCCAGTGGCGTCGCTGCAGCCGGCAGGGGCGAGCCCGCCAGGCAAGATCCAGGTCGCGCCGTCGCTGAGAGCAGCCACCACCGTCACGGCGTCGACTTCTTCGCCCTCCGACTCGCTCCCCGCCCGAAGGTCGACTCGACCGGTCACCCGGTAGCCCACCACATCGAGCGTTGCCACTTCGCCGTTGTGGTCCTCGCCCTCCACCGGCGTGTAGTCGTCCGCGGTGGGGAGCTGAGGATCGTCGTCGATCGCAGGGATGGGAGCCGTGCCGTCGTAGAGCCGGTCGACGGTCAGCCCGAGTTCGACGTCACCAGCAGCGGCGCGCGCCCATTGGATCCCCAGGGGGCCGACAACGACCACCTGGATGATTCCGAACGCGAGTAACGACGCGGCACCGATGGCGCCGACGCGAAGGAAGCGGTGTGAGCGGGACACGGGTCACCCCCTGGATGCGGATATCGCACCCAGTCGGCCCCCCTGGCCGGGAGTTGACCCTCAGGGTGGGCGCTCAGCCCTCCTCGGTGGGCTCGGCCTCGTCCGGGGGCCGCTGATCGCGCAGGAATGCCTCCAGCTCGGCGGCGAGGTCGTCGCCCGACGGCAGCAGCTCCTCGGTCGAGTCGACCTGTCGCTCCAGTTGGGCGACGTACTCACGGCTCTCGTCGTCGGCAGCCACGGCCTCGTCCACCCGGGCCAGCCAGTCGCTGACGTCACCGTCGAGTTCGGCGTAGCCGGTCTCCACCCCGGTTGTCTGCTCCAGCCGGCGCAGCAACGCTCGGGTGGCCTTGGGGTTGTGGGCGCCCGACACGTAATGGGGCACCGATACCCGCAGCGAGATCGTGGGGATGTTGGCTCGCTCCAGGCGCTCGTTGATAACCCCGATGAGGCTCGTTGGGCCCTCATACGACGGCTTCGACAACGACAGCCGGCGTATCAGCTCGGGGTGAACGGCGCTGCCCGTGACCGAGAAGGGCCGAGTGTGAGGCACCACCGCCACGAGGGCGCCGACGGTCACCACCATCTCACAGCGGCTGCGCCGAGCCACCTCCACCACCTGATCGCTGAACCCGCTCCAGCGCAGATGGGGCTCAACTCCGGTCATGACAACCAGGTCGCGGGCAGCGCCGGTTTCAACGGCTTCCACCTTCGTGGTGGGCCAGTCGATGACACGGTTCCCCTCGTCGCCGAGGCGTACATGGGGCCGCGCCTCGGTGAAGTTGAAGTACCGCTCCGGGTCGATCTCGGCCAGGGGTGCCGCATCAGCGCGTTCGCTGATCCACTTCAGGGCCGAGGTCGCCGACTCCGCAGCATCGAAGATGCCCTCGAATGCAACCAGCAACAAGGGGCGACGGAGGTTCGGGTCGGACGACCACGACAGATCTGACATCCACCCAGAATCGCGCATCGTGGGGGCGGGCGCGTAGCCGGCCTGGGTGCGGGATCGATCCGAGGCCCGGAGCCCGCCTACGCTCGCAGCCTGTGAGTGCTGCAACCTCCCCCATCGTCGACTGGGCCGACGCCCAACGCCGCCTTTCCCCATCGGTGTCGGTCCTGGTTGGGACCGACAATGGGCTCTACCCGTCGGGCAACAGCCTGCTGATCGAGGGGGCCGCCGAGGTGGCCCTGATCGACCCCTCGGTGACGGTGGTTGAGCGGGGAGGCGCGCCGGTGGCGGTCGACGCTGTGATCAACTCACACGGCCACGAGGACCATGTGGCCGGCAACGGTCTGTTCCCTGCAGCTCGGGTGCACGCCCATGACCACGACCTGGCGGCGATTCACAGCCTCGACGGCCTCCTCGACGTGTACGGATTCGAGGGCTCGGTTCGCGACGAGTTCGCCACCACCGTCGAGACCGAGTTCTACTACCAGGCCAGGCCCGACGCTGGCGGGTTCGCCGACGGGCACGTGTTCGACCTGGGTGGCGGCGTGACCGTGGAGGCGCTCCATCTCCCTGGCCACACGAAGGGTCACAGCGGCTTCGTGGTCGACGACGTGTTCTTCCTGTCCGACATCGACCTCACAGGGTTCGGGCCCTACTACGGCGACGCCTGGTCGGATCTGGAACAGTTCGATGCGTCGCTGGTGAAGGCCCGCGAGATCGAGGCCAACTGGTACGTGACGTTCCACCACAAGGGCGTGATCGAGGGCCGCGAGACGTTCCTGTCGATGATCGACGGCTACCGGGCCGTGATCGACCGCCGGCACGGCGAGATGCTCGAGTTCCTGACCGAGCCCCGCACCCCGGCCGAGATGGCAGCTCGGCGGTTCGTGTACCGGCCACACGTGGAGGGGGTGTTCATCGACGTGGTGGAAGAGCGAACAGCCGAGCTTCACCTGGCCCGCATGCTCACCCGCGGCGAAGCCACCGAGGTCGAGCCCGGCCGCTACCAGCGGATCTGACCGTCCCCGCCAACACGACCGCTCCTTCACCACCCGTCACAGCAAAGGAGTTCGCGGAGCGAACTCCCGAAGGCCGTCCTCCGGACGGCCGACTCGGACAACCGACACGACCACTCCTTCACCACCCGTCACAGCGAACGAGTTCGCGGAGCGAACTCCCGAAGGCCGTCCTCCGGACGGCCGACTCAGACGTAGGTCGAGCCCTTGACGCCGTCGACGTCCTTGCGGATCTCGACGTTCACCAGAGCCGGGCGGCCCGAGGCGAACGCTCGCTCCAGGGCGGGGCGGATCTCAGCGGGCTCGGTCACGTGCTCACCGTGGCCTCCGAGCGCCTCCACCACGAGGTCGTAGCGGGTGTAGGACAGCTCGGTGGCCACCAGCCGATCCGAGCCATACAGCATCGCCTGGGGCCGCATCATCTGACCCCAGGCGGCGTCGTTGCCCACCACGCCGACGATCGGCAGGCCGAACCGCACGGCAGTGTCGAACTCGAATCCGTTGAGCCCGAACGACCCGTCGCCGTAGACGATGAGTACGCGCTGATCGGGATGAGCGAGCTGGGCAGCAAGGGCGAACGGCATCCCAACGCCCAGCGTGCCGAGGGGGCCCGGGTCCATCCACGCCCCACGGGGCGGCACCTTCAGCACCTTGGAGGCCTGGGCCACGATGTCACCACCGTCGCCGATCACGATCATCGACTCGTCGGTGGCCACGTAGTCGGCGATCTCGGCGCAGAGCCGGAGCGGGTCGATGGGCGTCTCGTCGCTGGTGAGCTGGGCGGCGAGGGCGGCCTCCGCCTCGTCCTCGGCCTCGCGCAGGGTGGCCGACCAGTCGCTGAAGTCCCAGCCCAGGTTGTCGGCCGCAGCGGTGAGGGCGTCGAGGTTCACCCCGAGGTTGCCCACGAGGCCGACGTCGGCTGGGCGGTTCTGGCCGATGAGCGTCTCGTCGAGGTCGAGCTGGACGATCTTGGCGTCGGGCGGGATCGAGTATCCGAACTTCATGCGGAAGTCGAGCGGCGTGCCGGCCAGGATCACCAGATCCGCAGCGCCTAGCGCTTGCTTGCGGCTCCGGTTGAAGAACTGGGGGTGATCCATGGGGAGCTGCCCCCGGCCCATCCCATTGGTGAAACACGGGATCCGGCTCACCTCGGCGAAGCGGCGCAGCGCATCGCTTCCCTCCGACCACTTGAGGGCCGTGCCGGCCATCACCATCGGGCGCTCCGCCTCGGCCACGAGCGCCACCGCGGCGTGGAGCCGATCGACGGGAGCGGCCGTGGCCACCCGGTAGTCGCGGAACGGCGGCACAGGTGCCGCGGCGAGATCGACAGGGCGATGCAGCACGTCCATCGGGATCTCGAGGAACGCCGGCCCGGGGATGCCGCTCAGCGCGGTACGGATCGCCTGCTCGACGTACTCGCCGATGCGTTCGGTCTGGTAGCAGGCGTCGGCCCACTTGGTGATCGGCCGCATGACGGCGACGTGGTCCATCTCCTGCAACGACCCGCGCCGCAGGTTGTTGAACGGGCCCTGGCCCCCGAACACCAGGATCGGCGAGTTGGCCCGCCAGGCGTTCGCCACACCGGTGACACCGTCGGTCACGCCGGGGCCAGCGGTGAGAATGGCAACGCCCACCCGGCCGGGGTTGAGCCGAGCCCACGCGTCGGCGGCGTGGACGGCGGCCTGCTCGTGGCGAACGTCGATCACCCGGATGCCCTCGTCGATGCAGCCGTCGTAGATGCCCATCACATGGCCCCCGGAGAGGGTGAAGACGCACTCGACCCCAGCGGCCTTCAGCGCCCGGGCCGCCAGGCGACCGCCGTGGGATTGCTTGTCGCTCATCAGATCAGCTCCTCGCCTCCGGCTGTCAGTCTGCGGCGACCAGTCACCGGCTGTCGGTCATCGGACAGCCAAAACTATGGTCGAGCGATGGCCTGCGTCGAGATGTCATCCCCCATGCCCGGAGTTACCCAGATCCTGCTCAACCGGCCGGACCGGCTGAACGCGATGACCCACGACCTGGTGGGTGACCTGCACGACGCACTCGACACCGTGCACGCCGACCACGACTGTCGGGCCGTGATCATCACCGGCGCCGGCCGCGGGTTCTGCGCCGGGCTTGATCTCAAGGGGTTCGGTCAGGTGCCGGGCACAGAGGAACACGGTCGCCCGCAACAGGGCATGGCCGTGCAACAGTTCATCGCCTCGCTGGTGCCACACATGCGCTCGGTGCGCCAGCCCATCATCTCGGCCATCAACGGCGCCGCCACCGGTGGCGGGTTGGCGGTGGCACTGGCCAGCGACGTTCGCATTTGCGGCGCCTCAGCCAAGTTCGGCACGGCCTTCGTTCGCCTCGGGATCTCTGGCTGCGACATCGGCGTGTCGTGGCTCCTCCCCCGCCTCATCGGTGCGTCCCGCGCCTGGGAGCTGATGCTCACCGGTCGGGTGTTCGACGCAGCCGAGGCCGACAAGCTCGGGCTCGTCACCCGGGTGGTCGGCGACGACCAGCTGCTCGACGAGGCCCTGGCGGTGGCTGGCCTCATCGCCGCCAACAGCCCCATGGGGGTGTGGATGACGAAGGAGGTGATGTGGTCGAACCTCGAGGTGGGCTCACTCCAGGCCGGCATCGACATGGAGAACCGCACCCAGATCCTCACCAGTCAGACCGAGGACTCCCGCCAGGCGATGGCCTCGTTCCTCAGCCGCACCCCGATGGAGTGGCGCAACCGCTAGGTCGCTCCGGGAGCTTCAGCTCAGTTCGAGTGGCACTCGGGCGGAAGGGGCGCCGTGTGGGTCGTGCCCCCGGCGCTGTCGATCCTCGGGGCGCAGGGGTCGTCGGGCGAGGTCTCCGGCGGACCTTCGGTGGTCGCCGGACCGCCGCAGTTCTCGAACGTCGGATCGAAGTAGGTGATGGTCGTCGGCGACGTCGAGTTGTCCCAAAGGCCGATGCACTCACCGTTGTGAATGGCCCAGGTCACCTGAGGAGCAGGGATGGTCGTTTCTGGGAACGTGCCCGTCGTCGGTGGGATCGAGCCGGTCGAGGGCGTGGTCGGGCTGGACCCGGAAGTCGAGCCGGTGGTGCCAGACGTCGGGGGCACAGAGCTGGCCGACGGGATCGTGGTCTCCGCGTCGGCGATCGAGGTCGTGGTGCTGCTGGCAGTGGAGGCCCCGTTCACGTCTCGGGTGCTCGTGTCAGACAGGAACACGCTCGTGGGGCTGACGTCGGCCGTCGAGGTGGTCGACTCGCTGCCAGCGCCGTTGCTGGTGTCGACCGTGGTGCTTGCCCCAGGTACCTCGGCCTCACCGGCGGGCACGACGGTCACGTCACCCGGCATGCCGCTCGACACGATGGCGGCGACCCCGATCACCCCGAAGGCCACAGCGGCGAGGGTTCCGGCGAAGGCAGTGCGGCGATCCGCCAGCACGTCGACCATCCACGCCCAGGCCGACGACGTGGGCTCCACCGAGCGTGCATCGCGGTAGACCGCGTCGAGATCCCACTGCACCTCGGCTTGTGCCGACCGGCGGTCGAGCATCTCGAACAGGTCACGTTCCATCTGGTCGTTCATGACGTGAGCGCCTTTCGCATCGAGGCCAGCCCGCGGTGGATCCACGGGCCGACCGAACCAGGCCGACAATCGAGGAGCTCAGCGATCTCGGCCTCGGTGTGGCCCATGAGCACCCGGAGCACGATCGCCGCTCGCTGGTTGAAGGGGAGGGTGAGGAGAGCGTTCCACAACTCGTCGTCGTGGTCGGCCGGGGGTTCGACGTGGTGCACGGGCTCGCGACGCAGACGCACGCTCGTCCGGAACCTGCTGCTGGCTCGTCGGCCGTCATCTCGACAGCGGTTGACCACCGCCCGATCGAGGTACGCCCGAGCGTCGGTGAGCCGATTCCAGTTCCGGTACACGTCCACGAACGCCTCGTGCACCGCGTCAGCGGCAGCATCCGGCGTGCGGGCCAGCACCATCGCCCGCCGGGTTTGGCGGTCGATCTCGTTGGTGTACAGCGTGGCGAAGTCCGGAGACTCGCCATAGAGCGATCCCGCATGCACGCTGGTGAGTCCCTGGTCCACCTCGGTCATCGAGTGTTCAGGCGCACGACGGCGCCGAATCCATACACCTCCCGCCCAATGACCGTAGAAGACGGCTCAGCGGGTGGCCCGTCGCGGTGCCCAACGCAGGTGAAGGTGGCTCCGTGACCAGCGAGTACGCCGCAAGGTGTCTGTTCAGCACAGAACGTGGTCTATGGTCACCGGCACTCTGCACGTTGCCGCCGCATCGCCGCTGAGACACCGGGCTGCGCTCACCCGCCGTGTCTTCTTCTGGTTGCTGATCATCGGGTCGATCGGCTCCCTCGTTCTCGCGCCGCTGGGGCCGACCATCGACCGGGTTCGCAGCGTCGGGCCGTGGGTGGGGCTCGGCCTCATCATGTCGGAGGTGCTCTTCGTCATCGGGCTGGCCCTGATGGCCGGAGCGATGGGAATCTCGCTCGGCCCGAACCCGCTGCGATGGCGGAGCCGGCTCGATACCGTGCTCGCCCGCCTCGACCGCACGCCGGTGTTCTGGGTGGGTCTGGTGATCAACACGATCGGTGCGCTCGGCACCGGCGTGGTGCTCGTGGCTGCGGTCATAGGGGGGCTCCCGCTCAGCGCATGGGGGCTCCTCGTGCTCCCGGCCGCTGACATCTCCCTCACCGCCGCCGTCAGGGCCGCGGTGGTTCGTGGTGTTCGCGGCGAACACCACCACTTGGAGGACGGAGGTCCGCACACGTGAAGGTTCGCTCGGCAAGCCCGGAGGACGTCGACGGCTACTACGCCGTGCAGAGCGAGGAATGGGGGGAGACGATGGCCGCCACCAGAGCCCAGCTGATGAGCCGGGTCGCCGTCTTTCCCGACGGCCAGCTGATCGGCGAGCACGACAATGAGATCGTCGCCGGGATGAGCTTCGTTCGTCTCTCTTCCTACGACCCGAGCGATGGGAGCCCCTGGACCCTGTTGACCGACGACGGATGGTGCACGAACCACGACCCCAACGGGCCCGTCCTGTTCGGTGTGGACCTGTCGGTGAGCCGCTTCGCCCCTCGGTCGGCGTCCACGTCGATGTTCGTGGCCGGCCTCACTCTCACGATGCAGCTCGGCGTCGACGCCCTCTTCTGGGGTTCCCGCCTCCCCCGCTACCACCGCTACGCCGATCAGATGTCGGCGGAGGAGTACGTCAACGCCCGCAACGCCAGAGGCCGGTATCTCGACCCGGAGATCGAGCTCTACTCCCGCGTGCCCGGCGTGGATGTGGTGGCGGTGGTCAGTGACTACTTCAAGGATTGGGAGAGCGACGACCGGGGTGCCATCTTCCGGTGGCGCAACCCCATCCGGCGAGCGCCCGTGCTCCGCCCCTTCGCAGGCCAGATCCTCGGCGGGATCTACGTGGCCGACAGGTGGCGCTCGCGTCGACGTCGACGCTGACATCAGCTTGTAGGTGCGTTTTCCCTGCTGATGGAGTGCTCAACGCCACTCGGCCGTCGCCGATCAGTGCGTTGTGTTCCATCTTGTCCGCTCGAACCTGATCTGGCTGCTGCTGATCGCGGGCGCCGTGATCGGCTCCACGCTTCAACCCCCGGTGTCGGATCTGGTGCTCGCCTTCGTCGTTCTCCCGGCGCTCGGGCTCACGATCTCGCGCGCTCGCCGGCTGACGGGTTCGGTGGGCTGGCGCCTGCTCACCATTGGCTCGGTGTTGATCGGGTTCGCTCCGCTGTTCACCGAGATCCATCGCTCGGTCGACCCCGAGGTGGGGCCGCTCACCGGGGGTGATGCCGTGCTGATCCTCGGCTACGCCCTGTTCATCGGTGGGATCCGCTGGGTGCTCTCGGCCCGCACCATGGCACCCCAGATCAGGGTGGTGCTCGATGCGGCAACGATCACCCTGTGGATCGCCGTGTTCACCATGGCCTGGGCCGGACCGCAGCTGACGAGCCGGTTGTCGGGCTACGAGCTGCTGGCCTCGGTGATCTACGTTCCGCTCTCATTGGCGATCGTGTTCCTGCTTCTGCAGCTGATCCTCGGCACGGAGTCGCGGTCGATGGTGCTGTGGCTGCTCGCTGGCGCCGCCGGGTTGACCGTGGTGTCGGAACTCAACTTCCTCGCCGTCGCCACCGGTCGGGAGGGGGCGAGAGCGATCGGCATCGGCGCAGCCACCGTGGGGCTGGTGTTGCTGGCCGCCGCCATTCGCCATCCCGGTGCCGCCGACCTCGACCAGCCCGTCGCCGGGCACCAGCGGCCGCTCCGAGCCACCCACACCGGGTACCTCCTCGCATCGATGTTGGGCGTCGGCGCCTTCCTCGTGGTGATGCCCCGGCCCGAGCCGTACCTGGCCGTTCTACTCGCTGCTGTTGCTGCCGCCACGGCTGCCAACGTGGCCATCACCGTACGGGCCCGGGAACGCCTCATTGCGACCGAGCGGGAGCTCAGAGCCTCGGTGGCCGACATCATGCGGGCCGATACCCCAGAGTTGATCCTCGACCTCGGTGGCCTGGCCATCGATCGCCTCCTGGCCGGCAAGGAGATCGTCGACGCCGACTTCCTCCAGTTCCACCAGGGCTCGTGGACCACCGTGCCCGCCATGCTCCCAGTGAACGTCAACGACGCCGAGCGGGCCGAGCTGGAGTCGATCGCCGTGCAGCGCACCACGGTGCGCTCGGAGCGACGGTCGACCCGACCCGGCGTCGGCTTCGAGACACTGCTCGGGATCCCCCTCGACCTGGCGAGGGATCGGGCCGAGCTGGTGGTGGTGCAGGCGTCGCCAGTGCTGACCACCACCGAGATCGAGCAGATCGCCCAGGTCGGCTCCACGGTGGACCGGGCGCTGTTCAGCTACGAACAGCAGGAGGCCACGCACCATCGCCGCTCCAATCAGCGGTTCCGGGCCCTCGTGCACGACTCGGCCGACGTGATCTGCCTCGTGGATCCGGAGCAGCACAACATCCAGATGGTGAGCCCGTCGGTGGAACGTATCCTCGGCTACACCGAGCGAGAACTCGGAGGCGCCGCCGTTCTCCAGTACGCCCATGATGACGATCGCTCAAGCATCGAGCAGATGCTGGAGCAGGCGCTCGTGCGTCACCAGCACACGGGCAACGACGTGCGGCTCCGCCACGCCGACGGCCACTACCACTGGTTCTCGCTGATCGTGCGCGACCACCGCCACGACGACGAGGTGCGTGGCGTGGTCATGAACTTCAGTGACATCCAGGACCGCAAGATGGCCGAGCTTTCACTCGGCTTCTCCGAGCACCGCTATCGCACACTCGTGCTCAACTCGAAGGACGTGTTCGCGATCCTCGAGACCGACCTCACGATCAACTACGTGAGCCCGAACGTGAACTCCGTGCTCGGCTACCCGGCCCCAGATCTCGTGGCCACGAATCTGTCGACGCTGCTCACCGACCGATCCCGGGACGTGCTGTCGGTGTTCCTGGCCAACACCCGCAATGCCTTGCACGGCGACACGGTGGAGCTCGACTTCCGCACCCAGTCGGGCCAGCATCGCACCACCGAGGTGGTGCTCTCCGATCGGGCAGACGGGATCGAGGGAGGCTTCACGATCACGATTCGTGACGTGACCGACCAACGGCGGCTGGAGCAGAGCCTGCGCGAGCAGGCGCTGTATGACCATCTCACCGGCTTGGCCAATCGCACCACGCTGCACGTCGAGCTCCAACAGCGGCTCCAGAAGCTCGGAGCCACCGAGGTGCTCGGCGTGATGATCGCCGATATCGACGAGTTCAAGTCCGTGAACGAGTCGGTGGGCTACGAGACCGGCGACGAGCTGCTGGTGCAGGTGGCGACTCGGCTGCGGGCGGGCCTCCGCTCGCACGATCTGCTGGCCCGGATCGGTGGCAACGAGTTCGCGGTGATCACGACCGCCTCCACCCACGAGGAGGTGCTGCGGTTCGCCAACCGGATCCAGCACGTGTTCGACGCCCCCTACACGATCGCCGGGCGCCACCATCCGCTGTCGGTGTCGATCGGGGTGGACTCCACCCACGACCGTGGCACCGTGGCCCGAGATCTGATCGACCGGGCCTCGCTGGCCCTCGGTGCGGCCCGAGGCGGCAATCAGACGGCGACGATCCGGGTGTTCGAGCCAGAGATGCGCACGTCGGCCACCGAACGCTTCGAACTGTCGTCCGATCTCGGCGGCGCCATCGAGCGCGACGAACTGAGCGTTGTGTACCAGCCGATCCTGGAACTGGAGACCCGCAACATCCGCGGCGTCGAGGCCCTGCTCCGCTGGACCCACCCCCACCGGGGCCCGATCTCCCCCGGGGTGTTCATTCCACTGGCCGAGAAGTCAGGGTTGATCGTCGACCTCGGACGCTGGGTGCTCGAACAGGCGTGCCTGCAGCTGGCCGTCTGGCGCCAGACCGTGGTGGGTGCGCAGGCGCTCGGCATGAGCGTGAACGTGTCGGCCCTCCAGTTGGAGCGAGCTGGCGAGGCCGAGCACCTCGCCCAGATCGTGCTCGACACTGGTATCGATCCGGGGCGGGTGACCTTCGAACTCACCGAGTCGACCCTGATCGAAGACTCGGAGTGGATCCGGAGCCAACTCCAGATGCTGCGAGACCTTGGGGCCAAGGTTGCGGTCGACGACTTCGGCACCGGGGCCGCCGGCCTCAGCCATCTCCGCGACGTGCCCTTCAACCGGATCAAGATCGACAAGAGCTACGTGGACGCCCTCAGCAAATCGAGCGATGCCCGCCGCCTCGTGCAGGGCGTGATCGACCTGGCCCACACGCTCGGGGCCGAGACGGTGGCCGAGGGGATCGAGGAGCCGTCGGAGTTCGAGCTGTTGCACACGCTGGGCTGCGACCTCGGTCAGGGCTTCTATCTCGGCCGACCGATGGACCCCGTCCAGCTCGAGGATTGGTTCGCCAAGGGCCGCACCGGGGCCGCGCCGTCACTGATCGTGAAGTCGACCTCCACTCGCCCCCTCGCCAGCTGAACGACGCCGAAACGCGGGCCCGGCCGGCCGCAGCTCCCGAGGAGCCACGGCCGGAACCAGTCACATCTTCGTCTTGTTCAGGAGTAGATGGCGTTGATCTCGTTCTCGTAGCGGGCGTGGATGCCACGGCGCTTGAGCTTCGAGGTGGGGGTGAGCAGGTCGCTGTCGGGCAGCCACTCCTCACCAAGGATCTTCACCTTCTTCACACGCTCGGCGTTGTTGAAGCCTTCCATCACACCAGCGAGCTGGCCTTCGAGTTCAGCCACGAGGGTGGGATCCTCAGCCAGCTCGACGAGGCTCTTGCCCTCGATTCCGTTGGCGGCCGCCCACTGGGGAGCCACATCGGGATCGAGCACGAGTAGCGCCGACACGAACGGCCGCTGGTCGCCGATGGCGATGGCCTGGCCGACGAGCGGCATCATCTTGAGTGCCGCCTCGAGGTTCGACGGCGAGAGGTTCTTGCCGCCGGCGGTGATGATGAGTTCCTTCTTGCGGTCGACGATCTTGACGTAGCCGTCATCGTCGATCTCGGCGATGTCGCCGGTGTGGAACCAGCCCTCGTCGTCGAAGACCTCGGCGGTCTTGTCCGGCTGGTTGAGGTAGCCACGGAACACGTTGCCACCCTTGGTGAGCAGCTCCCCGTCCTCGTCGAGCTTGGCCTCCACGCCAGGGCAGCAGTGGCCGACCTTGCCGGCCTTCACCCTGAACGGCGCCCAGGTCATGGCGCCGGTGGTCTCCGACAGGCCGTAGACCTCCGAAAGCGGCACGCCGATGGTGCGGAACCACGACATCATCTCGGCTGGCAGCGGCGCCGCGCCGGTGAGTGCGACCTTCACGTCGTCGAGGCCGACGAGTTGGCGGATGGTCGAGAACGCGACGGCGTCGAGGAAGTTGTAGGTCTCGATCTCCTCTTCGGTGGCCGTGCCCCAGGTCATCTTCTCCATGATCGGCTCGGCCGTCTCGATGGCCTCCGCCACTGCCTTCTCCTTCTCGGGATCAGCAGCGAGGGCAGCGTTGATGCCGCCGTAGATCTTCTCCCACACGCGGGGCACGCCGAACATGATGTTCGGCTTCACCTGGCCGGCGTAGACCGCGATCTGGGTGGGGTCGGGGCAGCAGGTGACCTCCATGCCCATGAAGAGGCCGTTGTAGTGGCTCACCATGCGCTCGGCGATGTGGGCCATCGGCAGGTAGCTCACCAGGCGCATGCCGTGGAGCTCTTCCTCCGGCAGCTCGAACGCCCGCTTGAGGCTCTCGAACGACCAGGCCACGTTGCGGTGGTCGATCATCACGCCCTTGGAGGGGCCGGTGGTGCCAGAGGTGTAGATCAGCGTGGCGAGATCGTCGGGCTGGGCGATGCTCGACAAGGCGTCGAGGTCAGCCGGGTCGGAGGCCATGACGTCGCCGTAGGTGAAGTCGGCGGCCACGTCATCGGCGGGGTTGATGATGCCGACCTTCTCGAGCGAGCCGATCGACTGGCGCACCTTGCTGATCGACTCGAAGAAGCCTCGATCCTCGGCGATGGCCAGCTTCACGCCGGCGTCGTTGGCGAGGTACTCGATCTGCTCCGGCGACGAGCTGTTGTAGATCGAAACCGGGGTGGCACCGAGGTAGAGCGCAGCGAGGTCGATCACGTGGAACTCGGGGATGTTGCGCATCATCAACAGGATGCGATCGCCCCGGCCAACACCCTGAGCCGCGAGGCCGGCAGCGGCCTTTGCCACCAGGCCCGACAGGTCCTGATAGGTCCACTCATGCCAGTCGTCGTTCGCGTCCTTGTTGCGGATGGCAACCCGATCGCCGTGCTGGGCGAACGTCGCCTGCATGATCTTGGGGACGGTTTGTCCCTCGATGATGGCGTCGATGTCGGACACGCTCATGCCGTACTCCTGGGGAAGGGGCGACTGCCGAGAAGGCCCAGCAATCGTGCGGTTGGTGTGACAAATGCTACCCGAGGGTCACCAGGCTTGGAAGCTCGGGAACCGCCGCCAGTAGTCTGAATCAGTGGCGCCGAACGGCTGCCACCGGGTGGCACGACAACGAAAGGGCCATGTGATGGAGAACGCCGTCATCGTCGATGCGCTGCGGACCCCGATGGGTAAGCGCAACGGGCAGCTCTCGGGCTGGCATCCCGCTGAATTGGCGGCCGAGGTGCTCAAGGCACTGGCCGACCGCAACAACCTCGATCCCGAACTGGTCGAGGACGTGATCATGGGCTGCGTGATGCAGGTCGGGGCCCAGGCCGTGAATGTGGGCCGCAACGCCGTGCTCAGCGCCGGCTGGCCCGAATCGGTGCCGTCCACCACCGTGGATCGCCAGTGCGGCTCCTCACAGCAGTCGGCCCACTTCGCCGCCCAGGGGGTGATGGCGGGCGCGTATGACGTGGTGATCGCAGCCGGCGTGGAGGTGATGAGCCTCGTGCCGATGGGTGCCACCATGATGGTGAAGGACGTGGGCCAGCCGTTCCCCCAGCCCATGCACGACCGGTACGCCGACGTGGGTGGCCTCCAGCCCCAGGGCATCGGCGCCGAGATGATCGCCGACAAGTGGGGCATCTCGCGTGAGGAACTCGACGCCTACGGCCTCCGCAGCCAGCAGTTGGCCGCCCAGGCCCGCGACCAGGGGCGCTACGACAACGAGATCCTTCCCGTGGCCGAGAAGATCCTCGATCGTGAGAACGGCAAGGTGATCGAGACCGGCCAGATGGCGACCACCGATGGCGGCATCCGCGAGAGCACGCTGGAGAAGCTCGCCTCGCTGAAGCCTGCGTTCCGCCCCGACGGCAAGGTGACGGCGGCGAACAGCTCCCAGATCACCGATGGCGCCGCCGCGGTACTGATCATGAGCGAGTCGAAGGCGAACGAGCTGGGCCTGAAGCCCCGCGCCAAGTTCCACAGCTTTGCGCTGGCAGGCGTGGATCCGGTCACGATGCTCACCGGGCCGATTCCGGCCACTGAGAAGGTGCTGGACAAGGCCAAGCTGACAATCGACGACATCGACGTGTTCGAGGTCAACGAGGCGTTCGCCTCCGTGGTGCTGGCGTGGGCCAAGGAGCACAACCCCGACATGGAGCGGGTGAACCCCAACGGCGGCGCCATCGCTCTCGGCCACCCCCTCGGCTGCTCGGGCGCCCGCCTGATGACCACGATGCTCAACGAGCTGGAGCGCCGCGACGGCCGATACGCCCTGCAGACCATGTGTGAGGGTGGCGGCATGGCCAACGCCACCATCATCGAGCGCATGTAGGTGTGACGTCCGGAGGACGTCACACGGAGTTTCGCCACGGCGAAACTCGCCGACGTAACGCTCTTGTGGGTCAACACCTGTAGGTGTGACGTCCGGAGGACGTGAACCCGATGTGACATGAGTGGAGCCGCCGACCTGTCGCCAGGGCCGGCGGCTCCAGTAGTTTTGATGGGGTGACGGACTTCGAACCGCAGACCGATCTGCCGGATCGGATCGAGGACGACGACGACCCCGTCGAGTCGTCGGCCCGCATTCGCGACGCCGCCGTTCAATCCCGCCGGCGCTGGACCATTCGAATCGGCATCGTGATGGCCGGCATCGCCCTCGTTGCCATCGGCTTCCCCTGGGGCCGGGTGCTGATCGCCATGGCACTCATGTACCTCGTTCTCGGGGTCGGCCTCAAGATGCTCGGCGCCTTCGCCCGTCCGATCCCGGAACCGCCGCCTCGCGGTGAGCTCCGACGGGTGAAGCTCACCTACCGATGCCCGTCGTGCGGCACCGAGCTACGCATGACTCTCGCCGACGACGTTGTTCCACAGGCACCGCGCCATTGCGCGGACGAGATGGAACTGACGACCCCCGCCGAGGACCTCTGAACCGCCAGATCACGCATGTGACTCCTTGGCCACGGAGCGCGCGAAAAGAACACCCGTTGTCCACAGAGAAGCGGGAATCTCGTTGTCAGAGCACACGAGTTGCTTCCACAGGCTGTGGATAACGTTGTGCCATGTAACCCCCAGGACACTCCCCCGACAATCAGCGACCTTTTGGTCACCGATTGTGGCGACAGCTCAGCGGCCGTCGCCAGATCCTGTGGACAGCGTGTGGATCAGTGGGCCACTCAGCGCCACTGCGTGGCGGTGACGATGCCGGCGAGGATCAACCCCAGACCCCCGAGCAGATACCAGTTCGACGGCATCCCGAGGAAGTCGCGCACCAGGTAGTTGGCCATGATGAGCCCGGTACCCAAGCCGAGGAACGCGAGCATCAGCACGGGAATGACCGCATCGAAGCGCCCGCCGACCTTCATCGGCTCCCGGCTCACTGTCCTGGCCTGCTCGTCGCCCTTCGGCGTGGTCCGTCCCGTCCCGGACTTGTTCTGTCGTGCCACGGCACCACGATACCGATCCGCGGTCGTGGCGCACAGTGCAGCCAGAACGAGCGGCCGGGAACTCCGCCGCAGCGCATGGCTCCCAGGAGTACCCTCAGCGCGGTGAGTGGCCGGATCCTCGTCATCGACAACTACGACTCGTTCGTCTACATCCTCGTTCAGTATCTGGGTGAACTGGGGGCCGAGCCGATCGTGGTGCGCAACGACGCGATGACCGTCGACGAACTGGCGGCCACGCGTCCCGACGGCGTGCTGGTGTCACCCGGGCCAGGCACCCCCGACGACGCCGGCCGTTCGCTCGAGGCAATCGCCCACTTCGCGGGCCGGCTTCCCGTGTTCGGCGTCTGCCTCGGCCATCAGTGCATCGGTCAGCTCTACGGCGGAGACGTGATCCGGGCTCCGGAGCTCATGCATGGGAAGACGTCGGTCATCCAGCATCACGACGAGGGCGTGTTCGCCGGGCTCCCTCAGCCCCTGGAAGCCACGCGGTATCACTCGCTCATCGTGGATCGCACCACGTTGCCGGACGAGCTGGCGGTCACGGCCGAAACCTCGACCGGCCTGATCATGGGGATCCGCCATCGCGAACTCGACGTGGAGGGTGTGCAGTTCCACCCGGAGTCGATCCTCACCGTGGCGGGCCGAGACCTGCTCTCGAACTTCCTCGCCCGCACCGCGAGCACCGTCTGAGCGCTGCCCGCTCTCGCCACCCCACGGATGGCGGCACCCCTACTCTTCCTCGGGAGGCTCGGTGGTGGTGGTCGTCGTGGTCGTCGTCGTTGTGGTGGAGGTGGTCGACGTGGTGGTGGTCTCGTTCGGCTCGAGCTCCCGACCGATGAAGATGACCACCTGGGTGCCAGTCTCGGCGACAGTGCCCGCTTCGGGCTGCTGCGAGATCACATTGCCGGCCTGAGGGCTGCCGTTCTCCACATCGATGAACTGAGGAACCGGCGTGAAGCCCTTCTCCACGAGCTGCAACTCAGCTGCCGCCTGCGCCAGGTTCACCACCGAAGGAATGCCCTCCTGATTGGCGCCCGTTGACTGGAACAGCCGGATCTGGGACGACACGTCCACCTGGCTCCCTGCCGGCGGCTCGGTGCGGATCACCGCGCCGGCGGGAACATCAGGGTTGCCCTCGGGGATGATCTGCACGTTGCCCTGGGCGAAGCCGATGGCAACCAGATCGATGAGGGCCTGATTCACATCGACGCCAGCCAGATTCGGGATCTCGGCCTGAGCCGGACCGCTCGACACCGTGAGGGTGATCTCGGTGCCGGAGTTGACGTCCTGGTTCGGTTCGAGCGACTGGGCGATCACGACATCGACCGGAACCACATCACTCTCTTCGAGTTCGATGCCGGCGGTGAGGCCAGCCAGCGAGAGGGCTGCGGTGGCTTCGTCCTTCGTGAGACCAACCACCTGGGGCACCTGCACCATCGACTCGGACTCGACGACCCGAATGGTGACGATCGCATCGGGGTCGACCATCGTGCCGCCCTCAGGATCCTGCTCGAACACCACGCCGGGCTCGAACTCCTCGCTGGGGCCGAACTCGGTGATCACCTCGAAGCCGGCGTTGCGGAGGTTGTTCTCGGCGGTGCGGACACTCTCGCCCACCACCCGCAGCACCTCGACCTGTTCGACCTCGACAGCCTGCTCCTCCGGGGCGATGGCGCGGGTGACAACGAACACCAGACCCACCATCAGCAACAGCAGACCCGCGAGCATGATGACGAATACGCCGGTGCGGCTCGGTGGGTCGTAGTACTCCTCGACAGGCTCCACCTGGCGCACCGCTGCCGACGCCGGAATCGCCCTGGTGGTGTCGATAATGGCCCGGGACGACCCGCTGTCGGCGGGCCGGTACCCGTTGTTGGGCACCATGCCAGGCTGCTGAGGATGCACCGGCATGTGGGCATCCGGCTGTGGCATCACGTTCGTGTGCTGCGCCTGCATCGGGGCAACCTCGGTGCGGGCCACGGGAGGGGCAACGCCAACGAGCGGCTGGCCCTCACGGAACCGTCGGAGATCGGCCCGCACGTCCTCGGCGGCCGGGTATCGATCGTCGGGGTTCTTGGCCAGAAGGCGGGTGATGATGGCTTCGAGCGGCGGCGGCACCGACGGGTTCAGCGCACTGACCCGCGGAGGCATCTCCTGCACGTGCTTGTAGGCGATCGACACGGGCGAGGAGCCGTTGAACGGCGGCTCACCGGTGACCATCTCGAACAGCACCACGCCGAGCGAGTAGAGGTCACTGCGAGGGTCGACCTGCTTGCCCTGGGCCTGCTCGGGCGAGAAGTAGCTCGCCGTACCCATCACCGAACCGGTCTGGGTGAGCTCGTCCTCGTCGCCGCCGAAGGCCCGGGCGATACCGAAGTCGGTCACCTTCACCTGGCCGTTCGGCGTGATCATGATGTTGCCCGGCTTCACGTCGCGGTGGACGGTGCCGTTGCGGTGGGCGAACCCCAGGGCCGCGGCCACGTCGGTGGCGATCTCAGCGGCCCGGTCGGGGTACAGGTGGCCCTCCGCAGCGAGCACGTCGGCCAGGCTGCGACCTTCGACGTACTCCATCACGATGAAGTACGTGTCCTCGTGGGCGCCCCAGTCGTACACGGCCACGACCGACGGGTGGTTCAGGTTGGCGGCCGCCTGAGCCTCACGGCGAAAGCGGGCCACGAACGACGGCTCGGCCGCGTACTGGGGAAACAACACCTTCACGGCCACCGGGCGATCCAGCAACTGGTCGCGCGCCAGGAACACATCGGCCATTCCGCCGCGTGCAATACGTCGGTGCAGCTCGTAGCGCCCGCTGAGCACCGGCCTGGCTGTGGAGGCGTCAGTCACAACACATGAATGCTACTCAGCCGAACGGCTGGCGCGTCGCCGCGACGGCCTCTATCCGGTTTCGTTGGCAAACCAGGTAGAGAAAATCTCCCGAGCGATGGGGCCAGCAACCGCTCCACCGGTCTGATCGCCGTTACCTGCACTTCCTTCGACCAGCACGGCCACCGCCAGCTCGTAGTTGCCCTGCTCGCGGCCGGCGAAGCCGATGATCCAGGCATTCGAAGCCGGAGGATCGGTTCCCAGCTGGGCAGTACCGGTCTTGACCCCCACCACCAGGCCATCCACGGCGGCGTTGGTGCCGGTACCCCGCAACCCGGCCTGGATCAGTGCTTCCTGGAGGATCTCGGCATTGCCAACCTCCATCGAACGGCGCCACCCACCGGGGCTGATCTCGTCGACCACCCGTCCGTTGGCGTCGGCCACCTCGGCCACCACATGGGGGGTGGGGATCAGGCCGTCATTGGCGATACCCGAGATGATCAGGGCCATGTGCAGCGGCGACGCCTGCACCTCGTTCTGACCAATCGCCGTCTGGGCCAGGAGGGGGGTGTTCTCGTAGACGCCGGCGGGGATGGCGTCGGACGGGTTCTGAACGAGCGCCCCGTAGTCGTCGGGGAACACGCTGGGCACGCTGCCGGGGATGTCGAGCGGCAGCTCGGTGTTGAATCCGGCACCGTCGACTGCCTGCCGAGTGAGGACGAACGGCCCCATCACCTCTGCCGCCAGTTCGGCGAAGGGGGCGTTGCAGGACTGGACCAGGATCTCCACCAGATCACCACCACAGGCCCGCCCACCGAAGTTCGTGATCGGCCGGCTGGTGAGGGGGGCCGTGTACTCGGTGGTGGCCTCGAACACCGGCTCGGTGAGGGTGGCGGCCCCGGTCTCCAGCGCCGCACCGGCAGTGACCACCTTGAACGTGGAGCCCGGGAACTCGATGTCGCGATAGGCCCGGGCCCGGAGTGGGTTGCCCTCGGCCTCCAACAGATCGACGTAGGCCGCGTTGGCGGTACCGCTGTCGTTGTTCGCCACGAGGTTCGGGTCGAACGACGGGTAGCTCCACAAGGCCCGGATGGCGCCGGTACGGGGATCGATCGCCACGACCGACCCTTCTCGCTCCCCCAGCTGGGCCTTGGCCACCTGCTGGAGCTCATGATCGATGGTGAGGGTGAGGGCGCCCGCCTGGGACGAATCGGGGTCGAGGATGCTGGCGAGATCAGCGAGCTGCTGCTCGGCCGTCCGCCCGAGGATCTCGTCGTTGTAGGCCCGCTCCACGCCCTGACCACCAACGGTGAAGGCAATGAAGCCAACACTGTGGGCGTAGAGGTCACCGTGGGGGTAGGTGCGCTGGAAGTTGAAGGGGCCGCCGGGGGCTGCCTGCTCCGACAGTGCCACCACCACACCGTCGCTGGTGCGGATTACGCCCCGTTGCTGGTCGAAGTCCTGCTGGAGGGTTCGGGTGTTCGCCGGGTTCTCCCGCAGCGCCTCGGCCTGGAACACCTGCACCCTGTTGAGCTGGAGAAACAGCAGCACGAAGCAGCCGAGCAGCGCCACCATCACGTGTCGGAGGTGGTTGTTCACGCCGCCGCCTTCACCGTGACGTGAGCGTCGCTCGACGGTACGGCCGGAGTCGAGTCGGAGATCCGGATCAGGATCGCCAAGACGATGTAGTTCGAGATCAGCGACGACCCGCCGTAGGACACATACGGGAGCGTCACACCGGTGAGCGGCAGCACCCGCAGCACGCCACCGATGATGATGAAGGCCTGGAACCCGAGCAGAGCCGTGAGGCCGGCGGCGAACAGCTTCTCGAACGGGCGGGGGGCCGTGGCAGCCACCCGGAACCCGGAGCTGACGAAGAACATGAATGCCGCCAGCACACCGGTGGCCCCGAGGAGGCCGAGTTCCTCACCGATGGCGGCGAAGATCATGTCGGTCGGGGCGAAGGGGATCTTGTTCGGGAGCCCGCCCCCGAGGCCGGTGCCCGTGATGCCGCCGTCGGCGAGGGCGAACGCCGACTCCACGATCTGGAAGCCAGCCCCCTTCGGGTCCTCGTAGGGATCGATCCAGATGTCGACCCGTCGCTGCACGTGGGAGAACAGCTGCCATGAGACGAGGGCCCCGATCACGAACAGCACCCCGCCCGTGACCACGTAGGCGGTACGGCCGGTGGCCACGTAGATCATCACGATGAACAGGGTGAAGAACAGCAGCGATGACCCGAGGTCGCGCTGGAGCACCATCACCATCAGGGCCACGCCCCACGCGAGGAGCATCGGGCCGAAGTGCTTGAGATCGGGGATGTTGAGCGGACCGACCCGCCGATTGCTGATCGCGAGCAGTTCCTTCTTGTCCACCAGGTAGCCGGCGAGGAACGCCGCCAGCACCACCTTGGCGAACTCGCCTGGCTGGATCGAGAACGGGCCGACCCGGAGCCAGATTCGGGCACCGTTGATGTTGACGCCCAGACCTGGCACGAGGGGGAGCATCAGGAGGATCACGCCCAGGAGGGCCAGCGAGTAGCGGTAGTTCGCCACCCACGACAGATCACGGAACAACAGCAACGTGGCGGCGAACGCGCCGATTCCGATGAACGTCCACGCCACCTGGCTGTCAGCAAGATCGGGGTCGAGCCGCAGGATCACCACGTAGCCGAGCCCGTTCAACAGCGCGGCCAGCGGCAGCAACAGGCCGTCTGCGTTGGGGGCGGCGTAACGGATCACCACGTGGGCACCCAGCAGGAGCAGCAGCACGATGGCGAAGAAACCGCCCACGTCGGCCCGAAGCTCGGAGGTGAGCTGCGAGGTGCGGGCGGCGTAGCCGATGTAGGCCATCACCACGATGATCGTGCTGAACACGAGCAGGCCGAGTTCGAGGTTGCGGGCCCGCATCGGTCAGCCCCCGGCGGTCGTGGTGGTGGTGTCGTCCTCGATGTCGGGGGCCACGTTGGTGGTGGCTGAGATCGCCGTGGTCGATGTCACGTCCGGCGCGTCGGGCAGATCTCCGACGTCCACCTGCACCTGCTGTTCCAGGCCCTGAGCGAACACCTCGGCCTCCGCCTGGGAGTTGAACGTGGGACGCTCCTCCAGCTCGGTGATGGCCTCGGTGGTGAGCTGGTCGGCCTCGATCTCGAGCGGCATCTCCTCTGAGGGAGACAGCCACAAGAACCCGCCGGGCCGGCCGTTGAAGACGGCGAGCTGACCGTCGACGTTGTCGACGAACCACGTCTGGCGGGCATACCACGTTGCACCGAGGTAGCCGCCGAGCGCGAGCAGGGCCAGCAAGGCGACGGACGCAGCGATCATCGGAAGGCGACGACGCCGGCGACGACGACGCGGGGCCATGTCGTCGTCGACATCAACGTCGGGGATGACCGCAGGCTCCTCCTCGATCGTGATGGCCGGCACCACGTCGGTGATTGGGTGCTGGACGCCGCCCGGCACCCCGCCGGCCATCGCATCGGACGGATTGTCGAGCTCGACGAGACCAACGCCGCCCATCGGGCCGATCCCGAGCGTTTGGGCCTCAGCGGTGGGGGTAGGGCGGGACGAGCCGCCGTTGCCCACCACGGGGATCTCCATCGTCGGCTTGGGGCCGATCGTCAGGTCGCCCCCTTCGCCGTCGGGAACCACGTCGACCACCGCGACGGTCACGTTGTCGCGGGCCGGGCCCTCGAGCGCGGCCTCCACGAGGGCGTTCGCCGCCTCACCGGGATGCTCGTACTCCTTCAGGAGGCGGATGATCTCCTCGTGACTCACCTCGTTGAACAGACCGTCGCTGCACAACAGGAAACGGTCACCCACCTGGGTGTTCAGCAGGAACCGGTCGACCTCGACCACAGAGGCAATACCGAGGGCGCGCGTCAAGATGTTGCGCTGCGGGTGGTTGGCCGCCTGGTCGGGCGTGAGCCGCCCGCCCCGCACCAGGTCCTCCACGAGGCTGTGGTCGAGGGTGAGCTGCTTGAACTGGTCGCCCCGGAGGTGGTACGCCCGGCTGTCGCCGACGTTCACGACGCTGACCTTCTCTTCGCTCGGGCGGAGGGTGAGCGCCACCAGCGTGGTGCCCATGCCTCGCAGCTCCGGGTCGGCGGCCCGCTCGAACACGGCGCGGTTGGCGTCTTCGACGATCTCGACGAGGCCGCCCGGCACGAGCGGGTCGGCAACGGTGCTGAACTCGGAGATGGCGATCGTGGCAGCCATCTCGCCGCCCTGGTGCCCCCCCATGCCGTCGGCCACTGCGGCAACGTAGCCACCGAAGTGGGCACGGTCCTGGTTGGACTCGCGCACGTTGCCAACGTGAGATGCGGTGGCACCGCTGAGCTGCATCATCATCGGAGCTCCAGCACGATCGATCCGAGCTGAATCCGATCGCCCTTCGAACCAATCACCTTCGAGGTGACACGCTGGCGGTTGAGGTAGGTGCCGTTGGTCGAGCCGAGGTCTTCCACGGCCACCCCGGCCGGATCCGGGCTGACCCGGGTGTGCAGCTGCGAGATGTAGGTGTCGTCGAGGGTGATGTGGCAGCTCGCCGCACGACCGATCGTGAGTTCACCGTTCACGACGTACTCCCGGCCAGCGAGCTGGGGTGGCTCCAGCACGAACAGACGCATCGGTCCCGAGGGAGCGGCCGCTTCGGCCCGCTGGCGACGACCGCCCCGTTTGGGCGCTGCAGGGGCGCTGGCTCGGTTCTGGGGAACGGCTGGCGCGGCTGTGGGGGCCGGGGCCGGGCGCGATCCCGCCCACGTGGCCTGCAGAACCCTGAAGAAGAACAGGTAGAGCAGCCCGAGCAGGCAGAGGCGCAGGAGGGTCAGCAGGGCGTCGGTCACCAAGTCGCAGGTTACCGAAGAACCTGCCTTGGGGGGACAACGAACTACAGCCGACGAAAGCGCAGCGTGAGCGCACCGAAGGTCACCTGGTCTCCGTCGTTGAGCGGTTGGCGGTTGACCCGCTGGCCGTTCACCTTGCTGCCGTTGGTCGACCCGAGGTCGACGAGCTCGTAGGTGTCACCCAGTGCGTGCAGCTCAGCGTGACGACGAGAGACGTTCTGATCGTTGATAACGATGTCGGAGTCGGACAAACGACCGATCGTAGATATCTCGGCCTTGAGCGGGTGGCGGTAGCCGTCGGGCCCTTCGAGCCAGGCGTTCTGTTCGTTGTGGCCAACCCGCTCGTCGTAGGAGGGATGAACCCGGAAGAGGCCAACCTTGAGATTGGGATCCTCCGACAACTCGACCGACACCCGGCCGAGGAAGGTGAGGCCCTCCTCCGAGGCGTGCTCACGCACCGTGGCCTGGAGTTCCTGGATCAGCGACTGCTGCACCGATGCGAACCGCTGGGCGTCATCCGGGCTCACCCGGATCACGAAGCGATTCGGGGCGAGCGTGCGGCCTCGAACGTCGAGCTGGCGGCTGGCGTCCATCTCGCGGATCAGACGCCGTCCGAGCTCGACCGGCTGCAGGCCGCTGCGGAAGGCGCGCGCGAACATGCCCTCCACCAGCCTCTCCAGCCGATCCTCGAAGTTGCGTAGAACCACTGCGCCCTCTCTGCGCTCCTGAAACGCCCGCCCGTTACCACCAGGGTAGGGATCCTCCCAGCATGCCACGAACGACCGAAGTGATGCGCTCGCCGCGGCCGTTGACCCCCAGGAATCACGGTGCCGCCATGGAGTGATGCCGCTACCATCGCTGAGCACCACTCGCGCGAGTGGCGGAATTGGCAGACGCGCAGGATTCAGGTTCCTGTGTCCGAAAGGACGTGAGGGTTCAAGTCCCTCCTCGCGCACTGGTCAGCTGCGCCGCAGCTGCACCCCGGCTTTGCGGCCGTCGCCCGGCCCCAGCGCCTGTCAGGGGCAGCGGAGGGTGAGATCGACCCGGCGATCGGCCGACCACCGCTGTTCTGGCGACCTGGTGTCGGGAACAGGGCCCTGCGCGGGGCGCACTGAACCCCATCCCGTGATGCGGCCCGTGCGTAGGCCTGCGGCGTCAAGCGCCACCACCACGGCGGCGGCCCGATCCACCGACAGGGTGAGATTGCCTCCCTCGGCGACCCGGATCCGTTCGTCAGCGTGACCGTCCACGTCGACGACGACCCGCATCGGTGCGCAACGCTCACCGATGGGATCGATCACGCACGGCGCCAACAGCACGGCCGCAGCCGTGACGGTGACCGCCGCCCACTCATCGGGCGAAACCGCGCTGGAGTTGGTGTCGAACCGAGGCGAGGCGAAACGCACCACAACACAATCCGGGGCTGGGGGCGGTGGCGGTACCACCCGCTCGATCTCGCTCTCCACCCGGCTCAGCGCGATCCCGGCCTCGCCGACCAGTTGGTCATGTCGTTGCTCGACGGCGAACGACGCCACCATCACCAACAGAACGGCGAGCAGCAGGCTGAGCGATGCGAGCGCGAACCTCATCGGAGTTCATCACTCCGAGGGGCATGAGTTGCGGGGGTGGGCGCGACAACGACGAGCCCACGATGAACGGGGTCGAACACGAGTCACCTCGATCGGTCACCGCAGGGTCGACCGCGAGCGCCTGTGCCCTCGGATCGACCCTGCGCGGTTGGGGGTTCCTACCCCTCCTACGTCACCGAGACGCCGTGTTGTGCTGCCAGCTGATCGCAGCCGGCCGCCGAGGGGCCCGGTTCAGGCCAGCACGTGAACCGGTGTGCCGTCCGGCAACTCCTCCGGCAGGTACTCGGCGATGTGCATCGGCACCCGCACACAGCCGTGGCTGGCCGGATGGAGCGGCACCGACAGCGCCCCGTGGAAAGCGATGCCACCGTTGAAGTACAGCGGGTTGTACAGACGGCCGATGTTCAGGCTCGACTCCCGCCATCCGCTGATGCGGCGGTTGATGTGGAACTCGCCCTTGGGCGTCACCGAACTCCCACTGTGATCCTCGTTCGACCACGGGATGCCGCTCCCGCTCGACACGTGCACCACGAGCGTCGGGGTGTTCGAGCCGGGGTCGTACACCTTGGCCAACTGTTCGGAGAGATCGACCTCCACCCAGCGCACCTCGTGCTCGTGGGAGGGGGTACCGATGTCGCCGGCAGTGAGCTGCTCCCACGCCTGCTCGTCGAGCGGACCCCAATCACCGTCCACCGGCAACCCGGCCAGCTTCTCGAGCGCCCACACGGCCTGAACGGTGGTGAGGCCGTACTCACCGTCGACCGTGCCCGGATCGAACGGCCCGCCGGCCAGTCGATCCTGTAGCTGCTCGACGTCGGCGCCTGTGTCTCCCGCGTGGAGCACCAGCCCGTCGTAGGTGAAACCGGCCAGTGCCACCACGGTGGCGGCGTCGGCCTCACCGGTTGGCTCGATGCCCATGAGCGTTTGGAATCCCTCCACTGCGGCGCTCGTGCGGCGCCCGTAGTCACCGTCGGGGGTACCTACACCGAAGCCGACCTCGCGCAGCCGCTCCTGGAGGGCGAGGACCTCATCGCCCTCGTCGCCGCGGGCCACCGGCAGCAACGACACCTCGGTGGCAGCCGCCGAGTCGAGCGCGCTCACGTCGCGGGTGTCGACGGTGGCGACCGAGGCCTGTACCTCCACGCTGTCGCCATCATCCGCACCGTCGCCTGACGACACAGTCGCCGTCACCGTGGTGGGGGCGACCGTTGTCGTCGTGCTCGGTGCTGTGGTGCTCGTACGCGATGTCTCGCTGTCCGCAGAGGCTCCCTCGGCGTCATTGCCGCCCGACGCGCAGGCGCCGACCAGCAATCCCGCTACCACTACGACTGCCCCAACTCGTCGTTTCATCTGCCCCGGTCCCTCACCTGGAGAACAACCAACTACCTCAATAGACGTGTGACCAATGGCAATCGTTCCCACCGACAGGCGCAAATTCACATGACGATCGTGCGACGGAGAGCGGAGCCACCGGGGAGCGCTCGACGGTAGCGTCGGGGCATGAGCACCACCGATCTGCCTCGCAGCGCGCAGCGGGTGCAAACCGCAGCCGTCGAGCTGGGCCTCGACATCGACATCGCCGCCTTCCCCGAGGGAACGCGAACAGCCGACGACGCAGCACGCGCCGTTGGCTGCGCTGTCGACCAGATCGTGAAGTCGATGATCTTCGCCGCCGACGACGCCGGGATCGTGCTCGCACTCACCAGTGGCGCCAACCAGGTGGACCCCGAGCGGCTCGCCATGGTGGCGGGCGCCGCCCGCTGTGGGCGGGCCGATCCCGAACAGGTTCGGGCCGTCACCGGCTATGCGATCGGCGGCGTCGCCCCAATCGGCCACAACGAACCCGTGCCCACCTTCGTCGACCCCCACCTGCTCGCCTTCGGCGAGGTGTGGGCTGCGGCAGGGACGCCTCGCCACGTGTTCCCGATCGCCCCGACCCGCCTGGTGGAGGTCACCGGCGCGGTCGCCGCGGCGTTCACCCGGTGAACACGCCGACGCCCTACGAGCCACCCCGGCTCGACGAGGTAGGCGTCGGCCCCCATCCCGAGCCGTGGCCTGAAGCCGACCACTACGATCCGGAGCTGCTGGCCGACGGCGACCGGCGCAACGTGATCGACCGCTACCGGTACTGGACCGTGGAGGCCATCCGCGCCGATCTCGACGAGCGGCGTCATCCCTTCCACGTCGTGATCGAGAACTGGCAGCACGACATGAACATCGGCACCGTGGTGCGCACCGCCAACGCCTTTCTGGCCGCCGAGGTGCACATCGTTGGTCGTCGGCGGTGGAATCGGCGGGGGGCGATGGTGACCGATCGCTACCAGCACATCCGCCATCATCCCGACGCTGACGCCCTGGCTGCCTGGGCCGCCGAGGTCAGTGTGCCCCTGATCGGGGTGGACAATCTGCCGGGCTCGGTGCCGCTGGATGGCGCAGCGCTGCCGGAGCGCTGCGCACTCGTGTTCGGGCAGGAGGGGCCGGGCCTGTCGGAACCGATGCGGGCCGTGATCAACGAGTGCCGCTCGATCCCACAGTTCGGATCGACCCGCTCGATCAACGCAGGCGTGGCGGCCGGCATCGCGATGTTCGCCTGGATTGCGCGCCACCGCCCCGACGAGTCGCCGGGGCGGTGATCACACAGACAGTCAGCGGCGACCAGGCGCCGCAGCGGCTCAGATGATGCGGAACTCGATCCGGCGGTTCTCCTGCTGGGCCTCAGCGGTGTCGTCGGGATCGATCTTCAGGCGACGCTCACCGAAGCCACGGGCGACGATCTCGTTCTCCACCCCACGGGCCCGCAGCGCGTCGAGCACCGAGTTGGCTCGGGCGAGGCTCAGCCGCTGATTCGACTCCTCCTCACCGATGCTGTCGGTGTGGCCACCGACCTCGATCGACACGTCGGGGTTGGCGTTCAGGAACTCAGCGGCCTGATCGAGGATCGGCTCCGAGTCGGCCAGGATCACCGACGAACCGGAGCTGAACTGGATCGGCTCCAGATCGTTCAGCGACGTCTCCAGTTCGCTCGACTCTTCGAGCACGAACTCGTCGCTCGCTTCAGCCTCCACACCGACGATGCCACTGAAGGCGTTGGTGAGGCTGTTGAAGAGCACCGGGTCGGTGAGGGTGCCTCGGATCGACACCGAGATCGGCGGCTCCACCCCTGCATCGACCACGAGCTGATTGTCGATCTGGTCGGCGTCGTAGATCGTGGCCGCCCGGCCGGCGATCTCGTCGGAGAGCTCCTGGCTCGGCACAATGCCGGTGAGCACCACCTGCGCCTGGGAGGCGGCCACGTCAACGTCGGGGCCCTCCACGGCGGGCGCAGCGATGGTGGTGGCGTCGACGACCGATTCCACGCCAGCAAGACCGCCCACGAAGGCCAACAGGTCGGCCTGGGTGGGCTCGTCGGGCAGTTCACCGGTCACGGTCACCTCGGCGCCGTCGGCGCTCAGGCTCACGCCTTCGAATCCGGCCCCGGCGATCTCGGCGTCGAGCGCCGGCACGTCGAGGCTCACCTCGACCTCTTCGGGCTCGGGTTCGGGCTCCGGCTCCTCTTCCGCAGCCTCCGTCGTCTCAGTTGTCTCGACCACGGCCTCGGTGCCGGTGCTGCGATCAGGGCGGACGTAGCCGGCGCCCAGGATCACCACGATGATGGCGATGCCGACAGCGAAGGCCAGCAGCGCCGGCAGCTCGTCGGGCATTTCCTCGGCCAGCGACGGCCCCCGTCCCTTCGGTCGGGTGCGCTCATCGTCGTGCGCGAGGCGTTCAGCAGTGTCTTCGGCCATGTTGAAGCAGTTCCCTTGTCGCCGTTGCGGCGCTCAGTGTGCCATCTCAGACCGAAAGGTCGCGCCCTCCGGCGCTGCTGACAGCCGTTTTTCGGGCTGCCTTACGGGCCGCGGCCGCTCGGCGACGGCTTCTGAGCCAGCGCCGCAGCAGCTGTTCGGCCACCACGGCGAGCGTGAGCAGCAACGCGAGCACCACCACGAGACGCAGCAGCTGATTCACGATCGGGGGTAGACCGCGATCCGGCTCTGCCAACAGCTCGTCCACGAAGGCCTCGACCGCGACGGTGGGATCGGCCTTGGAACGAGCGGCGTCGACGGCACGGAACTGCGCCGACTGGAGCTCGTCGATCACGAATGCCTCCACCCGGCCATCCTCGGCGAAAACGATCGACACGTCGGCATCGGCCGCTTCGAGCACGCGGCGGGCGAATGCCGTCGCCGAGGGCTGCGGATCGGTGGGGGCCACGACCACGAGCCGGATCCCTCTGGCTCGGGCCTCGCGAACGGTGTTGGCGAGCGCCGGCTCGTCGAAGCCGTCGCGGGCTCGGGCGATGTACACCCCGTCGAGCGTGATCTCTTCCAGCACCTCTCCGGGCGTCTCAGCCGCGGCTGGGCTCGCTGGTAGCGCCAACAGCAACACCATCGGCAACGCCATCAGCGCCGACAGGGCTCGTGCGGAGCGGCGGATCATGGCCGCCATCGTACGGCCTGCGGTCAGTGCCCGAACATCATCATCCACTGCTCGACCGAGCGTGGCCGATACACGACGTTGCGCTGGCGCGTGTCGCCCATCGACTGGGACGGGTCGGGCGAGTAGAGGTGACCGGGAAACAGCGTGGCGGAGTCGGGAACCTTGGCCAGGCGATCGGTGACGGAGTAGTACAGCTCCTCGGGATCACCACCAGGCAGATCGGTTCGGCCACAGCCGTCGAGGAACAGGGTGTCGCCCGACACGAGGTGATCGCGAACGAGGAAGCACTGGCTCCCCGGCGTATGACCCGGAGTGTGGATCAGCTCGATGTCGATCTCGCCCACCCGCACCACGTCGCCCGAGGAGTGACCGGTGAGCACGTCGGGCCCGAGCCCCGTGGTCTTGGTGACATATTCGATCTCGGGCTGTTGGAGATGGATAGGCACATCCACCTTCTCGAGGATCTCGGCGATGCCGGCGATGTTGTGGCCCATCATGTTCCCGCCGATGTGGTCGGCGTGGTAGTGGGTGCCGAGCACCCCGACGAGGCGCATGTCGTCGGCCTCGAGCACCGAGATGATGCCGTCAACGTCGTAGGCGGGATCGATCACGACCGCCTCGCCGGCTTCGGTGTCGCCGATCACGTAACAGAAGTTGACCATCTGCTGGGCGATCATGTCGGTCTGGGCGAAGTCGCGGCCACTGAGGAGCTGACGGAAGTACAGGCGTCCATCCATGGCGGCAACTCTAGGCTGGGCGCCATGACCCCCTCGACTCAGGGACCCCGGATCGCCTACCTCGGCCCGTCGGGAACGTTCACCGAGCAGGCGCTGCTGTCGCAGACCGACCTGGCCGGCGGCGAGCTCGTTCCACTCCCGAAGTTCACCGACGTGCTCACCGCGGCCAGCGAAGGGGCGGTCGACATGGGGTTCGTTGCGATCGAGAACGCCATCGAGGGCACGGTGAACATCACCCTCGATGCGCTGGCCTTCGACCACGACCTGCTGATTCAGCGTGAGGTGGTGCTCGACATCCATCTGAACCTGATGGCCAAACCGGGAACAAGCCTGTCTGACCTGCAGAAGGTGTCGTCGCATCCCGTGGCCAACGCCCAGTGCCGGAAGTTCCTGCACAAGGAACTTCCCGACGTTGCCGTGAAAGCCGCCAACTCGACAGCCGAGGCGGCGCAGCTTGCCGCCAACGAAGCAGGCACTGCGGCCATCGGCCCTGCGCTCGCCGCCGAGCAGTACGACCTGGAGGTGCTCGCCGCCGACGTTGCCGATCACGCCGGCAACCAGACCCGCTTCGTGCTGGTGGGCCCCAGCGGGGTGCCCGCCCCTTCGGGCCACGACAAGACCACGGTGGTGCTCACCCAGCGCGAAGATAGGCCGGGTTCGCTGGTGTCGATCCTCCAGGAGTTCTCAGCCCGGAACATCAACCTCTCGAAGCTGTCGTCACGGCCGGTGAAGACCGAGCTCGGTCAGTACTGCTTCATCATCGATCTGAACGGCCACATCGCAGACGACGTCACGGCGGAAGCGTTGCGTAACGTGCGGGCCAAGTACGCCGATGTGAAGTTCCTGGGGAGCTACCCCGCCCAAGGGCGAGGTTCAGCGGGGCGCCGCGAAGAGGCCACAGCCGCATGGGCCGCGGCCACGTCGTGGATGGACGGGTTGCGGAGCCAGATCTCCGACTGACGTCTGGGCCTACGAGCCCCAGATCCCGAGGTTCTTCGGCTCGCCGCGATCGTCATGGTCGTCACGGCGGCGGTTCGACCGCGAGCGTTCGAAGATGTCGAGGGGCCCTGAGTCGTCGCGTTGCGCGCTGCCCTCCGGTGGATCCGTGCTGCGCCGACCACCCCGGGGGGCCCGACGATCGCGCCCGCTACCGGGATCGGGCTCCGGTTCGGCCTCCAGGGCAGCCAGGTCGGCCTCGTCGAACTCCTCCAGCAGCAGAACGGGCGGGAGGGCGTCGTCGTCGAGCGCCAGCCGGCCGTCGGGGGTCGACTGTGGCTCTCCGGCGCTACGGTCGCGGCCGTCGACAGCGCCGCTGCCGCTGCCACTGTTCGACGCACCCGCGTCGGCTGGCCCGTCGTCGCTGCGTCCGGCGGCGTCGCTCAACTCGGCCCGCAGCTCGGTACCGGCGGCCTCATCGGCGGGCGCCTCGCGGTCGGGGCCATCGGCGACAAGATCGGACTCGGCGCCGATCTCCGTATCAGTGGTCTCGGCCATCGCATCGTCGGGGGCCACGTCCGCGTTGGCGGCGGCCTCTGGGTCGGCCGCGGGGTCGACGCCCAGGTCCGACTGGACGTCCCCGATCGAGATCCCGAGAGGGAGCTCGGGCTCACCACCTATGTCATCGCTCTCGAGCACAACGCGAGCCGGGACCTCGACCTCGGCGGGCGCAACCCCCTGGTGATCGTCGTCGAGGAGGCGACGCTCGGGCGCCTCGCTCCCACCGGGCCCGAACGACAGGCTCTCCATCACCGGTGCTCCGCCAGCTGGGTCCACCATGGCGTCACCGCCAACGGGGAAGAGTGGCTCACGGGCGGCACCGGCGGCGGCTGGCATCTCGGCTGGCGCTGCTGCGAGTTGCTCCTCCACCGGCGGGGTGGGCAATCGGGCTGCGGACGAGGCCGGCGCACCGCGGTACGTGCCGTGTTCGAACTCGACGCTCTGCCGAGCAGTGAGATAACCAACCACGAACGCGAGCGCGCCAGCACCGGCCGCCAGCACGGCGGCGAAGACACCCGACACGGGCCACACCCGCAACGTGGAGGCGAGGGCCGCAACGGCACCGCCAACCAACACGCCGCTGTGGGCGAAGTGGAAGGCCAGTGTGAGTTCGTCGGGCGGATCGATCGCCCTGCTCCGGGCCGCCGCGTTCCAGGTGACGCTCGCAACGGCCAGCAGTGTGAGTAGCAGGGCGAAGATCATCGTGTAGGCGGTGACACTCCCACGCCCGTCCAGCGGTACATCGATCGCCCCGAGCACCTCGCGACTGGGCCCGTACAGCGTGATCTGGCCCTGCAGATAACCACGAGCCTGCTGATCCACGGCGAACGCATCGATCGGAACCGTGACGGTCTCGGTCGATCCAGCTTCAATCACCGATCTGATCGTGGAGTCATAGTCGAGAAATCCCAGGCCCAGTAGGGATCCCTGTAGCCGAACATGGCCAATGGTCACAGCCTGATTGGATTCGTTCGTCATCGTCAATGCAAGGTTGTGTACCTGTCGTGGACTGAGCTCAACGGGCGACGAGGAGGAGGCCTCGGCCACATCGACGTCGTCCCAGGCTGCGCTGAACGACACCGATCCCGACGTCTCGGACGTGCCGCAACCAGCGAGAACCAGTACCGCGACCACGGTGACCAGCCCGAGCGCGGCGGGTGTGAGGTTTTGCTTGAAGATCCGCTTTGCTGCCATCCAACTGACCCCTATGATCCCCGGCTAGCTGGGATCTTACAGGACAATTGCGGCGGACCTTCAGAGGGAAACTGCACGGCACATGTCGATCTTTCTATCTCAAAGGTGGCGCCACGTTACGCACATATGTGCTTGTATATGGCTGGCCGCTCTCACCGTGACTGTTGCCGCCCCCGGGGCCCACGCAACCGTTGACGACGGCGATGTGACCGAGGCACCCTCGACCTCCGCGGCGCAGAGCAGCACCACCGAGGCGCCGACCACCACCACGATCGAGCCAACGACAACCACCAAGAAGCCCACGACAACCAAGAAGCCCACGACAACCAAGAAGCCCACCACCACGAAGCGGTCGACCACCACCACCGAGGCGACCACAACGACCAAGAAGAAGAAGAACACGACATCCACGGCGGAGCCCACCACGAGCACCACCGAGGAGCCGACGACCAGCACGGAGACGTCGACGACCACGACGGTGGCCTCGACCACGGAGCCTCCAACCACGGAGCCGAACACCACCTCAACGCTGGTTCCGGTGGTGGAATCCACCACGACCACTCCCCCTGCCCCGCCGACCACGGCAACGTTCCGGCGCACGACACGGCGCCGCACGGTGGCAACCGTGGCGCCGGCGACCACCACCTCGGCCACGACCACCACGACCTCGACGCTCGTGTCCACCACACCCACCACGTCGGTGGCCGCCGAGGCCGAGGCCGATGACGCCGAGACCGATGAGACCACCGAGGACAACAGCGGGCCCGTGGTGAGTGGCGCCCTCCTCGCCCTCGGTACCGAGGTACCCGTCGGTCAGGGTCGGCCCACCATCATCGGCCTCGAGGACGACTGCCAGGGGGCCAGTGCGGCCCGCCTCCGAGTCGGGCTCGACCTCGTCGGGGTGGAGGTGTCCGACCTGGACACCGATGCCGCAACGTTCACCGTTGACGGGACCGGGCTCGACCTCGGTACCCATCGCCTCACGATCGACTGTGGTGAGAACAGGTCAGTGGAACGGGAGCTGTTCGTGTATCGCCAAACGGGCGGTCAGGGCGGCCCAGCCACGGGTGTGGTGGCCGCTACCTCCGTGGGCCTCGGTGCCACTGCGGTGCTGTTCGGTGCCCCCGCCGCAATCGCCCCGATTCGACGGCGGCGGGAACCAGCCGAGGGCTGACCTCTCGTCGACGCTCGTCTCGCAACGTGGTCGCTCGATCGACCGCCCTGGCGTTGCAGTCCGGTTACGTCCGACGACGGCCGGGAACCAGGCCCAGCACGATGGTGGTCTGACGGATCGTTCATGACCGCAGCACCGGCGACAGGCGCCGGGAGGGATGGGGGACAGATGACAACGCACGATCAGCAGCGACCGGCTCGGCCGCTGACCACAACCGACCGGGCGCCGAGCGTGCTGCGCCTGTTGGCGCTGCTCGCCACGGCGCTCCTCGTGATGGCCGCATGCGGAAGCAGCGATGATGACTCCTCGGCCGACTCAGGCGGGGAAGTGGCAGAAGCATTCGACGACGAGGAGGCAGCCGAGTTCGAGAGCGAGGGTGACTTCGGCGGAGACGACGGTGACTTCGATCTCGCCGCCGAGGAACCCGCAGTGGCCGAAGAGGAGATCGCAGACGATGCGATCGATGCGCCTGAGGCAGCCGATGGCGACGGCGAGTCGACCCTCGGATCCGGAGGCGTGCCCATCACGCCGACTGCGGCCGACATCGGCCGAAAGCTGATTTTCACCGCCGAAGTGACCGTTGGCGTCGACGACGTGACGGCAGCCAGCGCCGAGGCAGCAGAGATCATCGACGGCCTCGGCGGCTTCCTGTTCGGGCAGGACACCATCGGCGGGGCCGAACCCCGGTCGGTGCTCACGTTCAAGGTGCTTCCCGACGACTTCAACCAGGCACTCGAACAACTCGGAACGGTCGGTGAGCTCCGCAACCAGGTGGTGACCACCGATGACGTGACCGAGCGCATCGTGGACCTCGAAGGTCGGATCCAGGTGGCCGAACTCGGCGTCGACCGGCTGCGAGCAGCGCTGGAAGGCTCGGAGTCGTTGGAGGACTACGCCGAGCTCGAGCGCCTCCTACTCGACCGGGAAAGCGATCTCGAGGTGATGCGGGGGCAGCTGCGCACCCTCCAGGACCGTGTTGATCTCGCCACGATCACGCTGATCCTCACCCAGGATCGGGTGGAGAACGCCCTGGCCGTGACCACGAGCATCTACGAGGCCCACGACAGCGGCGAATCCTGCCCCGGTCGTGAAGGCGGCAGCGTGGAGGCCGGCGCACCGGTCACGGTGTGCTTCGACATCGTCAACATCGGCGATCAGACTCTCACCGACATCTCGATCACCGACTCGGTGCTCGAGATCGACGAGAACACCCAGCTCATCGAGGTGTTCGGCTCCAGCGAGAGCCTCGCCCCTGGTCAGTCGCTCCTGGTGGCTCACGAGTTGACGCCCGAACGCACGCTGCGGCTCCGCACGAGGGTAACGGCCGTGCCCGTGGCCGAGGAAGGCGGCGAGCAGGCCGGCCCGGCCGTGAGCACCCGCACCGAGTTCCAGCTGCGGGCCTTCGAGCCCGAGCGTGATCCTGGCTTCGGCGACGGCTTCAGCGCCGCCGTGGCGATCCTGCGGGGCCTGTGGATCGGGGCCCAGGTGGTGGTGGGCTTCCTCATCCCGCTGCTGGTCCTGCTGCCGTTCCTGTGGCTCGCCTGGCTGGGCCTTCGGGCGATCCGCCGCCGCCGGCCACCGAAGCCGGAGAGCCCCGCTGCTCCAGCCGGGTGGACCCCGCCGCCGCCGCCGGGATCGACGCCGCCACCGCCGCCCGCGGCCCCGGCCGCCCCGCCTGCTGACGCTCCCGTCGAGGAGCAGACCAGCAGCTAGCCAGACGTCGATCGGGGTGGTGGCCTCCAGGCCGCCACCCCGATGTCGCATCGGGCCGCTCCGTTCAGGAGCACACCTCGTCCGGCACCTCCCGATCGCTGGGGAACACCGGCACATCGGGGTGGGTCACGTACCCGGCCGCCTCGGAGGCGAACAACACGCCACCGGCCCGGAGCTGGGAGACGTCGTCGAGGGCGCCCGCACAGATCGACACCGTGGCCCTGCTCTGCGTGCGCCAGAACAGCGACGAGCCACACCGGGCGCAGAACCCGTAGAACACCCCGGGCTGGTGGCTGTACCAGGTGAGCGAGCCGCTCTCGACGATCTCCAGATCTGCGCCCTCGGCCGCCGTGGCCGCCATGTGGTTGCCGGTCGAACGTCGACAGTGCTCGCAGTGGCAGTTCCACACGTCCCGCACCGGGCCATTGACCGTGAACCGCACGGCCCCGCACAGGCAGCCACCCGTTGCGCCGCCGCCTGCGCTCCCCCCGTGGTCGGTCACCGCCATGGATCCCCCGTTGGTTGTCGAAATCGGATCCCGAATGCTAGATCCGACCTCGCCGTCGGCAACACCTCAGGGGCGGGCCGCCACGGTGAGCGTGGCCTCGGCCCCCTGGGCTCGCACGGTGTAGGTGTAGGTCGTGCCTGGCGCCACGGTGAGGTCGGTGAACCAGCCGTCGTCGTCAGCACCGATCTCCACACCATCGCGCAGCACCGTCACCGAGGCCGCCGGTGTCCAGCGCAGCACGATCCGCTCCCTGGTCTGGCGGGGCGAGGTGAGCGTCATCGCCTGGTTGTTGCCCGAGATCCGAACGTCGCCGGGCTCACAGGTGACCGCGGCCGCCGACCCGGCGCCGACTGGGGCCACCGCATAGGTGTGCCCCACCCCGGACCGCAGCTCGTCCGTGAACGACGTGCCTCCAGCCCGGCCCCGCCAGAACAGCTTCGATCCGTCGACACTGCGGTAGACGACCTGTTCGCCCTGGGCATCGGCGAAGGTGATCGTGGCGGTCGACCCCGCCACCTGGACCTGGCATCCCTTCGGCGCCACCGGGGGTGACTCGGCCACACGACCGAAGATCGCGAGCTCAGTGAGATCGAGGTAGCCGACGTCGGCCGGGGTGACGGTGGCATCGACCTGCACTCGCACGTACTGCGCAGACCGGCCCACGAAGATCGGCAGCGTCCGCTTCACGGCCTGGCTGCCGGGACGCCGTACCTCCGACACGTTCGGATCGGCCCGCAGCACACTGAAGTTGGTGCTGGTGAAGGGCTCGGTTGACACCCACACGTGCACGTCATGGAGCCGGTCGCGGTTGGCGTCGGTTCGGTTCCAGAGCGTGATGCGCTCGATGTGGGCGGGATCGGACAACTCGAGGTCGATGTAGGGCTGACGCGAGGGACCAATCGTGAGGCCCTGGTGGGAGCCGAACCAGTTGGTGACGATGTCTCCATCGGTCAGGCCAGCGGCGCCAGCAATTGGCACTCCACCGGCCGTCACCGACGTGATGCGTGACGCCAGGTTGGCGCGCGGGCACAGGCGAACGGCGCCCCGAGCCTTCGTCTGACCCGACTGGGTGGCGTCGGTACCGACCCACAGGCACTCGTCACGATCGATGTGGAGCGCCCACGGGCCGGACGAGCCGGAGAAGTCCGGGGCGAACGACTCGACGTAGGCCCCGGTGGCAAGATCGACGGCGTAGACCGACCGCACGTCGAACAGGTCTCCGGTCTGCTCGTGGAGCACCTGCCCCCAGCAGTGGCAGCCGATGTACACCACTCCGTCGTGCACCGTCACCGCCTGGGTGTCGCCACCGCGGCCACCATTGGCCGCCTGGTAGCGGTTCGTGCGGTAGGACGTGAGCGTGGTCAGGTCAGGGGTGGCGATGATCGTGCGGTGGTCCTGGCCACCGATGATGAGCCGGTTGCCCACCACCTCGATGTTGTTCACGAAGATGTAGCCGCTGGCGATCGGGAAGTTGTCAACGCCGTAGGAGCGGTCGTAGGCCGTGAGTGCGCCAGTCGCATCGTCGACGATGGCAAAGCCCTGCGTGGTCTCGCCGTTCACCTCGTGGAAGAGGCCACCGAACAGCACGCGGCCACGGGCGGGGTCGGGAGTGACCTCCCACACCGCACCGGTGGTGGCACGAGGTCGCCACGAACCGTCGACCACCCCAGTGCGAGCATCGACGCGGGCGATGTTCGACACCGACCACGTGCGTCCGTCAGAGCCGCTGATGCTCGTGAAGGAGCCGCCGAGGTACAACCAGTCTCCGTCGCGTTGCAGCGCGTGCACGCGAGCAGGGTTGGCCTGACGGCGAACAGTGACACCGAAGGTGCTGTCGACGGCGCCGGTCACCGGGTCGACGACGGCGAAGCCGCCGGTGTTGGGTGCTCCCGCAGTGGTGAACTCGCCACCGACGAAGAGACGCGAGTCGTCGGCACTGGTCTCGAGGGCGAACACGGACCAATCGACCGTGGGGCGAAACGCCGAGCGCCAGGAGTCACCATCCTCACTGAAGGCGGTGAGGTACGGCTGAGCGATCTCCTGCTGACCGTTGGTGGTCGTGGTGAACTTGCCACCCGAGTAGATCGTGTCGCCGATCTGGGCGAAGTCGAACACGTAGGAGAAGTACTTGAAGTTGCCGGATCCCTGATCGAGATCGTCCACGCCCCAGGTGTTCTCGGGCCGAGGGTCATACACCGTGGTCGAGCCGTCGGGCGCAGCGTCGGCGGCAGGAAGGCCGACAGCGAGCGGTGCGAAGACCGACGCAACGAGCACGGCCACTGCGGCCGCCAGGGCACGGGGGGAAGAGCGCAACACCATTTCAGCCAGGGTGTCGGACAGGCCCCGCCCGGGCTTGAGCCGATCCGGCCCTCTTACGCAGGGTGAGGTGCCCACCTCGGCCATCGGTCGTGGGCCGTTCGGCCTACCCCGAACTGCGCCACCGCGCCGCGTTGGCGATTCGCGGCAGCACCGGGGGCAGCTCCGTGCTAGACGGGGGGCCATGAACGCCGTTGATGAGCACTATCGCCAGGACGCGCTGCTCTCGCGTATCGAGGCCGGCTTGGCAGCCGCCGGGGTGACCGGCCCGCTCAGCGTCGAGGCGCTGGCCCCGGTGGACGAGTTCCACACCGGAGGGCGCCCTGCAACCGAGCACGTGCTCGACCACCTCGACCTGCACGCCAACGATCGGGTGCTCGACGTTGGCTGTGGAATCGGTGGAGCAGCACGTCTCTGCGCCGAACGCCACGGATGTGAGGTGGTGGGCGTCGATCTCACCGAGAGCTTCGTCGCCACAGCCCAGGCGCTGACCGAACGGGTCGGGCTCGCCGATCGCGTGCAGTTCCTGACCGCCGATGCCACCGCCCTCGACCCCGGCCTGATCGGCGACGGGTTCGCGGCGGCGTACCAGCTGCACGTCGGGATGAACATCGCCGACAAGGCCGCCCACCTGACTGGCCTGGCCAACGCGGTGCGACCCGGCGGACGGATCGGCATCTACGACCTCATGCTCACCGACACCGGCAGTCTGGACGACCTCGATCATCCGCTGCCGTGGGTGAGCGAGGCCGCCGAGAACATGATCGCACCCGTCGGGGCCTACCACGACGCAGTGGCGGCGGCCGGTCTCGACCTGCACCTGGTCGACGATCGCTCGGAGCCCGTGATGGCGGCGATGCTCGCCGCCCAGGCCGCCTCGGCCGACAGCGGCGGACCCCCGCCACTCGGCGTTCACCTGCTCATGGGCGACACCGCAGGGCTCAAGTTCGCCAACATGATGGCGGCGTTCCGGGCGGGCCGGATCGCTCCGGTGCTGATCGTGGCCATGCGTCGCTGAGCCAAGGCCCCCGCTAGGGTCGGCCCGCTCAGCTGGCGGCGGCAACCCGCTAGGGTCCACGCAATGGAGGCACCCAGTGGCGGTCGGGAGCGAACGCGTTCGCTCCCCGCTCTGATGCGAGCAACGTGGTCACTCGCCTGGGCCGCCGACCGATGGTCGGTGAGCGCATCGACTGCCGTGCAGGTCGTCCGGGGGGGCTCGGTGCAGGCGTCCAACTGCTGCTCGCCCGGGAGGTGCTCGCACGAAGGCTCGATGAGTCGGTTGACGAGTCGGTTGACGACCTACTCGGCGCCGCACTTCCGTGGCTCATCGCCCTCGTGGTACTGACCGTGCTGCTCAGCCTGGTCAAGGTGGTGCAGAACACGCTGTCGCAGGTGCTGGCCGAAGCCGTCTCGGTCCGGGCGACCGAAGCGATCCTCGACGTTGCGGCATCGGTCGAGCCAGAGGAGTCTTCACTCCGGTTCAGCTGCCAGAGTCGGGACCGACGATCTTTCTGAACGTGGCCAAGTGGGAGCACCGCAAAGGCCAAGACATCTTGCTCCGCACCTTCGAGCAGGCCTTCGAACCGGGCGACGATGTGCGGCTGTGGCTCGCGTGCCATCAGCCGACGCCAACGGAACGAGATGAGGAGTGGCAGCGCCGCTGTGCTGAATCCCCGCTCGCCGACTTGATCGAGATCGTGCCGAGGCAGCCCACACCGGCCGATGTCGCCACGCACATGGCCGAGGCGCACTGTGGCGTGTTCCCGGCCCGGGCCGAGGGGTGGAATCTGCCGCTGCTCGAGATGCTCGCCCGAGGCCGGCCCGTGATCGCCACCGATTGGGGCGCACACGGTGCGTACCTCGATGCCGACAACGCCCGCCTGGTGACCGTCGATCGCACCGAACCGGCCGTTGACGATCGCTGGATCACCGTCTACTCCGAGCGCAAGACCGGCGAGTGGGCTCACCTCGGCGACGCGCAGGTCGAGCAGCTGACCACCCATCTGCGGCAGGTGCATTCGGCTCGTCAGGCTGGGCGACTCCAGCTCAACGACGCCGGCATCGCCACGGCCGCTCGACACACCTGGGCCGCCTCGGCCGAGGCACTCGTCGCCGCGATGCAGTAACCCCGCATCGAATCGACCCTGTGGCGACACCGTGGCCGCGGCCGCCACCGTGCACCACAGAGGCGACGGCCACTAGCGTCGCGACATGGCGAACGACCACGGTCCGCTCCCGAAGGCCGACCCCGATGCGCTCGACGATGCGCTGCAGCATCGCCTCGACGTCTGGTTCGACAAGGCCTACCGGGACGACAACCTCTTCCTCACGCTGGCCCGCAAGCCTGCGGTACTCGACTCGTTCCTGGATTGGGTCGGCTTCATCTACACCGACCGATCCTCACTCGACCCGAAACTGGTGGAGCTCTGTCGCATCCGGCTCGCCGTCCGCAATCAGTGCGTGCATTGAAGCCTCGCCCGGAGCGCATCGTTGATGCGCAGAGGCCTCACCGAGGCCGAGGCTCAGGCTGCGATCGGCGACCTCGACCAGACCACCGATCTTCCACCCGAACAGATCGCGGCGCTGCGCCTGGGTGATGCGCTCACCGAGGCCGGTCCACCCACGATGCCCGACGGGCTTCTGGCCGAACTGCGTTCTCACTTCGACGACGGGCAGATCCTGGAGCTCGCCACCGCGCTCGCCGTGGCGTCGGGTTGGCAGCGGTTCATCGAGCTGTTCGACATTCGCCCCGATCACTGGTCGGAGGCCACGCCACAACCAGCCCGGCCCGACCGGCATCCCGACGACGCCGACCCGGGGAACCTCGGCTAGTTGTCTCCGCCCACCAGGGCGAAGATCGCCGAGCCGTCAACCACCTCGTCGGCCGGCGGGCTGGCGATCCCGACGTCGGATCCGTGGTCCGAGATCTGTATCGAGAGATCGAGCGTCGCCCCCTCACCCAGGGCTGAGCCGGTGGCGAGGGGAATGTCGTAGCGCAGCAGCCGACCATCATCGACGGCGATCCACAGATCGACCTCCACCTCGGTGGCTGAACCGAACGCCGCATCGAAGCCGGCCTGCTCTTCGGCGGTGAGGCCTGACGTGGCCGACGTGAGATCGATGGTGGCTCTCCAGTGTTCGCCTGGAATCGTTCCGACCGACTCCGTGTCGATCAGCTCGGCCGAGTCACCGGCGTCGCCTGCGGCCAGCCAGTCCAGCGGCCGATTGGGGTCAGTGACATCGAAGCCAAGGCCCAGCGAGGCCGCGAACTCTTCGAGCTGACCGCGTTCGATGCTGGCCCATGCGCCGGGCTGCCCGGTGAGCAGGTCGAGGATCCCGGCCTTCACGAACCCCTCGGATCCGATGACGATGAGTTCGATCGGCTCGGTGAAGGCGCCGCCGATCAGGTTGGCCGGCAGCCCGCCAATGTCGCCCGACACCACGCCGGCGTCGAAGAACGGGGCGACATCGGCCGAGATCTGCGTGGCGTCCACGCCTTCGTCGAACGCCCCCGAGAACGCGATCTCGGCCGTGGCGGTGGCGTCTGCTGCGTCGAATCCGGCCGCCACCACTGAGCCATCGAGACGGCCTGAGGTGACGGCTGCCGCGTCGGCGAAGGTGGCGCCGACGTCGAGCATGGCTGCCATCTCGGTTCCCGTCGAGGCGTCGGCGTCGGCCGAGCCCTCATCGGAACTCGTGCAGGCGGCGAGCACCAGTGCGCTCGCGGCGAGCACCGCGAGTAGTCGTCGGTTCATCTGGGCCGCACTGCTCCTGATCGTCAACACCAGGTCAAACGTAGTCAACCGGGTGCCGTTGGCGCGGTCAGGTGGCGTGCGCCACTGTTGCCGTGCGAGGGCGACGGATGGTGGGCGCCTCCAGCCACCGGTCGAGCACCCGGACGCACCACGCGGCGATTGCTGCGTCGTGGCGTTCGGCTCCCCGTCGCTGGGCCGCCCGGGGCTGCGCACCAGGGCGGCCGTCGAACACGGGGTTGGCGGCGTGGTACGCATCGAGATTCGCAGCCGAGACATCCGGATGGAACTGCACCCCGATCACCCGGTGGCCGTAGCTGAACGCCTGCACCTCGAACCACGGGCTGGACGCCAGGAGTTCGGCTCCCGGAGGCACGACAACGCAGCTCTCGTAGTGGGCCTGGAACACCGTCGACAGGCCGGTGAACAGCTCGGCCCCGGCGGCCGTGGGGCAGATCGGGTAGTAGCCGAACTCAGTCAGACCGTCGGGTCGCGGCGCGACCTTCACGGGAGCGCCCGAGGGATCTGCGGCGGTGGCGATCATCTGCGCCCCGAGACAGACACCGAACAACCTCGTGCCGGCCGCGAATGCGTCGGCCACGTAGGCGAGCGACCGCTGATGCGCCGGATGCCCGTCGACGGCCGACACGGGCACGGTGCCGCCACCGATGATCACCCCGTCGATCGAGGCGAGATCAGGCAGCACATCGCCAACGGCCGGACAGCGATTCTCCACGTCGTGGCCGGCCTCGCGGAGCAGATCGACCAGGCGGGAGGCCGACCAGTGGGGGTGATGATGGAGGTGAACGATCCGCACGCTCGACAGTGAAGCGCACGCCCCGGGGTGCCGTCGATGTGCCGAGACCGGGCGCGGTCGACACACTTGGGCCGATGGCAGCAGATCTCTTCTCTCTCAGCGGCAAGGTGGTGGTGCTCACCGGAGCCAGCGCCGGGCTCGGACAGCGGTTCGCCCGGGTGCTGTCCGACGCCGGCGCCGCCGTGGTGCTCGCCGCTCGTCGGGCCGAACGGCTCGAAGCGCTGGTCGAGGAACTCCCCGAGGCCACGGCAGTTCCCTGCGACCTCACCGAGGCCGGGGCACCCCAGGCTCTTGTCGACGCCGCGCTCGATGCCTACGGCCAGATCGACGTGGTGGTCAACAATGCCGGCATCTCCCGCGTGCTCCCAGCCGTCGACGACTCGATCGAGGACTACCGCCGGGAACTCGAGATCAACCTCGTGGCGCCCTTCGAGCTGGCTCGCTGCGCTGGGGCCTGGATGCTCGACCAGGGCCGGCCGGGAGCGGTCGTCAATGTCGGATCGGTGCTCGGCTTCGGGGGCGGCGGCCGGCTACGCGTTGCCGGCTACGCATCGGCCAAGGGTGGGCTCCACAACCTCACGCGTGAGCTCGGTTCGCAATGGGCTCGGAAGGGGGTGCGGGTGAACGCCATCGCCCCCGGCTGGTTCGAGAGCGAGATGACAGGCGAGATGTTCTCGACCGCTGGCGGCATGGCCTACATCGTCGACAACACCCCCATGGGGCGCCCCGGCCAGGAAGGTGAGCTCGACGGGGCGCTGTTGTTCCTCGCGTCGGATGCGTCGAGCTACGTGACCGGCCACGTGCTGTTCGTCGACGGAGGCTGGACGGCGATCTAGGGTCCGGGGTGTCCAGAACCGTGGATGCCGAGCGTCGTCGAGACGACGCCCACCACCGTGAAGGGGGACCCGACATGTCCGGACCGAATCACACCGTTGTCGACCGCAGTGCTTGGCTGGCGGCCCAACGAGACCATCTGAGCAACGAGAAGGCACTCACGCGCCACCGCGACGAGGTTGCGGCCAAGCGCCGCGAGCTGCCGTGGCTCGCCATCACCGAGCCCTACGAGTTCATCGGGCCCGACGGAGCGGTGGATCTGGCCGAGCTGTTCGGGCCCCACCGTCAGCTCGTGCTGTGGCACTTCATGTACGGCGCCGACTGGACCGAGGGATGCCCGAGCTGCTCGTTCTGGGCCGACAGCTACAACGGCACCCAGGAGCACCTGGCCGCCCGGAACACGGCCCTGTGCGCAGTGTCGATCGCGCCCTACGAGGCGATCGCTGGCTACCAGCAGCGGATGGGGTGGACCTTCCCCTGGTACTCGTCCGCGTTTTCTTCGTTCAACGTCGATCTCGGTGTGACGTTCTCAGCGGAGCAGATTGAGGCCGGCGACGCCGGCTACAACTTCGGGACGGCGCCACCGCACAGCCCCGAGGCCCACGGCCTGAGCGCCTTCACCCGCGACGATGCAGGCCAGGTGTACCTCACTTACCAGACGTTCTCCCGAGGGGTGGACGCCATGAACTCGGCGTATCAGATGCTCGATCTCACCGCAGCCGGCCGCGACGAGGCGTCGTTGCCGTGGCCGATGGCCTGGCTGCGCCGCCACGACGAGTACGCAGCGGAGGGCTGAGCACGAACGGGTCGGGGGTCCTGCCGGCAGTGCTGAACACGTCGTCCGGCACCGCCGACAGAACCCGCCGCTCGCTCACCTGAGAGGTATCGGCAGATAGGGGTGCCGACCTTTCGCGCGTTCTGGGCCGAGCGGCCCGGACCGGTGGCCTACGGGTTGTTCTGCGTCTGCTCGGCGTCGAAGGTGAACGTGGCCGTGGTGGACACGCCCTGCACGGCGTTCGTGGCCGAGATCGGCAGTGTGACGTTGAAGCACAGCGTCTCGTTGGCCGAGGCCGCCAGGGCCCGGTCGCCGGCATCGGCGCCCGCGGTTGCGTCGCCGAAGAGGCTCGTGGTGGCCACCGTGCCGAGTACACCCGTGTAGAGCACGGTGCCATCCGCGCTCCAGTTGGCATTGTCACAGGTGGTCACGCCGGTCTTGATCGTCAGCACCAGTTGGCCGGCGAGGCTGTCCTCGGTGGTGGTCGACGTGGCGGCGTAGCGGAGGTCGAGTGTGCCGCCGTTGCCGACCACGAGTTCTGCGGTGTCCTGGTCACCGGGCGCCATCACCGGCGACGTGTAGGTGACGAGGGCGCTGGGCACGTCGACGGTGAGGTCGATCGTGCCGGCGTTGAACGTGTTTCCACCGATCGACTCCTGATCGGTGAACAACGCCAACGACGTGACGCTCAGCGCCGAGATCGCGGCGAGGGCACCCAGTGCGCCGAGGGCGATGACTGCCCGCCGCCGCCAGCGGCTCATTGTCGGTCCCGAAGCCATTCCTGTCTCCTTGGTGATCGGGGCGGCCGAGGCCGACCTCCTGTCTCCAGCGGCGCCCGCCGCCAGAAATCAAGTCGAGCTGTCGGCGCCCGCCCCCATTTGGTTCTTTCGGCCCATGAGCGACCTGGGCTTTACCCACCCGATGATGAGCAGCGCCATCGCGAGCACGATGGCCACCAACAGCCCGAAGGCAACACCGGGACCGAGCAGCGGAGCGAGCACCCTGCCGGCAGCTGGAACGACGTAGCGCACCACGTACTGGTCGTCACTCAATACGTACGGCTGGCTGTCGGGGATCGGGTTGGCATCACCCTTGGTGATCGCCGCAATGTTGGGCCCCGCGGTGTTGAGCGCGATCACTCGATGGGTCACGAGGGTGCCGTTGGCTCGCGCCATCACCACCATGTCGCCCACCTCCACCGTCTCGGCTGGTTGACTCTCGACGATCAGCAACGAGCCGGCTGGGGCAGTGGGGGCCATGCTCGACGTGGTCAGCACCACGGGGCGGTAGCCGACCACCAGCGCCACGGCGACGGCGAGGGTGCCGGCCACGGCCACGACCTGGAGGGCGGCGCCGATGACGTGGAGTGGATCGAGCCGTGGCTGGTCAGTGAGGGATGACCCGCCGGGCTCGGTGGCCACCAGGTCGGGAGCAACGGTGGTCATGGCGTGGCCTCAATCTGGGGGTCAGTCTGGAGGATGGTCTCGAAGGAACTCTGAGAGCTGGGCGTCTCGACACGTTGGGTGGCGTCGACGATCAGGGTCAGGTCGCCGGTTTCACCCTGGAGTTCGTCGGGGGCGGACAAGGGAAGCCGCACGATCACGCACACCGTCGTCGACTCGCCGACCTCGAGCTCCTGTGGGCCGAGCGGCTCGATCGGAGCCGCCGGAGCGGGCCGCAACGCAGGGCCGGCACACACCGATGCATCGGTGAAACTCACCTCGAGCGCCGCCGCGAGAGCAGAGGCCGAGCGGTCGCTGCTCACCGTCCAGGTCAGCGGGAAGGTGCCGCCGTTGACCACTTCGAGCAAGGCCACCGCTGCCGTTCCCGGGGCGATGCCGCTGACATCGAATGGCTGGGTGGCCGAGCCAACCTCGGCATCGAGAACCGCCGCCCGCAGCTCGTTCCGGCCGAGCTCTTCAGCCGCTCCGAAGCTGGCGTCGGACCGCTCGGCCGAACGCACGAAGACGATCGGCACCACACCAATGGCAACGGCAACCGCGGCCACGGCGGCCCACTCGGCAAGTCGGCGGATCATGTGGCCGTCGCCTCCCACACCAGGTCGGCCGCAGCCGACTTCGCCACGGCGTCGTCGGTGTCGACGACGTCGAAGGTGAACCTGTAGCTGGGGCGGTCGTCGCGGTCGACGAGCTGCTCCAGTTCAAGCGGCTCGGCCGCCAGCTCGGCAAGCGTGCCGACGAACACCTCACCCTCGGGCTCGAACGCGCTGCAGTCGTCGAAAGTGCCGCCTCTCCCCCGCTCCACGTTCACGAGCACGTAGGGCGCGAGGTCGCCGTGGGTGTCTGCCCGCAGGCTCAGCGACACCGGCAACACCGTGCCCGTGTAGTGGAGCTCGATGCACGACTGCTCCGGGCGTCCGGGAGCCATGGCGGCGAGGTTCACCAGCGACCGTCCGGCGTCGTCGTCGCCCAGCTCGATCACGCCGGAGGCGAACGCGAGCGTGGCCGAGGTGCCATCGGGGCGAAGGGCGGTCGAGGAGCGCTCGACCACGAGGCTGGTGACCAGCAGACAGGCCAGGGCCGCGGCCAGGGCGCCAGCCGAGCCGCCGACCCGCTTGCGGCCCTCGGTGGAACGCAGGGTGGGCCCGGTGTCGAGTGGGCGGGCCATCAGCGCACCATCCCGGGGTCGGGCTCGGCGGCGGGAGCCGGCCGCCGGTCTCCACCGTCGGTCAACCATCGGATCAGATCGAGCGCCGGCATCGGCCGACAACACCCGTAGCCCTGCAGCAGGTCAACGCGGCAGCGCCTCGCAACGTCCACGTGGAACGCCGTCTCGACTCCCTCACCCACCACCGCCAGCCCGAGTTCGTGGGCCATCGTGACGATCGAGCGGATGATGACCTCGTCGTCGGGGTGCTCGTCAACGTTGCAAAAGAACGAGCGGTCGAGCTTCAGCCCCACCAGGGGCAGCCGGCGAAGGTGACCGAGCGTGGTTCGCCCCTCGCCGAAATCGTCGAGAAGCACCTGAACGCCAAGGGCTTCGAGCCGAGCGAGGTTGCGGGGGATCACCTCGTCGTCGTCGAGCACCACCCGCTCGCTGAGCTCGATCAACACCTGCTGTGGCTCGAACGAAGACGAGGCCAGGGCCGCCGCCACGTGCTCCGCGAACGTTGGCAGCTGCGCCTCGATCGGGGAGGCGTTGATCGACACGAAGAAGTCGTCGGGGTCGACGTAGTCGATGATGGCCTCGGCCGACCGGAGCGACTCGGCGAGGATCCACCGGTTTAGCCGTGCGGCCCGGCCGGCCTGCTCGGCAACGGCGATGATCTCAGGGGCGGGAACTGTTCCCAGCTCGGGGTGGGACCAGCGAATGAGGGCCTCGACACCGGCGATCGTTCCGGCCTCGGTGCGAACGAGCGGTTGGAGGTGCATCTCGATCTCGTTGGCGTCGAGCGCACTGTCGAGATCTGAGGCCAGACGGGCTTGGCGGATGTCGGCGGCGTCCATCGCCGGCTCGTACTGGAGCACCGAGTGGTGCCGATCCCGCTTGGCCCGGTACATGGCAACGTCGGCCTGGCGAATCAGCTCGGAGGCATCGAAGGCATCGTCGGCGTGGGCCACGCCGATCGCGGCCCCGATACGCACCGGGTCGGATCCGATCATGAACGGCTCGTCGAGCGCATCGACGAGCCGTTCGGCCACGTTCGCGGCCTCGGCCGGAGTGGCGATGTCGGGCAACAGCACGGTGAACTCATCGCCACCGAGACGAGCGACCAGATCGACGGCGGCCACCCGACGCGTGAGCCGGATCGCCACTAGCTTGAGCAGTTCGTCGCCTGCTTCGTGACCGAGGCGGTCGTTCACTGGCTTGAACCCGTTCAGGTCGATGAACAGCACCGCCACGCCGCTCCGGTGCTCCATCTCGGCGTTCAGCTGGGCCAGGCGATGAAGGAAGTCCACGCGGTTGGGCAGGCCGGTGAGCGAGTCGTGCGTTGCCTCGTGGGCCATGCGCTCGTTCAGGGCGCGCAGCTCGGCGAGGAGCTGGTCGTTCTGCAGCCCGACGGACACCTGCCCGAGGAGAAGGGTGAGGGCGTTGGTGGCGTCGGGGTCGAGCGGTGTGTCGGGCTCGGTCACCACGCGTACCGCCACCATGGTGCCATCGCTCGTTGGCACGGTGAGACGGACGATCCGTCCCCAGCCGCAGGCTGCGAGGGCGTCCCGCTCTGCGGCGTCGGGATCGTCGGCGTTCACGATCACGGCGTCATGGGCCAGATCGACGGTCTGGAGGGTGCTGCCCGGCCAGCCCGGCGAGGGAAGAGGCCGGTCGTTGAGGGCCGGGCTTGACGCCAGCACCTGCCAGGCCCCGTCGGGGTCGACCCGGGCGGCCACGTCGGCGGCGGCGAAGCCCAGCTGTTCGGTGGCCTCAACGAGCGTGGTGAACAGCGAGTGGTCGAGCTTCGTGACCGTGCGCCCGAGGTCAACCACGTGGTGGAGTAGCTCGCCCCTCCGAACGGCGTGGCTCGTGGCATGTCGGTTCGTTGCCACCTCCTCCACTAACTGTTCCACCAGGTACGACGCAGGGATCACCACGAGAAGCAGCACACTGAGCTGGTCCACCACGGTGTCGAGCTCGTCGAGCAGAACGGGTGCCGGGGTGCCGAGGTTCGTGTCGATCCAGATCCGTAGCCCGACGGTCAGGCCGGCCAACAAGACCCACGAGAGCAGGGCACCGGTGAGCCGGAACCGCGCCGCAACCTCGATGATCGGCAGCGCGAAGAGCACCCAGCCGATTCCCGACGTGCCGGTGGCCGTCACGAGTGCCACCACGAGCACGGTGTCCACGGCGGGTTCGGCCATCACCCGCAACTTCGCAATCCACCCGCCGGGCGCGGCTCTCGTGGCGGCCAGGGAGCCGAGGTTGGTGACGCCGAGCACCAGGATGGTGGTACCGAGCACGGTCGGAGCACCGATCGAGGTGCCAGGGACCGCCAGTCGTTCGGGATCGATCAGGTACTGCGCCGCCGTGATCAGAGCAACCAACACCCGGACCTGGCGGATCGCTGAATCGGCAACCGCGAGATTCAGGGTTCGAGCACCACCGGTGGCCCTGCGCTGTCGGGACCGGCTCGCCTGGCTCAACGCTGCCCGCGCCACCAGCACGGTGAGCATCGCCCACGAGACGAACGCGATCTGGTTGCCCGCGGTCCACCACACGGCGGGGAGACCCACGAAGGGCACGACCAGGCGACCGATGCCGTCGATCTGGTCGGCGGTGAGCGACTCGGGGTCGGGGGTGGGATTGGCGTCGCCCTTGGTGACGTAGCCGTCGTCTTCGACGGCGAACACCCTGTGGGTGACTCAGGCCCCAGCGTCGGTCTCGTAGGTGACGATTGCGCCCTGGGCGATCGTTTCGTCCCCGACCGGGGCCACGAACACCACATCGCCCGGCCGGATCGACGGCGCCATCGAGCCCGACTCGATGATCAACGGCTCCCATCGGGTGGCCATGGAGATCGCTGCTGCCCAGCCTCCGAGGGCGAGCGCGAGGAACACGTAGGTCCACACGAGGATCCGCAGACCCGCCGGGAGGATGGCGCTGAGGGTGGGTCGTACCCCGATAAGCCGACGGACGATCACGGCCTGGCCTCGATCGTGATCGTGTAGGCGGCGCCGCGCCCCTGGGCGGCGTCGGTCGGCTCGACCTCCCCGGTGAAGCGGAGGTACGCCATCGACCCCTCGTCGAGCGGCACTGACAGCCCGGCCTCGTAGGAGCCGTGACGGGCCGTCAGCTCTCGCAGCGAGCCCCGGTACAACACCGACCTGGCCGTGCGGGCGGCACATGGCCCGTCAGCCTCGACGTGCTCGACCATGACGTCGAACAGCGCATCGAGATCGCCGGCTGCCTCGGACTGACCGTGCAGCCGAACGGTGATCAGGTCAGGCGACGCCGTGGTGTTGATCGTGAGCGAGACGCAGTTCTGGATCGGCTGGCCCGGTACGAGGTTCTCCCCGGAGAGGAACAACTTCTGGCTGTGACCATCGGGATGGGCCGAGTCGGGGTCGAGATCGATCCCGATCGCGACGGTGGCCCAGAGGTTGTTGCCATTGCTGGTGGTCGCGCTGAAGCTGGCCGAGGAGGTGCGCACCCCCTCAACCAGCACCACCGTGGCAAGCACGGGGATGGCGAGCGCCACAAGCGTTCGAAATCCGCCCATCGGGCGCGGTTATCGGTGAACCAGACGCCAGAGCTGAGCGCTATCGGCCGGGAGACTCCCGCCTCCATGGGTCGGAAGACCCGGACCAGGTCAGAACAGGTCGCTGATCATGCGGGAATGGGCCATCTCCGACGAGAGATGACGCTGCGCCTCCATTCGATCACGCACAGCTCGACGCAACGCCGGAGCGGGGCGCCACCATCGAGGGAGCTGGAGCGGGCGGAGGCGGACGATGATGGGGATGCGAGGGCGGCGCACCGGGTGCTTCTCCTGATCGACACCGGGGCCAGAACCCTCGCACACGGCCCGGGCCCAACCAGGTTTCGATGACCATTTGCTCATTGCCACAGCACCCCGGTGGGCGGCGTGGGCTCTCTCCCACCCCACCTGACACACTGGCCCGGTGAGTAGCCGGTACGACGACCGACCACGAACCCGCCGGCCCGGAGCCGGTCGGCCTCGCAACACGCCTCGTTCGATGGAGGGCCCGGTCGACGCCGAAATCGTGGCCGCTGCCGCCCGTCGCTTCGCCAAGCACGGGGTGAACGGCACGACGATGGCCGACATCGCCGAGGACGTCGGCCTCGGCGTGTCGTCGCTCTACTACTACTTCCGCAACAAGCACGCCGTGCTGGAACGCATCGTGGTGGAGGTCAACGAGGCGCCTCTGCGCATCATCACCGACGTTCGTGCGTCGTTCGCCGATCCAGCCGAGCAGCTGTACGCCTTCATCGTCCGCGACGCGATTGCGCTGTGCGAGTTCCCGTTCGACATCAACGAGATCCATCGCCTGGCCGGCGAGGACCCCGACACCTTCGACCGCTACTGGACCGATCGCCGCCGGCTCCAGACCGACGTGCAACGAGTGATCGACGAAGGGGTGGCCTCGCAGGTGTTCCGGCCCGTCGACTCCGCCCTGATGGCCCTCACGGTGCTGGCCAACGACGAGGCCGTCCAGAACTGGTATCGACCACCGGCGGTCAGGGCTCGGCCAGGCGTCAACCAGTCGCTGAGCCCCGAGGCGATCGGCCGGCACCTGGCCGAGCTGACCCTTCGCGGGCTGCTCCGCAACCCCGAGAACACACCCGGCGGCCGCCTTGACCCGGCCGCGCCTGGCGGCACCTGACCACGGCTCACCTCAGAGTCACGACAGAGAGCGGATATCGGGCCTTATTTCGAATGACATTCGATGGAAATGGTCGATTCCTAGCGTGATGGGCTTCACGCGAGCGAAAGCGACGATCACATGCAGTTCCTTCGACTTCGATTCCTGGCCGTTCTGGCGGCCGTACTCCTGATTGCGGCCGCATGCGGAAGTGATGACGACGAGGCGACCGACGCCGCCGAAGAGGCCACCGACACCGCCGAGACGAGCGGCGACGATGCCGACGACGCTGAGGCCGACACCACTGAGGCCGCTGACGACAGCGACCCAGAGGCCGAGGCTGACGCTGACGCCGTCGACAGCATCACCATCGGCTACTCGGCCTGGCCCGGCTGGTTCCCACTGGCAGTCACCGAACAAGCCGGCATCTTCGAAGAGGTCGGGCTCGACGCCGAGCTGATCTTCTTCGCCGACTACCTCGCCAGCATCGACGCCATGGCCGTTGGCGAGCTCGACTTCGTGACCCAGACCCTCAACGACACCATGGCCAGCGTCGCCTTCGGCGACGAGCAGGTGATCGTGGTGGTCAATGACAACTCCACCGGCAACGACAAGATCATCTGCGACAGCTCGATCACCTCCATCGAGGATCTCGAAGGCAAGACGATCGCCGCGGAGGCCGGCGTGGTCGATCACTTCCTGCTCGTGCAGGGCCTCGAATCGGTCGGTCTCACGGAAGAAGACATCGACTTCCGTGGTGTGCTCACCGACGCCGCTGCCGCCAGCTTCGCCGCCGGCGAGTTCGACTGCGTTGGTGTGTTCGCCCCGTTCTGGCTCACCGCTCTCGAGCGTGAAGGCTCCGCCGAGCTGTTCAGCTCCGCCGACTTCCCCGGACTGATCCCCGACCACATCGTGGCCACCCGGGAGATCGTGGACGGCAACGCTGTCGCGGTGCAGAAGCTGGTCGACGCCTGGTACCTCACGCTCGAGTACATCGAGGCCAACCCGGACGAGGCAATCCAGATCATGGCCGAGGTCGCCGAGACCTCTGTCGAGGACTACGAGTCGTTCGCCGAAGGCACCACGTTGTTCTCCGCATCCGAGGCGGCGGCTGCGTTCGAGTCGGGTGACGACACCACGTCGCTGCAGTTCACGGCAGAGCTGATCAATCCGTTCCTCGTCGAGTCGGGCTTCACCGAGGGCGAGGCGCCCCTCGATGGACTCTTCGACGCCAGCTTCACCAACGACTGGATCGACCGGAACGGCGGCTGAGCCTGTGTCGACCCGAGGTCAGTTCCAGGGCCCACTCCTGCGGGTGCGGGGCCCCATACCCGACTCGATGCGGTGGAGTGCCACGGCGGCGGGTGTCGCCGCGGTGGTTGGGCTCTGGGCACTGACCTCCACGGTCTGGGCCACGGACGGGTTCGCCGTCCCCACGATCGGTGCCACCTGGCGGGCGTTGGTGGAGATGGCCGAGAGCGGGGAGCTGTGGACCGATTTCCTGGCCAGCATCCGGCGAGTTGCCCTCGGCTACAGCATCAGCGTGGCGATCGGGATCCTGCTCGGGGTCCTGATCGGCAGCATCGCCTCGGTGGAGTCGTTCTTCGAACCCCAACTCGGGTTCGGGCGCTACATCCCGGCCACGGCTCTCACGCCGCTGTTCCTGATCTGGCTCGGCATCGACGAGGCACCGAAGATCGCCCTCATCGTGGTGGGCACCGTGTTCTACAACATCATGATGACGGCCGACGTGGCCCGCAGTGTGCCTCAGGAGCTGATCAAGGCCAGCTACACCCTCGGCGCCAGCCGGCTCACGGTGCTGCGCCGGGTGATCCTGCCGCACTCGTGGCCCGGCATCATCGACGTGGCCCGGATCAACCTGGCGGCCGCCTGGCTCATGCTCGTGGTCGCCGAGTTGCTCGCGGCCCAGGACGGGCTCGCCTTCCGGATCATCCGGGCCCAGCGATTCCGTCGGGTCGACCGCATGTTCGCGTTGCTCCTCGTACTCGGCGTGCTCGGCATCGTGAGCGACATGGCGCTGCGGGCCCTCCGCAACCGTTCGGCCCGCTGGGCGGTTGACCGATGACGGCGACCTCCAGCGAGCGGCCGAGCGTGATCGTGCGCAACGTCATCAAGGACTACCGCACCGGCCGAACGTCGGTCCGTGCGCTGGACGATGTGGATCTCGACGTCGCCCCCGGCGAGCTCGTGTGCATCGTTGGCGCATCGGGGTGCGGCAAGTCCACCCTGCTCAACATCGTGGGCGGGCTCGAGACGGCCACGTCGGGCCGCGTCGAGGTGGGCGGCGACCAGATCGTCGGCCCCGGGCCGGACCGGGGCATGGTGTTCCAGGCCTACTCGTTGTTCCCCTGGCGCTCGGTGGCCGACAACATCGGCTTCGGACTCGAACTCGCCAAGGTCGGCCGCCACGAGCGCCAGGAACGGATCGACGTGCTGCTCGGGATCATGGGCCTGACCGAGTACCGCGATCGGCTCCCCCGTGAGTTGTCGGGTGGCATGCGCCAGCGGGTGGCCATCGCCCGCGCTCTCGCCCCCGAGCCTGACGTGCTGCTCCTCGACGAGCCCTTCGGCGCACTCGACGCCCAGACGAAGCGGCACCTCCAGGACTTCCTGCGCACGGTGTGGCTCCGCACCAGGGCCACGATCGCCATGGTCACCCACGACGTGGCCGAGGCCGTCTACCTGGCCCAGCGCATCTACGTGATGACCCCCCACCCGGGCCGGGTTGCCGAGGTGATCGAGGTGCCCTTCGGCCCGAACCGCGGCCCGGCCGTGCGCCGCGATCCCCGCTTCTCCGATCTCGTCGACGAGATCGAGGACCTGTTGCTTCCCGTGACAACGAAAGAGGACAGCTGATGACGGCGTCCAAGCCTGAGCCCGACGGCTCGACGGCGACCACCGCCGCGGCCAGGGCCCATGCTCGTTCGATGGAGGGCACCGTGGTGCCCACGATGCCGGTCGTGCCACCGTCGGCTGCGCCAGACCGGCCGGCAGGCGTGGACGCGGCCGACATGTGCTGGCACGAGGTACTGGCCCCCGGGGGCTACACCAGCTTCGTCGTGGCCCGCGGCACACGCGTTCGCCTCGTCGATCTGGAGGGCGACGCCTGCGCAGGTGTGCTCCTTCACCGGCACGGTCATCCGAGCGAACGGCTCAACATCGCCGACACCGTGAAGGTGCAGTGGCAGGCGTACCTGCACCAGGGGCAGCTCCTGTTGTCGGACATGGGCCGGGTGCTGGCCGCCATCGAGACCGACACCTCGGGCCGCCACGACACGATCTGTGGCACCACGAACCGGGCCGCGAACGAGGCCCGTTACGGCGAAGGGGGGATGGACGGCCCCAGCCCGAACGGACGGGACCTCTTCGCGCTCGCCCTCACCAAACAGGGCCGCACTGGCCGGGAGGTGGCCCCGAACGTGAACTTCTTCGTGGGCACCAGGGTGGATCCCGACGGCACGATCCGCCTGCTCGACACGTCGGCCCCAAGGGCCGAGGTGGTGTTGCGCTGCGAACTCGACCTCCTGGTCACGATCGTCAACGTGCCGCATCCCCTCGACGACCGGGAGCAATACACGGTCACCCCGTTGCAGGTGAGCGCCTGGCGCGGCGATCCGCCAGCCGTGGACGACACGATCCGAGTCGCCACCCCCGAAGGGCGCCGGGCCTACGAGAACACCGAGATGGCCGCCGGGATGCTGTCATGAGCGGCGACCATCACGTGGCCGCCCGTGCGCCATGGTCGGCCGTCGTGACCGCCGGCCAGTCGATGACGATCGTCGACCTCGAAGGCAACCAGGCGGTCGACTGCCTCATGTACGTGGCCGACGACCCCACCGAGCGCTACAGCGCGCCCGACACGATGGTGGCCCAGCGCAACGTGTTCCTGACCGAGGGCACGCAGCTCATGACCACCGAGGGCCGAGCCCTCATGACGATCATGCGGACCAACTGCGACCGCCACGACACCCTCGGCGGGGCCTGCTCGAAGGAGTCGAACACGCTTCGCTACGGCCACCACACCATGCACCAGCACGCATGCGTTGAGAACTTCGTACACGAGCACCGTCGGTGGGGCCTCGACAAGCGCGACATCCAGTCGAACATCAACTGGTTCATGAACGTGCCAGTCGACCCCGACGGCAGCCTCGGCATCGTGGATGGCATCTCGGCCCCCGGCCTGACCGTCACCCTGCGGGCCGAACTCGACACGCTGGTGATCATCAGCAACTGCCCTCAGATCAACAACCCGTGCAACGGGTTCTCCCCCTCACCGGTGCGCATCGTGATCACGGACGGGGACGGGTGAGCCGCCCCGCACCAGGCGGTCGATGGTGAGTCACAGTCCGGGCCTGCAGGTGATCACCGCCGGCCTCCAGACAACCGTGCAGGATGTGGCCGGGCGCCTCGGCTACTGGATGGTCGGCGTGCCGCCGAGCGGAGCCATGGACGCGCTGTCGCTCCGCCTCGCCAATCGCATCGTGGGCAACCACCCTCACGCCGCGGGCGTGGAATGCACCGCCATCGGCCCGAGCCTGCGGATCGGTGGCCCGTGCGTTGTAGCCCTCGCCGGGGCCGACACCAGCGCCGCCGTCGACGGGAGACCGGTTCCGTTCTGGGAGCCGATCCCGTTGCAGGGAGGGGAGGTACTCGACATCGGCCGCGTGCTGGGCAGCGGCATGCGGTCCTACCTCGCGGTGCGTGGTGGTATCGACGTGCCAGAGGTTCTGGGCAGCCGGGCCACGTTCACCCTAGGCGGGTTCGGTGGGCTGCACGGCCGGGAGCTGCAGCCCGGCGACCACCTCGCCATCGGTGCCGACGACGATCCCGACCGCACCCCCCACGCCCTCCGGCCGGCGGCGCGGCCGATGATCTCCTCGGCGTGGACGATCGGGGTGACCGAGGGGCCTCACGCCGACACCGAGTTCTTCGCCCCCGGCGCCATCGATGAGCTGCTGGCGGCCGCCTGGACGGTGCAACAACACGCCGCCCGAACCGGTGTCAGGCTCTCGGGGCCCACCCCGCGGTGGGCCCGGGAGGACGGCGGCGAGGCCGGACTCCACCCGTCGAACATCCACGACACCGGCTACGCCTTCGCCGCCGTCGACTTCACCGGAGACACACCGGTCATCCTCGGACCGGACGGCCCAAGTCTCGGCGGCTTCACCTGCCCGTTCACGGTGGTGCTGAGCGAACGGTGGAAGCTCGGTCAGCTTGCCCCCGGCGACACGGTGCAGTTCCAGCGCCTCGACGTCGGCTCGCTCGGCCCCGAACGGGCTCGCCAGCACCGCACGGTGGACCATCTGCGCGAACCCGAGGGCCGCCAGGCGCTGCGAGGCTCCCCCGTCGGAGACGGTGGCGTGATCGAGCGGATCACCAGGGCCGACGGGCCGGATGTGACGTTCCGAAGGGCCGGGGACGACTTCCTCCTCGTCGAAGTGGGCCCGATGCGCCTCGACCTCGAATTGCGGGCGCTCGTTCACGCCTTCGCGGGCGCAGTCGATGCCGAGAAGATCGACGGCCTCGTGGACGTGACAGCGGGGATTCGCTCCCTGCTCGTTCACATCGACCCCGACGTGGTAGATCCTGGCGACCTCGTCCAACGTCTGGCCGCCATGGCGGAGCAGCTCGGCGACCCGCTCGACCTTGAGATTCCGAGCCGTGTGGTGCATCTCCCGCTGTCGTGGGAGGACCCGTCCACGTTGGAGGCGATCCAGCGCTACATGTCGGTGGTGCGCGACGACGCGCCGTGGTGCCCGTCGAACATCGAGTTCATCCGTCGGGTGAACGGGCTCGACACCGTCGACGACGTGCGACGCGTGGTGTTCGACGCCTCGTATCTCGTGCTCGGCCTCGGTGACGTGTACCTCGGGGCGCCGGTGGCCACCCCGCTCGATCCCCGACACCGCCTCGTGACCACCAAGTACAACCCGGCCCGGACCTGGACCCCCCAGAACGCCGTTGGTATCGGCGGTGCCTACCTGTGCGTGTACGGCATGGAGGGGCCGGGTGGGTACCAGTTCGTGGGGCGCACAGTGCCGGTGTGGTATCTCGACACCGAGACGCCGGGGCCGGATCCGCACACGCCGTGGCTCCTGCGGGTGTTCGACCAGATCCGCTTCCACCCCGTGACGACGGACCAGCTGACGGAGCTACGGGGCCGGGCCACGGCCGGTGAGCTGACAGTCGACATCCAGCACGAGATGTTCTCGCTCCGCGACCACCGCATGATGCTCGATGCCGAAGCGGACGACATCGCGGCGTTCCGGGAACGACAGCGCGCAGCGTTTGACGCTGAGCGGGAACGGTGGCGGCTCAGCGGCGAGCTGAGCTGAGGTCGGCGGCCAAACGGCCGGCGACGCGGCCGCTCAGGCCGCGGTCGTCGACGTGGTGGACGACGAGGTGGTGGTCGAACTGCTGGTGGTCGAGCTCGTGGTCGACGACGTCGAGCTGGTGGTGGAGCTCGTGGTCGACGACGTGCTGGACGTCGTCGACGAGGTGGTGGTGGACCCCTGGTCGGCGGCCGTGGTGGTGGTCGATTCCTGCGCCACCGTGGTCGTGGTGGAGGGCGGCACCGTGGTGGTGGTCGGAGGTGGCGCCGCGGTGCGGTAACGCGAGTCGATGGTGGGATTGTCCCAGCAGGCCCGGCTGGCGGCCCACGGCTTGGCGCCGTCCTTCTGGAGCGTGAGGAGCGCCGCCTCGTCCTGTTGGGCCGGGGTGGCCAGGTGGGCTTCGGGCACGCCGTAGCGGGCAGCGTGGCCGTACCAGTCCCAGCTCCCGATGAGGAACTGATACGCACCGCTGGCCGACGACACCACGTGCGTCACCCGGTAGTTGTTCGTCGACTCGCAGAAGCGAATCCGGAAGAGGATGTCGGGCAGGGCAACACCGTGGCCTGCATCGAGCCACTGGCTCTCGGGCTCGACGGTCGGCTCCACCCAGCCCTGTTCGACCTCGAGCAGTTCCTTCACCTCGGGCGGCATGTCGGCGATGTTCATGGCGAATGCCGCTGCGGCCGCATCGGGATTCGGATTGGGGGTGGGCTCCGACTCCGGGGCCGCCGTGGTGGCGGTGGTGGATGGCGCCGCATTCTGGGCCGGCCGCTCGTTCACCGTGAGCAGGAAGCTCTGCGTTGCCACTGGCGTGTCGGCCGCGCCCACCGGCAGTAGCAGTACGGCGAGCACGGCCAGGGCCGTGGCGCCGCCGAGTTTGGCCCCGAACGACACCGCCCAGTCGCGGGGGATCTCGAGGCCTTCCAGGGCCTCCTCGACGAGCGTGCGGAGGTCGATCAGCCGGAGGGCAGGGCCGCTGCGGGGCCGATCGGACAGGTGGTCGAGGTCATCGAAGTCGATGCCTGACACATCGTCGGGCACGGCGACAGATTCAACTTCGCCGGTCTCGGCCATGAGGACCACGCCTAGACGGTACCGGGCCTGACACATGCTTGTCGCATGTTCTACACATACGCGTCAGGGGGCCGGCTGGGTCAGTGCGGAAGATTCCGCATTCCCCCTGGTGGCAGCTGGTTAGTGTTGGATGTATCCCGACAGCGGAACCTCACGGGAGCCTCCATGACCGACATGATCACCGACTCTCCGGCAACGGTCGACCGCTCCGACAGTGGGCTGTTGACCTCCACCAGCGTGTCGCGTCAGCGCATCGAGAGCATCGTCTACGCGCCGATGTCGGACCCGCTCCGCAACCACCTAGTCACGCTCTGCTACGTGGACCTGTCGGATGCCATGGCCGAGTTGCTCGGCCATGACGACGCCAACTGGTGCTCGCTGGCGGTGTGGCCGTCGTTCACGGTCGGCGAGTCGATCCGTTCCAGTCCGACCAGTCGGATGAAGATGATGCTGGCGCAGATGCCCTTCGTGCCGGCGAGCCTGCGCGACCGGTTGATGGCGAGCGCCCGCCTGGATCCGCCCGACGCCAGAGGCGTGATGAACCGGAGCCTGGCCACCGGGAACCGGGGTGTGTTCTACGAGATCGGCATGGCCTGGGTGGACTTCCTCGAAACCTTCGGTGATCGCAGTGCGACCATCACCGAGGACGAGGAGAAGTTCGTTGCCTTCTCCGATCGACTCATGAACATGGTTCCCCCTCCCGGCCGCAACTGGCCGGAGGGCGCACGGCGTCAGCTCCTGAACGGCTTCCGGGCGTACCTCGATGCGCTCCAGATTGACCCGGCCAACAGCACCCGCCGGGCCCAGCTGATCCTCAAGGCCAACATCTTCATCGGTGACCACGAGCAACGCCGCCTCCAGGGCTGGCTCGACATGTCGGCGCTCGACCCCATTCGTAACCTCACCCGCTGGGTGGGGCTCGACGGCACGAACAGCACCGTGCTGGCGCGGGTGGAGTGGGCATGGAACTGGGTGCTCACGAAGTGGGTGTTCTTCGTGTACATGGCCGGGGAGAAGATCAAGATCGGCTACCGGGTTCCGCCTCCACCTGGCGAGGTCCAGACGTTCCCGACACCTCTCGACAGCCTCGACCACGACGTGGACCGGGTGTACACACCGATCATCGAGCGCTCGCCCGGGGCCGACGGGGCCGACTGGTGGGGTGACATCGACAACCGGATGGCGTTCATCGCCACGTTGTTCCGCTCGCGCCAGCGGGCCCACCTCGTCGGCGTGAACCCCTACCCCACGGACGACCTCGAACGCATCGTGGCCGACGCCACCAAAGTGGAGTTGATCGAGCGCCGCACCGGCGCCCTCCCCGCCGACCCCCCACCCGACATCACCACCCCTGCCGACCCTTCCGGCCCTCCCACTGGCGCCTCCGGCCCGTCCACGGTGCCCTCCGGCAACGGCACCGGGCCCTCAGCCCGCACCGTGGCAACCGAGGCAGGGCCCACCGTGATGGCGGCTGACCCGACCCCCCGCATCAGGCCGACGCCTCGCACGGGTGGCTTCCGGCCCTCTTCGGCCAAGGTCGACGATCTGCTGTTCGCCGACGTGACCCAGGAGATGGAGACGCCCTGGGACGCCGAGACCGACGTGCGGTTCAGGGCCGACCTCGAGGGGGCTCGCAGTCGCGGTGACGTCGAGGCCGATGCCGCCGTCGAAGAGTTCTACGCCCGCATGCGGCCGCCGGTCGCACCGGAGGACCGCTACTACACCGACGTGATGCTCCAGGCCACGAAGTGGGTGAGCCGGATCGGACCGCTCGGTCGCTTCCTGGCAGCCGAGCCGGAGCTGCCGGACTGGGCCGACCGCGAGCTGATCGACCAGGCCCAGGCCTTCTACACCGATTTCCGCACCGCGGCCCACGTTGGCCTGTTCTACGGATCGATGCCGCTTAGCTACGCCGCCAAGGAGGGCTGCCAGGTGTTGGGCCTGCTGTCCACGCTCGGCAGCACGCCGGAGCGCAAGACGGGCGACACCGTGCGCCGGTTCTGGGAATCGACCAAGTTCGTCGAAGATGTGTTCACCACCCCGTTCTGGGAGACCGGCTCGGAGGGGTGGCAGTCGATCCGGGGCGTGCGCCTGTTCCATGCGGCCGTCCGCCACACGATCGTGTCGGGCAGCAACCGAATCCAGCATCCGCCACCGGAGTTGAACGGCGAGATCTGGGACGACGCCTGGGGTCTGCCGATCAACCAGGAGGACATGCTGGCGGCCACGATCGACTGGTCGGTGGCGACCATTCACGTGATGGATCGGTTCGGCGTTCCCCTCGACGCCGAGGAGGCCGAGGCCTACTACCACACGTGGCTCGTGGTCGGATACCTCCTGGGGGTGGAGGAGAAGCTGCTGATGAGCCCGGCCGACCCCACGAGGCCGCTCACGCTCCGGGAGTCGCAGTACGGGGCCCAGGTGATGCTGTTCCGTCAGATCGGCGCCAGCCGGGCCGGGCGGCGCCTCATGGAAGGCCTGCTCGGGCTGATCGACGAGTGGTTCCCCGGGCCGATGCGTCGACTCCCCCGGGCAATGATGTACACGGCGCTCAACGACGAGATCGCCCAGGTGCTCGGCCTGTCACCTCCGGGCCGCCCCGAGAAGATGTTCATGGCCGTGACGGCTGCCGGCCGGGAGTGGCGCCGCAACAAGGTCTACGCCGCAGCCGTGCAGCGCATCGTCCGCTTCGTCGGCGAGCGGTGGCTCGACTGGTGGGAGCGCTCGTACCTCGAGGTGCCCCCGTATCGCCGGGGTGGGGCGGCGGCGGTGTACCTGCGTATCCCGAACGTGACCGTGAGGTTCGGCTCCACCGAGGCAGCCGGCAAGGCCCGGTCCACCGCGACCGACGCCGGCGTATGGGCGGAGGCCCACGATTCCGACGCCCACCCGCCCCTCCCGCCACCCGAGCCCGAGGTCATCGAGATCCCGGCCGAAGAAGAGGGCCTGCTCGATCGTGTTCGAGGCTGGCTGTTCGACGTGATCGGCTGGCGGCGCGGCGCCTCCGATGCGCCCGACGAGGCCGCACTCGAGATGCCGATCGAGGAGCTGCCATCCCAGGACGTGGAGGCCGTCGAGTGGGACCCCGAGCCCGACATTGCCGCCGATGGGGATTGGCCCGACGACGGCAAGAGGGGGCGAGGAGGACCACGACCTCCCGAGACGCCGACGCTCGACCTCTCATCACCGGATCTCGCCAGCATGAACGCCGCCGTACGGGGCATGCGGGACGAGGCACTGGCCGCTGGCGAACACGAGGCGATCATCGAGATCGACGGAGAACCGCTCGACCTGCTGATGCTCTCCGACGAAGAGATCGATCTGCTGTTCCCGGTCTGACGGCCGGCCTCAGGAGGCGGGTACGGCCTCGGCGAGGTGTCGCTCGAGTGCGGCCCGTGCCGCGCTCACGGCGGAGTCGGTGTTCCACATCGCCGTCAGGCGACCCTGCCGCGCCACCCACGCCTCCCCGTGATCGTCGACGATCCTGGCCTGAACGGCATCGAGGGCCGACGCGTCAGCGGGCGTGGCCGGCATGGCGAGCTTCACGCCGTCCACCCAGGTGCGCAACTGCACCGCCAGGACGTCGTCGCCGAGGTCGCCGACCACGATGCCGCACAGGCGCAGGGTGGCCCACAGGTGCGAGTGATGGCCGGCGCGGGTGAGAAGGTCGAGCAACCCGAGCAGCAGTGGAGCAGCGTCGACAGCCGAGCCCACACGCCGCCGCAGCGATGCCAGCGACATCTGCACCAGCGCCGTCAACCACTGATTCTCCACCTCACGGGCCGCGGCGAGCGCGTTGGCGTAGAACGTCTCCGCCTGCACCGGGTCGTCGACTTCGACTGCACTCGCAAGGCCCCACAGCGCAAAGGCGAGCGACGACGGGTTCTCGGACTCGCGGGCGAGCCGCACGGCCTCCAGGCCGTTGTGGAGCGCCGAGTCGGTCTGGCCGAGCCATGTGGCCATGATCGAGTTCTGCGTGCGAACGTTCACGTGGAAGTAGCGCTCGGGCCGTGACCGCTGATAGTCGGCCTGCTGGGCGAACAGCTCCGGCGGTGCCGCTCCCGCGCCGGAGTAGACGGTGGCGTTGATCTTGGCCAGGCGGGCCGGCAGATCGAAGTCGAGGTCGAGCTGTTCCTCGGCCAACAGTGCCTCATCGGCCCACCTCAGCGACGCGTCGAGTTCGTCGCGGAACCATGCGCTCAGCGCCGCCACCCCCCGCACCGGCGCCAGGCGTTCCTGGGGCGCATCCGGGTAGTCGGCCAGCAGCCGCTCGGACCAGCTGAAGTACTCGTCGTTGAACCGCATGAAGGCGTAGTCCCACAACGTGGTGGCGATCGTGACCGCCGAGTCGAGATCGTTCAGCGCCAGCGACCGATCGAAGGCGGCCCGCACGTTGGGGAACTGTTGGGTGAGCCGCCGCTGGGCCAGGAGCTCGTCGGGGCCCCGGAGCTCGTCGGCGGCCTCACCGATGAACTCGGTCACGAACGACACGAAACGGCGGGTGGTGTCGGCTGCAGCCTCCGGGGTGGTGCGCTGACGGATGGTCTCGGCCACGGTGCCGAGCAGCCGGAACTGGAGGCGACCATCGGAATCGGCCAGGTGAACCAGGGAGCGGTTCACCAATTCTCCGAGGGCCTCGGCGGCCTCAGCTGGCGTCAGCTCCGGGGCACACACCCGGGCAAACCCGCCCCGATCGAAGCGACCGGCGAACACGCCGGTGGCCAACAGCATCGGTTCCATCCCGGGAGGCAGCGCGTCAATGGCGATCGAGATCGCCTCCACCATCGCCCGTGTGGTGGAGCCAGGGCCGTCGCCCCGGTCGAGGAGGTCGTGCAGTTCAGCCACGGAGTAGGTGGAGGTGTTGGCCGCCGCCACCTCGATCGAGAGCGGCATCCCGTCCAGACGGTCGCAGAGGGAGCGCACGCTCGCGTCCGCAGTGACGGTGACGCCGGTGGCCGATGCACGGTCGACGAACAGCGCGGCCGCGCTCGCTGCATCGAGTGGCCCGAGCCGCAGGAGCGACTCACCGTCGACGTCGAGCGGGCGGCTCCCGGTGGCCAGCACGGTGCAGTGGGGCGCAGCGTCGAGCATCGCGCGGGCGAGATCACGCACGGACTCGTGCACCCGTTCCCAGTGCTCGACCACGATGAGCAGGGCCTGATCGGCGAGCCAGTCGAGCAGCGACTGCTCAACGCTCTGGCCGGCGCGGGTACCGACACCGAGCGCAGTGGCGGCCGCGGCGGCAACTGCGTCGGACTCCACAGCGGTGAAGTCGAGCCGCACGGCACCGTTGGCGAACGCGTTGCGCTCCCGATGGGCCACCTCGGCGGCCAGCCGGGAGGTTCCCACCCCGCGGGGGCCCACCACGGTCACGAGCCGGTCCTGGCCAACGAGGTGACGGGCGCGGGCCAGATCGTCGTCGCGGCCGAGGAGCGACTTGGTCGGCGCCGGCAACCGCCGCACCGGCGAGGCGCTCCTCAGCGGCGGGAAGGTGCTGGGGAGGTCAGGCCCGTTGAGCTGGTAGATCGCCAGCGGCTGGGCAACGTCGCGCAGCCGCTGCTCACCGAGCAGCTGCAGGCTGAGGCCGGCGGCGGCGAGGGCGGTGAGCGACTCGGCTGCCGGGCCGGAGAGCACGACCTGGCCCCCATGGCCGGCTGCGTTGAGCCTGGCGGCCACGTTCAGCGCCCACCCGAAGTACTCACCGTCGCGGTCGACCACGTCGCCGAGGTGAACGGCAATGCGGGCCCTGAGCCCGCCGACCGACGAGAAGTCAGTGGCAGCGAGGCGGCGTTGCATGTCGGCGGCTGCCACCACCGCCTGGTCGGTGTGATCGAAGGAGGCCACCACGCCGTCGCCGGTGTAGTTGATCATCGTGCCGCCGTGATCCTCGATCGTGTCGATCAACACCTGATCGTGACGAACCACGACGTCGAGCATGGCGTCGGGGAACTCCTCCCAGCGCCTGGTGCTGCCCTCCATGTCGGTGACGAGAAGGGGGACGGGAACTCGTTCCTCGGCAACCGCGGTTGCCGACCGTGGGAACTGGTCAGCCACGGCTGCGGCGGCCGCGCCATGGGACCCGCTCGTGATCTGCCCCGGATCCGCCCATGGAATGCGAGCGTAGCCGCCCGAAACTCGGCCGACCCGTGACCTACCCGTGGGGCATCTCGGGCCGGCCGTGGTCAGCCCTGCCGGCGCCGGTAGTTCTACCCTGGGATCGTGGGCCGACAGAACCGCACGCCAGGCGTCTGGCCCTACCAGGTGGTGATGGGTGTCGCCACGGCCAGCGTGGCCGGGATCGTCGCACTGCTCGGGGAACTGCGGGAGGAACTGGGCCTGTCGAGCACTGCGATCGGCCTCGTGGTGAGCGCCGGGTTCCTCGCTGCGTTCGTGGCCCAGATAACGCTCGCGCCCTTCGCCGACCGGGGACACGCCCGTCGCATGATCGGCGCCGGCCTGGCAATGGCCGTAGTGGGTCTGGCCGCGATGACCGTGGTGGACTCAGTCGCGTTGTTGACCGCCAGCCGGGCCCTGATCGGGTTCGGGGCCGGCCTGGTGATGCCTGGGCTGCGGCGGGCGGTGTCGGTCATCGATGCAGAGCGGGTGGGTGAGAACCTCGGGCGGCTCATCGTTGGTGAGGTGGCCGGCTACCTCGCAGGCCCTGTCGGTGCCGGTGCCCTCGCGGCGGTGGGCGGGGTACGCCTGCCGTTCGCCGTGTTCGCCGCTGGCCTCGTGCTGTTCATTCCCCTCGCGCTCCGGCTCCCGCCGGACACAGGCCGCAAGGATCCGAGCGCCGGACGCCTGGCCTTCGATCTGCTGCGGATTCGCCGCCTCCAGGGTGCCCTCGTGCTGATCGCTGGCTACTTCGTGGTGATCGGCGCCTTCGAGTCGGTGGTGCCGGTCATGTTCCACGAGCGGGGCGCATCGGCGTTGGCCACGGGCCTCGCCTTCACCAGCTTCACGTTGCCCATCCTGCTCGTGAGCCCGCGGGCGGGCCGATTGGCCGACCGCGTGGGCGCGGCCCGCGTTGCTTCGATCGGCATCTTCGTGGTTGCGGTGACCTCGGCGTTCTACGGGATCCTGCCGGGCTACATCTGGCCGGCGGTGCTGATGGGGGTGGCTGGCGTTGCGGACGGGTTCGGCTTCACCGGAGCACAGGTGGCGGTGTCGCGGGCCGTGCCCGAAGAACGCCAGGCGGCAGCACTCGGCCTCATGGGTGCCACCGAGGTGGCCGCGGCGGGCCTGGCCGCCGCCCCGGCAGCGGTACTGTTCGCTGCTGTGGGAGCCGCATGGTCGTGGGTGATCCTGGCCGCCGTCTCGGTGGCAATCGTCGGCGTGGCGCAACTGCTGTTCCGCGGCACCGAACCAACGGCGAATCCCCAGCCCGAACCGCTGCGGATGTGACGAACCAATCCCACACGAGCATCGACTGCGAAGGAACACCATGCGGATCGCCATCGTCGGGTCCGGTATCGCCGGCTTGACCTGCGCCCATGTGCTCGGCCCCGAGCACGACACCGTGCTGTTCGAAGCCGACGAACGGCTCGGGGGCCACGCCAACACGATCGAGGTCGACGATCCCGCCGCCGGCCCACTCGGTGTCGACACCGGCTTCATCGTGCACAACGACCGCAACTACCCGAACCTGTGCCGGCTGTTCGACGAACTCGACATTGCGGTGATCGACACCGAGATGAGCTTCGCCGTGACCGACCGGCCATCGGGGTTCACCTATCGGGCCACCAACCCCAACACGTTGTTCGCCGATCGCTCCAACCTCACCAGCGTTCGCATGTGGCGCATGGTCTACGACATCTTCCGCTTCTACCGGCGTGCCAATCGCTACCTGAGCGAGGGGCGAGACGACCAGACGCTCGCTGAGTTCGTCGCCGACGGCAGCTACGGCGACGAGTTCGTCGACCTCCACCTCATTCCGATGGGGGCGGCGGTGTGGTCGGCCGACCCTCGCACATTCGACCAGTTCCCGGCCTCAGCGCTCTTCCGGTTCCTGGCCAATCACGGCTTGCTCAGTGTGGGCGACCGTCCGCAGTGGCGCACCGTGGCTGGCGGCTCGCGCCGCTACGTGCGGGCCGTGGCCGAGCGATTCCGGGGCGACGTTCGCACCGGTACGCCCGTGCACAGGGTGACCACCGACAGCAACGGCGTCGAGGTGAGATTCGGATCCGGTGGCGAGCAGTCCGAGCACTTCGATCGGGTGGTGTTGTGCTGCCACAGCGACGATGCGCTGCGGATGCTCGCCGACGCCACCGATACCGAGCGCGCCGTGCTCGGGGCGATCGGATACCGCACCAACACCGCCACGCTCCACACCGACGTGGCGCTCCTGTCACCCCAACGCCGGGCCTGGGCGGCCTGGAACTACGATCGGCTCGGCCCCGATGATGCGGATCCGGCGGTGACGTACGACCTCACAACGCTGCAGCGGCTGCCAGGCGAGCACCGCTATCTCGTGACGCTGAACAGCGACGCCAGGATCGACCCTGCCTCGATCCTGCACCAGGTCACCTACCGCCATCCAGAGTTCAACCGCGCCGCCACCGACGCCCAGGCCCGGTTCGACGAGATCGACGGCACCCGTGGTGTGCACTACGCCGGCGCGTACTGGGGCTACGGCTTCCACGAGGACGGCATGGTGGCCGGCCTCCGGGCCTGCGAGCGGATCGGGGTCACCTGGTGAGGCCCGGCGAACCTGCGCTGTGCGCCGGCATGGTGCACCACCAGCGCACCACCCCCACCACGCACGCGTTCTCCTATCGGGTGCACTACCAGTGGTTCGATCCCGACCGTCCCGAGGATCTGTGCGGGCCGAGCCCGCTGTGGTCGAGCGACCGGCCGGCGCCGGTTCGCTTCCGGCGCCGCGACTACGGCGCTCGCCCCGCCGGTGGTGACGACGCCCCGGCCCCAGTGCCGGCGCCCGAGCTCGGCGGTGAGGTCCGGGCCGACCTCGCCCCGGTGCTCGGCGCGGCCCCGACGGGCCCGATCCGCATGCTCACCCAGCTTCGACGGTGGGGTTGGCTGTTCAATCCCCTCACGGTCTACGTGGCCTGGGACGATCCCACCCAGCCGCCGGTCGGTGCCGTGCTCGAGGTGACCAGTACGCCGTGGTACGAGCGCGAGCGCTACGCCGTGGCGCTCACGGGCCCCCCGGCCGGGCCGTTCGACGCCTCGTTCGGCAAGTCGCTGCACGTCTCCCCGTTCCTCGGCGAGGACTACCGCTACGCCATGCGCCTGCACGGCGACGACGGCCGCATCCGGCTCGACCTCGACGTGGTCGACGACGCCGACACGATCGTGCTGGAGACGGTGCTGGACGTGCAGCGGCGCGCGGCCACCCCCGGCGCGCTCGCCCGATCCGCGCTGACCGCCATCGCTCCCACCCACCGGGTGACAGCGGCGATCCACGCCGAGGCGGCCCGCCTCTGGGCCAAGCGTGTCACCGTCGTGCCCCACCCGGCCAAAAGGAAGACCTCCCCATGACCACCACCGATCCGTCTCCGGTTCGTCCTGACCGGCTCCTCGACCGGGCCCGGCTCGGGCCCCGGATCGACCGCGACCCGTCGGCTCCCACCTGGCAGACGAAAACGGCGCGTCGGGTGACCCGGGGCTTGCTCGAGCGCCTTCACATCGATCGGCTCCACGTGGTCGACGCCGAGACCGGCCGGCGGCAGACCTACGGTGCCGACCAGGGTGAGCTGGAGGCCGAGGTCGAGGTCGTCGACCCGCGAGCCTGGGTGGCCCTCGTGCGCGAAGGCTCGATCGGGTTCGGCCGCGGCTACATCGAGGGCTGGTGGCGCAGCGACGACCCCACCACGGTGATCCGGATCATCGTCCGCAATCTCAGTCGGCTCGACGAGGTGCGCAACCGGCTGTCGGCAGCCACGGCGTGGGCGGCCGACCCCGTGCGACGGGTACTCCCCCGGGCCGGCCGGCGACGTAACGCCGAAGACATCGCCAGTCACTACGACCTCGGCAACGACTTCTTCCGGATCTTCCTCGACGACACCCTCACCTACTCGAGCGCGATCTTCCCGTCGGCCGAGGCTGCATTGGCCGAGGCGAGCGAGTTCAAGTACGACCGGCTGCTGGCGAAGATCGGGGCGACCGCCGACCACCACCTCCTGGAGATCGGCACCGGATGGGGTGGGTTCGCCCTGCGGGCCGTCGACACGATCGGCTGCCGGGTGACCACCACCACCATCTCGGGCGAGCAGCTGGCCGAGGCAAAGCGTCGCCTCGGTCGTCGAGCCGATTCCAGCAGGGTCGAGCTCCTCAACGCCGATTGGCGTGATCTGCAGGGCCAGTTCGACCGTGTGGTGTCGATCGAGATGATCGAGGCCGTCGACTGGCGCGACTACGACCGGTTCTTCGCCACCATCGAACGCTGCCTGGCCCCCGACGGTCTGGTGGCGATCCAGGCCATCTGCGTGCCCGACCGTCGCTACGAGCGAACGAAGAACACCGAGGACTTCATTCGCCGGTTCGTGTTCCCGGGCGGGTTCCTCCCGTCACTCGGGTCGATTGGGCGGGCGGTTGCCTCGTCCACGTCGCTGCAGATTGTGGACGTCGAGGACAACTCGGCCCACTACGCCGAAACGCTCCGTCAATGGCGCGAGCGGTTCGACGGGCGGCTCGACGACGTGCGGGCGCTCGGGCTCGACGACAGCTTCATTCGGCTGTGGCGTTTCTACCTCGCCTACTGCGAGGCGGGGTTTATCGAGCGGCACTGCACGGTGAACCAGATCGTGCTGGCCGGCCCACGCTGGCGCCCGGACGGCCTGGCGCTGCGACCCAGCTGACTGAGCCACCGCCACCGAACCGCCCCAGAGGCGCCGGCGACCCCAGCGCTACGCCGCTGCCTCGGGCAGCTTCGACGTGTCGATGCCGTAGAGATCGACGACGTTGCCCCACACCATGGCTTCGCGCTCAGCTTGGGGTACCCCGGCCAGGAGATCGTCGAGAATGGCCATCGACGTCGGCCAGATGGAGTCGTGGTGGGGGTAGTCGTTGCCCCACACCATGTTGTCCACGCCGATCAGATGGCGGGTGAGAATGCCGGCCTCGTCGTCTTCGAAGGTGACCCAGAAGTTGCGGTCGAAGTACTCAGACGGCGTGAGGGTGAGGTAGTCGACGGCGAGGTGGGGGGTGCGGTAGTTCGCATGGTCGAACCGTTGCTTGAAGTGGGCGACCCACCCCGTCTCGAACTCGGCGAGCACGAACTTGAGCCGAGGGAAGCGCTCCACCACCCCACCGCAGATGAGGTCGATGGTGGAGTTGACCACGGTGGTGTGGGCGAGCGTGTAGCCCTTGATGGTGCCGCCCGGGAAGCCCCAGTGTTCGGGCAGGCCGCAGTCGAAGCTGGTGCCGGTGAAGATGTGCATCGTCACGGGCAGGTCCATGTCCTGCAGTTCGGCCCAGAGCGGGTCGTACATGGGATCGCTGTAGGGCTTGTCGATCGGGGCGTGAGATGGAATCGAGAAGCCCCGCACCCCCTTCGCTCCCGCTCGGCGCACCTCGGCAACGCAGGCGTCGACGTCCGGGATCGGGAGGCACCCGATGCCGATGAGGCGGGCGGGGTTCGGTGAGCAGTACTCGAACACCCAGTCGTTGTGACGCTGGAAGGCGGCGGCCCGAACGGCATCGTCGGGGATGGCGAAGGTGAACATCGAGAGGCTCGGATACATGACCTCGCCAACGATCCCGTCGCGCTCCTGTTCGGCGAGGCGCTTCGAGCCATCGATCACGCCCGGGTTCATGCCGTCGTAGCCGCGGGCGATAAGCGCGTCGGTCTCCGGGGTGTTGAGCTTGTTGCCAGCGATCCCGAACCGGCCGACTGGGATGCTGCGACCTCCAGGCATCACCATCATGTCGCCGTAGCGACCGTCGGGGTCGGGCGCGATCTTGGGCGCCTTCGAGCCGAAGCGCTCCTCGAGCCCGTCGAACACCTCCCGGGCCTCGACCACGTGCGAGTCACACGAGTAGTACCGCATGGAACCTCCTCCTATCTCCGCATGTTCAACCTACGCCAGAGGTCGATCGGGGGTCGAAGTCGAGTGGCGCAGTCGCCCGAACCCGGGAGCGGGTTGGGGTATTCGTCCCGAACGGTCGCGGATCGGTGCCGCCGATGCGCACGAGCGTGCCAGGATGGGCCCATGGACGCTGACACCGACGCCGAGAGCGAGTCGTCCGGCACCGCCGCCGTCTCTCCCCTGGTCCGCCGCCTCGCCGAGGAGTTCAAGGTCGACCTCGACACGATCACCGGTACTGGGCCCGAGGGTCGGATCACCAGGGCCGACGTGCAGCGCGTGGCCTTCGGGCGAGCGATCGAGCCCGACGGTGCAGCCGGGGCCGGTGCCATGCCGGTTGACACCTCCGATGCCACCATCGATGCGTCCCCGGCAGCCGATGCGACGCCAAGCGAGGAACCTCCGGCCCCGAACGAAGAGGCCCCGGCCGACGAGGCTGGCCCCGACGCCGAACCGGACACCGCCACAGCGACCGAGACCGAGACCGAGCCGATCGCCGATGCGCCCGCCACCGACACCGAGCCGATGGCCGATGGGCCCGCCACCGACGGACCGACGGAGGCCCCACTGGTAGAAGCCGCACAGGCGGAGGCCACACCGGCGGAGACCACACCGGCGGAGACCGCAGAGGTGGAGGCCGCACCGGTGGAGGTCGGACAACTGGAGCTCGACGCGCCGAGCAGCGACGCGACCAGCTCCGCTCCGAGCACCGGTGACCCGCTCGTCCCAGCGCCCGCCAGAGCCGCCGTCACCTTGATGATCGAGCCCGATGCAACGGCGCTGGTCCGGGCCCGGCAGGTGCTCCCCGCCACCGACGACGGCCTCATCGATCTGAGCACGCTGGTCGTCCGATTGGCGATGGCGGCCGTCCCCGAGTTCGGCGGAGCGGGCCCGATCACGCTGCACCGCCCCGGTCGAACGCCCATCTCGGTGGGCCCCGACCTGAGCCTCGAGCAGCTCCACGACGCGCTCACCGCACTGGCGGCACCGGCCGCGGTCGACTCCGATGCGATCGTGTTCAGCCTGGTCGCGGCGCCATCAACGGCGGTGTGCCTTCCCACCCTGGCCGACGAGGTGTCGTTGGCCCTCGGGGTGGCCGGGCCACGATCTGCCAGCGCTGGTGCCACCCTCACGGTGGCCCTCACCGTCGACACAACCGCCATTGACGTGGCCGCCGCCGATCGGTTCATGGGCCGGCTCGATCAACTGATCACCGATCCGTTGCTCGCGTTCGTCTGAGCGAACCCCCGCGGCGCTAGGTCACCCGCAGTGCAATCACGTGGGCGGTGGAGCCGGCGTGCTCGTGGTCGTCGCGGTCGTACATCGGCACCTCCACCCGATGTTCCTCGGCGGCCAGCCCCTGTGAGGCCAGGCGGGCGAGATGGTCACCGAAGTCTCGCTCGGCGTAGAACTCGCTGTTGACGCCGAACACGAGGAGCCCGCCGGTCCGCACGATTCTGGCCAACTCGGTCAGTGCCTCGGGGCCCACGTGGCCCATCGTGAACGTGCCGGAGGAGACCACGGCGCCATACACGTCGTCGGCGATTGCGAGAGTCTGGGTGAGGTCGGCCTCGATCAGTGATCCGTAGACCGGCTCCCCTACCCGGTTGCGCTTCTCCGCTGCCTTGATCAGCATCTCCGGGCTGATGTCGAGCCCATCGATCGCCCAGGGTCCGCGAGCAGCCAGCTCGGCCCCAACCACGCCGGTGCCGCACCCCACATCGAGCACCGGACTGTCACTTCGATCGGCGATCTCGGCGAACGCCTCCACCACTCGCACGTGGTACACGTAGCCGTGGTTGACCATGAACTCGTCTTCGTAGCTGTCGGCCCAGTTCCGGTAGAGGCGGATGTTGTCTTCGGGCGTCTCCAGCCCGTAGGCGTCGTCCAGTCCGGGATTTGCGGCGGCGTGTGGCTCTGGATCGCTGATCATCGACCAACCCTAGACGTCGACCGTGCGTCGTTGTCCACGCAGGGGTCACGACCGGTCGCCGAGGCCCGGGAAGCCCGACGGCGCCCCTTCCCCTCGCCCGGCTTCCGCCGTGGTCTTGATCTCGGCCACCATCTGCTGCGCCTCGGCCCGGCGCTGATCCTGGCGGCGGGCCAGGATCTCGGGCTCCCGATCGGGCGTGGCGGCGATTGCGTCGGCGAGCCGGGATGGGCCCGCCCCGAGCAGGCAGTGAACTCGGATCCGGCTTCCGCCAGGCACCTTCTCGATGGTGACCCGCCACCGTTCCGCGGCGCCGCCTGGGTCGGGCTCGGCCCAGGTGAGGAGGCGTGGTGGATCCGACTCCTCCACCTGGCTCGACTCCGGCCGCCTGCCGTCGGCCACGAGAGCCCACACGGCCTCAGGCTTCGCCTTGATGTCGGCCTCCGCCACCACGCCGGGCCCATCCGCGAGCGAACGGGGGCTGCTCGCCTCGTGATCGAGCGTGCGACCGTAGCGATCGAAGTAGGTGATGTCGCGAGCCGGGTAGCGACGCGAGGTGGCGGAGAAGTCGGTTCCGATCGTGTGGGCCACCGGGAACAGGCAGATCTGAGTCACATCGTCGGGCAGTCCGAGCAGCTCGGCCACGGCGTCGCGCTCGTTGAGGTACATCGTGGTCCACACCGTGCCGAGGCCCCGGGCCCGCAGCGCCACCATGAAGCTCCAGGCCGACTGGATCACCGAGTCGAACAGGCCGGGGCGACCACTCCCATCGTGCACGCCGATGATGGTGGGGATCACCAGCGCCGGGATGCGGGCCAGGTTCTCGCCGAGGTGCTTCGCCCCCGCCATCAGCCGCTCGTTCGGGTGACCGGTCCCGGCAATGCGGTCAGCTGTCTCGATCACCCAGCTCACGCCAGCAGAGAGGTAGAGCTCTGCCATTGCATCCTTCGTGGCCTGGTCCCTGATCACGAGCCAGCGGCGGCTGCCGTTGTTGCCCCCGGTGGGAGCCTGCTCGGCCACGTCGATGCAGTCGAGGATCGTCTGGTCGTCAACCGGGCGGTCGAAGTCGAGGCGGGCCCGCACACCACGGGTGGTCATCAGCGCGTGATCGACGGTGCGCTGATAGGCGTCGGTGGCGGGTTCGTGGGGGGCGTCGGGAGTCAGACCGGGGGGCTGCATCGCGCCAGTCTCGCCCGAGGGGGCTCAGTCGAGCATGTTTCGGAAGTCGGGGCCGGTCTCCCCGCCCATGCGCCGGCCGCGGCTGAACGTGCCCGGCCGATCCCGGTTCTTCACCCGGTAGCTGCTGCCGGTGGTGCTCTGCCAGACCAGCGCCAGGATGCCGGCAACAACGATCACGATGATGGCGACCAAGACGATCACGCTTCAAGTATCGCAGATTGGGCGGCACACTTGACTCTCCAGCTGGTGGAGGTCTCAACGTGGGCGACATGCTCCTTCGAATCGGTGAGCTGGCCCGGCTCCTGCAACTCCCGGTCCGGACCGTGCGTTACTACTCGGACACCGGCCTGCTGCCGCCGTCTGCGGTGGACCCGCACACCGGCTACCGGCGCTACGCCCTGGCGTGCGTCGACCGGGGTCATCGCCTCCTTGCCCTTCGGGCCATCGGGCTGCCGCTCGACGAGATCGGCCCCGTACTCGACGAGGTGGTCACCGACGACCAGTTCGCGGAGACGTTGCGAGCACACATCGCCCGGCTGGAGGGCGACATCGCCCGCACCGGGCAACAGCTGGAGCGGGCCCATTCCGAGCTCCGGCGCCTCGACCACAGGAGAACCATGACCACGTCCGAGATCACCACGATGACCACCGAGCCCAAAACGATCGCGTTCGTGCGCGACCAGATCGACAGCCCAGCAGGAATCGCCCCGATGTTCCCGCGCCTCTTCGAACACGTGGACCCGGCACTCGGCACCGAGGTGGGCGGAAACGTCTACCACCACTTCGCCGATGACGGCTCGTCGATCGACCTGGAGGCGGTGCTTCCCGTCGCCGCAGCCTTCGAGCTCGATGAGCGCGCCCGAGCGGCGGGTGTCGGGGTGCGCACCATCGAGCCAGCGCTCGTGGCCACGACGATGCACCACGGCTCGTTCAACCGGATCCACGAGGCTTACACCGCGCTGATGAGCTGGGTGGACGAGAACGGGTACGAGGTGGCCGGGCCCTCCTACGAATGGAACATCGTGTGCACCCCGCCTGTGACCCAGGACGACGAGAGCTACGTGACCCAGGTGCAGATCGAGATCGCCCCGAAGAGCTGACCGGTCTCCGAGTGCATGCCGCCCGCGCTTGGAGGGAGGCGAAGGAGCCGTACAAAGTACGAGCCCGCGGACGCTAGCCTCACCGGTGATGGCTCGACGACGCGACGCACTCACTCGGCCGAGGGTGATCGCCGCCGCAACGGCGGTCGCTGACCGTGACGGCCTCACCGCCCTCACGATGCGATCACTCGCCTCCGAGTTGGGCGTGGCGCCCATGGCCGTGTACCACCACGTGCCCAACAAGGAGGCGATCCTCGACGGCGTGGTCGACGCTGTGTTCAGCGAGATCACCCTCCCGGACGTTGGCGGCGACTGGCGCACCGAGATGCGGATGCGGGCGGCGTCGGCCCGCGAGGTGCTGCGCCGCCATCCGTGGGCGGTGGGCCTGCTGGAGAGCCGGGCCGCCCCCGGACCGGCCACGCTCACCCATCACGACACCGTGATCGCCGCCTTCCGGGCCGCTGGGTTCTCGGTTCGCCAGACGGCGCACGCCATGGCCGTGATCGACTCGTTCGTCTACGGCTTCGCCGTCCAGGAGGCCAGCCTCCCCTTCGACGACAGCGAGTCGCTCGACGAGGTGGCCGACGGCATCCTCGACGCCGAGACGGCAGAGCGGTTTCCCCATCTCACCGAACTCGCCACCGTGTACGTGTTGGAGCCGGGCTACTCCTTTGGCGACGAGTTCGATCTCGGCCTCGATCTCATTCTCGACGGTCTCGACCGCCTCCCCAGGGCAGCGGGCTGATGCTCCTCGTTCGCCTGGCCGAGACGTCAGCGACGGTTGCTGCCACGTCGAAGCGCACCGAGAAGACCACAGCGCTCGCCGACCTCATCGCGGACCTCCCGCCCGACGACATCGAACCGGCGGTCGCGTTCATGGTCGGTGCACCTCGCCAGGGCGCAATCGGCGTCGGCTGGGCCACCGTCGGGCGCATCGACCTGCCACCGGCGAGCGAGCCATCCATCACGGTGGGTGAGCTCGACGCTGCGCTCGACGAGTTGCTCGTGACCACCGGCGACGGCTCGGTCGGCGACCGGCGAGCCATCCTCGAGGCCCTGCTCGGACGGGCCACCGCGGTCGAGCAGGAGTTCGTGGCCCGACTCCTGATCGGTGACCTCCGCCAGGGAGCCCTCGCCGGAGTGGTGACCGACGCCGTGGCCAAGGCCGCCGGCGTCACCCAGACGTTGATGCGACGGGCCGTCATGTTGCGAGGCGACCTGCCGGCGGCTGCCGCCGTCGCACTCACGGCCGGCGCCGATGGACTGGCGGCGATCGACCTCGACGTGGGCCGGCCCATTCAGCCGATGCTGGCCTCGACCGCAGCCTCGGCCACCGACGCACTCGAGGCCATGGGCGAAGCCCAAGTGGAGTGGAAGCTCGACGGGGCCAGGATCCAGGTGCACCGCAACGGCAACGACGTCGGCCTCTACACCCGCAACCTCAACGACGTGACCGATCGCCTCCCGCATGTGGTGGAGTGGGCCCGTGCGCTCCCCGGCACGAGTGCGGTGCTCGACGGTGAGGTGCTCGGCTACTTCGACCGTGGCGACGACGGCGACCACACCGAGAGCCCCAACGCCTTCCAGGACACGATGGCCGTGTTCTCGGCCGACACCCCGCTCGTGCCAGCCGAGGGGCTGCGCCCCTTCTTCTTCGACGTGATGTTCATCGATGGGGAGAGCCTCATCGATCGGCCTCTGCGCGAGCGTTCCGACCGGCTCGAAGCGCTCGTAGGTGATCGCCAGATCCCCCGTATCGTGACCGACGATCCCTCAGCAGCTGAAGCCCACCTGGCCGCCGCGCTCGACCAGGGCCACGAGGGCGTGATGGTGAAGAGCCTCGACGGCCGCTACGAGGCGGGGCGGCGAGGCAAGGGCTGGCGCAAGGTCAAGCCCGTGCACACCCTTGACCTGGTGATCCTCGGCGCCGAATGGGGCCACGGCCGCCGCCAGGGCTGGCTCTCCAATCTCCACCTCGGCGCCCGCGATCCATCTTCCGGTGAGTTCGTGATGGTGGGAAAGACATTCAAGGGCCTCACCGACGAGTTACTACGCTGGCAGACCGACGCCTTTCTGGCCCGAAAGAGCGGCGAATCGGCGACTGGTCACACCGTATGGGTGCGCCCTGAGCTGGTAGTGGAGATCGCACTCGACGGCGCCCAGCGATCCACCCGGTACCCCGGTGGGGTTGCGCTGCGTTTCGCCAGGGTGAAGGGGTATCGACCCGACCGCGACCCCTCGACGGCCGACACGTTGGATGCGGTGAGAGCCCTCCTCTGAAGCCATCGCTGGCGGGACGGCGAGATCACAACCGAGACGCAGCAGAACCCTGTGGAGGCAGCCCCAACACGGATCGGGCTGCCTCCACAGGGGCGGCGGCGACAGCCGGGATGTGGCTGCTGCGAGAGCAGGATGGTGACCGGCGAACGTCACGCTGTCCTGCACAACCATTTATAGTAAATGTCATCCGACCGGACAAGTCTTTTCACATATTTGAAACTACCCAGGTTCTTTCATTACATGGCATTTCTGCGCCATTGATGGATCTCATTCCACAAGGCTGACCGGGCAAGCGGGCAGCCGGGCGGGGCAACGGCGTCACGACCTGGCACGATGAAGCCGTGATCGACCTGCGTTCAGACACCGTGACCAGGCCCGACGATGCGATGCGGGCCGCGATGGCCTCAGCCGCCGTCGGCGACGACGTGTGGGGCGACGATCCCACCGTGACCGAGCTCGAAACCGAGACCGCAGCCCTGCTCGGCAAGGCGGCGGCGATGTACGTGCCGTCGGGAACGCAGAGCAACCTGTGCGCCCTGATGGCCCACTGCGCCCGCGGCGACGAGTACATCGTCGGTGAGAACGCCCACACGTTCCGGTACGAGGCCGGTGGTGCTGCGGTTCTCGGCAGTATCCAGCCCCAACCGGTGCGTACCCTCGCCGACGGCACCCTCGATCTCGATCACGTTGAGTCGGTGATCAAGCCCGACAATCCGCACTTCGCCCGCAGTCGCGTGCTCTGCCTCGAGAACACCCACGACGGCAAGGTGCTCCCGCTCGATCACCAGCGCGAGGCGGCGGCGTTGGCAGCCGAGCGAGGCCTCGGGCTCCACCTCGACGGTGCACGGCTGTGGAACGCCGCCATCGCGCTCGACGTGGAGCCTTCCGCGGTGGCTGAACCGTTCGACACCGTGTCGGTGTGCCTCTCGAAGGGGCTCGGCGCCCCGGTTGGCTCGGTGCTCGTCGGCTCCGTCGCCCTCATCGACGGTGCTCGCCGCTGGCGGAAGATGCTCGGCGGCGGTATGCGCCAGGCCGGGATCGTGGCCGCCGGAGGGCTCCACGCGATCCGCAACAACCGGGCCCGACTCGCCGACGATCACGCCAATGCCGCCCACCTCGCTGCTGGTCTCGCCGCCATCGATCGTGTGACCGTGACTGGGCACGACACCAACATGGTGTTCGCCACGATCGACGCCGATCCCACCCACATCGAACGCACCACCACCGACAAGGGCGTGATGCTCGCCGTCGGCGGATCGAACAAGCGGGGTGCCACCGTTCGCTTCGTCACCCACCGTGACGTTGCCACCGCCGACATCGACACGGTGCTCGACGTGCTCGGCGGAGCCGTCGCCGCCGCCTGAGCCGACCCTCCACCTAGTACCGGACACGCCAGAGCTGCGATACTGCACGTGCAGTGAGCACCGAACCCGGGGGACCGTGATGGCAACACCGGACAACAGCGATACGAGCGGTCGGCCCGAGCCGACCCCGGAGTACGAGGCGTGGCGCGAGGCCTACGAGGCATCGCGCCTGCGCGACGTGCCGTTCGAGACGATGTCGGGTGTGCCGGTCGAGCCGGTGTATGGCGACGGGCCCTACCCCGGCCAGTACCCGTACACCCGGGGCGTGTACCCCTCCATGTATCGCTCTCGCCTGTGGACGATGCGGATGTTCGCCGGGTTCGGCACCGCCGAAGACACCAACGGCCGGTTCAAGGAGCTCCTGGCCAACGGCGTGATGGGCCTGTCCACTGCATTCGACATGCCGACGTTGATGGGTCGCGATTCCGACTCACCGTGGGCCAAGGGCGAAGTCGGGCACTGCGGGGTTGCCGTCGACACCCTCGCCGACATGGAGGATCTGTTCGCCGACATCGACCTCGACTCGATCTCCACGTCGATGACGATCAGTGGCCCGGCTGCGGTTGCCCTCGGCATGTATGTGGCCAACGCCGAGAAGCAGGGCGTGGCCAGGGCCAAGCTCGCCGGCACGATCCAGACCGACATCTTCAAGGAGTACCAGGCGCAGAAGGAGTACATCTATCCACCGCGTCCGTCGGTGCGGATCATCACCGACATGATCCGCTTCACCTCGGCCGAGATGCCGAAGTGGCATCCGATCTCGATCTCCGGCTACCACATCCGCGAGGCGGGGTCGACAGCGGCCCAGGAGCTGGCCTTCACCCTCGCCAACGGCTTCGCCTACGTGGAAGCCGCGATCGCCGCCGGGGTCGACGTCGACGAGTTCGCCGGGCGGCTGAGTTTCTTCTTCAACTCCCACTCGGACTTCTTCGAGGAGATCGGCAAGTTCCGAGCCGCCCGCCGCATCTGGGCTCGCTGGATGAAGGAGCGCTACGGGGCGACCAACGAACGCTCGATGCTGTGCCGATTCCACACCCAAACCGCTGGGGTGTCGCTCACGGCCCAGCAGCCGGAGATCAACATCGCCCGGGTGGCGATCCAGGCCCTCGCCGGTGCCCTTGGCGGCACCCAGAGCCTCCACACCGACGCCTTCGACGAGGCCATGGCACTTCCCACCGAGAAGGCGGCTCGCATCGCGCTGCGCACCCAGCAGATCGTCGCCCACGAGACCGGGGCCGGCATCGTGGCCGATCCTCTCGGCGGTGCTCCCTACGTGGAGTGGATGACCGACGAGATGGAGCGGCAGGCCGAGGCCGTGTTCGCCCACCTCGAAGACCTCGGCAACGGCTCGATCCTCGAAGGGGTGTACGCCGGGGTCGACAACGGCTACTTCGTCGGCGAGATCGCCGACGCCGCCTACCGCTTCGAGCGTGAGGTGAACGCCGGACGGCGCATCATCGTTGGCGTGAACGACTTCACCGAGGGCGATGAGGGCCAGCAGAACCTGCTCCGCATCGGCGCCGAGGTGGAGGAGTATCAGCTCAAGCGCCTGGCCGACGTGAAGCAGAAGCGCAACGACGACGCCGTGCGGGCCGCGCTCGCCGCAGTCACCGCGGCGGCCGCCGACCCCACCCGTAACGTGATGCCACCGATCATCGAGGCCGTCGGCGCCTACGCCACGCTCGAAGAGGTGGTCATGGCAATGGAGTCGGTGTTCGGAACCTACGTGGAGAAGGCGATCGTCTGACGATGTCTGGTGACCAACACATCCGGGTGGTGCTGGCCAAGCTCGGGCTCGACGGGCACGACCGTGGCATCAAGGTGGTGGCGCGCATTCTGCGCGATGCCGGGATGGAGGTGATCTACCTCGGCCTCCGCCAGACCACCGCGTCGATCGTGGCCGCCGCCGAGCAGGAGGACGCTGATGCCATTGGGCTGTCGATGCACAACGCGAGCCACATGACGCTGGCACCGGCGATGATCGAGGCCCTGAGTGACGCCGAACTCGACATTCCGGTCATCGTCGGCGGCATCGTTCCCGACCAGGATCTTGAGCCCCTCCGCGACGCCGGTGTTGCTGCGGTGCTCGGTCCGGGCGCATCGGCCCAGGAAGTCGCCGAGGTGGTGCGCGACGCCGTGGCCGCCCACGCCTCGTGACCGCCCGTACGGGTACCGCCCCCAAGACCATCGACGAGCTGTACGACGCCGCCCGCAGCGGGCATCGTCGGTCACTGGGGCGCCTTCTCACCAAGGTGGAGCGCGGCGGACCGGACGCGGAACAGATCAGCGAGCTGGCCCACCCCGACGCCGGCGCCGCCCACATCATCGGGATCACGGGCGCGCCCGGTGCCGGCAAGTCCACCCTGACCGGCCAGCTCGTCGGCTTGCTGGCCGACGCCGGTCGACGCCCCGCGGTGTTGGCCGTCGACCCATCGTCGCCGCTCACCGGCGGTGCCATCCTTGGCGACCGCATCCGAATGGACGTCCCGGCGTCGCCCGGGGCCACCTCCCGAGACGCATCGCAGACGACACCCCCCGAGATCGACGAGCGGGTGTTCATCCGGTCGATGGCCACTCGGGGCCACTCCGGCGGGCTTGCGCTGGCCGTGCCGCTGGCCGTTCGGCTGTTCGACGCCGTCGGCTACGACCCTGTGATCATCGAGACTGTCGGCGTCGGCCAGGTGGAGGTCGACGTCGTCGGTGCGGCCGACACCGCACTCGTTGTGATGACACCAGGCATGGGCGACGCGGTCCAGGCCAACAAGGCCGGGCTCCTCGAGGTGGCGGACGTGTTCGTGGTGAACAAGGCCGACCGCCCAGGGGCCAGCGACGTCCGCCGGGACCTCGAACTCATGCTCGACCTCAGCCATCTCACCGGGCAGGAGGCCGCCGACGGGTATCGCCCCCCGATCATCATGTCGTCGGCGCTGGATGGCACCGGCGCCCGAGACGTACTCGACGCCGCCGAAGGCCATCTCCACCACCTCGACGAGGGGGACGGACGCGTGACCCGCCGCCGCCAGCGGGTGCAGACCGAGATCGAGGCCCGCATGATCCAGGACCTGTCTGCCCGCGCCGCTGCGGTGCTCGCCTCGGCCGAGGGTGCAGCCGTGGTGGCCGACGCCGAGCGAGGCGAGGTGCCACCCACCCGGGCGAGCGCGGCCCTGCTCGCTCGGATCGTCAGACCCGACACGGGCTGAGGTCGCAGGCGTCTCCTCGGCTGTTTCGGTTGGGCGGGGTCGTGCCAGAATGGACACCTCCACCCGCATCCGGCAAGGAGTTCCCATGGCGTCGAATCCCGTGTACATCCTCGAGGGATCCCGTACCCCGATCGGCAAGTTCAACGGTTCCCTGGCCTCGTTCTCGGGCACCGATCTCGGTGGTCTCGCCATCGCCGCCGCACTGGAGAAGGCTGGCGTGCCCGCCTCCGAGGTGGACCAGGTTGTGATGGGCCACGTGCTCACCGCCGGCGAGGGCCAGTCGGGCGCACGCAACGCCAGTGTGAAGGCCGGCCTCCCCCTCGATGTGCCCGCCGTGACGGTCAACAAGGTGTGCCTCTCTGGCCTCAACGCCATCAATTACGCCTGGATGCTGATCCAGTCGGGCCAGGCCGATGTGGTGGTGGCCGGCGGCATGGAATCGATGACGAATGCCCCGTTCCTGTTGCCGAAGGCGCGGCAGGGCCTCGGCTATGGCCACGGCGAGGTGATGGATTCGCTGCTCTATGACGGGCTCACGTGCGCGATCGAGTCGGTGATCATGGGTGAGGGCACCGACAACTACGCCATGGCCGACGCCATCAGCCGAGACGACCAGGATGCCTACGCCGCGCAGTCGCACGACCGGGCCGCCCGAGCGATCAAGGACGGCCTGCTCGAGAGCGAGATCGCGCCGGTGTCGGTGCCCCAGCGCAAGGGCGACCCGATCACGTTCAGCGAAGATGAAGGCGTACGGCCCGGTACCGAAGCGTCGACGCTCGGCGGGCTTCGTCCCGCGTTTCAGGCCTCGGGCACGGTGACCGCCGGCAACGCCTCCCAGCTGTCCGACGGTGCCTCCGCCGTGGTGGTGGTGTCAGCGGCAGCGGCAGAGCGGCTCGGCGCGGCCCAACCCCTGGCTGAACTGGTGTCGTTCGCCATGGTGGCCGGGCCCGACAACTGCTCGCTCCTCCATCAGCCGTCGGCCGCCATTCGCGCCGCGGCCGATCGGGCCGACGTCGACGTGTCCGACATCGACCTGTTCGAGATGAACGAGGCCTTCGCTGCCGTGGCCCTCGGCGCGATGCGCGACCTCGGCGTGAGCGACGAGATCGTGAACGTGAACGGCGGCGCCATCGCCGTCGGTCACCCACTCGGCATGTCGGGCAACCGGATCGCCCTCACTGCTGCCCACGAGCTGCGGCGTCGAGGGGGTGGGCTGGCGGCCGCCGGCCTGTGTGGCGGTGGAGGCCAAGGCGACGCCCTGATCATGCGGGTGAGCGCCTGATTACAGCCGGGCTCCCCGCGAGGAGACGGCCGGCTGCGCTCAGCCGCCGACGAGGCCAGTGAGTTCGGTATCGAGTTCGTCGCTGAACGCAAGCTCGTATCCGCAGGCCATCAGCGTTCGCACGGCCGACAGCCGTGCGGTTGGATCGGAACGCAAGGTGCTCGACGCGCCGAGCGCGTCGATCCTCGGCCCGAGCACCGTGGCCGCTGGCGTCTCCCAGATGGCCCCGTCGAGCCGGCGAACCCTGACAGGGTCGTCGACTCCCTCCCGGTACCGCCTGGTTTGGAGACGGGTGGTCACACCGCCACCGGTGAACTCGAGCGCGATGCCGACCAGGGCGTCATACGCCGTGCCGCCTTCGGCCACCGTGCTGTCGGCGCAATAGAGCAGCAGATCGGCATTGGCGATCGGCACGGCAAGCCCCAAGAGCTGCGCGCGTGTTCCATCATCGGGCGTGAGCGGCGCCGTCACCCACAACACCGTTTCGCCGGCGCGAACAGCGGCGACCGACTCTGGCAGTGGCTGGGACGAGCGTTCGAACGCCTGGCAGAGGTCGCCAAAGATCGCATCAGCCGTCGCCCTCGATGTCACCGCCTCACGGTAGCTGCTCGCCCATTGGCCACACTGACCCGGCCCCGCGATCACCACATGGTGCACGTGCGCGCCAGGCTGCGCGCCGGCGGCGCCGGCGGCCTCGGTCGGCGGCGGCTGCGGAGGCTGACCGACCGAGCTGGCGCCGTCGGCGACGATGCGGACACGATGGCCCGATGCCACTCGGTCCCTCCTGGTCAATCGGATCCGTTCGCGTCACGAGCATCATCGAGACCGACCAGCACTGGAAGTTCGCCTGGCTGCTCCCCGATGTCACGCCCGAGGTCATCGACGAGGTGGGATGGCTGCGGCCGAACTTCGTGGACGACAAGGGGAAGATGATTCTGCGGATCCAGGCGTTGCTGGTGGAATCGGCCGGAACGCGTCTTCTCGTCGACACCTGCGTTGGCAACGACAAGCCCCGACCAACGCCGCTGTTCGATCGGCTCCAGACCACGTTTCTCGACGATCTGGAGGCCGGTGGATGGCCCCCGGAGAGCGTGGACGTGGTGGTGTGCACCCACCTGCACGTCGACCACGTCGGGTGGAACACCAGACTCGACGGCGGCACGTGGGTGCCCACGTTCCCCAATGCCAGACACCTGTTCGGCCGGACCGAGTACGAGCACTGGGTGAGCGCCGAGGATCCATCCGTCTACGGCGACGTGATGGCCGACTCGGTTGAGCCGATCATGGCCGCGGGGTTGGCGGAGCTGGTCGAGTCCGATCACGTGATCACCGACGAAGTGCGCCTCGAACCGACTGCAGGGCACACCCCCGGTCACCACAGCGTTCGGATCTCCTCCGAGGGTCGTGTGGGCATCATCACCGGCGACATGGTGCACCACCCGGTGCAGCTCGCCCGGCCCGACATCGCGTCGAGCGCCGACGTCGACTCGATAGCTGCGATCGCCACCCGCCGGTCGAGCTTCGCGCAGTGGGAAGAGGAAGGCGCCCTCGTGATCGGCACCCACTTCGCCGGCCCTGGCGCCGGTCTGCTCGTTGCCGACGGCCCAGGCTGGCGCTACGTCGACGCCGCGGTCAGCTGAGCGGCTCGACCGCCAGCGGCACCACAACGATCACCGCCGCGATCACACCGCACCTCGCGACAGCTCAGGGGCGGCCGCCATGGCGGCGCATGGGTGGCACCGTCGTTGGCGGCTGCTTGCGCGGTGGCAGGTCCTGGAGCAGGTCGGTGGTGGCAAGGGTGATCATGGCCACGGCGCGTTCGAACGCCTCTTCGGTTGCAGCCGACGGCTGACGGATCCCGCTGATCTTGCGGACGTACTGCCGTGCGCCGGCTTCGATCTCTTCCGGCGTTGCCGCCGGTTCGAGCCCACGGAGGATGGTGATGTTGCGGCACATACCACCAGTGTGGCCCGACGAAGCCGGCGCGCGCCGGTGGCGGTCAGCCCGGCCGGTGCTGTTCCACGTAGGAGAGCAGCTCATCGCGGGATCGGTGGTGGCCCGGCTGCAGGACGAGGCGATCGACGCCGAGCTCGGCGTAGGCCTCCAGATCGCCGGGTTGCAGCCGGCCCCTCGGCGTGATGCTGATCTCCAGGCGGCCCAGCTCTGATGGTCGATCGAGCTCGCCTTCGAGCTCGCGCAGCTGCGCAATGTCGGCGGCCGCGGTCTCGACATCGCGCATGAACCCGTACCACCCGTGGGCGCTGGCCACCGCTCGCCGAGCGGCGGCGCGGCTGTGGCCCCCGACCACCACCGGAATCGACGGTTGGTGGGGTTTGGGGTTCGCCGACACCTCGGTGAACGTGACGAAGTCACCCGAGAAGCTCACGGCGTCGCCTGACCAGAGCGTGCGCATGGCGGCGAGGTACTCGTCGGCTCGGGCCCCGCGACGCCCCATGGGGGTGCTGCAGGCCGTCATCTCCGGTTCCAGATACCCGACGCCGAGCCCGAAGATCAACCGACCCCCCGAGAGGTGATCGAGGCTCGCCAGGCTCTTGGCCAGCACAGCCGGCTGGCGTTGGGGCAGGATGATGATTCCGGTGCCGAGGCGGATCGAGGTGGTGGCGGCGGCCACGTAGGCGAGGGCAACCGCGCTGTCGACGAACGGTGTTTCGGGTGGAGCGGGTGACGGTGGCGCCTGGGGGTCGGGGAGCACGATGTGCTCGCCGGTCCACACCGATTCGTAGCCTGCCGCCTCGGCGGCCTGGGCCACGTCGACCATCACGGCGGGGTCGGCCATGGTGCCCATGTTGATTGCGAACAGACCCAGCTGGGGAGAATCCATCGTGAACCTCAGACCGTTTCGGTGTCGTAGTGCCACGCCCCGGGGGTCATGGTCAGGCGGTTTCGGGTGCCGGGCTGGTCGAGGGGTCCACCGTCGTAGGCGGCGTCGCCGGCCCAAGCGAGCGTGAGCGGATCGGTCGACACCGGCTTGGTGCGGAACTCACCGGGGTCGGTGCGAGCCGCCCAGGCGAGCGCGTCAGCAGTGGTGGCGTGGTGGCTCAGCTGATGCAGTGTGATCCAGGTGGGGGGTACGAGCTCGATCGATCCGGCCGCGTGCTCGTCGAGGGCGGCCTGGGGGGTGAACCAGCGGTGCTCGTGGATCTCTCCCCCGTCGATCGCCACGTCGCCGTCGGGGGCGGGCATCACGAAGAACCATGTGGCGAAGCGGCGGGCATGGCCCCGCATCTGCGCCTTGGGCGGCGGTACCCAGAACGACCAGGTCTCCAGCTGAGTGCCGTCGATCACCAAGCCGGTTTCCTCCTCCACCTCCCGTACAGCCGCCGTGCGGGCCGAGGCGAGGTCGTCACCGTCCACCCGCTCGTCGTCGTCGACGGCGCCGCCGGGAAACACCCACATCCCGCCGAACGCGATCTTGGAGTTCTTGCGCAGCATGAGGACTTCCGGAGTGCCGTCGGGGGTGCTGCGCAGGAGCACCACCGTGGCGGCCGGGATCAGTTCGGCATCGGTCACGGGGGCCAACTTAGGCCGTGCGTGTAGCGGCCGTCGAAGCCCCGCGGCAGGGCGGAAGCCGGAGGGGAGTGCAATGGCGCGACCAAGCCGCGCCACCGCGATGCGTGTGGAGGAATCGCCGACTCCCGCCCAAACCGGGGCGTCCGGTGAGGGTGAGTTCACCGGTCAGGAGTACCATCGGCGCCCGACGGCTCGACCTTGAGCAGGAGTGCACACGTGCTCGGTGACAACTTTCTCGCGTATCTCACGCTGGCCCTCGGGGCGGCCTTGGCGGTCGGGAACGCACTGGCCCTGATTCGGCCCAGGGTGGACGAGAACGGCGAGGAGCAGAAGGCGCCGTTGGGCCGTTCGCTGTTCATGATCGTGCTGGGCGGTGTACCGGCGATCTGGGCGCTGGCCACCATCGCCGCCTGAGGTGCGCTGGATCATCGACGGCAACAACGTGATGGGGGCGGTGCCCGACGGTTGGTGGAAGGATCGCACCGGATCCCTCGTCCGCCTCGCCGGCCGGGTGGCGGACTGGTCGACGGAGCACGACGACGATGTCGTGTTCGTGGTGGATCACCGACCGGAGCCGGCGATCGCGGCCGCCGGGGAGTCCTCGGCGAACGTGGAGGTTCGGTTCGCCGATCGTCCGGGCCGTGATGCCGCCGATGACGTGATTGCGGCGATGGCCAGGCCCGGTGACCGCGTGGTCACCGCCGACCGGGGTCTGCGGGCTCGGCTGACCAACGGTGTCGACGTGATCGGGCCCCGAACGTTCCTGGATCTGCTGTCGGACTGACCGCTCCGGGGCGCGCACCCGATCGGCGCGCCGAACCGGATCGGATGCTAGAAGTCGCCGTTGTCGGGGCCGCCGGGCGTTGATCGGGCCATGTTCTCGAAGCGTGTGTACTGGCCGAGGAAGGCGAGGCGGGCTTTGCCGGTGGGCCCGTTTCGGTGCTTGGCCACGATCACCTCGGCCACGCCCTTGTCGGGAGACTGATCGTCGTAGACCTCGTCGCGGTAGAGGAACATCACCACGTCGGCGTCCTGCTCGAGTGAGCCCGACTCGCGGAGGTCCGACAGCATCGGCCGCTTGTCGGTGCGTTGCTCCAGACCACGGTTGAGCTGGGCGAGGGCCACCACGGGCGCCTCCAGCTCACGGGCCAGGATCTTGAGATTTCGGGAGATCTCCGACACCTCCACCTGGCGGCTCTCGGCGTTGGAGCGGCCGGTCATGAGCTGGATGTAGTCCACCACCACCATGCCCAAGTCACCCTCCCGGCTCTTGAGCCGGCGGGCCTTGGCCCGGATGTCCATCACCGAGGTGTGAGGATTGTCGTCGATGTAGATCGGCGTTTCGGCCAACCGACCCACGGCATGGCTGATGCGGTTCCACTCGCTCTCGTCGAGCCGCCCCGTCTTCACTTTGCCGGCATCCACTCGGGCCTCCGAGCACAGCAGACGCTGCGACAGCTCCAGCTGGCCCATCTCCAGGGTGAAGATGAGCACAGGCCGGTTGTCCTTCATGGCCGAGTTGGCCGCCATCCCCAGGGCGAACGCTGTGTTGTGGGTGGGGATCATTTCCGGGCCGGCGAGGTAGAGCGAGTTCGGCGAGTCGACCGTGATGCACTGCACCGGTACCGGGTCGATGGGCCTCACGTCGGTGATCACTCGCCAGCGGCTCTTGGCATTCGCGTTGTCGGCGAAGCGCTGCATGGCGAGTTTGCGCTCCAGCCGGAACACCGGGTCGGGCGCCGAGAAGACGACGCGCCACACGTCTGTCTGATGGTTGCTGGTGCGGTGCCGCACAGGGCCGGCCTTGTAGCCGAGCGACAGTGCGAGTTCCCTGACGTCGCGCAGGAGGCGCTCGTTCGACAGTGCGATCTCCACCGTGGTCTCACCTTTGACCACGGTGCCGTCGGTGTCCATCAAGCCCTGCAGGAGCGCCAACCGCTGTTTCGCCGACGCCCGGAGGTACGCCGGCGGGATGTGCTTACCCACCGGCGTCGCGGAGCGACCGGGCGCCCAGAGGCCGACGGAGTGCAGGCACCTGGTGAACTGCAGCAGGCGCCGCTCACCGTCACCGTCAGCGTGGCCACGGTCTGCCTCGGTGTCTCGGTCGGAGCGGATCGTGTAGGTCAGAGCCGGACCGGCGGCAGCGGTGGCATCCAGCGTCCAGCCGTCGAGGGCAAAGGCATCGACGATCCCCGGATCCATAGTGGTGATCTGCGGCCTACCGGTGTGGCCGGCGCCCAGCCAGCACCCGAGCACGTAGGGGTCGAGAGGCAGCTCGACATCGGCGAGATCGAGTGGCGCAGCGAGCTGCACCCTGTGGTTCGGCCGCCGATCGGCGTAGGTCTCGACCCGCAGCGTGGCAGCGATCTCAGCCGTGGTCCGCACCGCAGGGCGGGCACGCGTGTGCGACTGGTCGCCAGCGAACTCCGGGTGGGCCGACGGACCGCGAGCAGCCCGGTACGTGTGATCTCGGCGGCTCTTCCACGCCTTCTGATCCCAGGTGAACCACTGATGCTCGGCGTCGGCCACGATGACAGATCCGTCATCGAACTCCACCTCGAAGCACTCGTGGTCGACGTAGACGGGGCTCTTGTAGGTAACGGCGCACGGACGACCCTGCTCGTCGATCACCTCGTCGCCAACGTGGATCTGGCCCATCGTCGACCACCCCGTCGGGGTGACAAGCGGCGTGTCGAGGGCCAACGCCTTCCCCATGGCGGGCCTGGCCCCTACGACGTAGAGGGCGTTGGGCTGGAGGCCGGCGAGTTGCTCGTCGAGGTCGAGGTAGCCGGTGCTCAGGCCGATGATCGACTCGCCCCGGTCGTAGAGCATCTCGATCCGGTCGAGGTTGGCCGGGAGCAGCTCGCGAATCGGCGCCGTGGTGTTCGTGACCCGCTTCTGGGCCACGTCGAACATCTTGGCCTCGGCGTCGTCGACGGCCTTGGCCACGTCGTCGGGGATCTCGTAGGCCGTCTCGGCGATCTCGTTGCTCACGTAGATCATCCGCCGGAGCAGCGCGTGCTCCTCGACGATCTTGGCGTAGTGACTCGCGTTGCTGATCGCCGGGGTGGTGGCCTGGAAGTCGAGCAGCACCGCCTGGCCGCCCACCTCGTCGAGCAGGCCGGCCCGGGTGAGTTCCTCGGCCACGGTGACGGCGTCGACGGGTTCGCCGGCGCTGTAGAGGCTCAAGATCGCGTCGTAGAGGTGAGCGTGGGCCGGCTTGTAGAAGTGGTCGGGTTCGAGGATCTCGACCACTTCGGCGATCGCCTCGCGGCTCAGCAGCATCGCGCCGAGCACTGAGGCCTCGGCCTGGAGGTTGTTGGGGGGTACCCGTCCGGGCGCGCTCGGCCCGGTGCCTGACTGCATGCCTCGATCCTCGTCAATGGATCCTGTGGATCGCCAGACCCGAAACCCTGTGAGTTACTCCGTCAGGGCTGGGAATGACTGGTGGACAGATTGTGGACAACCCCAGTGACATCGAGGCGCGCCGAAGCAAGCCATCCACAGGTTGTGCACGGGTTCTGGATGGCGGAGCGCTGTGGAATTCAGCGCCCCACCACGCTCAGCTGGCGACGACCGAGACGCTCACCGGGAACTGCACCTCGGTGTGAGGGCGAACCGTGACGGCGTGCATCCCCGTGGTGCGAATCGGATCGTCGAGGCGGATCATCTTGCGATCCAGCTCCACACCCGACTGTTCCTGGATTGCCGACGACACATCGGCGGCCGTGATCGAGCCGAAGAGCTTGCCTTCTCCCCCGGCGCGAGCCGAGATCTCGATCGTCTTGGCCACGAGGGTCTTGGCGATCTCCTCGGCCGCCTCGCGCTCCTTGGCGTTGCGAACCTGCCACGCCTTCTTCATGAGGGCGGCCTGGGCCTCCACGCCCGGGCTGGCCTGCTGGGCCTGACCCTTGGGGATGAGGAGGTTGCGGGCGTAGCCATCGGCCACGTCCACGATGTCGCCCCGGTTGCCGAGGCCTGAGATGGATTCGTGAAGAACAACTCGCATCAGGCGTCGGCTCCTGCCTCGACCGGAGCCTCGGTGGCCTCAGCCGACTCGGTTGCCTCGGTGTTGGCCTCGGTGTTGGCTTCCTCGTTGCGTGGGGGCCGATCGTCGCGACCGCGACCACCGCCGCCACCGCCACTGCGGCGCTGGGTGGTCACCCGGCTCGTGTAGGCGAGGAGGCCCATCTCACGGGCATTCTTGATGGCCCGAGCCACCTCACGCTGCTGCTGGGAGTCGTTGCCGGACACGCGGCGCGACCGGATCTTGGCCCGATCGGACATGAATCGGCGGAGCAGCTCCACGTCCTTGTAGTCCACGTAGGTGACATTCTCCGCCACCAGCGGAGAGATCTTCTTCTTCGGCTTCCGCCCGTTGTCCTTGGGCTTCATGCGCTTGCGGCCAGAAGTCTTTGCCATTAGAAGGGCTCCTCGTCGGGGTTGTAGGCCGGAGCAGGAGCCGGGCTGGAACCGCCCGACCGCGGGCCAGCGGATCCCCCGCCATAGCCGCCTCCGTCTGATCGTTCGTTGCGGATGACCTCGGCGGTGGCCCACCGGAGGCTGATGGCGACGTCGTCGGCGACGATCTCCACCTTGGATCGCTTGTCACCGTCCTGGGTTTCCCAGGATCGTTGGTCGAGCCGACCGGAGACCGTGACGCGTGTGCCCTTGCCAACGGTCTCGGCGATGTTCTCAGCGAGCTGGGACCAAGCCGTCACGTCGAAGAACGACACGGCCTCCTCCCACTCCTGGGTTTGGCGGTTCTGCCACCGGCGGTTCACGGCGACGCCGAAGTTGGCGACCGCCTGGCCCGACGGGGTGAAGCGCAGTTCGGGTTCACGGGTTGCGTTGCCCGTGATCGTGACGTTGTTGTCGATGGCCATCGGAGGGCCTCCTATGCGGTGGCGCCTGCCAGCCCACGCCGGTGGGCCTCATCGAGGGGCAGACGAATGAACTTGTGGCGGATCACTTCATCCGCGAGCCGCAGCGTGCGATCGATCTCGCCCATTGCGTTGGGCGCCAGGAACTCCAGCACCACGTAGAAGCCCTCGCGGGCTTTGTTCATCTCGTAGGCGAACCGACGGACGCCCCACTTGTCCAACTTCTCGAGTGTGCCGTCGGACTCGTTCGCCATCTTCTCCAGACGGTTCACGAACGTCTGGATCGACGACTCGTCGGTATCGGCGGTGAAGATCACCATCAACTCATAGGCCCGCATGGCGGGTATCTCCTCCCTGTGGACTCGCGTTCAACACGAGGCCCCCGACGGTCGGGGGCAGGGTATGCGGCGCATCCGCAACGAACGCACCCACGGCGACCGGAGTCGCCAAGACGTCGAGGATACCGGCATGGAACGCATCCGCCCATGCCGAGTACGGTACGGAACCGCTATGACAGCCTCGATCTGCACCAGCTGCGGCCGTGACGACGAGCCGCTCACGGCCGTTCGACGGCTCTACGTCACCCCCTCTTCCTGGGAATCGGACGGCTCCGTCGAGCCCGCCCGCGAAACCGAGGCCTGGTGCGACGTCTGCCAGGCCCACTACCCCCACGAGGTGCTGAGCACCTGAGCCGCGCCCACTCCGCCTCGCCTCACACATCGGGCGGGCTGGGCCCCACTCACTCCTCCTCGAGCGTGGTCTCCGACGAGGTGGGCTGGGTGTCGACGGTGCTCGGTGGCGTGGTCGGCGGCTGCGTGTCTTCCGTGGTGGTCGACTGGTTCGGATCGGTCACCGTTGTCGACTGACCTGGATCGACGGTTGTGGTCGTGTCGTTCGGGTCGTTGGGATCCGTCGTCTGGTTCGGATCCTGCGTCGACGGTTGACCGGGCAGGTTCGTGGGGATCGGCGCGTTCGGATCGGCCTGGCGGGCCCAGAACTCGACGGCGATACACGGGTCGGTGGGGGGCGGACTTGGCTGTTGCCCGTTCCCGTTCCCGTTCCCGTTGTTCTGCTGGGTCAGGCCCTGGGGATCGTCCGGGTCGGGCTGGCCGTTCGGCGGCTGGGTGTTGGGCGGCGCCGTCGTGGTGGTGATGTAGCGGAAGCTCTCCGGGCCATCGCCGTAGGGGAACCCGAACTCATCGAGCTCCACGCCACACGGCGGCAGTGTTGTGGTCGACAGGTCCTGGTTGAGGCGAGTGCCGGCGAAGTCCTCGCTCATCGGGATCTCGGTGCAGGGCGCCCGTCCGGCCGTGGCCTTGGCCATGTAATCGGCCCAGAGCATCGTCGGGAAGTTGCCGCCTTCGATGTTGGGCCAGTTCCGGTCGTCGATGAGGTTGCCGTCCTCGTCGACGGGCTTCTCGGTCTGCCCCTCCTCCAACGGCTTGCGGAAGTCGTACATCGAGGTCTCGGCCTCGGGGTAGCCAATCCACACCACGGTGGTGAGGTCGCACGTGAAGCCGGCGAACCAGCCGTCCTTGCTCAGCTGCGAGGTGCCGGTCTTGCCGACGACGGCGACCTCCTCGGAGAACTGGGCCCGCTTGCCGGTCCCACCCCGAACCACCTCGCCCAGTGCGTAGTTCACCTGGTGCACGGTCTCGACCTGGAGCACCTGCTCACCCTGGCGCGTAGGGCCAGAGCCGCACTCGGTGCCCACCGGATACCAACAGATCACGTTGCCGTCCACGTCTTCGATGCGTTCGATCAGCACTGGATCGAGCTGCACACCGTCCCGCTCGAACACCGAGTAGGCACCGGCCATCTCGACGACCGGCACACCGGCCGAGCCCAGGATGAGCGAGCACGGGGCGAGCTGACCCTCAGGGCCGAGCGACGAGTTGATGCCGAGGTCGCGGGCCTGGTTCTTGAGCAGGTCCGGGCCGACCTCGATACCGAGCTGGGCGTAGACGAGGTTCGACGACCACCGCAGGCCGTCGACCAGGTCGCGGTAGCGATAGCGGGCGCTCGACCCGCCGCTCACCCGCCACGGCCCGTCGTTGCTCTTGCAGCGACCGTCGAACTCCATCCGCGGCGGCCACGCCGAATAGAACGAGCGGGCCGAGATCCCCTGCTCGATGGCAAGGGCGAGACCGAACGTCTTGAACGTCGAGCCGGGCTGACGGCCGTCGAGCCCGCTGCTGGTGGCCAGATTGAACTCCGACTCCTCGAAGTTGGTGCCGCCGAGCATCGCTACGACACGACCTTCGGCGTCGACGCTCACAATGGAGGCGGCGGGGTCATCCGAATTGTTCGGATCGAGGTAGAGCGGGCCGAGTTCCGGCAGATCGCGGGTCTCGAGGTCCTCGCCCGGCTTGGGAGCGTGGGCCGTCTCGTAGGCGGCCCGCTGCAGGTTCTGATGAAGCGTGGTGTACACCCGGAGGCCGTCGGTGTAGATCTCGCCGTTCGGGTAGAGCTCGAACAGCTGCTGGCGCACCTCCTCGATGAAGTACTCCGAGCCCCAGGCGGCGCCAGCCACCTCGCCGAGGCCCTCCCGGCTCTGGCGCTCGGCCACACGCCACTCGGCCTGGTTTGCGGCCTGAGCCTCGTCGACGGTGAGGAAGCCGGCCTGGAGCATCAGTTCGAGCGACACAGTGCGGCGGCGATTGGCCTCATCGAGATCATCCTGAGGATCGGCGCCCACGGGGTTGCGGAGCAGGCCGGCGAGGAAGGCCGACTCGTGCACCTCGAGCTCCGACACGTCCTTGTCGAAATAGATGCGGGCGGCCGCCTTCACACCGGAGGCGCCGCGACCGAAGTAGGCCCGGTTCAGGTAGCGGGTGAGGATCTCCTCCTTCGCGCACTGCCGGGCAGCGGCGTCGTCGGCGATGTCGGGCTGGCTGGCGCATTCCCGGGTGAGTTCCTGTTCGAGCTTCACGGCCCGAATCGCCTCGCGGGCCTTGCGGGACAGGTTCCGTTCCTGGTCGTTGAAGGCCAGCTTCACGTACTGCTGTGTGATCGTCGAACCGCCCTGCACCACCCCGGAACCGAGGAAGTACTGGTAGCCGGCACGGGCGATGCCGCGGGGGTCGACGCCCTGGTGCTCGAAGAAGTCCTGATCCTCGGTGGCGACGACGGCCTGAACGAGGTTCTCGGGCAACTCCTCGAACTCGACGAACTCGCGATCCTCGGCAGGGCTGGCGAGCAACGCGGCGGCATTGTCGGGCCCACAGCCCGTCTGAATCTCTGCGGTGCAGATGAAGCTCGTCTGCAGCAGTTCCTCGACTCGGTCCTCCGGTAGATCGGTCTGGGAGAAGGCGTACAGCACCGTGCCGGCCCCCACCAGACCGAACAGCAGCATCACGAAAAAGACGCGACGAAGCCGCCACAGGGGGTTGCGGCGGCGATTCCGGGCCGGGATGGGCCCACCCAACGGATCGAAGACCTGTTGCAGCGTCATTGGATGCTCTCAGTCGTGGGGGGTCAAGCGCCGACGGTGAACGACTCTCTCAGGTGGTTCCACCAGCACTGACGACAGACCTCTATCAAATAGCACGTTGCGGGCCGATTGCGACGTCGGAGCTTGCGTAGATCCGCCTGTGTGGCCACCACCCGCCCGGATCGGGGTAGCCCCGAACCGAAGGCGAAGGTGACCGCCACCAGGTCGTCTCCGTCGCAGATCGGACACGGTTCCGTCAACGGCGTAGAGCAACTCTCGGCCACCCGCCGCAATTCCGGTTGTGCGTCACAGATCTCCGCGGTTGTCCGCCGGCCACGGGCGAACGCGTCGACGATGCTCTGCCGGGCCAGCCGGTAGCTGACCACGCCCGCCGGAGCTGTACTCACCGGCCGGCTCGTCCGGGGCGGGGACCCCGGCCTCGTCGAGGGTTCACAGGAGACAAGCGTAGCGAAGATGCGACGAACGCTCTCGTCGAGCGGGTCAGGCCCTGCTGGCCCACCACGACCGCAGGAGCGCAGATGCGGTGGCCTCGTCGAGCGGCCCCTGCTCGATTCGCTGCTCGGCGAGGACGCGGCTGGCCTCGCCAACCACGGGGCCGGGCTCCACCCCGAGCAGATCGATGATCGCCGCCCCTGACAGCGGGGATCCAAGCTCGGTGAGATCCTCGGTGGCTCGAAGCTCCTCCAGCCGGGCAGCGAAGGGCTCGGCTGTGCTCAGGCCCCGCACGCTCGCCAGACGGGCGAGGGCCACTGCGTCGTCGACGAGGCCAACGCCGACGTCGGCCACAACCCGTCGTACCACCGCAGGATCCACCGCCCTCGTACCGATCGGCGACCGTGCCACCGGCACAACACCGAGGATCGACAGCGTGGCGCGCATCGCCGCCTTCGGATACCGCAGTCGCACCAGGCTGGCTTCGGCGTCAGCGAGGCCGAGTGGTTCGAGGAGTGCGGCCCGTCGAACCAACGGCGAGGCCGGCACCATGAGCCGGGCGCTGGCACGATCCCAGGCCTCTGCTTGCCCGGTGTAGGCCGGGATGATCTCGGTGTGGAGGCCGGTCTCGGTCAGGAAGTCGAGGCCTGGGGTTGGATCGGAGATCGCGAGAAGGCGCTCGAACTCGTCGTGCACCCGTTCCACCGACACGATGCGGAGGCGCTCGGCGAGGTCGCGGGCAGCAGCAACGAGCGCATGGTCGGGGGTGAGATCGAAGCGGGGGATGAAGCGGGCGGCCCGAAGCATCCGGAGCGGATCGTCACTGAACGACTCCTCCGGCGACAACGGCGTGACCAGCTGGCGCGTCGCGAGGTCGCTCTGACCGTCGAAGGGATCGATCAGCTCGCCGTTGGGAACCTCGATCGCCATGGCGTTGATGGTGAAGTCACGCCGTGTGAGGTCATCGGCCACGTCGGTGCCGTAGCGCACCACCGGGTTGCGGGAGGAATGGTCGTAGGCCTCCACCCGGTGGGTTGTGATCTCGAGAGCCCGACCGGCGATCTCGGCACCGATCGTGCCGAAACGCTCCCCTTGGGCCCACACAGCCGTGGCCGTGGGCCGAACCAGGTCCTTGATCGCAGACGGTTCGGCGTCGGTGGTGAGGTCGATGTCGTCGCCAGCGCCGTGTGCGCCGAGAGCCAGATCGCGCACCACGCCGCCCACGAGGAACAGCCGGTGGCCGGCCGCGTTGAACGCCGAGCCGAGCGGCCCGACGAGCTCCATCACCTCGGCGAGACCAGCGCCCCCGGCAGGCCCGGCAGGCCCGGCAGGCCGAGCAGGCCGAGGATCAGGTGAGACGGTCACGAACGTGGATGCGCTCGGCCGTGGTCACGGCATCGAGGCCCGGGCCGCCCGAGGTGGGTCGCTCGGGATGTTCACGCTCACCGAGCACGGCCGCCGCCACGGCGGCCGCCGAGTGGCTCAGCGCCAGGAGGTCGTAGCCACCTTCGAGGAACAACAGCCGCCGGCCCGGCTCGACGAACCCGAGCAGATCAGCGACCAGGTCGGCGTAGTCGGCGGAGGTGAGGCCCAGATCCGTGATGGGATCGTCACGATGGCCGTCGAACCCGGCCGAGATCAGCAGCCAGGTGGGTTCGAAGTCGGCCATCACCGGGGCCAGAAGCCGCTCGACACCGGCCCGATACACCTCGCCCGTGGTTCCAGCCGGGAGGGCGACGTTGACTGTTGCGTGTTCTCCGGCGCCGGTTCCGATCTCGTCGGGCCGGCCTGTGTAGGGGTACCAGGGAAACTGGTGGAAGCTCACGAAGAGCACACGCGGATCGTCGTAGAACACGTCCTGCGTACCGTTCCCGTGGTGGGCGTCGATGTCGATGATGGCAACGCGCTCGCCCCGATCGGCCAACGCCCTCGCCGCCACCGCGATGTTGTTGTAGAGGCAGAACCCCATCTGCTGGTTCCGCGTGGCGTGGTGACCAGGCGGCCGCACCATCGACCACCCCGCTGTACCTTCGCCTCGGTCGAGTCGGGCGATCAGATCGAGGCCTGCGCCCGCGGCCACGCGAGCCGCGGCCGAGGAATGCGCCGACACGTAGGTATCGGGGTCGATCTGGCCGCCGCCGGCGGCACTGAGCCGATCGAGACGCTCGATGAACGCGCCGTCGTGGATGGCAGTGATCACCTCGTCGGGGGCTTCGGTGGCCTCGACCCACGTGATCCCGTCGGCCACCGGCGAGGTGTCGAGGCCGTGCTTCACCGCCGAGAGCCGATCGGGGCGTTCGGGATGACCGGGCCCCGGGTCGTGCTTCCAGCACAGCTCATGGGTTGCCACCAAGAGCGTTGTGGGAGGAGCCATGCGTTCACGCTATCGCTCGCTGTCAACCGACGACCAGCACCACAGAGCCGCACCGTTGGCCGCCAAGGCTGGGTTGAGATACCCAGCGCGCCGCCACAGGTTCCGACCCCACTCCACCCCTCGGGTTAGGCTGAACCAAGGTGACCGAGACTGCTCCCTCGACAACGGCCCCGGGGATCACGCGGGCCAAGGCCGCCACAATGGGCGGCCACCGGGTTCGAGTCGCGCCCTGGCAGGGCCAGCCCTACGTTGCGCTCGTTGGCCCGGCCCGGGTGAATCGAGGGCCAAGCCGGGCCGAAATCCAGCGGTGCATCGCCGATCTCGTCGAGCGAGGCGTCCACGAGGCGGTGACTCCAGCACTCAGCCCGTTCGAGGCCGAGCCGTTCTATCAGGCCGGTTTCGCGCTGCACGAAGAGCTCCATCTGCTCGCCCGAGATCTGACCATTCCGCCCCCGAAGCCCCAGCACCGCCTCCGCCAGGGGCGGCCCTGGCATCGCGCTCGGGTGTTGGAGATCGACGGCGAGGCCTTCGAGACCTTCTGGCAGTTCGACAGCTATGCGCTGCGTGAAGCGAAGCGGGCCACGCCCTACCACCGGTTCCGCGTGGCCGTGGAGCGTGGTCAGGTCACGGGCTACGCCGTTACCGGCCGGGCCGGATCGAGGGGCTACCTGCAACGGCTCGCAGTGGACCCTCGCAACCAGAGCGGCGGAATCGGCACCTCACTCGTCCACGACTGTCTGACCTGGCTCTACCGGCGGCGGGCCGGCACTGCCCTGGTCAACACCCAGCATCGGAACCAGCGTGCGCTGGCTCTCTATGAGCGCCTGGGGTTCGTCCGTCAACCCGATGGGTTGTACGTCCTGCGTTGGAGTTCACCTGCCACCTAGGCCCGCCACCCGCCGCCCCGCCAACACGATCCGCCGCCCACGCCCTCGATGGTGGACCGTTGGCGTGTTCGCGCCTCTTCTGGCCTGCCTCGTGCTCCTCGGCGGGCACGCCGCCGGAAGCCAACCCGCTGCGCCACAGACGGGCGGACCAACACTGTCGGTGCTGGATCAGTCGGCGGCCGTCGACGTGCCCGGGGTGCTGCGGCTCGAGCTCGTGCTCGACGGGGACGTGCTGGCTGACGACGCCGAGGTCACGCTCACCGTCGGCCCTCGTCGCGAGGTGGCGGCCGACACAGACGGCGACACAGACCGTGACACACGCAGCGAGACGGACGGGGGCGACGACGACCGGCCTTCTACTGTCGTTCCGGTGGCCGTGACCACCGACGCCGATCGACCGGGCTGGCTCTCCATCGAGGTGGCCAGCACCGGCGCCCAGGCCGATCCCGGACGGGCCACCGACACCGGGGGCAACGGGCCCGCGGCCCTCCCACTCGGCGAACCCGGTGCCTATCCGGTGACGATCACCGTCGAGACCACCAGCGGGGCCGAGCTACGGGTCGACACCGAGGTCGTGCGACGCCCGAGTACCGATCTTCCCCGCAGCGAGCCTCTGCCAGTGGCGATCGTGATCGACGTCGGTCCGGATGCACTCTCGATCGGGCAGGGGGTGGCCATGATGACGGCAGCCCCAGACGCTCCGGTCACCACGGTTCTCTCGTTCGCCGCGGTCGACGGTGCCGCACCGACTGAGCTCGCCGCGCTCCGTGCCGCCCTTGGTGGCCGGCCCGTTGTGCCTGCTCCCGGTGACGGGATCGATCCGTCGGCGCTCGCCACCGTCGATGCCGGCGATCTGTACGCCGCCAAGTGGATCGACGACATCGATCGGCTCCGGTCGCTCGGCTTCGTGGTCGACGACGCGACCGTGGTGGTCGACGGCACCCTGACCGGCGCCGGCCTCGCCGTGCTGTCCGAGCTCGGGATCGACACGGTGATCGAGCCGTCGAGCTCGGCGAGCAATGTGGCCCCCGATCGCCCGCCCCTCAATCGGATCGTGCAGCCAGATCACGCCATGTTGGTGGTCGGGGCGACCAGCACGATCAGCACCACCACCGATCTGCCTGCAGCGGTGCCGATCACGGCGGACCTTGCCGCCGCTGCGACCACCGGGGGCGACGCTGTGGTGCTGCGGGGATGGCACGAGCTCGCGAATCCGGCCGTGGTGCTGCCCGACGTGATGGCCCGCCTGGCCGAGCAGCGGCTGGCGGCACCGGTGCCCCTGGGCGCAGTGCTCACCAGCCGGGTGACGGCGGCCGATGTGCCAGGCCGGACCACGGCCACGACCCTCGACGTCGTGACCGATCAGCTGCACGAAACCGACAGCCTCCTCGCCTCCTACACGACGTTCCATGTCGATGGGGACGACGCGCCGGATGGCCTTCGGGCCGAGTTGGCGAGGACGTTGGCCACGGACCTGAGCGACACCGAGCGCGTGGCCGCCATCGCCGGGATCGAGTCCGACGTGCGACGCCGGCTCTCGGTGGTGTCGCTCCCCGCTGACCAATCAGTCACGCTGGCCGCCCGGAACGCGCCGATCCCTCTCGCCATCCACAACGACTCCAACGGCACCCGTCGGGTACAGCTCCGGTTCCGCAGCGATGCGATCACCGTGCCTGATCAGGGTCGTCTCATCGCCATTCCTCCGGGCACGAGTTCGATCGACGTCGAACTGGAGAGTCATGCCCTCGGCACCACGCCCCTCTCGGTGACGGTGCTCAGCCCGGACGGCCAGCATGTGCTCGCCACCACACGGTTCCAGGTGCGCTCAACGGCGGTGCCAGGCCTCGGTCTGGTGCTCGCCGCCGTGGGCCTCACGCTCCTTGGTGCGTGGTGGCTCGTGAGCGTGCGTCGCAGCCGGCGACGACGCCGGATGGCTCGGGCGGCCGAAGCCGCCACCCGCCGCCTCTCAGCCGAGCAGTCGGCACCGGCACCCCGAAAGGCGGCCGCGGCTGAGGTTCGTGGGCCCCGGCGCTGGCCCACCGACGACGTCCCCGCCTGGATCGGAGGCGGACCCGCCACCACGCGCATCCAGACGACCCCCGGCGCCGATTCGGGCACCGGGGAGTGGGACGATCACGAGCCCACCCTGGCCCTCCTCGGCCGCCAGATCAACAATGACCGCGCCGACGACCGAGAGCGGGTTACCGCAGGCGATAAGTTGTAGTCGTGACGTGGGCCGCTGGTGAAGGCTCGGGCGGGATGGTGCAGCCGGGAATGAGGCTGGGAAACCGCTACGAGCTGATCTCTCCAATTGCGGCTGGAGGCATGGCTCAGGTCTGGTCCGGGCGCGATCTCGCCCTCGATCGCGACGTTGCCGTCAAGGTGCTCCACGGGCACCTCGCTACCGACAGCGCATTCGTAGCCCGCTTCCGCCGCGAAGCCGTCGCCGCGGCGCGACTGTCCCATCAATCGATCGTGTCGATCTACGACACGATCAGCACTCCGCCGATCGAGGCGATCGTGATGGAGCTGATCGAGGGCCGCACCCTCCGTGCCGTTCTCGACGACACCGGCGCGCTCCCCGTCGGCGACGTGCTCCACCTCGGGGCTCAGATCGCCGACGCGCTCGACGAAGCCCACCGCGCCGGCATCGTGCACCGCGACATCAAGCCCGCAAACATCATGGTGTGTCCGGGGCGGCGGGCGATGGTCACCGACTTCGGTATCGCCAAGGCCGGCGACGACGCTGACCTCACGCAGACCGGCACGTTGCTCGGCACCGCCAAGTACCTCTCCCCTGAGCAGGTTCAGGGCGGCCACGTCGGCCCCCAGTCAGACCTGTACGCGCTCGGCGTCGTGCTGTTCGAGGCCCTCACCGGCATGGTGCCGTTCAAGGCTGAGACCGACGCTGCCACCGCACTGGCCCGAATCCAGCACGACGCTCCACCGGTGCGACAGTTCCGGCCAACCGTGCCCGCTCAGGTCGATGCCGCCATGGCCCGCCTCATGGCCCGCGATGTGCGTGAACGCTTCGCCCGAGCCAGCGACGTTCGCGACGTGCTCTCCTCGCTCGACCCGAACGGCGCTCCTCAGGCGGCCTCCGTGGCCTCGGCCCACGACGGAACTGCGGCGATGGCCCCCACGAACGTGCTGTCCGGCCCCGGGGCGAACCAGGGGGGCCTCGGACCCTCGGCGGGCGCACCCGCCGTGCTGGGGTCAGCGGCCCACACGTCGCCCGGTGGCGCCAACGGCGGCGCCGACGGCCTCCAGCTCCTCGGTGTGTCGAACGAGCAGCCGGTGGCAGTCACCAACACCCGGGTGCGCCAGCCCCGCCGCTGGCGCAATGCGCTCTTCGCTCTGTTGGTGGTGGCCGTGTTGGTGACCGCGGGCCTGATTCTCAGTGCCGGTGACGACGGAACGAACATCCCGACGAACCGGTTCGACATCACGGGCTCCGATCCGGTGATCGCCGGGGTGCAATCGTTCGACCCGCTCACGAGCGATCCCGACAAGACCGAGCAGGAGGCGCTGACCGAGTTCGCTATCGACGGTGACGAGGCCACGGAGTGGCGCACCGAGAACTACCGGCGTGCCGGCCTCGGTGGGCTGAAGGAAGGCGTCGGGCTGCTGCTCTTCCTCGAAGAGCCGGCGGCACTGACCGACATCGAGTTCCAGACGAACACGGACGGCTGGGACGCCGAGATCTATGTCGGCGACGAGTTCAGCGAGGACCTCGACACCTGGCCCGCTCTGGTCGCCGCTGTCAGCGGTGGCGGGTCGGCCGAGACGGTCTCGCTCGGCGGAGCCGAAGGGTCCACCGTGCTGCTCTGGATCACCGAGACAGGCCAGAGCAACGAGCGCTTCCGCTTCGAGCTCGTCGAGGTCCGAATCAGCTGACGCTGGTTGGCCCTAGGGCCGACACACGCCATTGGTCACCGGGCCGTGCACCCAGTGCTCCACGCGGTACGAGTCAGCGCGGGCGGTGCGTACCGAGGTACCCCGCACCGGCCCGACGTAGCGCTCGTTGCCGTTGGTGGTGGCGAACGCGTAGTACTCGGAGGCGCCAGCGTCGGTCCACCGCAGCGTTCCGTTGCTCCAGGAGCAGCTGAACGTGGCCGCGCCGTCGCCCCCGCACCGTGCGTTGGCGGCGAACCCGCTCACCCAGTGCTCCACCCGGTACGAATCGGCGGGCGGCACAGCGACCGACCGGGCCGAGACCGGCCCGACGTAGCGCTCGATTCCGCCGACTGAGAAGAACACGTAGTACTCGGGCGCTCCGGCGTCGTCCCACGCCAGCGTGTTCCCATCGAGCCGACAGCCGAAGCGATCTGCCACATGGGCCGCGGGCCGATCCGGCACTGCGGGCTGTGCGACCCGACCCACGCTCGGCGCTGCGTTGGTACCCGCACCCGACCCGTCGAAGGTGGCCGGCACGCGGCGCCGCGGTGAGAACTCAGATGTGTTCCCGTCTGCGTCGACGGCCACGAGCATCAGTTGCTTGTCGGCCCGGACGCGATCGTCGGCGAGGGAGAAGCGGCCGCGGCCGTTGGCCTCGGCTGATCCGATCCACGCCGCGCCCTTGCCGCGTTGGGCCACCCCGGGCCGCAGTGTGCCATCGGCCTGCACCGCACCCGACACGTAGACCTCCACTCGACAGTGCGCGCAGACCGTTCCGAATACCCGGCCCGGGCCGATGCCGGTGATCTCCGGATGGTTGAGGAGGAGGTGGGCGCCATCGTCGCGGTCGCGGGCGTCGTTCTGGTTCGGCCCCGAGCTCTCGATGTCAAGGAACGGGAAGGGCGTGTTGTAGAACGTGTTCTGGTGGAAGGCGTTGCCCAGCGTCGTTCCATCCGGGTCGCTCGTGGCCGGCCCTGGTCGCGCTGGGGTCGAGTTCGTCACGTACACGCCGCCAGCGGTGTTGTTGGCGATCACGTTGTCCACGTAGAGGTCGTCGTGACCCCGAAGCTGGATCCCATACCCGCCGTTGCCCAGCGCTGCGCCCTGGGAGCCGACACCGATCCGGTTGCCGACCACCGTGTTTGCGCCGGTGTAGTTGTGTTTGTGCCAGATCCCGTGCGACACCGAGTTGGCGATGACGTTGTCGGCCACCACGTTGCCGGTGGGATCGTCTTTGAATGCGATGCCTACGTTGTTGGCCAGCGCGGCGGTACCGCCGTTGCCGCCACCACCGGTTCCGAACCGGTTGCCGACGATCACATTGCCGACGGCGCCGTGTGAGAGGTCCACCCCGTACCAGTAGTGCCCGCTGATCAGGTTGTCGGTGACGTAGTTGCCCCACGTCCACCACTGGATGTCGAGGCCCATCTTCTGGCGGAGGCTGCTCCGCAGGTCGGGGGTCGGCCCGATGATGTTGTTCTCCACCACGTTCTCGGACGTCTCGCCGTGGTTGATTCGGATCCCCCACTGGTCGTTGCCGGAGATCACGTTTCGGTCGGCTCGGTCCGGGCCGCCGATCACGTTGCGATCAGGGCCGAGGTTCATCGCCACACCCGCGTCGGACATCCAGAGGTCGCGATTGTCGTGTGGCGACTTGGAGGTGGCGGTGCCGGTGGCATCGGTGCCGATGAAGTTGCCAGCGATCCGGTTGCCGTCGGCCTGCTCGCCCCGGAGTTCGATCCGGGGTCCGTTGCCGTACACCGCGAGGCCGCGCAGGGTGTTGCCCGGCGACTCGATGAGGATCATCGGCCACGGCGTCGTGCTGGTCGTGATCTCGACGCTGATCTTGGCGTTCGAAGCACGGGCAGCGGTGTTCGGCGCGGCGCCACGCTGGGTGTAGCCGTCGATTGTGGTCGGCCCCGACTGGTCGTTGATCACGAGCGTGTCGGTGATCGCAATCGTCTTCACGCCGGATCCACCAATGGCGAAGGTGATCGTGTTGGGCCCCGGCTGTGCGTTGGCCTCGTCGATCGCGGCCCGAAGGCTGCACGCTCCGGCCGACGTGCGGCATTGCCCGTCACCGGGACGCACGTCGGGCCTGTCGCCAGTCGAATTCACCACGATGCTGGTGGCCTGCGCTGCTGCCGGGTCGGCCACCAGGGCCGCACCGCCAGTCAAGAGCACCAAGGCGACCACCGCCCTCAGCATGACGCGTCGCCCGTCGCGCCCCAGCCTCGTCATGATCTGCGTCACTGCCTGCGCCCCATCTTCGCTCTCGCCACAACAGAGGGGTGGCGATCTCCCATTGCGTCAACGTGCCGGGACCCCTCCGGCGGTGATGAGCGAAAACGCCCAAACCCTGTGAATGCCCGGGTACCTGTCGCGCCACTGGCACCGGGCCGCGGAGTTAGGCTGCGCCCATCGATCCGACGGACAGCAGCCTGGTCGAGCGGGCTCAGGGGGGCGACCGGACCGCTCTGGACGCGCTCCTCGAGCGGCACTACGACCGCGTCCATGCGATCTGCTATCGGGTGGCTGGCAACCCGGCCGACGCGGCCGACTGCTGCCAGGAGGCGCTCATCGCCATCGTGAAGGGCCTGCCCCGCTACGACGGGCGGGCGGCGTTCTCGACCTGGAGCTATCGGGTGGCCACCAACGCCGCCCTCGACGAGATCCGCAGGCGGGGTCGGCGCCCCCAACCCAGCGCCCTCGATCTCGACGACCAGCCCGATCTCGGGATCCCAACCGACCAGATCGTCGACCGGCTCGACATCGAGGCCGTGCTCCCCCAGCTCCCGGAAGAGTTCCGGCTGCCCGTGGTGTTACGCGACGTGGCGGGCCTGGACTATGCCGAGATCGCCCAGAAGCTGAACATCCCGCCCGGCACCGTGCGATCCCGTATCGCCCGAGGGCGGAGACAGCTCTCTGAGCTTCTCGGGAACCAGACACCCCCCAGCGGACGTCAGAGATAGTGCAATGACGAACGAGTTCGACGATCTGGTATCGGCCTACGTGGATGGGCAGGCGACACCGACCGAGATCGCGCGCGTCGAGGCCGACCCCGAGTTGCTGGCGCTGGCGGCCCGGTGGCAGGCCCAGGCCACGGCGCTGCGGGCCGTTCCCCCGGCCGATCCGGGGCTGCGCCGGGCTCAGATCGGCGCAGCACTCGATGCCTTCGACGGGGCCACCGTGGCGCCAGTCGTGCCGCTGGATCCCCGTCGAGCCCTCCAGGCCGACGCGGCCAGGGCGGCCACGGATACGGCGGCCGCTCGGGTCGAGCCGGCCCGCCAGATCCCGCGTCGCGATCGAGGCGGTCGCCTTCAGTGGCTGGGGGCGGCCGCCGCGGCCGTGGTGGTGGTCGGTGGCCTCGGATGGGCGCTGAACCAGAGCGGCGTCGATGATGACGACACGGCCGCCAGTGTGTTCGAAGAGGAAACGAGCGAGGCGGCCGATGCGTTCGAGGCGGCCACCGCCGATGAGGCCTCTGGCGACGTGGCTGAGGAGGCCGCGGCCTTGGCCGACGATGCGGCGTTGGAGGAAGATCTGGCCGAGGAAGCCGAGGCGGAGGAGGCGCTGGTTGACGACTCGGCCGACAGCGCCGAATCGGCCGACGCTGAGGCCAGTGGTGCCAACGAGGGCTTCTTCGGCGATGGCGACGACGCCGTGACCGAAGACGTCGACGCCGCTGACGCCGACGAGGCGGCGCCAGGCCGTGGCGGGTTCTTCATCGACGGCGAAACCGTTGTGTTCGACGCCGTGCCCGATGCCGAGACGTTGGAGGCAATGGCCCAGACCCAGCGGTTCCAGCCGGTCGAGACCTCTGCCTGCGGAGGGGCTGTGGCTGCCCCGGAGCCGAGCCTCGTGTTCAGGGGGTGGATCCCGATCGACGTTAGCAGCGAGCCGGGTGAGGCGCTCGTGTTCGAGGGTCCGGGAGATGCCCTCGTGGTGCTGGCAGTTAACGGCGTGTGTCAGCAGTTCGGCTGAGCCTCGTACGGGGCTAGGATCAGCGCCGATGGCCGAACGAGACGACTTCCTCTCCGCCGACACGGCACGCCTGTCCGACGACGATTGGCCGGCCCGGGCGTCGGCCACGATCGTCCAGTACGTCGGCACCGTTCGAGACAAGACCACGGGCCCCGCACTGTCGATCACCCGCACGATGGTCTACGTGCTGGCGATGGCACTCATCGGCGTCGTGGCCCTGATCCTGGGCCTCATCCTCCTGGTTCGCGTGCTGGTGGCCGCCACGGCGTACATCCCAGGCGTCGAGAACGGCGAGCCTTGGGTTGCCTACCTGATCATCGCGGTTCTGTTCTGGATCGTGGGCGCCATGCTGTGGCGCATGAAGGAACGCTAATCGTCCTGGCGCGTGGTCAGCGCCATTGGCGTGACGAACTACACGGGAACAGACTCACAGCGACGCTTGTTGCCCATGACGCCCGCGTGTATCGGGCGTATCGAGAAGGGAACTGATCCATGCCGGATCTGCACGAAGTCGTGATCATCGGGAGCGGTCCTGCCGGTCTGACCGCCGCCATCTACGCCGCCCGGGCGTCGCTCGCCCCCCTCGTGCTCGAAGGTGAGCCGTCCTCGACGGGTGACCAGCCCGGGGGCCAGCTGATGCTCACCACCGAGGTCGAGAACTACCCGGGTTTCCCTCAGGGGATCATGGGCCCCGAGCTGATGATGCAGTTCAAGGAACAGGCCGTCCGCTTCGGGGCCAAGGCCGAAACCGTGAAGGCGTCCCGGGTCGACCTCTCCGAGCGGCCGTTCAAGGTCTGGGTCGGTGACCCCGACGCCCCCGAGCCCACCTATCTGGCGAAGTCGCTGATCGTGGCGACGGGGGCGAAGTCGCTGATGCTTGGCCTCCCGAACGAGCAGCCGCTGATCGGGCACGGCGTGTCAACGTGCGCCACCTGCGACGGATTCTTCTTCCGTGACCAAGACATCGCGGTGGTCGGCGGTGGCGACTCGGCCATCGAGGAAGCCACGTTCCTCACCAAGTTCGCGTCGTCGGTCACGATCATCCACCGTCGGGACGAACTCCGGGCCTCGAAGATCATGCAGGACAGGGCCTTCGCCAACGAGAAGATCCGCTTCATGTGGAACACCGAGGTGACCGAGATCGTCGGCACCGATCGTGTGGAAGGCCTCAAGGTCATGAACAACGAGACGAACGAGGCCGGTGACCTGGCCGTCACCGGCCTGTTCGTGGCCATCGGGCATCGGCCAAACACCGACCTGTTCGCCGGCCAGCTCGCGATGAAGGACAACGGCTACCTCGTCACCCATGCGCCGAGCACCTACACCAGCGTCGAGGGTGTGTTCGGCTGCGGCGACGTGCAGGACGACGTCTACCGCCAGGCCATCACCTCCGCCGGGTCGGGCTGCGCGGCGGCCATCGACGCCGAGCGGTGGCTGGAGGCACAGGAAGACGCTGGCCACTGACGGCTAGCCTTGAGGTACGGGAATACTGACCGGCCCGGTCGGGTTTCCAATCCGTCTGGAACTGGTAGGAAGGCAGAACCAACATGTCCGACAAAGTCAGCAACCTGACCGAAACCACGTTCGACGAGGTGGTCAACGGTTCGGCCGAGCCCGTCGTCGTCGATTTCTGGGCCGAGTGGTGCGGTCCGTGCAAGATGGTTGCCCCCATCCTCGACGAGATCGCCGAAGAGCAGGACGGCAAGGTCAAGGTCACCAAGCTCAACGTCGACGAGAACCCCGCCGTCGCCCAGCGATTCGGCGTGATGAGTATTCCGACCATGCTGGTCTTCCGTGATGGCGAGGTCGATCGACGGATCGTCGGCGCCAAGGGCAAGGCTCAGCTCATGGAGGAGCTCGGACTCTGATCCCCCACTGACCCCTTGGCCGGCGCTGTTCGGCTCCCGGGTACGCGCAACGGGCCTGCCGCCATGGCAGGCCCGTTTGCTGTTTTGGAGCAGGCAGATCAGGCGCCAGGCAGCCCGGCTGACGCCGGAATCAGCTCCATGGCGAGGATCACCGACACGGTTTCGGAGCGGTTCCAGCCTCGGGCGTGCCCCAGCCGGGTGATCTGGTCGAACTCTGAATCCGAGATCGAAAGGCGGAGCCGCGTGCGGCCCCGAGCGGCCAGCCGACCGCCGGCACCGGCGTAGATGGCATCACCGTGGCGGCGATATCCCGTCATCACTACGTCGGCTGCGTTGATGCCGGTGGCCTCGAGGGCCTCCGCCACGCTGTGGGGGATCGACAGCTCCCGCCGCTTTCGCTGCACCCCTGGCACCACGGCACGATGGGGCGTTGTTCCGTTCGAGGCCGGAGCCGATCCGTTGTCGACCGTTGGGACCCGCTCAGCGGGAGCGGGAGCGGCAGCGGCAGCGGCCTCGACGGGAGCGACATCGGCGGGCACCACATCGGCGTCGACCGGGGCATCGGTCGGGAACGGGTCGGGTACCCGCTCGGGTGCGGGCGCATCAGCGGGCGCCGTGCGAGCCTTGGGCGCCGCGGGTTCGGAGGCCTTCTTGCGGGCAGGCGTGCGCGCCGGCGCTGCCTCCTCCTTCGGCTTGGTGAGCTTGGACCGACCGGCTGAGCCCTTGAATGCTTTGGGATCGGCGATCGTGTTCAGCCCGCGGGCCTTCCCGAGCGTCTTGTCGCTCATGACACTGCTCCTTCAAGCATCTGCTGGCCGCGGGCAATGCGATCGTCGACCTCGTCGGCCAGCTCGTAGAACTCGCGGGCGAGGTCTGACAGGTTCGCAGGGATCTTGATGCCCGAGTGGATCTGGTTCGTCACCGACACCGTGGTTGCCCACTCGGCGTACTCGTGGAGGAAGAGACCGGCTTTGCGGCTGTCGTCGTAGGCGGCCCCGGCCTCACGGATGATGGTCTGGAACGGATCGGCCACGCCGTCGAGGATCGTGGCCACCTCGTCCCGAGTTTCGGCCCGCTTGCGAGACGCTCCGGCACCGATCTTCATCATCACCACGCCAAGGAGGACGATCTGCGACTCCAGCGTTTCGAGCTCCTCGGCCAGCACGCGAAGGCCTTCGAGGTTGTCGACGCCAGCACTAGTGGGCACGAGAAGGAACTGGCCGGTCTGCATCGCCATGTCGGCGAGTCGAGACGAGCCCGAGGGCGGCAGATCGAACACGATCCGATCGAACCGGCCGGATGCCATCAGCTTCTCGAACGGGGTGGCGAAGGAGTCGGGCCCGTTCTCGCTCGTCACGAGGTGGTGGGCCAGGGTCTTGGTGTGGCGACCGGCGGCGACCACCTCGAGATTGTCGCGAGCCGTGACGGTGACGAGATCGTCGCCGTACATGACCGCGTCCATCAGGTGCCGTCCGTCGCCCACCTCCGGTGGTTCGAGTCCGACCACCTTCGTGGCCGACGCCTGCGTGTCGAGATCAGCGAGGAGCACCCTCTTGCCCTCACTCGACCAGATCCCGGCGAGCTGCGTGGCCAACGTGGTCTTGCAGCTTCCACCCTTGCCGATTCCAACCACGATCGAATTCGCGATCGTCCGCACAGCCCGCTCCTTACCCACATCATCCATCATCGTGCCCGGATAGTACCCGGCGCCGGGGACAGCCATGTGGCAAAGAGGGTCGTTATCGGGCTTGATGAGGGCATCGATGGGGACCTGTTGGGGATGTCATGGGTATGAACGGGTTTTGATCAGGGCTGGATGGGTGTGAAGCGGGCACAGTTGTCGGATGAAAGGCGCGGCGGGGCCCGATGTGACAACGCAAACGCCCGGCCGGTGTGTCCGAGGACCGCAGACTCCCCCGGTCCAGCCCCAACCATCCACTGATCACCACCACTACACGCCCGGCACCCGTCCGATTCCAACCAGTTGGCCCCGGTACATACCCGTTCAATACCCAAGATACCCCCGTTCCTCACCACAGCTTGCCCCAACCGTGCCCAGATCATCCGTGGCCAGACCCCCAGCGAGGCCGCCCTGCGCTCGGATCGTGCGCTGCGACCACCTCCGACCGCCCCTCGTCGTCTCACGATCGCGTGGCCGTGCCACATGACGAGCACCGCCACCGCCACCCGCGGCTCCACAGGGCGGCCAGTAGGGCCACGACGGCGCTCCCAACGCCCCGCGCACGTAAGCGCGGTGCTCTCCAGCGCAGCGCGGCCTCTCGGTCGCAGTTTGGGGCTCGACTGCCCGCTTCATACACGAACCCACCCACCAGGCCCCGCGCTACCCCCGCACCTGGGCTGATACGGGGACGCCGTGGGTATGAAAAGCGTACGGAATGGGCCTGAAGGGGTGAAGAAGCGGTGTAGCAGGGGTGTAGGAGGGCGTACCCAACGCAGCACACGGGATGACGGACTGGCCCGCAGCCCGTATGCCCCAGCGATCGACCAGCCCCCCGAACAGTGCCGCGTGCCCTGCGAGCGAGACGCCCGCAGTCCCCCCCCCCGGCCTGCCCCGGTCACACGCCGGCAGGTCAACGCCGGGAGCGCCTGGCCGACGCGCGCCGTCGCGTTCTCCGGCCTGCCATGGATGAGAGCGCAATGGCCGAGACGAGACGAAGCGCACGAAGGCCTACCCGCTCGTCCCACCCTGCGGGCCTCCTCGGCGCCGTAGGTCGCCCTGAGCATCACGCACGCACCTGAGACGACCAAAGACCATGGCGCAGCCTCAGGCGAGCTCCTGGAGGCTCTCCGGCCGTGTCCGGCCCATACCATCCCCCAATCGACCCTATCCATCCCCGACTGTGCACCCTCTTGCCCCTCTTCATCACCGCAACTGGCCCTGTTCACACCCGTCAATGGGTATGAAACGGGCACAACATCGCCTCGGAACGCTCAACCAACGCACGTATGAGCATCCGGCGAGGCGCGACGGACGCCCAGCAGATCCGCTGGCCCCTCCGCAGACTCCTCCCGCGAGAGCGCCCTGTCGGAGAGACGCAGACCCGAGGTTTCACGTGAAACATGGAGCGCTTCACGCCGCTGCCCGCAGCGGCGATTCCCCAATTCGAGCGACTTCCCCACAGTCTTGTCCACACCCTGTGGGGAAATCCCCTGATCAGCGGGGTTGTTCAGCCTCGATCAGCAATGAGCCGGAAGATGCGCTCCAGATCGTCAGGGTCGGCGAAGTCGATCACGATCCGCCCCCTCTGGCGACCCGACGAAACAGTCACGCTCGTATCGAGCACCGACGCCAGCGTCTCCTCGACCTCCAGTGACGCAGCAGAGCGAGCCCCCGCTCGCGAGCTCGCTCTCGCGACACCAGCACGGGACGAGGACGATCTGACGAGATCCTCCACCTCCCGAACGCTCAGTTCGTCCGCCACGACCCGGGCAGCCAATTCGACCTGAAGGGTGGGATCCGAGATCGCGAGCAGCGCCCGGGCATGCCCGGCAGACAGTGACCCCACCAGGATCAGCCGCTGCACCGACGCAGGAAGTGCCAGCAGTCGCAGCGTGTTCGCGACCGCCGACCGGCTCCGACCAACACGACGGGCGACATCCTCCTGGCGGAGCCCGAAGTCGTCCATCAGTTGGCGATAGGCGGCTGCTTCCTCGATCGCATTGAGATCGCTTCGATGGAGATTCTCGACGATGGCCTGCTCGAGCGATGTCTGGTCATCGACGTCACGAACAACGGCCGGGATCTCCCGCAGCCCAGCCCGTTGGGCCGCTCGCCATCTCCGCTCGCCGGCGATCAGCTCATATCGATGCTCATCTATACGACGGACGAGGATCGGTTGCAGCACACCCAACTCGTGAATCGAACGAGCGAGCGCCTCCAACTCGTCATCACTGAACTCGACTCGCGGCTGGTACGGGTTCGGAGCAACCAAGGCCACCGGAATGACGACCAGCGAACCTGCGTCGACCGATGCCGCTGCGGCACGGTCCGGCGCCCGATCGTCGTCGCCTCCTCCGAGCCCCAACAGGGCGTCCAGTCCCCCCATGCCGCTCGTCAGGAACGAACGGGCTCGCCGCACACCTCGCGGGCGAGGTCTCGGTACGACAGCGCACCTCGGGAGGCGGTGTCGAACACCGTGATCGGCTGGCCGAAGCTCGGAGCCTCCGACAACCGAACCGTCCGCGGGATCACCGTCTGGCACACCAGATCCCCGAAGTGCTCGCGCACCTCCGTGGCCACCTGGGAGGCCAGGTTCGTGCGGGCATCGAACATCACCAGCACGATGTGCGACAGGCGCAGCTCAGCGTTCAGATTCCGCTGCACGAGGTCGACGTTCCGGAGCAACTGACCCAGACCCTCGAGGGCGTAGTACTCGCACTGGATCGGGACCAGCACCTCAGATGCCGCTGCGAGCGCGTTCACCGTGAGCAGGCCTAGTGACGGGGGACAATCGATCAAGATGATGTCGAAGTCGTCCCGTACCTTCTCGACCGCGTTCTTGAGCCGCATCTCGCGACTGAAGGCCGGAACGAGCTCGATCTCGGCGCCAGCCAGTTCCAGATTCGCGGGAGCGAGGAAGAGATTGCGTACCGCTGCGGCCTCAATGGCGTCGTCCATCGGCACGTCGTGAAGCAGCACGTCGTACATCGACGAGTCGAGGGTTCGAGGGTTGATGCCCAAGCCCGTGCTCGCATTGCCCTGAGGGTCGAGGTCGATGATCAACACGCGATGCCCCTGCTCGGCCGCAGCTGCTCCGAGATTCACCGCAGTGGTCGTCTTCCCGACGCCACCTTTCTGATTGGCGACCGCAATCAGTCGCGCTCCACCGGCGTCAGCGGCCGCCGCCCCCTCTTCGCGTTCCACGGTGGTCAAGGCGTGGTCCCTCCTCGTGGCAGGCCAAGCATCAGCGTGCGGGAGGCATCGTGGCCACCGAAGAGCCACCGACGCGTCACCCGCAGCCTCCAGCTTAGGTCAGAGATCGAAGAGCGGGGCTCGCCGCTGTCGACGAGGCGAGCGGGGCAGGCCCGCTGGCGGCGCCGACTCCACTTCGAACACGGCGACGCCGGCCCTGGGATCGACCGGAACCGACCGCAGATGCACCCCGGCCTCCGCCAATGCGCCCAGCGGCCAAGCTCGACCCCCAGGGGGCTCACTCACCACGAATCGACCTCCTGGACGCACCAGTGGCACGGCGCACTCCAGTGTCCACGCCGGCGGGCCGAACCCCCGAGCAATGGCAACGTCGTAGCGCCCCCGTCGATCGGGCTCGTGGGCGAACTCCTCAGCTCGAGCGCACACCGCCTCCACCCGGTCGGCGAGACCGAGATCGGCTCCTGCCCACGCCAGGAACGACACCCGACGCTGGGCGGCATCCACGAGCGTGGCCGAAAGCCGGGTGTCCGCCACCAACAACGGCAAGGCCGGCAGGCCGCCACCGGCCCCGATGTCCACCAGCTCGATCGGATCGCCGTCGCCAAAACCGGACAGCCCGGCGCCGAAGCGCCGGGCGTGTGCGATTGCCTCTTCCAGTGAACCCGGCCCCATGAAGCCGAGCGCCTGGGCACGAGCGAGAACGCTCGTCAGATCGGCGTCAGTCGCCAACCGTCTCCGACTCGACCGAGCCCGCATCACCGTTGGTCTCCGCTGGGGCATCGTCGATGCCATCATCGACCGCTCCGCCGCCGTTGGCCTCGGCCGGTTCAGCGGCGTCGGCCACGTCAATGCCCACGGGCACCACGACCACTCGGCGATTCGGCTCCGAGCCCGCAGAGCGGGTCTCGATCGACTCCTCGCCGTTCAGCGCGTCGTGGATCACCTTGCGGTCGGCTGAGCTCATGGGTTCGAGCAGCCGCTCCTTGCCATCGGCCCGGGCCTCATCGGCCACGGTGGCAGCGAACCGCTCGAGCGCGGCGCGGCGAACATCGCGGTAGCCGCCGATGTCGATCTTGATCCGAACCGAACTCGGAGCCGATCGCTGAGCGGCCACCCGGGCCAGCTCCTGCACAGCGTCGAGCGTGCGGCCCCGGGGGCCGACCAACAGACCGTGTTGGCCGTCGATCGATCCGATCAGGCCACCCTCGTCGTCGGAGTCGATCTTGACGCCCGAGTCGAACCCGAACGACGTGCTCAGTCCCTGGAGGAACGCCGATACGTGCTCAGCCACCTCGTCGAATGTTGCCTCTTGCACCGGTGTCTCCTCCTGTCGAGGCTTCTTCGCCCCTCGTCGACTGCCGCCCTGCTGTTCGCCGCCTCCGCGGCCGCCCTTTGCCTTGTTCTTCGGTGCGGCATCGGCGGCGCTGGCCCCGTCGGCCTTCCTGGACGACTGGGTGTTCTTCTTCTCGGCACTCTGGCCGTTGGTCTCCTTGGACGAACGGTTCCGACCGCCGCTGTCGCCCTTGGTCTTGCCCCCCTCGTTCTTGCGGCGACGATTGCGACCCCGCTCCATCTTGGGGCGGGTGGTGCGGGGCTTCACCCGCGCCTTCACCCGTGCGTTGCCCCGAGTACGACCAAACAAGCCCTGTTTGGGCTCCTCCAGCACCTCGATCTCGGCCTCGGCCTCGTCCACTCCCAGGTTGTCGAGGGCGAGATCGATCGCCTCCGGGAGTGACTTTGCCGTCACGTTCACCCATTCCACGCTCAGTTACCTCTTCCGCTTCTTTCTCTGGCTCGGCTGCGTGCCCTTCGGCGTGACCCGGCTGGAAGGGGTCTCCGTCTTCTTGCGGGCGGCCGAGCGGACCTTTGCCTTCTCCTGGCGGCGGCGAGCCCAGGCGGCCTCGCGATCGTCGCCGGTTGAGGATCCATTCGTTGACGAGTCGTCGTCTGACTCGTCTCCATTGTCGTCCGAGGCCTTCGGGGAGCGACCGTTGGATCGCTTCTTGTTGCCGTCGGATTTCGAAGCCGATCCGTTGGACCCGTTCGATGGCGCATCGTCCACCGGGCCTGGATCGTCGTCGCTACTGCCGGAGTCGTCACCCGAGCCGGCGTCGTCGCCTTCGCCGTCGCCGTAGAAGGCTCGCGTGATGTAGGCCTGCTGGCCGATCCGGAACACGTTCGAGGTCGCCCAGTACACGACCAGACCAGCGGGGAACACGAAGCTCCAGATGCCGGTGAGCAGCGGGAGGAACTTGAGAATCATCTCCTGCTGGGGGTTCATCCCCGTGCCGCCCGTGCGTCGGGCCGACACCTGGTGCTGCTGGTAGAAGCTGGTCACCACCACGAAGCCGATGAGCAACACATAGGGGATCGAGCGGAGAAAATCGGTCTGGAGAACATCCAGCGCCTCCGCCGCGAGGTCGAAGGGGCCGAACCGCATCTCGGTCTCGCCGGCGAGATCGACGTACATCTGCGAATCGGTGGACAGGTACTGCGGATCGAACGTTGCACCGTCGATCGAACCACCGCCGGCCTGGGCTCGGGCCTGCTCGGCGATGGTGTAATAGGCCGTGTCCTCCACGCGTCGCGACAGACCCCGCAACACGTTGAACAGCACCAGGAACACCGGCAACTGGGCGATCATTGGCAGACAGCCGCCGATCGGGTTGATGCCCTCGCTCTGGTAGAGGGCCATCATCTCCTGGTTGAGCTGCTGGCGGTCGTCCTTGTGCTTCTTCTGCAGCTCCTTCAACTTGGGCTGCACCTGCTGCATCTTGATCGTTGATCGCGTGGCCCGCAGCGTGAGCGGCATCAGGATCACCATCACCGCCAGCGTCAGCAGGATGATGGCGACGCCATAGTTGCCGCCGACGACAGGCAGCGAGTAGAAGAACGCCAGAACTCTGGCGATTGCATCAAACATTGCGCGTTACTCCGGTACCGGGTCGTACCCGAACGACCCGAGGGGATGACAGCGGCCGAGCCGCCGGATGGCAAGCCACACTCCGCGACCAGCGCCATGGCGCTCGATCGCCTCGGCGGCGTAGTGCGAACAGGTGGGGAGGTAGCGACAACGGGGCGTGCGCACCGGCGCCGTCGCCTGATAGAGGCGAATCAGCCGGAGCAGGAAGCCGCTCACGACGCTGTGGGCCCCGTACTCGCCGCGGGAGCCTGCGACTCGAACTGGTCGAAACAACCGATCATCGACTCAACCAGTCGGTTGAAGGGCATCGTCAACAAGGCCCGCGTGCCGGTGACCAGAAACACGCCCTCAAGTGCCGGAGCGCGAGTGGGCCACGCCTCGGCAAAGGCGGCCCGGACGCGGCGACGGCCGAGGTTGCGCTCGACGGCGTTGCCGAATCGGCGGCCGATCGCCATGGCGAGCTGAGGGTGCCTCGTCTCCGCCGGCAGGTAGGTCATACGCAGTGGCCCTTGCCTGGCGCGACGGCCCTGGGCTGCGAGCTCACTGAACGTTCGCCGGCGACGAACCCGCCAGATCACGCACTCAGGCGCGTGCGGCCCTTGGCCCGCCGATTGCGGAGCACGGCCCGGCCGGCGCGAGTAGCGGTGCGGGCACGGAACCCGTGCTTGCGGGCCCGCTTCCGGTTGTTCGGCTGAAACGTACGCTTCACGAAGAGTCTCCCTGCGACGAGCCCTCACGGCTCACGAACGGAATGTGCGTGTCGATCACCCGGGCTCGGCCCGAATCAGGCGCACCAGTGGCGAGCAGGGAGGTGACTGACAACGCTGCTCACCGTCCGACCGTGTGCCGTTCGCGACCGTGCGCAGCTGCGCCCCGAAGCGTAGCCGGGGCACGCCGAGACTCCCACTTTTCCACAGCTTGGGGTGGGACGGGCGGATGGTGCCTGCTAGCGTCAATCTGCCCTTGGGAACCAGCGTTTACCCGAGGGACATGTTCCGTTCTCCGCGAGGCGACACGTTCTGACGGAACCTGTGGACAAACCTGTGGGATTTGGGGAGAAACCGCTGGTGGAGGCATCGTGATCGCAGCCGAGCAGCTATGGACCTCCGCCGCCGCGCTCCTGAAGACGCAGGTATCCGACGGCGTGTGGCAGAGCACGTTCGCGCCGATCACTCCCATCGAGGTCACGGGCGAGCGCATCGTCCTCGGCCTTCCCAACAACATCACTCGCGACAAGCTCGACCGTCGCTTCCGCCCCATGGTGGAAGACGCCGTGGCCGAAGCAGCCGGTAGCGAACTTGCCGTGCACTTCCAGCTGGTGCTGCCCACGCTCTTCGACGACGACCTCGTGCCGGCCAACGAGCACGACGTGCGCACTGGGGCCGACATCACGAACGGTGCCTTGCCCAGCGCAATGGCCCGCACGGCAACCGCCGATCAGTCGGGTCTCGGCGTGGTCCACACGGTGCCCGTTGGCCCCTCAATCGCCGACGCCGCGCCGACCGAGGCCGACTCCCGGCACCGGTACACCTTCGACACGTTTGTGATCGGTCCCTCGAACCGGTTCGCACACGCCGCGGCGCTGTCGGTGGCCGAACGCCCGGGCGGGTCGTACAACCCACTCTTCATCTACGGGTCAGCCGGACTGGGCAAGACCCACATCCTCAAGGCCATCGAGCACTTCGTCAGTGACGTGTACCCGAAGCTGAAGGTGCAGTACGTGTCCACCGAGACGTTCCTGAACGAGTTCATCGACTCGATCAAGAATTCCTCCGGCAACGACTTCAAGCGCCGCTATCGCCAGATCGACGTGCTGCTGGTCGACGACATCCAGTTCATCGAGGGCAAGGACTCGCTCCAGGAGGAGCTCTTCCACACCTTCAATGACCTCTACGGGTCCAACCGCCAGATCGTGCTGTCGTCCGATCGCCCTCCCGACGCCATCCCCACACTGGAGGAGCGCCTCAAGAGCCGCTTCATGATGGGGCTGCTCACCGACATTCAGCCGCCCGATCTCGAAACGAGGATGGCGATCCTTCGCAAGAAGGCCGATCGCGACGGGCACTACCTACCCGCCGACGTCAGTGAGTTCATCGCCGCCAACATCACGAGCAACATCCGTGAACTCGAGGGCGCCCTGAACAAGGTCACGGCCTACGCCACGCTGAATGGCCACAGCCTGTCGCGTGACATCGCCGCCCAGGTGCTCGGTGACTTCATCGCCGAGCGTCAGCCTCGCCCGATCACGGTGGCCATGATCCTGCAGGCAACGGCCGACCAGTTCGGCTTCGAGATCGACGAACTCACCGGCAAGTCACGTCGCCGGCCGCTCGTGATCACCCGCCAGATGGCGATGTACGTCACTCGCCAGCTCACCGATCTCAGCTTCCCCGTGATCGCCCGCGAGTTCGGCGGCCGCGACCACACCACGGTGATGCACGCGTGCGACAAGATCTCGGCCCTGATGGGCGAGCGCTCCCAGATCTACAACGATGTCAACGCGCTCGAAAAGCGTGTGCTTCGTGCCGCTCAGTCTGGGGATTACTAGCGGAATGAACTGTGTAAAGGCCTGTGCAGAGAACGGTTCCGCGCCGTGGATAGCATGGGCGTCGTCCCCAGGGCGGGGGACATCGGCATCGGCCCCTGGGGATCCGGGTCGACACCCTCGGGACAACCGCATTGCCTCCCACCAGGGAACTCAGTGCCTCGTCCACAATCCACAGCACCTACTACCCACTACTTCCTTCTCTACACAAAACAGAGAGACGTAATGAGGACAAGGAGATCAGGGCCGTGAAGTTCCGATGTGAACGAGACGTGTTGGTCGAAGCACTCGGGATCGCGGGCAGAGCCGTCAGTGGGCGCAGCACGCTTCCCGGCCTGAGCGGCATCCGAGTCGAGCTCGCCGGAGATCAGCTCACGCTCACCGGGAGCGACCTCGATCTGACGATCTCCACCACGATCACGGTGTCGGGTGAGTCCGATGGCAGCTGTGTGATTCCGGCCCGCCTCGCTTCCGACATCGTGAGGGCGGTACAGCCTGGTGCGGTGTCGTTCGCGGCCGAGGCCGAATCTCTCAGCATTCAGGCCGGCCGGTCCGACTTCTCCATCCGCCTGATCTCAGGTGATGAGTTTCCGCGGTTGGCCGAGCTCGAAGGTGAGCCGGTGTCACTTCACTCCGAGCAGCTCGCGGCCGCGCTCAAGCAGGTGGTGCTCGCCGCCAGCTCCGACGACTCTCGTCCGATCCTCACCGGCGTGTTGCTGGCCGCCGAAGAGGGTGGGCTCCGCCTCGTGGCCACCGACTCCTACCGCCTGGCCATGCGCGACGTGAGCGAGGCCTCGGTGCTCGAGGACGGCCAGAGCGTGCTGATCCCGTCCCGGGCGCTCGGCGAGCTGAACCGCGTGTTGGCCCAAGCCGACGAGGTGCTGCTCCGCTTGGGGGCCAACGAGGCATCGTTCGAGGTCGGCTCGGTCACCCTCGTCACCCGGCTGATCGAGGGCGACTTCCCGAACTACCGGGGTCTCATCCCCGACTCTCATCCGAACATGCTGCACGTGAACCGTGAGGAGCTGCTCGATGCGCTCCGGCGAGTGAAGCTGTTGGCCCGCGAGTCCACCCCGATTCGCATCGAGATGTCGGCCGATGGCATGGAGCTTGTTGCCGTCACGCAAGACGTGGGAACCGCCCGCGAGTCGCTGGAGAGCACCTACGACGGCAACAACCTGGTCGTGGCGTTCAACCCGCAGTACTTGCTGGAAGGCGTGGAGGTTGCGCCAGGAGAGCAGATCACGTTGGCCACGATCGACGAGCTGAAGCCGGCCCTGATCCGAGCGGTCGGCCAGGACGACTACCTGTACCTGCTCATGCCGGTGCGGGTGTCGTAGCCACGCTCGATCAGCAAGGCCGACCATGGAGATCAGCCGAATTTGGCTGACCGACTTCCGCAGCTACGAGACGTTTGAACTCGAGCTGGCGTCGGGTCTCACCGCGGTCGTCGGGCCGAACGGTGTTGGCAAGACCAACCTGCTCGAGGCGCTGGGCCTGCTGGCCACGCTCAAGTCGTTCCGTGGTGCCCCGGTCGACAGCGTGGTGCGACGAGGCGCCGATCGGGCCGTGGTGCGGGCCGAGGGCATCCGCGACGACCGCGACACCCTCATCGAGCTCGAATTGGCCAAGGGGCGCACCCGGGCTCAGGTGAACCGGCAGCGGCTGAAGCGCAGCCGTGATCTGTTGGGCGCGGTTCGTGTCACCGTGTTCGCACCCGACGATCTCTCGTTGGTGAAGGGCGGACCGTCAGGGCGCCGCGAGTATCTCGACGATCTGCTCGTCGCGCTCGATCCAACGGCCGATGCTCTGATCTCCGACACTGAGCGAATCCTCAAGCAACGCAACGCCCTGCTCCGCCAGGCCCACGGCCGCCTCGACGAGGGCGCAGCCATGACCCTCGACGTGTGGGATTCGAAGCTCGCTCAGGCCGGGCAGGCGCTCACCGAGCGGCGGGAGCGGTTGGTGGGGGAGTTGTTGCCGATGACGGTCGATTCCTACGCCGTGCTGGCCGACGTACCGACGCCGCTCGATCTGCAGTACCAGCGCTCGTGGCCCGGTGCCGACCTCGGCGAGGCGTTGACCGCCGGCCGTGATGACGACGTGCGCCGTGGCGTGACGCTGCTCGGCCCCCACCGCGACGAGCTCGGCCTCACGCTCGACGGTCTCGCGGCACGGACCGAGGCCTCACAGGGGGAGCAGCGCACGTTCGCGTTGGCCCTGCGGCTCTCTGGGCACCGGTTGGTGACTGATCGTCTCGGTGAGCCACCGTTGTTGCTGCTCGACGACGTGCTGTCGGAACTCGATCCTGATCGGGCCAGGGCGCTGCTCGAACACGTTCCCAAGGGCCAGGTGGTCATCACCAGCGCCAGCCCGCTGCCTCCAGCGGCCAGGGCGGACCAACTCCTCACGATGGACGGCAGCGGTGCCGTCACTGGCGAACGCGGTGGCCAGGGCGAGGAGCTGGGCGGCGATGGCGAGGGGCTGGGCGGCGATGGCGGGTGAGCAGGAACCCACTCCGGTGCGGATCGGCCTGGAGCGCTACCTCCGCCATCTCGGGGCGCCACCGCCTGATGTGATCCAGGAGCTGTCGGGCCGGTGGGCCGACTTCGTCGGGCCTGGCCTGGCCACGCGTACCCGCCCCCGATCCCTGCTCGACGGGCACCTGGTGGTGCAGTGTGAGGACGGGGCGTGGGCCTCGCAACTGGGGTGGATGGAAGCCCAGATCATCGAGCGAATCACCCAGCAACTGCCAACGGCGGGAGTGGTTCGAATCACCACCAGAACGGGTTGATTGCCTCCTATAGGGCCGTCAGGGGTGACCCCTCGCTCCTGGTAGGATGAATGGCCGATGAAATAGCCGTCCTGAGGGCTGACAGGGGCGCGTCCACCCGGCGAAAGGCCTATGACCGAGAGCTCTTCCGACATGACTCCTGAGAACGCCTCTGCCGATTCCTACGGGGCCTCCGACATCCAGGTGCTGGAGGGTCTCGAAGCTGTACGGAAGCGACCCGGGATGTACATCGGCTCAACGGGGCCGACGGGTCTGCATCACCTCGTGTGGGAGGTGGTCGACAACGCCGTCGACGAGGCGATGGCTGGCCATTGCGACCTCATCGAGGTCACCGTTATGGACAACGGTGGCGTGCAGGTGGTCGACAACGGTCGTGGCATCCCCGTGGGCAAGCACCCCAAGTACGAGAACCTCACCGCCGCCGAGGTCGTGCTCACCGTGCTCCACGCCGGGGGCAAGTTCGGTGACGGTGGCTACAAGGTGTCGGGTGGCCTCCACGGTGTGGGTGTGTCCGTCGTGAATGCGCTCTCCACCAAGGTCGAGGTCGAGATCGATCGCAGCGGCCAGCGGCACTTCATGTCGTTCCGCGACGGCGGTGTGCCCGACCAGCCCCTCGAGGTCGCCGGCGACAGCCCCACGGGCAACGGTTCACGGGCCACGGGCACTACCGTGCGCTTCTGGCCCGACCCCACGATCTTCAAAGAGGGCATCGAGTTCCGCATCCAGACCCTGTTGGAGCGGTTCCAGATGATGGCGTTCCTCAACGCTGGTCTCGAGTTCCGAGTGCGCGACGAGCGCGATCCCGACTTCGAGGAGGTCGCCCTCCGCTACGACGGTGGCATCGTCGACTTCGTCCGTCACCTGAACGCCTCGAAGGAGGCGCTGTTCGAGGAGGTCGGCTGGTTCGGCGAGGACGGCGACGGTGAGACCGTCGAGATCGCCTTCTCGTGGAACACCGGGTACCAGACCGATGGCATCCACAGCTTCGCCAACGGCATCAACACGATCGAAGGCGGCATGCACGAGCAGGGCTTCCGCTCGGCGCTCACCCGCACGGTCAACGCCTACGCCAAGGACAAGGGCCTCCTGAAGGAGAAGGAGGAGAACCTCCAGGGCGAAGACATCCGTGAGGGCCTCACTGCCATCATCTCGGTGCACATCGCCGAGCCCCAGTTCGAGGGTCAGACCAAGTCGAAGCTCGGCAACGTGTCGGTGCGGTCGCTGGTTGAGAAGGCCACGAATGAACGCCTGCGTGAGTGGTTCGAGGAGCACCCCAAGGAAGCCAAGGCCATGGTGATCAAGGCGTCGCAGGCCGCCAAGGCCCGCATCGCCGCCACCCAGGCGCGCCAGACGATCCGCCGCAAGTCGGCCCTCGACGGCGCTGGCCTCCCCGGCAAGCTCGCAGATTGCCAGAGCAAGGATCCGAGCGAGTCCGAGCTCTACATCGTGGAGGGCAACTCGGCCGGTGGTTCGGCCAAGGACGCCCGCAACCCGCGCACGATGGCGATCCTCCCCATTCGGGGCAAGATCCTCAATGTCGAGCGCGCCCGGATCGACCGGATGTTCAAGAACACCGAGATCATCTCGTTGATCCAGGCGATCGGGGCCGGCCTCGGCGAGGAAGAGTTCGACCTCTCAAAAGCCCGGTACCACAAGGTGGTGCTGCTGGCCGACGCCGACGTCGACGGCAGCCACATCCGCACGCTGTTGCTCACGTTCTTCTTTCGCCAGATGCGCCCACTGGTCGAGGCGGGCTACATCTACATCGCCCAGCCGCCGCTGTACTCCACCGAGGTTGGGCGGTCGAAGATCTACCTCAAGGACGACGCTGCTCGCGACGCCTACCTCGAGGAGCACCCGAACGCTGAGTTCCAGCGCCTGAAGGGGCTTGGCGAGATGGATGCGGACGAGCTGTGGGAAACCACGATGGACCCCGAAACGCGCACGCTGCTCCAGGTCACCGTCGAGCAGGCCGCCATCGCCGACGAGGTGTTCGCCGTACTGATGGGCGACGACGTGGAAAGCCGCAAGCACTTCATCCAGACCAACGCGGATGACGTGAGGTTCCTGGACATATGACGATTGTGTTCACACTCGCGAGTTCGGCGTCGCCGAACTCGGTTAGTGAGGCCCTTGGGCCGAACGGCGCGGATGACGTGAGGTTCCTGGACATATGAGCGACACGCCGCCTCCTACCGACGACGCCGGCGAAATCGAGGGCTTCGACAACATCGAGCCCATCGAGATCCAGGCCGAAATGGAGGATTCGTTCCTCCAGTACGCCATGTCGGTCATCATCGCCCGGGCCCTGCCCGATGCCCGTGATGGCCTGAAGCCCGTGCATCGTCGGATCCTGTGGTCGATGTTCGACTCCGGTCACTTCCCGAACCGGTCCCACGTGAAGTGCGCCACTGTCGTGGGAGACGTGATCGGCCGGTTCCACCCCCACGGTGATTCCGCGATCTACGACGCGCTCGTCCGCATGGGTCAGCACTTCTCGCTGCGCCACACGCTGATCGATCCCCACGGGAACTTCGGTTCGCCCGATGATCCGCCCGCCGCCTACCGCTACACCGAGTGTCGGCTGACCCCGCTGGCGATGCGCCTGCTGGCCGACATCGACGAGGAGACCGTCGACTTCGTCGACAACTTCGACGGCAAGCACCAGGAACCGACGGTTCTCCCCAGCCGGTTCCCCAACCTGTTGGTGAACGGCAGCCAGGGCATCGCGGTCGGCATGGCCACGAACATCCCACCTCACAATCTGGGTGAGGTCATCGACGCCGCCGTTCATCTGATCGACAACGGCGAGGCCACCTCCGACGACCTCATGGAGTTCGTCCGCGGTCCCGACTTCCCCACGAAGGCCCAGATCCTCGGTCGGGTGGGTATCCGAGATGCCTACCGAACCGGTCGCGGCTCGATCCGCATGCGTGCCGTGGCCGAGATCGTGGAGGGGAAGACGAACGATCAGATCGTGGTCACCGAGGTGCCGTATCAGACCTCAGTCGACCAGATCGCCCGCAAGACGGCCGAGCTGGTGGAGCGCGGCGACATCACCGGCCTGCGTGAGATCCGCAACGAGTCGGCCAAGGGTAAGACCCGTCTGGTGTTCGAACTCAAGCGAGACGCGACCGCGCTCGTGGTGCTCAACAACCTCTACAAGTTCACCCCGATGCAAACCACGTTCAGCGCCAACATGGTGGCCCTGGTGGACGGTGTGCCCCGCACGCTCACGTTGCGCGACGCCCTTGTGGCCTACGTGGAGCACCAGCGTGAGGTCATTCGGCGCCGCAGCGAGTATCGCCTCAGCGAGGCCGAGCGCCGGGCCCACATCCTGGAAGGCCTTCTTCGAGCCCTCGACCTGATCGACGAGATCATCGCTGCCATTCGTGCCTCCGAGGATCGGGCCGAGGCGCGTGAACGGCTGATGGGGGAGGCGTTCGAGTTTTCCGAAGCCCAAGCGAACTTCATCCTCGACATGACGCTGGGGCGGCTCACCCGCCTGGCCCGCATCGAGATCGAAGAAGAGTTCTCGAGCTTGCAGGAGACGATCGCCTACCTGCAGGGGATCCTCGCCGATCCCGTCAAGCTCGACGGCGTCATCAAGGACGAGTTGGGCGAGATCCGCGAGGAGTTCGCAACCGACCGTCAGACCGATCTCGTGCCCGATCCCGGTGAGCTCGACATCGAGGACCTCATCGACGACGAGGACCTCGTGGTCACCCTGTCGTCGTCGGGCTACATCAAGTCGGTGTCGGCCGAGGAGTTCCGCACCCAGGGTCGCGGCGGGCGGGGCGTCACTGGCGCCAAGCTCAAGGACGACGAGGAGGACCTCGTCACCCACCTCCTCCACACCACGGCCCACGCCTACTTGCTGTTCTTCTCGAACACCGGCCGGGTGTATCGGATCAAGGCGCACGAGATCCCGATCTCCAGCCGCACGTCGCGAGGCATGGCGCTGGTGAACCTGCTCCAGCTCCAGCCCGGCGAAACGATCCAGACGATCGTCGACACCCGCGACTACGAGACGAACCGCTTCCTGTTCTTCGCCACCCGTCAGGGCCGCGTCAAGAAAACGCTGTTCACCGCCTACGACTCGTCGCTGCGGAGCGGGCTGATCGCCATCAAGCTCAACGACGGTGACGAGCTCGTCACCGTGGTGCCGACCAACGGCACCGACCACATCTTCATGACCTCTCGCCGGGGTCAGGCGCTGCGCTTCTCCGAAGACGACGTGCGCCCCATGGGTCGTACTGCTGCCGGCGTGGTCGGCATGAAGTTCCGGGACGGCGACGAGCTGGTGTCCACCGCGGTGTTGGCGCCCGAGAGCGAGCTGTTGATCGTCACCTCCGAAGGTTTCGGCAAACGGATCGATCCAGAGTTGTTCACCGCCAAGAAGCGGGCCGGCCTCGGCGTTCGGTGCGTAACCGTGAACGAGAAGAAGGGCGAGGTGGTCGGGTCGATGTTCGTGACATCTACCGACGAGATCCTCATCATTTCCTCCGGTGGCGTGATCATCCGCACCCCGGTGCTGGACGTGTCGCAGCAGGGCCGCGACGCCACCGGTGTGCGGGTCATGAACCTGAGTGGCTCCGATCGGGTGTCGGCTGTGGCGCGGCTCCTGAACGTCGACGACGCACCAGGCGTCGACGACGTCAACCCAGACGATGCCGCCGATGCCGAGCCTGACGCCGACATCGACGTCGAGCCTGGCGACGGCACCACCGAGGCCTGATCCTCGCGCCTGCGGGCGCCTCCACAATCAGTCGGCGCATGCGCTGCGAACAGTTGGAGGAACAGATGGGGGCACCCGAGCGCGGTTCGGTGATGCCGCTGGTCGGTGCGGTGTTCGCCGTCAGCGTGTTGCTCACCCTGGCGGTGGCCGACCTCGGCCGAGCCGCCGTCGACAAGGCCCGAGCGCAGGCGGCCGCCGATGCCGCTGCGCTCGCCGGTGTCGTCGAGGGTCAAGAGGGCGCGGAGGCGCTGGCCGCGGCGAACGGTGGGGTAGTCGTCTCATTCCATCGAGACGGGTCGACTGTCATCGTGGTGGTTGAAGTTGGTGCTGCACGCGCCCGAGCTGCAGCTGGCTACTCCGATTGAGCGAAATCGTCAAAATCAACCGGCTTCAGTGACGGCAACCGCTGCCCGCCGCGGCGTACACTCGACGAAGATATGAGCGCTGACGACACCGCGACGAGTTCCCCAGCAGTAGGTGACGCTCTCGTTGCAGCGCTCGGATTCGAGCGGGCGGGCTCGGTTGACACTAAGGGCTCCGACGTGTCATCCGACGTGGATCTCAAGCCAGAGATTGCCGAGCAACCGATGACGCCAGCCAAGGGAAAGGGCAAAGGCCCCCGGACCTTTGCGACCACGCCCGAGAAAAAGCCCGATGCCTCCTCGTCCTCCGACGACGAGGCCACTGCCGCGTCCGCCGACGCCGACGGTGCCAAGTCGACCGACGGGGCGTCAGCCGACACGTCGTCTTCCGACGCGTCGTCCAACGGCGACACGTCGGGCGACCTCGCGACGGCCACGCCGTCCGACGCTGACTCCAGCCCGGACGCCGACGCAGACTCCGACCCGAGCGCCGACGCGCCCGAGGCCGCGACGAGCACCGACACCGACACCGACACCGATGCCGACAGCAACGGGAACGGGTCGTCGCCCTCGGCGGCTGGTACCGCCACCGACGATTCAGCCCCGGAGCGCGTGCCGGCGGTGCCAGCGCTCGGCACAGAGCCAACTGACAGCGGCCCCATTGCGGCTGCGTTGTCAGCGGGCTCGAACGGAAGCGCCGGCGACGCTGAGCCGTCCGACGGCCCGGAGGCCGAGGCCACAGCCCTCGATGCCGAAGAGTCCGACGCCGAGACGGATGCCGACACGGATGCTGTCGACACTGCAGACGCTGACACGGACGGTACGGCCGACGCCGCAGACGCCGCAGAAGCCGACACGGGCAGTTCGGCCGACGCCGAGGCGGACAACGAGGTCGAGGCCGACGCCTCGTCCAGCACCGAGGGTCCGTCCGACAACGGCAACGCCGATTCCGACGCCGCGAAGCCAAAGGTCGATCCGCTCGGCGCCGCCGCAGCCGATCCGCTCCCCGCCGTGGCGGCGGTGACCGATGAGCCAAAGACCACCAAGCTCACGAAGGCGTCCCCGGTGTCGGCCAAGGTCGACACCACCACGAAGCTCGACTCGTCCGCCAAGGCTGAGCCGTCCTCCGCCGTCACCTCCAAGGCCGAATCAGCTACGGGCGACGCCGGCTCGAGTTCCTCGACCGAGGCCGAGTCGAAGGCAGATTCGACGCCCGAGGTCGACACCACCACGAAGCTCGACTCGTCGACCAAGGCCGACGCCGACTCGTCCACCAACGACGACGCGGCTGCCGAGGTCACTCCCAAGCCGGGCACGCCTCCTCCGCCTCCAACGGCGAAGGATCAGGTGCCGACGAACGGGGCTGCGGCCACCAACGTCGACGCCCTGTTGGCCGACATCGATTCATCTGGTGTGAAGCCGCTGCAGATCACGGGCGAGGTGCCCGTTGCGGAGGCTGCTCCCACCGGTGAGACGCGTCCGCTTCCCGCCCAGGACGCGCCCGAGGCTGCAGCGGCCACGCCGCTGGTCACCGGGTTCCGCCGTGAGTCGAGCGAAGGCACGAGCGCTGGCGACGATCTGCTGGGCCGTGTCGGCGGAATCGCCGATCGGGTGCCGAATCTGCTCGACAGTGGCATTTTCCAGCGCACGCGCAAGGTACGGGCTCGCAAGGTTCGCCGGGTGGTGCGCCACATCGATCCGTGGTCGGTGCTCACGTTCTCGGTGCTGTTCCATCTCTGCCTCTACGCCTCGCTCCTGCTGTCGAGCGTGCTCGTGTGGAACGCCGCGGTGGCGGCCGGCACGATCGAGAACATCGAGAAGCTGATCAGCGACCTGGGCGACTTCCAGAGCTACGAGATCAACGGCGACGCCGTGTTCAGAGCGGCGATGATCATCGCTGGCGTGCTCACGTTGGCCTCGACCGTGCTCGTGGTGCTCCTCGTGGTGGTGTTCAACCTGATCTCCGACCTCGTCGGCGGCATCCGGCTGACCGTCGTCGAGGAAGAGACCGTCCGGGTCCGCCGTCGTCGAAATCAGTAGCCACCAGGGCGTTGCGCCCGGTAGCGTGGAGCACCGCTCGGGGCTATAGCTCAGTTGGTTAGAGCGCACCCCTGATAAGGGTGAGGTCCCAAGTTCAACTCTTGGTAGCCCCACAGCCCAAAGCCCCTGGTAGACGAGCCGGGGGCTTTGTTGATTCCAGCGAGCGACCACCCCGAAACGGCCTGCTGTGAGCAACCCTGTGAGCAACCAGGAAGGCATCGCTCCGGTCAGACCGCTGGACCAAGGTCGGTGACGTCGGTGAGCTTGTGGCGGTAGACGTCGATGATCATCCGCTCCGAGGTGCCTGCCCAGTCGGCGATCTGGTGGACCGGGTAGCCCTTCTCCACCTGGTAGGTAATCGCCGTATGCCGTAGGTCGTAGCCAGAGACGGCCGGTGCGACGTTCGCCCGATTGCTGGCTCGGGCGAGCGAGCGGTGAACGTTGCGTTGATTGATAGCGGTGCCGAATGCCGTCGTGGCGATGAGGTCGAGCTGGTTCCCTGACCATGCTGGTCCGGCGTGTTGCTCGGCGGCGGCCTGGTGGTCTCGCCAAGTGGCGAACCTCGTCACGGTGTGAACGTCGATGCGGATCGTGCGGACGGAGCGCTTCGTCTTGGCCTTCACGATTTCGTTGCGCCGGTTGATCTGGGCATCTATTCGGACCGTCATGGCACGGAGGTCCACACGTGACCATCGCAGACCCCGAGCCTCAGCGGGCCGAAGTCCATGACGACCGGAGAGATCGATCAGTAGAGCCGTGATCGGGCTGGCGTGCTCGATCAGTGATCGCAGCTGATCGTGGGAGATGACCCGCCGTTCCCGTCGTGGCTTGAGCAGCGGTGATACTTCAGGGATGACCGCCAACTCGGCCACGTTCCGGGTGATGTAGCCTCGACGACGATCGTTCTCGATAGCTCGAATGAGCCGCCCTCGGAGGCGCTTGAGCTGGTCACGCCCGAGCGGTCCACTGAATCTGCCAGCGGCGGCACCAGCCAGGAAGTCATCGCAGTCTTTGACGGAGAGCGCTGTGAGCGATCGATCGCCGAGGCCCCGACGGATGAGATCCGTAGCCCATTGATCACTGACTCTGGCGCCGTGTCCCAGATCGGCAGCGGCCCGGACCGACAGATAGTCGTCGAGGGTCGTTGCTACCGTGCGGCTTGCCTCCGGCAGGTTGCCGTAGTCGGCCACCTCTCGAATCATCTGGCGCACGTACTCGGAGGCTTGGGCCTTCGTCCGGGCTCGACGACGCCGGCGCTTGGTCCTGCCCGTCTCGGGGTCGATGAAGCTGACGGATGCCATCCACCCGCCTCCGTCGGCCACTCGATAGATCGAACCGTCGCCGTTCGGTCGTTTGCTCACGCTGCCTCGCCGTCTCTGAGTCGGTTGACGAAGGCCTCCAGGTCGGCGCGAGCTACAAGCCTTCGGTGTCCGATCTTGAGGCTTGGGAGGTGACCGGTCCTGATCAGTCGGTAGACGAGGGTTCGGCCGATGCTGAGTTGTTCGGCTGCTTCGTCGATGCTGTAGACGAGCTTGTCGGGTGCTTGGTGTGGTTCGGGGTCGGGTGTCATTGGTGTTCGCTTTCGTGGCCGTTGCAGTGGGGGCAGTCGGCGGTGAGGTCGGTGACGAGGTCGGCGAGGTCGGGGTCGTTGGTGATGTCGATGTTGATGAGGTCGCCGTTGTCGTCGATGAGGGTGAGCACCACCGATGCCTGGTGCGGTCGGGCTGGTTGGGTGCGGCCTGGTTTAGGTCGTGGTTTGTGGTGGTTGGTCTTGCGTCGTCGGCTCATGGCTGGTCTCCGAGTTGGTAGCGGTCGATGAGTTCTGGGGTGAGGTAGGGCAGGGTCTGGGAGATGGTGTTGGGGTCGATGGCGGCCCAGGCGGCGAGGTCGTCTTGGAGGTCGTCGACGTTGGTATGCATGGCTTTGGCCACGGCTCTGAGAGGGTGGCCGTGATCGAGTGCGGCGAGGGCGTCGGCTCGCTGGTGGAGACGGACGACGACGAGCAGCACGCTGGCGGTGCGTGTCCGGGCCAGCGGGTCGGGGTCACCGAGGTCGTCGATCAACGAGGCGAGGTGTGTGGGGAGCGGGGTCATGGCAGGTGCCTCTGTTGCCCGGTTGGCCAGGGAGCTCGGTTGTTGAGTTGGAGTGCTCGGGCGATGTCGTAGGCGAGTTGGGCGCCGTCGTTGGTGAGGAACATGAACCCTCGGTTGGTGCCTTTGAGGGTTGGGAGGGTGTAGCGGCGGTTGACCATGCGGCGCCGGAGCCCGTCGGGTCGTTTCCCGTTGCGGCTCAGCCGGGTCCGGTGGGTTCGCTTCTGCGATCGGAGCACGCCCCGTAGCAGTCGCTCGATCTGGACCATGTCGGCCTCGGTGATGGCGACGTTGGCGGCGAGTCGTTCGAGGCCGACGTAACCCCAGTAGCGACCGACGGAGCCGTTGGGGTTGGTCCAGTCCGGTGGAGCGTGATTTTGGTAGTCCTTGTAGCCCTTGGCGGTGGCGTAGCTGGCGAAGTAGTTCCCGACCCGTGAAGGGTCCGACATCCGCAGCGACTGTTCGTGGTCGACGCCGGTCCCGGCCAACAGGTGGAGGGGGTCGCCGGAGTCGACGATCTCGAACCATTGCGTGGAAACCCATTGGGTGAGTGGGGTGTCGGCGATTCGCCAGGGCCACCAGCCGAAGAGGTGGAGGTGTGGGGCGCCCCGTTCTTGGAATTCTCGTTTCCACATGACGGCGAGGCGGTAGCCGGTGGCTCGCTGATAGCGCATCTCCAGCGCCCGACGGTGCCGGAGTACGTGGTCAGGCGTCGGCGCGCACGTTCGCCAGTCACCGGGGTAGGTGCAGGTGACCATCAACAGGAAGTCACCGGGCCGTTTGGCCGCCACCCAGTCCAGGGATGCCCCAGCGGCTCGGCACCGATTCCGACTGCGTCGGGAGAACCCATCGACCACATGCGAGGTGGTGGCGCCTTCCAGGTCATCGGCGTCCTGGTCGTGCAGTTCTGGACCGCCATCGGATGGTTCGAGACGACCGGCGTCGATGAGCGGGCCGTCGTCTAGGGGCGGGTCTTGTCCGCTGCGGACGTCGTTGACGGCGACTTTGACCAGGCCGCCGGAGATGGTGAACGTGTAGCGCTTGGGGCCAAGGTCGGTCACCTCGCCGGTTTCTCGATTGAGCCACCGTCCAGTGGTGTCACCGAGTTGGGTCATGGCGTCCCCGTACTCGACTGGCTCTGGTGTGTCGGCGGGTTCGAGGGCGGGGAACATCGAAGCGGCCACGTCGACTGCTTCTGCTGGTCGGAACCCGATCGAGAACTCTTCAAGGAACCCATCCCAGCCAAACTGGGGTTCTGGTAACTGCGGTAGTTGTGGCCCATTTCGTGTTGGCGTGCAGTTATGGACTAATAACAAGCCCTGGCCCTGCTGGCCGCCTGCCTCTGGGCGGGCGGGGGAATGGGGTACTTGGGGTGAGAGGGTGGGGGAGTTTGCTTCCACCAACCGACCTGAGGGGGCGGCTCTGCGGGCGGGGGCTCCGCCCCCGTCCTCGGCCGCCCCATGAGATTGGGCCGAGAGATCGGCAGTGTCGGAACTGGTGTGGTTGGTCATGACCCGGTGAAGGCCGCTTCGGTGAGTCCGTTTGAGCAGCCACAGGCGAACTGGTCGGGTTCGATCCGGCCCCGCCCGTGGCACCAGTCGCAAACCATCCACACCGATCTCGGGTGACGGTCGATGCACCGCTCGTTGTCACACCACCGGTCGTCGCACCAGATGCAGAACCCGGCGAAGTTCAACCGTGGCGGCCGAGGCACCGGACGTCGGGGCCATTCCGAGTTGGCCATGTCGACCAGGCCGCCGATGCAGGTACAGATCTGTTCCTTGATCGCATCGAGACCGGACCCATCGCACGTGCGGCAGATCTCCCACTCGGCGTTTTCGTACTGCTCACGGCATCGATCCGAGTCGCAGCCATGGCGAAAGCACATGACGCAGTGACCGGTGAAGTTCAGCCGGGGCGGTTGCATAGCTGAGATTGGGAGTGACGTGAAGGTTGCGGTTTGCCGGTGACCGATGTCGGCGGGTCGCTCGCGATGTGCGAACGGGTCGTTGGCGAATGCCGTGCTCATTCCAGCTCCTGTGTTTATGGCCCTAAACACTTCCGGTGTCGTTTAGGGGTCTAAACAGCAAGATTGCCCCATGGACGTGAGCCTGTCAAGGGGCCTAAACTTTCGACTGTGTCGAGCCAGCGTCGGAAGACCGATCCCATTGGCGAAGTCCGCAAGATCAAGGACCCGCTGAGTCGGGCCAAGGTCGCCAGTCGGACCATCACCGAGTCGCAGCAAGTCGAGATCGAGCTAGCTCGACTTCGGCGAGAGGCGATCGAGGAAGCAGCTGAGGGCGGCATGTCCTACACCTCAATCGCTGACGAGATCGGCTTGTCCCGTGGCCGGGTAAGCCAGATTCGATCCGACGGGCCGCCGCTGGAGCGGGTGCTGTTTGGGGTTGGCCCGATCGATATCGGTTTGCCGCTACGACCAGTCGAGGGTCGGGATCTCCCGGTGGTGGCCTCCGAAGACATCCGGGCCCGGGATGAACTGGCGACGATGCTCGACGGCCTTGGCTTCGTCATCGACCAAGTGGACATCGATCCCCGACTGCCATGGCAGCCCCAGGCACCCGACCTAGTGGCCGTGTGCGGACCGAAGTCCTCCCCCACGATCGAGGAGATTCTCGAAAACGACCCGGTCCTAGAGTTCAAGCCTGACGATGACGGACGGTGGGGCATCACGGACCGGGTCACCGGGCAGCTGTTCGTGTCACCCATGGACGAGTCGGTTCCGCTCAACGAGGACGTGGCCTACGTCGGGCGAGTCCGATTCGATGACCGCCGAAGCCTGTTCCTTGTCGCCGGTGTCCACGCCATCGGCTCACTGGGCGCAGTGCACTACCTGAGCACCCACCTCGGCACGATCTACGAACAAGTCGGGACCAAGAACTTCTCGATGGTGATCGCAAGCGAGAACAACGGCCAAGGCGAGATCAAGAGATCGGAAGCCGCATGCCTAGCGCTCCCTCACTGACCGTCACCACCGCCGCCCGACCAGCAAGACCCGACAGGCCATCAGAAGATCGCATCTTCGTCACGCCGAACGCCGTCATCATCCTCGACGGTGCCACCCAAGCGATCAAGCTCGACCGCAACGGTGAATGGATCGCTCAAGAACTAGGACAGCGACTGGCCGACGGACTCGAAGCCGACCCCTTCTGCGAGCTGCCCAAGCTGCTCGAGGATCGCATCGGCGAACTGGTCGACACCTTTGGGCTTGAACCGGGCAAGGCCCCATCGACGACTGTCAGCATGGTCCGCTTGGCCGGCGATCGCCTGGACGTGATGGTGCTCTGCGACAGCCCAGTGATCGTTCTCGACCGAACCGGCAACATCCACCAGATCCGAGACGATCGACTCGACGACGTCTCCAACTCGATCCAGCGGCCACCCGGCAGGCCAGATCTCACCGACCCCGAGTGGATCAGGACCATCGAAGAGTTCGAGTCCCACCGCAACCAGCCTGGTGGATTCTGGGTCCCCTCGGCTACGCCCGAAGCAGCCCGATACTCCATCGAACGATCCTTCGACGCGGCTGACGTCGATACTGCCGTGCTCCTCACCGATGGCGCCTCAGCCGGAGTCGACGACTACGCCGTACCCCCAAACTGGGCCGAGGGAGTCGAGGTCGCCAAGCGCTCAGCCGCCGAGTTCGTTGCCCTGGTCCACGCAACCGAAGAGAGCGACCCAGACTGCGAGCACTGGCCGAGATCGAAGATCCACGACGACAAGTCGGTAGCCGTCGTCAAGGTCGAGCGAGATCAGAGCTGAACAACGACAGTGCCAATGAAAGCGAAACAGGTGACCTGGGCTCAGCCCACCGACAGGAACAACGGCGGTGAAGGGGAGAGGGCGACCGAGCGGAAGCTACTTCGTGCAACGTCCTGGCCCTGGCCGCTAACAGGCGACTCGGAATGATGCCGGGTGGACGGCCTACGGCGGGCCGTCCAGTGAACGCACATTCTCTATCGGCGGTCTCAGCGATCAGTACCGCAGACTGGGATTCCGGGGACGCAAGTAATGCCTGTCCTCGGATGGCTTCGTTAGAAGGCAGGAGGAAATCAGGCGTGGTTGGCCAGGGCGTCCCGTAGCTGATTGAAGGTCGGGCTGCCCGCTGGGCCTGACGGTGTGGTATGGATCCTGCATGACAGCCCGACTGGAGCGTCGGTGTTGGCGAAGGGGTCGACGCCGTTGATCAGGATGCTGGGTGAGCCTCGAAAGCCGAGCCGTTCTGCGTCTTCTGGTGTTTCGACCCGCTGTCGGACGGTTTCGAGGTTAGGGATCTCTGCTTGAAGCCGTGTCAGGTGCTGGTCGGTTTCGACCCAGTTGGGGCAGTGGTCGAAGTAGAGCAGCGTGACCTTCATGTCTCGACGCTACCGGCTGGCCGCTGTCGAGGGTTCACGGGGTGGGTGGCTGTTGGAGGAGCGGCAGCAGGTCAGGGTGTCCGTGGTGGGTGGCCCATCCGGTGGCGTCGGCATCGGCCAGGCCGTCACGAATCGCTGGGTCAGCGCCGATGGAGATCAGCCAGCCAACGAGTGAGGGGTCGCCACGCCAGCAGGCGGCGTGGAGCGCTGTGCCGTGCCAGTGGTAGCCGGGTGGTCGTTCGTTCACTCGGGCTCCTGCAGTGCGGAGTCGTTTGGCGGCCTCGAGCTGTCCGGTGTTGGCGGCCATGACGAACCCGTGATTGATGATGGCTTGTGGGTCGTCGGCCATCTCGTATGGAACGGTGTCGGGGAACGGTGAGCGAACAGGGCCAGCGTCGGATCGAAGTGGGTCACCGTCGAGGAACCCGTTGATGACGTTGAGATCTCCCAGCCCGGCGGCTGCAGCCAATGATCGGACCGGGGCCTGGTGCTCGACGAGGACCTGGACCGTGTCCTGGCTGTTCCAGTAGAGGGCTTCTTCGAGCGGCGTCCACGAATCGTCCCGATCGAAGGCGGCGCCCGAGTCAATCAGGAACCTCAGTACTTCTGCCGAGTTGCAGCCAGCAGCGGACACGACCGGGAACCACGTCTCTGCACCTCGTTCGACCAGGAGCCGAGCGGCCCCGACTGGATTGACGAGGTCAGCTGCTTCGCAGGCAACGAGTTGGAGCAGCGTGGGGTGACCACACGATGAGCGGCGTGTCACCAGCTCGGGTTTTGCCGTCAGCTCCCGGTCAAGATCGGACAGGTCGCCGGTGTAGATCGCAATCGCAGCCGTTTCGTACTCAGGATCCACCGTCGCCTCCACTGTTCGTACCTGCGCTGATACCTTCTGGCACCCATGTAAGGACCGATGGCTTCGCACCAGGTGTCCGAACGAACTCTCTCGCCGCCTCTCGCATCTCAGTGGATGCGATAGCAGCATGAGCGAAGAACCGATACACGGTGCCGTGCTTGGCGAACTCCAGTTGCAAACCAGGGCTGATCGACGAACCGTCGCCAGAGCGAGCACACCAGGGCCGCCCGTCGGGATCACGGAACAGCACCACCCCGACTTCTGGGCGACCGACACCCACGTTCATGACAGCCGATCCACCGGTCAACTCGACGAGCACAGGCACGTCGCCGGCGGCCAGGCCGTCTAAGACCTCGTCAAGCTCAGCGACACTGTCAACCTCTCGGCGGACATCGTCGGAACACACCAGCACCGACACGTCCCCAACACTACAACCACCATCGCCGGGCGGCGTCGGCTACCCAGGGGCGGGGACGATCAGCATCACGTCGCTAGTCTCGGCTGCGATGGCGAGATCGTTGTTCGACCTGCGAGCGCTCTTCGTGGCGGTGGATGCGGAGCGGGACCGACGTGGCCTGAGTTGGGCGGCGCTCAGTCAACAAGTCGGGGTTGCACCATCGACCATCCGCCGGTTCGCCAACGCTGATGACGCCGAAGCCGACGGCGTACTCGCCACCCTCCAATGGCTCGATGCAATACCTGAGCGCTTCGTCGCAGACGCCGAAGTCAATGGCACCCCGCTGTCGCCCGCCAGCGACGGCCACGTCCGAGTCGACATGGACATGGTCGCCAAAGCCAACGGCGACCCACGAGGGGCAAACGGACGCACTCGCACCACGATCCAAACCCTTGTCGCAGCCGCCAATCGCTCAGGCCAACCCATCGCATCGCTCACACGCCGTACCGACCTCTGAACCAGCGGGGCCCAACCCATCCGGGGGGCGAGCTGGCCCGACCCATTCGGGGGGTCGAGCACCGGCGTTCTCGACTGGATCGGGTGCTCGGAACGACGAGTGTGAGCAACCCTGTGAGCAACCCTGGACAGCCTTAGGCGAACGGCTGCGGACGCCCATGGAACGTCGGCGCTGGTCACGGGGCATCGACGCCTATCGGTGAACGCCCTGCCTATGGCTGATAAGGGTGAGGTCACAAGTTCAACTCTTGTTAGCCCCACGCACGAAGCCCCTGGCCCCAGGCCGGGGGTGTTTGTGTTTTCGGGCGGGCGAGGTCACTGCTAGCCCGATTGCTAGCCGTCGCTAAAGGCCGGTTTCGTATGGTGCTGCGTGGCCATCTCGAATCGTGCTTCACCACACCGTCCCGATTCGACGGGCTACGTCGATGACCAGGTCAGGTACGGACCTTGCCGTGCTGGGCGTCAGGCCGGTTGGCACTCAGCGTGTTCGCGATAGGCCCGTATTGGACTATTAAGCCTGTTCAGACTGAAATTGGATAAATGTCGGAACTACAGCTTTACGGGCTAGTCGGCGTATTCGGAGTGGTCGGGACTGCCGCGATTTGAGGTGTCAGGTTGCTTAGGCGGCGAGTGCCGGTTGAGGGGTCATGATTGTTTCGTATTCGGCCGGGGTCAACCGGCCGAGGCGGGTCTGGCGTCGGCGCTGGTGGTAGGTCCGTTCGATCCAG